>JAEYCM010000005.1 GCA_023455425.1 Bacillota bacterium | reverse complement strand
ACCGCGCTACGAATTCTGTCCTCGGCCGGGCGTATATGGTTTCCGGGCTGTCATACTGCTCTATGACGCCATCGTTCATGACGGCCACTTTATCGGATATGGAAAAACACTCTTCCTGGTCATGCGTCACAAAAACCGAGGTAATGCCCATTTTCTCCTGCAGTTCCCGAATTTCAACGCGCATTTTCAGCCGTAGCTTTGCATCGAGGTTAGAAAGCGGTTCGTCCAGCAAAAGCAGCTCCGGGCCTACCACAAGCGCCCTTGCGAGGGCGACGCGCTGGCGCTGACCGCCGGAAAGCTCACGCGGATAGCGTTTGCCGAATTCTGAAAGGTCCACTGTCTGTAAAATGGCCTGAACCTTTTTTCCCATCTCACTTTTCGGGATATGGCGCATTTTGAGGCCAAACGCAATATTATCGGCAACCGTCATATGCGGGAACAGCGCGTAACTCTGAAAAACAATGCCGAAATTGCGTTTGTGAATGGGCGTATTGGTATATTCCTTTCCGTTGACAAACACATTGCCTGCGCCAGGCTGTATGAACCCGCCCAGGACGCGAAGCGTTGTTGTTTTGCCGCAGCCGGAAGGACCAAGCAACGATACAAGCTGGCCTTCCTCAATGTCCAGAGACAGCTTGTCCAATATCTTCTTGTGGCCGTCGTATGAAACATCAATATTCCGCAATTCGATATATGCCATCTGATCTTCCTTTCTACCCTATCCGGCTTCCCGCGCGCACAAGCTTCTCACTGACCACCATAATCAGCACCGACATCAGCATCATAAGGACCGAAAGCGCCGAAACCGTGGGGTCATAGTTGTACTCAATGTAATTCATCATGGCGACGGGCAGCGTGACCACACCCGGCCCGGATAGAAAAATGGTAAGAGGGACATTGTTGAACGCGTTGATGAATGCCAGCAAAAAAGCTGAAACGATTCCTGAACTGATATTCGGCAAAACAATTTTGAAAAACACTGCCGCTCTTGTTGCGCCAAGGCTCATCCCCGCCTCTTCTATGGCGAAATCAAGGCTGTCTATGCTCGCGCCCACAATGCGAAAAGCATAGGTAACCACTGAGACCGCAAGGCCAACCAGCAGCGCGATGCGTACGTTGAGCCGTAAAGCCACAATGATAAATACAAACAAGGAGAAGCCGACGACCACCTGGGGTACCATATTGGGCGAGAAGAACAAATCTTTGATAAACTGCTTGCCGCGGAAGTGATAGCGGCTTAGCGCATACGCACCGGGAATGCCAACAAGCAGGGCAAGTACGGTTGCCGCTGTTGAAACAACAATGCTAAGCTGAAAGGAATCCATGAAGCTTTTGGTTTCAAAGACCTTCCAATACCATTTCAGGCTGAAGCCAACCGGCGGAAAGCTGATGTAGCTTTCGGTTGTAAAGGAGGTGAGCGCAATCATTACGAGAGGCGCAAATATAAAAAAGTAAACAAGCGCCGTCACACAAAGCAGAAATTTACTCTTTTTCATTTCGCCGCCTCCGTTCTGTTGATTTTGGCGGAGATGCCGTTTAAAACGCCGACCACAACATAGGAGATGACAATCATCAGCGCCGAGATTACCGAAGCCGCATCCCAGTTGTTAAGCAGCATCGCCTGCTGGTAAACAAGCGTTGACATCATCATGTTGCGGTTGCCGCCAAGCATCAGCGGCGTGCTGTAGGCCGAGGCCGTGCCGGCAAACACCAGAACGCTCCCTACAATGATGCCCGGCATGCTCAGCGGGATCACCACGCGCAGAAAAGAAACAAAGCGGTTGGCTCCAAGGCTCAATGCGGCTTCCTGCACCTCTTCGCCGATATTTTCCATAACGCTTACGAGCGACGTTAACATGATGGGTAAAAACAGATAGACGGAACCTACGACAATTGCGCCCTCTGTGAAAAGCATGCGCAGGGGCTCGTCTAAAATTCCGATGCCCGTGAGCAGTTTATTGATGATCCCCTCCTGCCCAAGTATGACAATCCACGCAAAGGCGCGCACAACGGTGTTGGTCAACAGCGGGAAGGTTGCTAAAGCGAGCATAAGCCCCTTACGGCCGCTTTTCATGCGGGATATATAGTAGGAGACCGGCAGCGCGAGCACAACGCAGATCAGGCAGGTTATGAGCGCTACGCGTATGGTGCGCGCCAAAATGCCAAGATAGAAGCTATCTGTCAGGAAGTCCGTATAGAGAGAAAACGATAACTGCCCGTCTGATACAAAGGATGGAAATATTACGCGGAGAATTGGCACGATCAAGAACAGCACGATCAGCACCAGGCCGGGTACGAGCAGCAATATCCATATGTTTTGTTTTTTCATACCCTAGCCCTCCTGTAATTTCCCCCGCTACCGAAACAACAATATTCTATCCTGAATTCTATAAAGAAATCTTTGACTGGATATGCTGCAAACCATGATTTTTTATACTTCATTATACAAGCGACATTTCATAATCACAATATTATATATATTATGTTTACAATAACCTAAAGTTATGCTAAATTAAGGGCAGTAGAGAGGCTTTAACGGCAAGTTCTTTGTGCGGGGTACGTCGGATGGATATCAAGGAAATCAACTATTTACTCACAATACAAAAATGCGGCAGCATCACAAAAGCGGCCGAAGAGCTTTTTATCTCCCAGCCGGCGCTGAGTAAATATTTAAAAAGTGTTGAAACTCAGGTTGGCGCGCAGCTCTTCAGCCGCATCGGCAAAGAGCTTGTTCCTACATATATCGGCAGCCGCTATCTTGCCTATGCAGCCCAGATTGCCCACCTGCAAAGCGATTGGAACACAGAACACAGGGAACTATTGGGGGAAGAGAAAGGCGTACTTTCTTTGGCAATGCCGCCAATGCGCAGCGCGTGCATCATGCCGCACGTCCTTCCAAGGTTCTATGAGAAATATCCCAATGTACAGGTCATTGTTATGGAAGAATCACATCTTGTAAAGAAGCACTGGATGTCATTAAGGGATGAAATAGACATTGTGATCTACAGCGATACCAGCCCGCAAAGCACATTGATGCATGAGAATCTTGGTACGGAAGAGGTCATATTGATTATGTCCCAGGCGCATCCGCTTGCGGACCGCGGCGAATCCCGGCCCGGGTGCCGATATCCTTGGTTCGATCTGAAGCTGCTCAGGAACGAATCCTTTGCACTAAACCCCCCGGACCAGACTACGGGGCGTATATCGACCCGGCTTTTAGAATCTGCGGGCTTTACGCCAAATGTTCTCTTGTATACCTTCAATACGGAGATCCCGATACATCTTGCGGCTGCCGGTACGGCAATCGCCTTTGCCCCCGAAACATATGTGAAAAAACTCAATTCCGACAACCGGCTCAAATGCTTTTCCGCAGGGGCGCCAAACACTGAGATTACGTTGTATGCGCTTTATGAAAAAGGACGGTATCTGCCGTCCTATACAAAACATTTTTTTGAGCTTGTACGTGAACATATGGTATCGTTGTAGTGTCCTTATAACAGGCTCAAGAACAGGCGACCACAGCCTCGCATATTCACGGCATCAGACGCGCATCCAAATCCAATACCTTCCGCGCTTTTCGGATATCCTCCTGCGTCGCCGGGGGAATGCCTGCAAGCGCATAATCGCACCCCATCTGCTCCCATTTGTAGACGCCCAGCGTATGGTAGGGCAGAAGCTCCACGCGCTCCACGCTGTGAAGCTGCAGGATGAGATCGCGCAGGGCAAGGAGTTCATCCGTACTGTCCGTAAGGCCGGGGATGAGCACATGGCGGATCCACATGGGGATGCCCTGTTCCGAAAGATGCCGCGCAAACGCAAGAATCTTTTCATTGGGTACGCCGGTCAGCCGCTTGTGCTGGCTTAAATCCATTGCCTTGATATCCAGTATCACAAGGTCGGTAACCGCAAGCAGCGGCTTGACCTCCTCAAGCTCGCAATAGCCCGAGGTATCGAGCGCTGTATGAATGTTATATTGTTTCAATGAGCGGAACAGCTCCGCTAAAAACCGGTGCTGCAAAAGCGGCTCGCCGCCTGTGGCGGTGACGCCGCCGCCCGAAGCACAGATGTAGGAGCGGTATCTTAGAATAAACCGTGTCAGCTCCTCCACCGTGCGCTCCTGCCCGCCAGAAACCGTCCACGTATCGCGGTTGTGGCAATAGAGGCACCGGAGCGGGCAGCCCTGGAAAAACAGCACAACACGGATGCCCGGCCCGTCCACCGTGCCCATTGTTTCAATGGAGTGGAGGCGTCCGGTCATCGGAACGTCCTGATTTGGCGCGTTTGGCGCGTTATGCTGTTCCAGTTCTTTCATGTTACATCTGCTCGTGTATGGTGCGGTTGATGACGTCGAGCTGCTGCTTGCGTGTGAGCTTTACAAAGTTCACGGCATAGCCGGATACGCGTATGGTCAGCTGCGGGTATTGTTCCGGGTGCTCCATGGCGTCGAGTAACAGCTCGCGGTCAAATACGTTTACGTTCATATGGTGGCCGCGCTGGGCAAAAAAGCCGTCCAGCATGCTGGTGAGGTTGCACACACGCGCGTCTTCCGTCTTGCCCAATGCCCGCGGCACGATGGAGAACGTATAGGAGATGCCATCCTGCGCGTACTTGTAGGGCAGGCGCGCAATGGAGTTCATGGTGGCAAGCGCGCCTAACGTATCCCGCCCGTGCATGGGATTTGCGCCGGGGGCGAAGGGCTCGCCCTTCTTTCTTCCGTCAGGCGTGTTGCCCGTCTTTTCTCCGTACACTACGTTGGAGGTGATGGTCAAAACGCTCAGCGTCTGCTTGGCGCGGCGGTAGGTCTGCTGCTTTTCCAGCTTTTCCATAAACAGCTTCACCAGGTTCTCCGCAATGGAATCCACGCGGTCGTCGTCGTTGCCGAATTTCGGATAATCGCCTTCTACCGTGAAATCCGTAATGATGCCCTGCTCGTCCTTTAAGGGCCGTACGGTCGCGTACTTGATGGCGCTAAGTGAGTCCGCCGCCACGCTCAGGCCCGCGATGCCGCAGGCCATGGTGCGCAGAATGTCCTTGTCGTGCAGCGCCATCTCCAGCGCCTCATAGCAGTATTTGTCGTGCATGTAGTGGATGGCGTTGAGCGTGTTGATGTAGAGCTTCGCGAGCCAGTCCATGAGCATATCAAAGCGGGCCATGACTTCATCGTAGTTCAGTACGTCTCCGCTGACCGCGTCGTACGCGGGCGCCACCTGCATGCCGGTGATTTCATCCTTGCCGCCGTTGATGGCGTATAAAAGCGCTTTTGCGAGGTTGCACCTTGCGCCGAAAAACTGCATCTGTTTGCCGATGCGCATGGCGGAAACGCAGCACGCGATGCCGTAATCATCCCCCCAGTATTCCCGCATGAGGTCGTCGTTTTCATACTGGAGCGAGCTTGTGCGGATAGACACCTGTGCGCAGTAATCCTTAAAACCCTGCGGCAGGTTTGTAGACCATAATACCGTCAGGTTGGGCTCGGGCGCGGGGCCAAGATTGGTAAGCGTATGCAGCATACGGAATGAGGTCTTTGAAACCATCGTGCGCCCGTCGATACCCATGCCGCCTAATGCTTCCGTTACCCAGACCGGGTCGCCGGAGAAGAGCGCGTCGTATTCCGGCGTGCGCAGAAAGCGTACCATGCGAAGCTTCATCACAAAGTGGTCGATGATTTCCTGCGCGGTCTCTTCCGTCAGCCTTCCAGACTGTAAATCCTGCTCAAAATAGATATCCAGGAACGTGGAAATCCGCCCGATGCTCATGGCCGCGCCGTTTTGCTCCTTGATTGCGCCAAGGTAGGCAAAGTAGAGCCACTGCACGGCTTCTTTGGCGGTAATGGCGGGCCTGCCGATGTCAAACCCGTACTTTGCCGCCATTTCCTTTAAAGAATTCAGCGCTTCAATCTGGTCGTTGATTTCCTCGCGGGCGCGGATGGCGTCCTCCGTGATGACGTCAAGCTCAAGAAGGCGCATCTGGTTTTTCTTGTCGGCAACGAGCGCGTCCACGCCATAGAGCGGCACGCGGCGGTAATCGCCAATGATGCGGCCGCGGCCGTAGCCATCCGGCAGGCCGGTGATGACGCCCGCCTTGCGCGCGCGGCGCATGTCCGGCGTGTAGACGTCAAACACGCCGTCGTTGTGGGTCTTGCGGATGTGGCGGAAGGTATATTCAATGTCGTCGGGCACCTTCTTGCCATAGTATTCCGCGCTTTTTATCACCATGTTGATGCCGCCAAAGGGCATGATGGCGCGTTTTAACGGCTCGTCCGTCTGCAGGCCTACGATCTGTTCCAGCTCAGGAGCGATATACCCCGGCCCATGCGAGGTGATGGTGGAGATGGTCTTTTCATCCACATCGTATACGCCGCCGCGCGCGCGTTCCACCTGGTACAGCGTAAGCACCCTGTCCCATAGCTGCCGCGTTCGTTCGGTGGGCTCCGCTAAAAACGCGCTGTCCCCTTCATACGGCGTATAGTTTTGCAGGATAAAATCCCGTACGTCGATTTCTTTTGCATAGTTCCCGGTACGGAACCCATCCCAGGCGTCAAATTTCATGTCTCTCTCCTTTGTGTCGTTCAATATTTACAGCGCAAAGCGCATGCTACCTGAATCCCAACTAAAACAGTCATATATTGCCCTATCCATGATATACCCCATTTGCGCATCTGGCAACCACCGTTTGGCTGGGATCATCCCGCAGGAAAGGGCGATTGGGTTTGTCCGCATTTTAGACAAAGGGGCGCGCTTTCTTAGAATTTTGGCTAAATAACAAATGTTTCGCCAAATTGAAGCGCAATGCCTTCCACCATTTTCCGCGCGATTTGCCGGGCATTCTCATGCGCCCGGTCAAACTGTTCGATACCTTCGGCAAATTTGTTTTGATTCAGTTGGTGGACAAACTCCACTTCAATCCGGAAATGGGCATAAATATCGCTTTGCCAGTGTTCATAGGTCCAGATTGGGTTCATTTCCAGCAGCAGGCTGATAAAGCTTTCCGCGTTTCCTGTCCAGACCGGCTCCAACGCCAGGACGTCTCCTCCCATTTTTGCAGTAGAAGCCAGTTCCGAAAGAATGAGAGTATGCTGGGTCAAAATGTTTTCAAACCGCACCCCGATCTGCGCGCCATAGATCCGCGTAAATACCCGTCCAAACTCCGTACCGTTCCTGAGCGTGCGGGTCGCGACAAAGCTCAGATCCCTTAGTCCCATCATCAGGCTGATGATATAGTGCCGGATCCAGACCATGCGCTCCACCCAGAGGTTTCGTATCCGTTCCTGCCAATCCATTGCACGCTCCTGTAAAATATTTACTACCATCATATGTGCGCATGCGGCTGATCTGTTCTTACAGAAAAATTGTTAACAAATTGATGAGACCAAAATGAGAAAGGCGTTTTCGGGGACCCCCGAAGTGGTATCCTAATGGTACAAGCGTTTTTAGGAGGAACCCATATGCAGAAGATCATCCCGAACCTCTGGTTTGACCATCAGGCGGAGGAAGCCGCAACCTTTTATTGCGGGCTGTTCGATCATTCCAAAGTCTCGCATATTGCGCGGTATGAAGAAGCGGGGGCCGCGGTCTCCGGTATGCCGGAAGGCTCCGTGCTGACGGTTGAGTTTACGCTTTCCGGGCAGGAGTTTATCGCCTTAAACGGCGGTCCTGTGTTTTCCTTTACGCCTTCCATTTCCTTTTACGTCAACTGCGAAACGGAAGAGGAGCTGGACCGGCTCTACCGGGAGCTGTCCCGGGGCGGTTTTGTGCTCATGGAGCTTGGCGTATATCCGTTTGCACAAAAATTCGCTTGGGTACAGGATCAATACGGCCTGTCCTGGCAGCTAAACCTGGGCGCGCGCAGCCAAAAGATCACGCCGTTTCTGATGTATTCCGGCGCGCAGTTGGGCAAAGCGGAGGAAGCCGTCTTATTCTACACAGGCTTGTTTGAACATTCGTCCGTTCTCCATATGGACCGTTACGGGGCAGGAGAAAGCATGCCGGAGGGTACGGTCAGGCATACGGCGTTTCGGTTAAATGGGCAGGAATTCATGGCGATCGATAGCGGCATGGAGCATGCGTTTACGTTCACGGAAGCGCTTTCTTTGATGGTCAACTGTAAAGACCAGCAGGAGGTGGACAGGCTTTGGTACGCGTTGACCAAAGAAGGCGAAATACAGCCCTGCGGCTGGCTCAAGGACAAATACGGCGTATCTTGGCAGATTGTGCCCGCCGCGTTTAATGACATGATGAAAGATCCGGACCCAAAGAAGGTACACAATGCGATGAAGGCCATGTTTCAGATGGAAAAACTGGACCTTGACGCGCTCAAGCGCGCCTATGAACAAGCGTGAGTAATCCTTTCCGGATAGAACAAAATTAGAGGAGGGGGAGGAGCGCAGGGGTATTTTCCGTAATATGCATCAGTATGAGGGAGAATAACGCATATTTCCCTGTTATTGACGATAGAATTTTTATAGCATATAATTGGGATGTGGAAAATGTTCAAGAAAGTGGTACAATTTATGGAGAAAGTTACAAAAAGTATTTCCAGCGCGATAACATTCAGCCAGTTGTCTTCGCTGGAAAAAGCTTCAAAAAGTACCCCTTCCACCAAAAAGGCCATCAAATTTGACAAGTTAAAAAAAGTGGTGAAATAAAATAAACTCAAAGGATATATCAGCTTGTCAAAGAGATTTCGTATCCTGCATTTGATATTCACTTTTTTGCCTACCGTTTGGTTCTCTCTTTGCCTGAACTGGTTGGGTGAGGCCCTGTTTTTAGTGGTCAGGACGGAGAATCAGACGCGTTTGACCCCATTTGGAATTGTTTTGACGGTTCTTGTCGTTTTATTGGCCATCCTGTTCCAAATCCTTCATTTCATCAAAAGCAACAATGTTGATTATCACGCACTATTGGAAAATTACAATGCGATGAAAAAGGTCGCGGATTCTTTAAGCACGCTCTGCAACAGAAGAAGCAAGACATATATCCGGTTCATAGAGGAAAACAAAAAGTCGATCAGCCGGTATGCGCTATCCGGAATTCATGATCCGATCGAGAGCATCAACAATATATTGGATGAAGTATCCGTCTTTTTCGCGGATTCGTTGAGCGTCCGGAGAAACCAGGTCAGCGCAAACCTGGCGTATTGTGTCTGCGACAATAAGATATGGACCTGGGCGGACAGCAATGGGATGGAAGACCCGGCGTTGACTGCGCTCATCAACAACGAGCAGTCCGCCATTTATCAGGTCTCCAGCGGCAGACAGAATTTTGTGTTTCATGCCGATAAAATAGAGGCCAACAAAAAGTCGGAATATCTCTTCAACAAGAAAGACGCCGAACACAATAACATCGGAAGCATCATTTGCGCTAAAGTCGTCTGCGGCAAACATAATAAGGAGTATATATTTGCCGTCATGACGATCTCCACATACGGGAAGCGGATCATCCACGATCTGAGCAATGAAAAGCAGGTCAAGGAGTTTATCAAGGATCAGATATTGGAGCAGTATTTTGAACGAATCCGCATGGAACTGGCGCTGGTGTACGCGAAACATCTGGCTTCCGGTAACCCCAATGATCAGTGATGAATGGTTATTATAGCTATGGTGCTAAGACCCATTTCGGAAACACCATGAACAATAGGTCGTTTTCAATGTAAGGGATTCCAAGGGATGTATCCCTTGGGTGAGGGTTCGGGTAAAGCCCCTGAAGACAGGTAAGTTGATGGTCTGAAGCTCCTTTCAAAGGAGCCTTTCTTATATGCGCGGATTCATTTGCAGGAAGGATGGGCGTATGAAGCGGAAATTGGGAACCAGAATATGGCTTGCGCTGCTGATGTTCGGGCTGTTCGGACAGCTGGCCTGGACAGTGGAAAACATGTACCTGAACGTATTCGTGTTCAATACCATATCGGGCGACCCGGGCGTCATTGCCAACATGGTCGCCATGAGCGCGCTGACCGCCACCATCACCACGCTGCTTGTGGGTGCGCTTACGGATAAACTGGGCAGGCGGAAAGCGTTTATCGTGGCGGGCTATGTATTGTGGGGCCTTTCCACTATGGCGTTTGGCGCAATCTCAGTGGAAAGCGCCAAAGCGCTGTTCCCCGGTATCGCCGCCGTGCAGGTGGCGGCCACATTGGTTATATTGATGGACTGCGTGATGACGTTCTTTGGATCGAGCGCAAACGACGCTGCGTTTAACGCCTGGGTCACGGATGTGACAAATACGAAAAACCGCGGCAGGGTGGAGGGGGTCCTATCGAGCCTCCCGCTCATTGCGATGCTGATCGTATTCGCGGGATTGGACGGCCTTACCCAGCGCGGGGATTGGCCGACGTTTTTCAATATTGTCGGCGGCGTTGTGGCGCTTGGCGGCTTATGCGGGCTGTTTCTGTTGAAAGACGCGCCATCTCTTTCTAAAAGCACGACGGGGTACATTTCCAATATCATATACGGGTTCCGCGTTGGGGTGGTGCGCGGAAATCCTTCCCTTTATCTTTCGCTTTGCGGGCTTGGCGTTGCGGGAGCGGCCACCCAGACTTTTATGCCGTACCTGCTCATCTACATCCAGAAATCCCTCAACATTCAAAATTACGCGCTGCTGTTGGGCGTGGTGCTGATTGCCGCCTCTATAATGAGCGTGGTGTGCGGGCGGCTGATTGACAAAATGGGCAAGCTCAAATTTATATTCATCGCCATCGCGCTGGAATTGATCGGCCTTCTTTTGATGTATGCGGCGGTGGAGGCGGCGTTTGTCGCCGCGGCGGGCATTGTGATGATCGGCGGCAATATGCTGCTGCTCGCCACCATCAACGCGCTGGTGCGCGATTATACGCCTCAGGATAAGGCGGGGCACTTTCAGGGCATCCGCATGCTGTTTGCGGTGCTTCTGCCCATGGTTACGGGCCCGTATATCGGGGCGGCGGTCATTCGCGGCAGCGGGCGCACGTATGTGGACCTGGGGATTGTCAAACAGGTCCCAACGCCTGGCATTTTCCTGGCCGCCGCTATGTTGCTGCTGCTGGTGTTTGTTCCGGTCCTTTCATTAAGGCGCAGGGAAAAGAAGCAGGCGGCAGCCCGCACGCATACGCTTTATACCGTCTGGGGAGAAGCGCTTGACCCCAACCATGTGCTGCAGGAATATCCCCGGCCGCAGATGAAGCGGGAGAGCTATTTGAACCTCAACGGGATGTGGGAGTATGCCATTACAAAAGGGGAACAGGAGCCGGAAACATACGACGGCGGAATTCTTGTGCCCTTCTCGCCGGAGAGCGCGCTTTCAGGCGTGAGCAGGCAGCTTTTGCCGGATGAAACGCTGTGGTACCGCCGAAGGGTCGCGTTGCCGCAAGGCTTTATGAGGGAACGCCTGCTCTTGCACTTTGGCGCGGTGGATCAATGCTGCGAAGTGTTCATCAATGGAACTTCGGCGGGCGGCCATGAAGGAGGATACCTCCCCTTCAGCCTTGACGTGACCGGCCTCATGCAAAGAGAAGGCGCGTACGCCCTCACCGTCAAAGTACGGGATGCAAGCAATATGAGCCCCAGGCACGCGTATGGCAAGCAATGCTTAAAGCGGGGCGGCATGTGGTATACCGCGCAAAGCGGCATCTGGCAGACGGTCTGGATGGAAAGCGTCCCGGAACATAGTATCGAGCGGCTGATCATCACGCCGCTGTTTGATGAAGCGGCGGTTGTCGTAAAGGTCTTCCTGCGGGAAGGGGCGGCTTCGGGTACCGTTAGCGTGCTGTGCGAAGAAACCGTAGTTGCAGCGGTCCAACTGAATGCTTCCGGCATAGCCCGCATCCCGCTCGAAGGGTTTCGCGCATGGAGCCCCGAGGACCCGTTCCTTTATGATCTTGTGGTGGAAACGCCGGAGGACCGGGTGGAAAGCTACTTCGGCATGCGGAAATTTGGAACCGCGCCCGATGAAAAGGGCATTATGCGCCTGACGCTCAACAACCGGCCGTATTACCAGAACGGCCTGCTCGATCAGGGGTATTGGAGCGACGGGCTCTACACCCCGCCTTGCGACGAGGCGCTTATCTACGATATCCGCACCATGAAGGAAGCCGGGTTCAATATGCTGCGCAAGCACATCAAAATCGAACCGCTGCGCTGGTATTACCACTGCGACCGGCTGGGGATGATCGTGTGGCAGGATATGGTCAGCGGCGGCGGCCCGTACAAACCCGTCGTCACGCAGGCGCTGCCTTTTGTAGGCATTCACCTGAGCGACAGACGCTACAATCTGTTTGGCAGAACAACGGAAGAGGGGCGCGAGCAGTTCGTGGAGGACATGGAGGAGACCGTCCGCCACCTCTACAATGCCGTCAGCCTGTATTTGTGGACGCCGTTTAATGAGGGCTGGGGGCAGTTTGACGCAACCAAGACTGCGGAAAGACTAAGGGCCTTGGACGCTACCCGCGTCATTGACCATGCAAGCGGCTGGCACGATCAGGGCGGCGGGGATGTCAAAAGCCTGCATGTTTACTATAAGAAGGTACGTATCCCGAAGAGGGAGAAGCGCGCGCTCATATTGTCCGAATTTGGCGGTTACAGCTTAGGGCTTCCGGGGCACCGGTTCAGCGACGGGGTATACGGTTACCGGCTCTATGATACGCCGGAGGCGTTCGAAACAGGGTACCGGAACTTAATCCGGCGGGAAGTGGCGCCGACAATCCCCAAAGGATTGAGCGCTTCCGTCTACACACAGGTGAGCGATGTGGAGGATGAACTTAACGGCATGATGACATATGACCGGAAAATTCTTAAAATTTCCCGGGAAATATTAAGAGAAATCCACAGGGAACTGGCACTGGATCAAGGCCGCGAAGGCCGCGGGAAATAAGCCGGAAAACACACGAAATCTCTCGAATTTTTAAAAAAGTATGTCGATTTATTGTATATCGACGTCCGAACGATTTATACAGAAAAAACGGAGGGCTGGAGCGGCGCCGGATTGGATGCTCTACTCTCCGTTTTTATGTTAGAATAGGGGAGGCCTGCCGCCTTGCGCGCCGGTTGCGCTGCAGTGCAATTGGCCGCTGCCGTATCAATTCAGAGAGGAACAGAAACGAACATGCAGATCGACGCCGCATCCTTTCAAATTCAGGATTATCTGAATCAAACATTTTCCTGCTCCTGCGGGAGAACGCACCGGGCCGATATCGAGGCGGTAGAGATTGGAAGGGGAGCGCTTACATTGCTTCCCGGCTACATCAAACAGCACGGCTATCAAAAGCCGTTTATCGTGACGGACCGGAATACGTTTCAGGCTGCGGGCAAGACGGTGCTCTATGAGCTCGACCGTCACGAAATCCCTTATTTACAGTATAGTTATCATGAGAAGCATCTATCCGCGGACGAGCAGGCGACCGGAAGGCTCATCATAGAGATCGATCCCGGGTGCGACGTGATCATTGCGGTTGGCGCGGGCACGCTCAACGATATCTGCCGTATGGCAAGCTATAAGCTCAAACTGCCGTATTACATTGTGGCGACAGCGCCCTCCATGGACGGGTTTGCCTCCAATGTGGCTGCCATGACGGTAGGCGGCGTCAAGGCGACATACTTGGCGCAGGTACCCCGCCTGATCGTGGCGGATACCGACGTGCTTTCTAAAGCCCCCATGGAAATGATCGCCGCGGGTCTTGGCGATATGCTGGGCAAATATACCTGCAACACCGACTGGCTGCTTTCCCATATCATCACCGGGGAATATTATTGCCCCGTCATTGTGGAGATGGTAGGTAAGGCGGTAAAAAAGGTCACACAGAATGCGGGGAAAATTGCCGCGCGCGATCCCGAAGTGGTGGGCGATATTATGGAAGGGCTTGTCCTCTCCGGTATCGCCATGAGCTTTGTGGGCAATTCGCGGCCTGCTTCGGGTAGCGAGCACCATTTGTCCCACTATTGGGAGATGAAATTCCAGCAGGAAGGCCGGGAGCCTATCTTCCACGGCACCAAGGTGGGCATCGCGACAGTCGCCGTCTGCAGGATCTATGAGCTTCTTGGCGGAATGGGGCAGCCGGATTTTGAAGCCGCGCGCCGCTTTGGGCAAACATTTGACGAAACGCTCTGGGAAACGCGGATTGCCAACGCGTTTGGGAGCGCCGCCTCTGAAATCATGGAATATGAAAAGAGAGAGGGCAAAAACAGCAAAGAACGCCACGCGAAGCGCATCCGGGTCATAGAAGAAAACTGGGATCGCATTTTGGATGTCGTACAGCAAAAATTGCCCGCTTCTGAAACCATTGTAACAATATTGAACGAACTTCAGGCCCCGTTCAATCCATTACAGGCGGGCATTGAAGCACCGCTTACTTACAACGCGCTCCTGTATGGAAAAGAGATACGCAACCGCTATACAATATTGCAGCTTGTTTGGGACCTTGGCCTGCTCGAAGCGTTCGCGCAGGAAATCACGGCGTACTTTTCCTAGAGGCCGCAATCACCGCCGGTTCGGGGCGCAGAAATTACAATCCGCTTAAATGGAACCGGGCCTATCCCATCAGCATGCCGCCGGTTACATTGAGGTTCGCGCCGGTGATAAAGCTGCTGTCCTCGGAAGCCAAGAATACCACCGGCTTTGCGATTTCTTCCGGAGTGCCAAGGCGTCCAAGCGGCGTATCCGCAAGCCAGCGTGCGCGCTTTTTATCATCCGCGTAGTCAAGCATGCGCGTGGAAATGCGGCCGGGAGAAACGACGTTTACCGTGATGTTGAAAGGCCCCAATTCCTTGGCGGCCGAATAAGCAAGGCCCAGCAGGCCGGATTTTGTAGCCGCATAGTGCGCGTGGTTGATGGAGCCTGTAAAGGCGGCCTGTGAAGAAATCAGAATGATGCGTCCGGCCCGGCTGTTTTTAAGCAGCGGGCAGCAGGCCTGTATGGCATAAAATGCGCTGCTCAGGTTGGTTTCAATCACCCGGTGCCAGTCGTCCTCCTGCATGACATCGATTGCGCCTTCGGGCATGATGCCCGCGCAGCATACCAGGATGTCAAGGCCGTGAAAGGCGCGCTCCACCGTTGCCGCAAGTTGTTCAACCTCTTTTTTATTTGAAACATCCGCCCACATGGGCAGCGCGGCTCTTCCAAGTGCCCTGATTTGCTGCCCGATCAGCTCCGCCTGCCCTTCGCTGGAGCGGTAGGTAAACGCAACATCCGCGCCTTCCTTTGCGAATTCCAGGCAGATTGCGCTGCCAATGCCCTGAGAACCGCCCAACACCAACGCTTTCTTTTCAAAAAACCGCATCTGTATTCCTCCTATACGCCATATCTCATAGAAGAATAGTACCGGAAAATAGCATTGGCTGTAAATACCTGAAACTTGTATCCGCCGCGCGTACAACTTGTTGGGCGCAAAGTTCAATCAAGTTCGCATCCTGCTGCATATTATGTGATAGGGATATATGGCTGGCGGAGTTCAAGCAGATGAACGCCACGGGAATAAAAGTGAAAACATCCGCATTTTTTGATCAGGACTTCAGGCAGCCAGCCCCTCAGAGGAGGAATACCTATGATAAACAATGATTTTGACTTTGTTGTCGATACAGGCCTGAAGTGGGCGCGGTCACTCAGCAGGCTCAAAAAGCTGGATACCATTGTCATCCATCACAGCGCAAGCGACGGCAGTACGATCAAAAGCATCCATGCCCATCATCAAAGCGAAGGGCATGCGGGCTGCGATTACAATTATGTGATTACTGCGGATGGCATCATCTATAAAGGCCGTGGCCTCATTTATGAGGGCGGGCATGTAAGCAACGCAAAAAGCAACGATCTGAATGAGCACAGCTGCGGGATCTGCATCACGGGCGCAATCCATAAGCACGCGCCTACCGCAGCGCAGGTAGCTTCCGCAAAGAAGCTTATTTTAGCGATACTGGCGCTTAACGGCCAAAGCGTGGGCGGGGTCGCCATCAATGTCGCGACCATGTACGGCCACAGGGAAGTACCCTATTATGTAAACGGCAAGCTCACCGGCCGCCCGTATCCCACGCTCTGTCCCGGGGCATATATGCCGCTTGAAGCGTTCAAAGCGCTTCTCGACGGCGGGGTTCCGACAGACCCGCCAGATCCGCCGGATCCGACCGAAACGGAGTTGCCGGCCACCTACGCTTACGCAGGGGCCACCGGCGTCAATGTCAGAAGCGGCCCGGGTACC
Organism: Bacillota bacterium; assembly: GCA_023455425.1. Classification (GTDB taxonomy): domain Bacteria; phylum Bacillota; class Clostridia; order Christensenellales; family CAG-138; genus JAEYLA01. The sequence continues at coordinate 117,583 of JAEYCM010000005.1, read as the reverse complement.
AAATATGAAAGCAAAGGCAAGCTTTCCGCCGGGGAGCAATGCATCGTGCTTTCCGTTGCAAACGGCTGGGCGAAAGTGATCCTGCACAATCAAAAGCCCATCGTTGTGGGGTACTGCATCGATACCTATCTGGAAGAAAGGGACGAAAGCGATCCTCCCGCGTTTTATACCTATCGGGGCGGGTCCTATGTCCATCTGCGCAGCGGCCCCGGCACATCCTACCGCAAAATCGGTACGGTAAACGCAAAGGATGAGGTAGTTGTTCTGGATCTTACAAAAGGCTGGGCCGAGGTCGTCAAGCACAACGATGCGCCCGCTCTTCGCGGCTGGTGTGTGGACACCTATTTGCGGAGGACGTAAGTATGGAATGGCTTAGCATTGTAGCAGCGGTGTTTGCCGCGCTAAGCGGCATATTGCTCGCATGGTCGGCGCGCGCACGGGAGCGGCAAAAGGAGGAAAAGCAGGAGGGGTACGAAGACGGCGCGTTAAAGACGGATGTGGAATACATCAAGCACGGCGTGGATGAGATCAAAAAGGATATGCGTTCACAGGGCCAAAGGATGGATACCTTTGCAGAACGCCTCACCCGCGTGGAGGAAAGTACAAAACGGGCCCATGAAAGACTGGCCCGGATCGATAAATTGGAGGAATGAACCATATGGAACAAAACCGTTGGAAAAGTCCGGTGCTGTGGACGTCTATCGTTGCGCAGATACTGGGCATCCTGATGATGACCGGCGTCATTGATACGGGCTTGAGCGAAACCGTCAACCAGATCGCGGCCGGCGTTTTGCAGTTGCTGGTATTGGTTGGCGTACTCAATAACCCGACCGATAAGCAGAAGTGGTAGCAACAGAAGGCTGCCGGCCTTCAACCCAGCCGGCGTATTTTTATATATGGCAAAAAGCGGCGCAGGCCGCTTTTTTACCGGAGAACCCCGGAATGAGGGGGAAGAAAAAACGATCAGAAGAAAACCTTTTGCCGCGTTGATATAGAAACAAGTAACGGCCGATATCGCTGATGCGTAAAAAAGGAATTCCCCGGGAAATAGACCGGCAATCCGTCAAAAAGGAACAAAAACGGAAAATTGTCATATCTTTCGAAACGGATGGCTTTTTTTCGCCAGAAAAAACGAGAATCTCGCATGAATGACTTTATGCGCATCCATGTTACATGGTATAATAACCGGGGTAATGATAGTGTTACCCGGTAAACCGGGTGATCAAAAGCAGCGGTACGTTCGACCAAGGCGCGGGCGCGGAAAAGCGCGGCGAGTGGTGCACGATAGAAGGAGTAAGAAATATGGCCGAAAACAAGCCTGTGCAAAAACAAAAAGGAAAAAAAGGAATCTTGGTTGCCGTCATCTGCATCATGCTTGGGGTTGTTTTGGCGCTTGCGGCTTATACGGTTGATCAGAATAACCGCATCATGAATAATGAGCGTGTGTTGGAAGGCGTTTCCGTGGGCGGTATCAATCTTTCGGAAATGACCAAGGATGAGGCGCTCGCGGCCACGGCGGGCATAGAGGATGCGCTGCTTTCAAAAGTACAGGTATCCATCGACGTGGAAGGCGAGATATATCAATATAACGCCCAGGATTTGGGAATTACAACGGACTATGAAGCGGTGATCGCACGGGCGCTCTCTTTCGGGCATGCGGGAACGCTTGAAGAGCGCAAGCAGGTCATAGAAGAAACCAAGGAACAGGGCGTGGATTTTCCCGTCAGCATACAAGCCGACCGGAATAAGTTCCTTTCCGTACTGCTTCCGCTTAAAGAAAGTCTCGATCAGCAGCCTGTGAATGCGAGCTACGTGTTTACGCCCTGGGGACATTTGCCCGACGGCACCCCCTACGAGCAGGACGTTGAGGACATGATTGAATCAGCTGCGGGCGGGGACGAAATCAAGCGCCCGGAACTTGCGCGCATACCTGCCGAGGATATGCCCAATCAGCTTCGGTATCTTTTCTGGAAAAACGATGAGTTTGTGAAGGACTATATCCCCAAGGATGCGAATATTTCGCGCTTCCTCTATACGGATGGCGTCAACGGCCGGTCCGTGGACATGGAAGCTGTGGCGGATGCGATCCTTAACGCCGTGGAAACCGGCAATTACGAAACGATCGTCGCCCCTGTAACGCCCATTGAACCCGAGGTGACGCTCGAACAGCTTAAGTACGACACGCAGCTTATTTCTTCCTGGACGTCCAGCTATTCTTTGCATTACAGCTATAGCCGCAACTGGAATGTCGCGAAGCTGTCCGGCATCGTAAACGGCGTCGTCATCGCGCCCGGCCAGGAATGGTCCATCAACGAACAGGCGGGTCCCCGATCACTGACTACCGGCTGGAAGGAAGCGGCGGGCATTTCCAACGGCGGCTACACCCAGCAGGCGGGCGGCGGCGTATGCCAGATTTCAAGCACCGTGTATAACGCAGCGATCCGGTCTGGAATAGAAATTACCGATTCCACGCACCATTCAATATCGTCGGACTATATCCCGCTGGGCCTGGACGCGACCATCAGCACGGGCGCGCCGGATTTAAAGATTAAAAATCCGTACGATGTGCCCGTTTATATGGTGTCCTATGTGAATCCCAAGGACAAAAACGTCACGGTGGAAATCTATGGGCCGCCGGTTGTGCACGCCGAATACGGGCCGGTGATTTTGGATTTCTCGTTCAAGGATATGGGGAGATTCGGAACGCCCAAGATGAATTACTACTACAATACCGCGGTAGCGCCGGACGAAACCGTGATCGCCCCCGGGCAATCCTATGAGTTTGCAAAAGCGCGCCAGGGCAGGGAAGTGCAGACCTATATCCATTACCTGACGCTCGAAGGCCAGGAACTCAAAGTGGAGGATTTCCATCATTACAAATGGAATCCCATCAACGGCAGGACGTATGTCAACGGTCCCGATCCCGCGCTTGGCGGCATCCCGACGCTGACCCCGGAACAACTGGCGACGGGGCAATAAAATTTGCCGCAGTAAGCCCCGCAGGGTTGATCAACGAGATTTTCCGATTAAAAGTGCGCTTTCGCGCACTTTTTTGCATCAAATAAGCCGGTTTTGCTTCTCAATCCAATATGGTGTACAATCGTTTGAAAGCTATTAAAAAGGCTATATGATGGGGCGGTGCGTATGGATCATTTTACGAAAGAAGAGTTGGGAGAAGCCCTCCGGGCGATCGCTTCAACGATCAGCAAGTGTGAGAAAGTACAGCCAAAATTAAAACAGGGAACCCCTCAGCTAACGCTGCTCGAGCGCAGGATTAAGGCGCTCTATATCGCGTCGGCGTTGATAAAAAGAGAATTGGGCCTGTAAAGGAATCAGCAGGAAACGATAATACCGGGCATTGCAAAATAGACGGAACGGTCCATTCGGCTATTTTTCATCCGAGGCTTATTCATGTTCGCCTGATTTTTTTGATTTCCAACTTTCCAATCAACAAATTCAGTTTGCGATTCTGGGCAAGGATCATATCGTTGACTCCGATAGGCTGGTTTTCTTTGAGGGTCTGGTTGACAAGACAGGTAAGTTTATCCCGTTCTCTTTCAATTTTTTCATACAAGCCCTGCATATACTTCTCACTCATATTTATTGCTTTTACTAAGTTATATTACGTAAAGTATATATAATACATATAATAATCTATATTATACTCCGTTCACCTCCATACTGCAAATCGATAGACTATTTATTGGGGTGAATGCGATGCAAAAAACAAAAGATTTAAATGACAGGCGATATATCCAAATCGGTCTGAAAATCGCCTATTACCGAAAAATGAACGGCATGACGCAGGAGCAACTCGCGGAGTTGGTCGGTATCAGCCCCGGTTACCTTTCACAGGTGGAAACGCCGACCCTTGTCCAGCCCATATCCTTGAAAACCCTTTTCGCCATAGCCGATCTGTTTCATATACCGCCCGCAAAGTTCCTGGAGTTTGAGGAGCCATAAACTCAAACCTCAATAAAGTAAAAAATGGCTGTATGGATATATCCATACAGCCATTCCGCGTTTATCGGGTTGGTACTTTGGAGGCTCTAACGTCCTGAAACAAGGCGTCTCCGAGAAAGGGATTCCCAAGGACGAGTCCCTTGGGTGGGGGTTCAGGGGCAAAGCCACCTGAAATAAAGTTGTTATCGCAATACGCTTCCGGCCATGCGGAATACCGTATGGCGCTTGCCGCGGATTGCAATGGAAAGGGTCAGGATGTTTTCAGGATCCGCCATACCGCAGGCGGCGGCGTCGCCGATGTGCTGGATATCTACACCCGCGCGCTTGCTGCTGAGCGCAATCTCGCGTATGGTGGCAGTGTCCGCGCCCTCCTGGCTGGTGCCGATGGCGGAAAGCGCTAAAGCGCCATTTTGATGGATGGTGCGTACGGCGGCTGCGACATCCTGCTCCGAAACGCCGGGGACCGTTCCGGGCGCGGGGACGAGGATAATATCCGCCCCGGCTTTGATAAAGCGGGCAAACGCGCCGGTATCAAACACCGCCTCATCGATACCTGCGCCATGCATCTTCCCGGCAATGATCAGGCCCGAAAAGCATTTGCGGCAGAGCCGGACGGCTTCTTCAATCGCATCGTTGGTGACGCCTGTGCCGGGGTTCCCGGTCAGGCAGATGTAATCCGCGCCCTGTGCCTCTGCGGCTAAAAACGTCTCCTCGCCGGCGCGGCGTCCGGGCGGCAGCGCCTCGATATTCTCGAGCGCCTTGCCTGTGCCGACAGGCTCCAGATTGATGCCCACCGGGCGGCCGATAAGCCGCTTGAGTTCGGCAATCGGGTTTCTGGGCGCGCCGGGCAGGCCCAGTATGGACGGGTTGAGCGCGTCATAGAAGTTTAGCAGGATCATATCCGCGCCAAACGCGGAGGCGACCTCCGCATTGGTGAGCCCGCGCATGAGCGGCTCAAAGGCGACGATGGTCTCGCTCATCACGCTGCGCCCGGCGGAGGCGAATATGGCTACTTTGAGTTCGTGCGGAGTCATGGTCGCAAAGTCCGAAGCGGTGCAGGAAATCAAGCGTTTCATGGCGTTTCCTCCTTTTATCTTGCAGTAAGCGGGTGCTATCCGATCAATTCGAAAGGGTCGTGACCAGTTCGAGTACTTTATGCGGGTCCGTTGCGCCAAAGACATCCTCAGAAGCGGGAAGCGTGCCGCCAAACCGGATATCGGGGCGGGCGGAACAGGAAGAATCGGTCCGCGTTCCCCGAAGGGAAGCGTGCACCTGCGTGCAGCCTATTTTTTCAATCAACTCCAGGACGTTATGCGCGCGGATGCCTGCGCCCGGCAGGATCTCAATGCGCCCCGCGGCATAGGCGATCATCTCCCGTATCGTTGCGGCGCCGTCTAAGGCTGTGGCAGCCTGCCCGCTGGTGAGCACCCGGCGAAATCCGAGCGTGCAAAGCGTATCAATTGCCGCCCGCCAATCCGGCGTGACGTCAATCGCCCGGTGGAACACCGCCTGCTTGGGGCCGATCGCCTTTACCATCTGCCTGCAGCGTTCCGCGTCCACGGTGCCGCCCGGGTTGAGGATACCGAATACGATGCCGTCCGCTCCCGCTGCAATCAGCGCGCGCGCATCCCGCAGCATGGTCTCAAACTCCCGTTCGCTGTAGCAAAATCCGCCTTCGCGCGGGCGGACCATGGCCACTAATTCCACCCCTGCGTTTTTGGCGGCGACAAGCTCGCCCATGCTGGGCGTAAGCCCGCCCAAGGGCAGCGCCGCGTTGAGTTCCACGCGGTCGGCTCCCGATGCGGCGGCCTCAAACACATCGTCGGCAGTTCCGCAGCAAATTTCTACAAGTATGCGTCCGATCAAGCATCAACCCTTTCCTGAAAATACGGTGGACAGTGAAACGAAGTTACGCTAACCCGATATGCGGAAGCAGGGCGCGAAAGGCGTTGTAGATGCCATCCTCGTCGATATCGGTGGTGACGTATTTTGCAGCGGCAATCGCCTGGGCGCTTCCGTTTCCAAGCGCCACGGAAAACGTTGCGTTTTCCAACATATCCACATCGTTGTCGTGATCACCGAACACCATGATCTCGCCTTCTTGTAAATGCAGATGTTCCGCAATTTTCTTTATACCGGTCCATTTGCCGCCGTCTTTTCGCAGAATATCGACGCCCATGGCATGCCAGCGCGTCCACCGGCAGCTTGGCATGTGGGCGAGTACCTGCAGCGCGCTTTCCTCGCGGAAAAACAGCTCAATCTGCAGCACATCCATATCAAGCGCGCGTTCGGGCGGGAATATCGGCGGTTCAAATATGCCGAATTCCGCATTGATATCCCGTACCGCGTCGTTGTCTTGGCTGCAGAACACCAGGTCGTTGCCGGAAAACTGGCAGATGCAGTCCTTTCCCCGCATGAAACGGATAAATGCTTCTATTTCGCTGCGCGGGATGGGGTTTTGAAACACGGTCTTTCCGCCACACAGGCAGAGCTGCCCGTTGAGGCAAATGAGGCCGTCCAGCTTGAGTTCCATAATTTGCGGCAGCCTTGTAAGGGCGAGCGCGTGGCGGCCGGTTGCCGCAAACAGCAGCAGGCCGTGTTCGCGCGCGCATGTAAGCGCTTTGATGGCGCTTTCCGGCACGCGCGCGGTGCGGGGGCTCAATAGCGTCCCGTCGATATCAAAAAATAGCGCCTTGACAGTCTGGGTTTCCTTCATAGCAGGGAAAGCGCTCCTTCATCTCCCACCAGCGTCACGTTGTTGTGAAGCTGCAATACGGATGCGGGGACCGCGGGCGTCACGGGCCCGGTAAATGTTTCCTTCACAATTTGGGCTTTGTCTTCGCCCGAAACAATAATGAGGATGCGCATGGCCTGCATGATGGAGCGGATGCCCATCGTATAGGCGTAGCGGGGCACCTCGCCTCCACTTGCAAAAAATCGTTGGTTGGCTTCGATGGTGCTTTTTGTAAGCGCAACGCGGTGCGTGCTGGTTTCAAACGCGGTGCCCGGCTCATTGAACCCGATATGCCCGTTGTGGCCGATGCCTAATAGCTGCATATCGATGCCGGAATGCTGTTCGATCAGGGCTTCGTACCGCGCGCATTCCTTTGCGGCGTCCGGCTCCAGGCCGTTTGGCACATGCGTGTGTTCCGGCCTGATGTTGATGTGGCGGAACAAATTCTGGTCCATAAAATACCGGTAGCTTTGCGGCGCGTCGGGCTCCAGCCCGCAGTATTCGTCCAGATTGATGGTGGTAACAAGGGAAAAGTCGATATCGCCCTTTTTATACCACTCAATCAGTTGCTTATAGGTTCCCACGGGACTCGAGCCGGTCGCCAGACCCAGCACGCTGTTGGGCTTTAAAATGACCTGTGCGCTCAGCACGTTCGCCGCCTTGCGGCTCATATCAAAATAATCTTTTGCGCGTATTACTCTCATTGCATATGCTCCATTGTATGGTGTTCAGGTTGTGCGGTATGCTCGCGTACGACCGCTTTTGCAAAAAAGCGGGGCAGGTGAAAATTCGGCTGTTCCACACCAATCGGGCTGAAGCTGAGATAATGCTCGATTGCGGGGGTTTCGGATATTTTATAAAAATTGCAGTAGAATACATCCCCGGGCGAAAAACCATTTATGTCCGCAATACGGGAAAGCAGCGTCAGGGGTACGAGGAATGTGATTTCCCAGCCGTCCGCAAGGATACGCGCGCGGACGTCCGTCGCGGCAAACTCCTCTTCCAGGAGCGGCATGCGTCCTTGCCTGCCGCGGCCTGTTTTTGCATACATCGCGCCATTGGCGTTGATTTCAAAGTTACAGTATAAGCCGTTATCGTCCGGGATAAAAGCTTTTTCCGCGGCGACGGGCCTGTCCGGGAAGGCGAAAAACGCTTCCATGGCGCTGTCCAGGCATACCCGGTCCATAGGGCGGCTCATGGTGCGAAGCGGATCGCGCTCATAACATTTCATAAAAACAAACAGCCCTTCGCCGGGGACATATCCCATGCGTCCCACGGTAACAGGGCTTATGGTGCTGTTCCACTGCACGTTATTGACATAAAACAGCGGGCAGGTATGGATTTCTTCTCTTTTTAAAATGGTCAGCGTATCGTAAGTGGTCATGCCGTTTCTCCCGGAGCGGTCAAGGGGCTGCCGCAGAGGGCAGCCCCATAACCATTCAGCCTGTTATCGTTCCGGTCTTAACCGGATCGGGTGATTAGAGCAGTTTCTTGAGTTCATCGGCCACATGCTGTACCTGCGTGCCGACTACGACCTGTACGCTCGTCTTGCTCGGGCGGATGACGCCGGAGACGCCGGAAGATTTGATCTTCTTTTCATTGACAGCGGTGTAATCCTTCACTTCCACGCGCAGGCGGGTGATGCAGTTGTCTACTTCGCTGATGTTGCCTTTTCCGCCAAGACCTTCGAGTATGGCGGCCGCAACTCCGGCATAGTCGCTGCTCCCCAGCGTTACCTTGCTTTCGGCTTCGGCATAGTCATCGTCCTCGCGGCCGGGGGTCTTGAGGTTGAACTTCACGATGATGACGCGGAAGAGCAGGTAGTAGATCGCGAAGAACACGAGGCCGATGGGGAGGATCAGCCATGGGTTCAGGGAAAGCTTGGTCGGCCAGCTCAGGACCAGGTCGATCATACCTGCGCTAAATTGGAAGCCTGCGCGAACAGGCAGCGCCGCCATAATGGCCATGGAAACTGCGGTGAGACCCGCATGCACCACATAGAGGCCCGGAGCCAGGAACATGAACGCAAATTCGAGCGGCTCCGTCACGCCGGTGAAGAACGATGCAAACGCGCCGGCCAGCAACAAACCGGCAGCCATTTTTTTCTGATTGGTCTTCGCGGTGTGGTACATGGCGAGCGCGGCACCGGGGAGGCCGAACATCATGATGGGGAAGTAGCCCGTCATGTACTGGCCGGTGACGCCAAGCGTACCTGTGCCGGCCCAGAAGTTTGCAAGGTCGTTCACGCTTGCGATATCAAACCAGAACACGGAATTCAGTGCGTGGTGCAGGCCAAACGGGATCAGGAGACGGTTGAAGAAGCCGTAGATCGCAGCGCCCCAAGGCCCGAGGCTCAATACGCCGGTGCCGAAGGCGACCAAGCCCATATAGATGAACGGCCAAACGAAGAACATGATCACTGCCGCAACGATGGTGACGCCGCCCGTTACGATTGCAACGCTGCGCTTGCCGCTGAAGAAGGCCAAAGCGTCGGGCAGTTTGGTATTGTGGAACTTGTTGTAGCAAACTGCGCCGATGACGCCGCATAGTATTCCAACAAATACGTTTTCGATCTTGCCGAATGCGGGCGCTACCTGTTCTACCGGGATCTTTTGGAACATGGCTACCGCGCCGGAAGAAAGCAGCGTTGTCATCATCAGCCAGGAAACCAATCCGGCCAGCGCCGCAGTGCCGTCGCGGTCCTTCGACATGCCAACCGCCACGCCGATAGCAAACAGGATCGCTATGTGGTCGATGATTGCCGCGCCCGCCTTGATGAGGAAAGCGGCGATGACACTGTTGCCGCCCCAGCCTTGAGGGTCGATCCAGTAGCCGATGCCCATTAATATCGCCGCGATCGGCAGGACGGCTACGGGAAGCATGAGGGATTTTCCGAGTCTTTGCATGGTCTTCATCTTGTTGCACCCCCTGAAACAATGATTTTATTTGCCTGGGTTCGCCGCGCGTATTCTCCCCAAAGTGATGCGGCGTCCCATAAAGCACTGGACTTACAGACACTCCCTGAGCGTCTTTTCGGCCGTGGCGAATGCTTGCGCCTCGTCCTCCCCCTGAAATTCCATGATGATCTCCTCGCCGCCTTTTATGGCAAGGCCCATGACACCCAAAATGCGCTTTGCGTCCACCATTTTTGCGGGCGTACCAATCCGCACGCTGCATTGGTACTGGGTCATGGCCTTGACCAGCTGGCCTGCGGGCCGGGCGTGGAGGCCAAACTCGTCGGTAATGCGGTATTTTAACTGCTTCATATGTTCCTCCTATGTAAAGCTCCTCCATCAGGAGCAGGATATCGGCATTACCGGTTGGGCTGAATATAGAGGAGCGCGTCCCCTTCCGCTACAGCGGTGCTTTGGGTAAAACGGACGCCGGAAAACTCGTCCGGGTTTAACAGTACGACCACTGCAACGGGGTCATATCCTTCCATATGGATCGCGGCAGGGTCAAACTCCAACAGAACATCCCCGGCTTTTACGGTATCGCCGGTGTTCTTGATCTTGGTAAAATGCTTTCCTTTAAGTTTGACGGTATCAATTCCTACATGGATCAAAAGCTCCGCGCCGTTGTCTGCCGCCATGCTCAGCGCGTGGCCGGTTTCAAACATCAGGCGGATCTCGCCGTCCATAGGTGCGACCACCCGGCCCTTGGCGGGCTCAATTGCAATGCCGGGGCCCAAGATGTTATTGCTGAACGTTTCGTCCTGCAGGTCCGATACCGGCTTGACTGCGCCTGCAACCGGCACCTGGATTACGAGTTCCTTTTTCTTTCCAAAACCAAACATTGTCTATATCCTTCTTAAAATAATCAATTCTTCAGTGCCTAACGATCCGGCACAGGTGGATGGCGAGGCACGCGATTTCTTTGCGGGAAGTATCAAACCCATATTCGCTGCGGATATACTGCGCAATTTTTTCGCCGCAGCCAATCTCTTTGGGGTACTTTTCCTCCAGCAGCGCATAGAGCCCGTCGTCATCATCCGTAAACGCTTCCCGTTTGACGACGCGCTGGGACAGAAATTTTAAATGCGTCACGAACCGTTCGCTGTAATAATCGCCCTCCTGGATGGTGAACCCCCACTCCCGCTCCAGGATGTCCAACATGCTGTTTAATAGATGCGTGACGTCAAACGTACCCTTGACCGAAATATCAAATTCCGCGTTCAATATATGCATGGCGATGGAGGCGGCCTCATCCGGCGGGAATTTGATGCCGATGCGGCGTTCCACCACTTCGAGCGCGTGCTTGCCGATTTCATATTCCAGCGGGTAAAAGCGGCGGATCTCGCTCAATAGCGCATTGGGAAAATCCATGCCGCCCTGGTGCCGCTGCACCGCAAAATGGATATGATCCGCCAGCGTGATGTATGCGCGCTCATACAGTCGTTTGTTCAATATCCGCTTCGCATAGCCGAATATTTCATCGGTCAGTTCGATGTATTCGGCAGGGAGCAAAGCAAAGAGGTCTTTCAACCGGTCGGTATCCTTCTGGTTGTCCATACGGTATACCTTCTGGATATCGCCTTCTTTAACTTCCGTGCCCTCTTTCGCCTTATAACCGATTCCTTTGCCCACAACAATAACTTCCAACCCGTTATCATCCAGGGCGGTAACGATGTTGTTGTTGATCGGCCGTAAAAGTTTCATCTTACTCTATCTTTCGTCCTGTCTTTTGCGCGAAAAAACAAAAAAGACCAAACCCCTACAGGTTCATGTTGCCATGACCTATAAAACTTTGGTTTTGCCTGCATTACCAGTGACAGCCCATATATTCAATTAATAATAAGTAATTTGGCGAACTCGGACACAATTTGGTTGTTTCAATTATATCCGGCGCCATTCGGGAAGTCAACACCTTTTGCAAAACAAAAGTTATTCCATTTACGGTCACTAATAGTTTATGAATAACGCAGGCAAATATGCGCGGGCCATGAGATATAAATCCTCCATTTCAGGGCATCTTGGTGTATAATAGGCTAAAATTTCTTATTCCGCGGGGGACAAGGAGAAAGCATGTACGAACTGGTCCAGGTTGCAAAAAGTACCTACTATATCGATTGCCCGGCAAAAATCGGCCTCGTAAAGCGCAACGATACCGAAGTCTGCCTCATCGATTCGGGCAACGACAAAGACGCCGGAAGAAAAGTCAGGCAGATTTTGGAGAGAAACAGCTGGCAACTTACTGCCATATACAACACCCACTCCAACGCGGACCATATCGGCGGCAACAAATATCTGCAGGCGCAGACGGGCTGCAGGGTGTTTGCGCGGGGAATTGAGGCGGATTTTACCAATCATCCGCTTTTGGAGCCCTCCTTCCTCTACGGCGGCTTTCCGCCAAAAGCGCTGTGCCACAAATTTTTGATGGCGCAGGAAAGCGAGGCCATCCCTTTGACGCAGAATGTCTTGCCCGATGGGATGGAACTCCTCGCGCTTCCCGGACATTTTTTTGATATGGTCGGGTTCCGCACGGCCGATGATATCGTGTTTCTTGCGGATTGCCTTTCAAGCGCGCAAACGCTGGAAAAGTACCAGATCAGCTTTGTCTACGACGTCGCGGCCTATCTCGATACGCTCGAACAGGTAAAAGGCATGCGGGCAGCCCTGTTTATCCCCGCGCACGCGGAGGCCACAACGGATATCGCGCCCCTTGCGCAGAGGAATATCGACAAGGTTCATGAGATCGCAAAAAAGATTGTGGAGCTGTGCGGCGAACCACGGATTTTTGAACACATCCTCCAAAGGCTGTTCCGCGAATTCTCTTTGACAATGAATTTTGATCAGTATGTCCTTGTCGGAAGCACCGTTCGCTCCTACTTATCCTGGCTTAAAGATGATGGAAGGTTGGAGTATGTATTTGAGAATGGCCAGATGCTGTGGAAAGCAATATAAAAATTGAGAGTCAGTCAAGGGCAGCCTGCTGGCTGCTCCTAGGGATTACGTTGGGGGCTTCGCCCCCAAACCTCGCTTGGGACTGTGACAGCCTTAAGGATCCCATTTCGAAAATGCCCTAGGATAGGGCGTTTGCAGAGTAAGGGATTCCCAAGGGATATGTCCCTTGGGTGGGGGCTTGAGGGCAAAGCCCTCGAAAAAAAGGTTATCGACAGTCTGGGAGCAGCCGAAATAGCTGCTCTTTTTTTATTCGGAATGACAATTATGAACATATCAATAGCGAATATATCCTCGTATGCATATTCTGATAGTGGGCAGGAGAAATGCCCGCCGAGAACGGCGCCCGGATAGCGGGTCAAATGCGCTTTCATGTGCATGCGGCTGAATCAATCCGGCTTTAGGGGAACGTATGATGTGTGAAACGGATATCTCCTTGGTGCCTGTGCAGGATACGGGTAAGCCGCATCCCGTCGCAAGCCTTGTGGTGATCGCATACAATCATTTGGACTATACGCGGCAGTGCATTGAAAGCATTTACAAATATACGTCCCATATCGATTTTGAACTGATCACCATCAACAATGGTTCCACGGATGGCACAGAGGAGTACTTTAACAGCCTGCCCAACCAAAAAAAGATCAGCTTCCCGGAAAATATGGGGGTATGTAAAGCCATCAACCAGGGATTTGCCATGGCTGAAGGGAAGTATACGCTCAATATCAGCAACGATATCGTGGTTACTACCCGGTGGCTTGACAACCTACTTTTGTGCATGGAGACCGATGGGAGGATCGGCATGGCGGTGCCCGTGTGCAACGCCACCTGCAATTACCAGCATATCGACGTTTCCTATAACACCATGGAGCAAATGCAGGAGTTTGCGAAAAGCTATAACAAAAGCGACCCGCACAAATGGGAGGAGCGTTTAAAACTGAGCACGTATTTGGGAATATACAGGACCGAGCTGCAAAAAAAGCTTCACGGCTTTGATGAAATATTTAACCCAGGCTGCTATGACGACGACGCCATGTGCTTCAATATCAGAAGGATGGGGTACAAGGTCGTTCTTGCAAGGGATACGTTTGTCCACCATTTTGGGGCTAAGACGTTCAATTTGGAGTATGTCAAAGACGCGACGCTTGCCATCAGAAACAAGCGGTTGTTTTTTTGCAAATTCGGCGTGGACCCCTATGTTGCGGGTCTGATGGACAGCAACGTCCTGGACCTGTTTTCCTATGACGGCACAGGCAGCAAAAACATACTCGCCATCGGTTCTTCCTATGGCGGTACGGCGCTGCAGGTCAAAAACCTTTGCCGCTATTATGGCGGAGACGATATCCGGCTCTATTATGTATCCGAGCAGCTGTCCAACATGACGGAGCTTAAAACCATATGCGACGGATGCGCCTTCTGCCCAATTAGCGAGTTGGAGAACCATCTGGGAAAGAGAACGTACGATTATATCCTGCTCGAAAGCGCCACGCACACCCTGAAGGATTGGCAGGACGCCGTAACATCGCTCTATGCGCTGCTCAATCCGGGCGGGCAGTTCCTGTGTACCGCCGCAAACGGCGAAATTTTCCGCGCGCTGACCGTGCTGCTGCTGGATGCGGGCGCAGACTTAAAAAAGCATAGTAAGGGGTATTATCTGCTCTTCGTAAAGCCCGAATAGCGGCATTTTTATAGATATGCGCGTTCTGTCACGGCAATTATGCCGGAAATGGGGCGCTTTTTGCGTGCAAATCATATATACAAAGATACGGGACGTATAGTTTAACGCGGGCATTCCTTAGAGCATATAGTGGAGTAGGTACGCCGTATGTTTTACGGCGCTGTCACTGTATATATGGAAAGCAGGTATTGCTGCATGAAGACAGTCATCCTTTGCGGCGGCAGGGGTACCCGGATGCGCGAGGAAACCGAATACCGCCCCAAACCGCTTGTATTGATCGGCGAACGGCCGATCCTCTGGCATATTATGAAGATCTATTCCCATTACGGGCATAAGGACTTTGTCCTGTGCGCGGGTTACAAGGGGGATATGATCAAGCGCTACTTTATGGAGATGTGCTGGCGGAACAATGATTTTACCGCCGTGACCGGACCAAACCCCGCCATAGAATACCATACGCAAAGCAGCGAAAACTGGCGCGTCACCATTGTGGATACCGGCCTCGAGTCCCAGACCGGGCGTAGGCTGAAACTGGTGGAGCGCTATATCGAGGACGATACGTTCATGCTCACCTATGGCGATGGGTTGAGCGACGTCAACATTCCCGCCCTCATCGAAAGCCACGAAAAATCCGGGCGCATTGCGACCATTACGGGCGTCAATCCCATTTCCCCTTTTGGCGTGCTGCAGATGGACGGGGATATCGTGACCAAATTCAAGGAAAAGCCGCTGCTGGAGGATACCATCAACGGCGGTTTCATGGTGCTCAACAGGCGCATGTTCGATTTTCTTCCGGATAAAAACTGTCCGCTTGAGGAAGAGCCGCTTCACAACCTTGCCCTTGCGGGGGAAATCAGTGTGTATCAGCACAAAGGCTTTTGGGCCGCAATCGACACCGGCAAGGACATTGAAAAAATGAACGGACTTTGGAATGCGGGGGAAGCGCCGTGGAAGCTATGGGAGTAACATTCAAAAACATGTTCGGCGGCGCGTACTTTAAAAAGCGCGTACTCATTACCGGGCATACCGGGTTTAAAGGCGCATGGCTTACGCTTTGGCTGACACTGATGGGGGCGGAGGTCATGGGTTATGCGCTCGATCCGCCTTATGAAAACGGCATGTTTGAGCGGTGCGGCGTGGCAAACGGAATGATGGACGTCCGTGACGATATCCGCGATGATGCGGAACTAAGCGACGCGTTCTGGTTTTCCCAACCGGAGATCGTGTTCCACCTTGCGGCGCAGCCCATCGTCCGGCTTTCCTATGATGCTCCTGCGGAGACACTGGAAACCAATATCATGGGCACGGTCAATGTGCTTGAAAACATCCGGATGCTGGATAGCGTCCGCGCCGCGGTGCTCGTCACCTCCGATAAATGCTATGAAAACCGGGAACAGCTCTGGGGCTACCGCGAATGCGACGCTATGGGCGGCTTTGATCCGTACAGCGCGTCCAAAGGCTGCGCGGAGCTTGTGACCTCCGCTTATTATCGCTCTTTTTTTGAAAAGCAAAAGAAAGGTATCGCCACCGCGCGCGCAGGCAACGTTATCGGCGGTGGGGACTGGGCGCAGGACCGCATTGTGCCGGATTGCATCCGCGCATTGCAGGCAGGGAACCCCATCAAGGTCAGAAATCCGCACGCCGTACGCCCGTGGCAGTTCGTGCTCGAACCGCTCTACGGGTATTTGCTGCTGGGGCAGAAGCTCTTGCGTGATCCCGGGAACTATTCCGGGGCGTGGAATTTTGGCCCCGATTATGCGGTGGCGCCGGTCGGGACGCTTGTGGAAACACTCGTCGGCATCTGGGGAAGCGGCGCATGGGAAGACCTCTCTGTACCGGGGGCAGTGCATGAAGCAACGCAGTTGCATTTGGACTGTACAAAGGCAAAGGCGCTGCTTAACTGGCAGCCCCGGCTTTCGTTACAGGAGGCGCTAGAAGAAACCGCGGCGTGGTATCGGGCGGATCCCAAGGGGGATCTGCGCGCGCTGTGTATCGATCAGATTGGGCGCTATTATGCCCGTGCTGCAAGCACCGCGTTTGATCATGAGGAACAGCCATGAAACTTTCGGACTATATCGCACAATTTTTAATCGGGCAGGCATGCACCCATGCGTTCGGATACCAGGGGGGAGCTGTGACGCATCTTATCGATTCACTGTATGCTGCGGATGGTATCCGCTTTATCGGCTGCGGGCATGAGCAGGCTGCGGCGTTTGCCGCGGAAGGGTATGCCCGCGTGACAGGCCGGTGCGGCGTCGCCATCGCCACCAGCGGGCCGGGGGCCACCAACCTCATTACGGGTATCGGCAGCGCGTATTTTGATTCCATTCCCTGCGTCTATCTGACCGGGCAGGTCAATACGTACGAATATAAGGGCGCGCTTCCGGTCCGCCAGCTCGGTTTCCAGGAAACGGATATCGTCAGCGTCGTGACGCCCATTGTCAAATACGCCGTCCGCATTACGGACCCCAGATACATCCGCTATGAGCTGGAGCGTGCGTTTTATACCGCCCAAGCCGGGAGAAAAGGCCCGGTGCTTCTCGATATCCCCATGGATATCCAGCGGGCGCAGGTGGAGGAAGAAACGCTTTCCGGTTATGAGCCGGAACCGGAAGCGCGCCCGCTTATCGACATGGCGCAGGTAATAGAAGCGCTCAATAGCAGCCGCCGCCCGGTTCTGCTTGCGGGCGGGGGCGTCCGGCTTTCCGGCGGGGTGGAGTTATTGAATGCGCTCGCGCAGTCGCTCCATATTCCCGTTGTCACGTCCCTGATGGGGCGGGACGCCATAGATAATACGTTCCCTGAATTCTGCGGCATGCTCGGCTCCTATGGCAATCGGTACGCAAACCTGACGGTTGCCAACAGCGATCTTGTGCTGGCGATCGGCACAAGGCTTGATACTAGGCAGACAGGTACGCTGCCGCAGAGCTTCGCGCGGGAAGCGAAGCTCATCCGCGTGGACATCGATCCAAACGAACTCAAACATACCATCAAGCCGGATGAGATCAGCATTGAAGAAGACGCAAAGACGTTTCTGGAACAATTGCGAAAGGAAGCCCGCCGCGTCCATTCGGATTGGAGCGCATGGCATACGATCATTGCAGGGTATAAGGCCCGCTATCCTTCCTTTATGAAACCGAAGTTTTCCGACCCGAACTACCTTGTTTCGGCATTTGGCAGTTTTATGGACGGGGAGGAGACCATCTGCCTGGATGTGGGCCAGAACCAGATGTGGGGGGCGCAGTCGCTTTTATTGAATGCCCGGCAGCGTCTTTTGACTTCCGGCGGCATGGGAGCCATGGGGTTTTCGCTGCCCTGCGCCATTGGCGCGCAGTACGCCGCCCCGGACAGGAAGATTATTGCCTTTGTGGGGGACGGCGGCATGCAGATCAACATCCAGGAGCTTGCCCTGCTGAAACGGGAGCATCTCCCGGTCAAGGTCATCGTGCTCAATAACCGGAGTTTGGGCATGATCCGGCATTTCCAGGAGATGTACTTTTCCTCCCGTTACGCCGGAACCGTTAAAGATTACGAAGCGCCGGATTTTTGCGCCATCGCTTCTGCCTACGGCATCCAAAACCTGCGGGTGGAACGCATGGAGGATTTGAATGCCGTGCGGGAGTTGCTCGACGCGCCGGAGCCCGCCGTTATCGAGGTAACGCTGCCCCAGCACACCTATGTGTTCCCCAAGCTTTCCGTCAACCGCCCCATAGAGGAACTGGAACCGCCGGTGGAGGAAGCGCAGTTCCTGCGGGATATGATTGTTGCGCCTTTCCAAAGAAACAGCAAAGGGGAATGAGCATGGAAGCGTATCAGGCGTTTATCAAGACCGTGTTCGACAGCTTTAAATGCATGCGCAAACAGGAGCTGCTGCGCTGCATTCCCATTTATGACGATAACGGTGCGCTGGCCGGATATTTGCGGCCCATCACGCGGGATTACCGGGAGTCTCTGCCCGGCTGCGCTGCGCAGCTTGCCCTGTGGCGCAACGCAAATCCTTCGCTTTCGGCGGAGACGTTTACGGCGACAGCGGAGACCACTAGGGAGTGGCTCGACTGCCATGTCATCGGGCGTGCGGACCGGCTTTTATTTTATATCGTGCTGCCGGGTGGCAGGCGCGTAGGGCATATCGGGTTTTCGAGCTTTGATTACGATGCGCGCTGTTGTGAAGTGGACGCCGTGCTGCGCGGGGAAAAAGAAGCCCTGCCCGGCATTATGACGTTTGCGCTCCATGCGCTCATTCGCTGGGGGATTGCGGCACTTCGTCTGAACGCGATCGAACTGCGCGTGTTTTCGGACAACGACCGCGCCATTGCCTATTATAAACGGAACCATTTTGTCAGTACCGAAGAAAATCTGCCCGTACCCGGGGTACAGGGCAAGCGTTATACCCGTATGCGGCTGGATATTGCCGCATGGGAAACGCGCATGAAACAAGCGCCGGAATAGGCGCAAAAAATGAAATGGCATAAGCCTACTGGAGGGCTTGTTTTTGAATAAAAAGATCAGTTTTGCGGGACCATCCATCACGGAACAAGAGGTGGAACTTGTACGCGACGCCGTTCAAAACGGCTGGTATGAAAACTATGACGGATACATCAGACAATTGGAACAAGAGTTTGCACAATACATCGGCGTCAAGTACGCCATCGCCACATTCTGCTGCACGCACGCGCTGCACCTTGCCTGCGCGGCGCTGGGATTAAAAGCGGGGGACGAGGTTATCGTCACGGACTTCAGCTGGATAGCGACAGCCTATACGGTGGCCTATACGGGCGCAACCTGCGTGTTCGCGGATATTACGCCGGATACTTGGACGATCGACCCGGAAAGCGTTAAAAAAGCGATCACCCCCCGCACCAAGGCCATCATGCTGGTGCACACGTTCGGGCATCCCGCCGAAATGGACGAAATCATGGAGATCGCCCGGGAGCACGGCCTTGCGGTCATTGAGGATGCGGCGCCGAGCATCGGCGCGGAATACAAGGGGCAAAAGGTCGGTTCGTTCGGCGACTTTTCCTGCTTCAGCTTTCAAGGCGGAAAAATGACGGTCAGCGGCGAGGGCGGCATGCTGTTGACCAACAATAAAGAACTGTATGAGCGCGCGCTGCTGCTTGCCAACATGGGCCGTACAGACAGCCGGGCCGTATTCTGGAGCGATGAAATCGGCTATGAATATATCATGAGCAACCTGACGGCGTCCCTTGCGCTTGCGCAATTGCGGCGCGTGGACGAACTCATGCAAAAGAAGCGCGACATTTTTGAAGCGTACTACACACGCCTCAAAGACGTGGATGGCGTACAGATGGTCGTGGAAAAGCCGTATTGCAGGAGCAACTACTGCTATCCCTCCATCCTGCTGCCGGATGTCACAAGGGGGCAGCGGGACGCCGTATTGTCAGGGTTCAGGCAGGAAAACATCCACGCCCGCCCCGCGTTTCCGCAGATGAGCCGGTTCCCGGTGTTCGAGCAACGCTATCCCAATCCCGTCACATTTATGGTGGAGGAACGCGGCATCTCGCTGCCTTCCGCGTTGGATATGACGCAGGAGGACGTCGCGTTTGTGTCCGATACGCTCATTGCGCTCCTGCGGTCCGTAAAGAGGGGGTAAGCGTATGGAACGTGAACAGCAACTTCAACAGGAAATCATGCAAAAAGTAGAGGAACTCTACCGCCTGCGGGAAAACAAACGGGAATTCATCCCCGGCAAAACAAAAATCCATTATGCCGGACGCGTATACGATGAAAAAGAGATGCAGGCCATTATCAAAAGCGCACTGGACTTCCACCTGACGCTGGGAAAAGAAGGGCAAGCGTTTACAGCCGCATTCCAGGAGTATATGGGCATGCGGCACGCGCTTGTGACAAACTCCGGCTCCTCCGCAAACCTTTTGGCAATGAGCGCGCTGTGCTCTAAGAATATCCCAAAGCCGCTTATGCCCGGGGATGAAGTGATCACAACCGCGCTGACATTTCCCACAACGCTCAATCCCATATTGCAGAATGGCCTCATACCCGTGTTTGTGGACGTGGAGGAGGGCACCTATAACATCGACGCAAAGCTGCTCGAGGCAGCGCTTTCCAGGAAAACGCGCGCCATCATGTTTGCGCACGCGGTCGGAAACCCGGCGGAAATCGACGCCATTATGGCGTTTGCGAAAAAGCACGGGCTCTATGTGGTGGAGGATGTCTGCGACGCGCTCGATTCCAGGTACGATGGCAGGCTGTGCGGCACATTTGGCGATCTTTCCACCTGCAGCTTTTATGCGGCGCACCATATGGCCATGGGGGAGGGCGGCGCGGTACTCACCAACAATACGCAGCTTTACCGTCAGGCGCTTTCTCTAAGGGATTGGGGCCGCGCCTGCTATTGCCAGACAGGCGAAACGGACCCGCAGGGCGCTTGCGGACGCAGGTTTTCGCATAAATATGAAAACCTGCCCGACGGGTACGATCACAAGTACGTGTTCAGCAACATCGGCTACAATCTCAAGCCGCTCGATCTCCAGTGCGCCATGGGACTGGAGCAGCTCAAGAAGCTGCCTTCATTCAGCGCGAAACGCAAGGCGCATTTTCAGACGCTGTACGATGTGCTAAAAGACTACGAACGGTATCTGATCCTGCCAAGGGCCTTGCCCAAGTCCGATCCTTCCTGGTTCTGCTTCCCCCTTACCGTGCGGGCGGATGCGCCGTTTACCCGGAACGACTTTGTAATGTATCTGGAAAGCCGCCAGATCGAAACCCGGATGCTGTTTTCGGGCAATATCCTGCACCATCCCGGTTATAAGGATATTAAGTACCGCATCGCGGGCGACCTTACGCAGGCGGAAAATACGCTCCAAAATGCGTTCTTTATCGGAGTCTATCCCGGGCTGACGGAAAAGATGATGGAGTATATGGTGGAAACCATCCGCGCGTTTTTTGCGGGCGTGTAGCGATTATACGACGGAAAGGCAAGTTGTGGGGGTTCCACCCCCATACCCCCGCTTAGGGGCGTAACACCCCTAAGAACCCATATTTGAAAAGTCCTGAGATAGGAACGTTTTTGAAGAGGGGTTTCCAAAGGGACGTTACGTCCCTTTGGTGGGGTACAGGGGAAACCCCTGTAAAGCCGGTAATGCGTAACACTCGGTATTGTATGTTTGTTGTGATTTAGAGAAAGAAGAGGAACCCCTATGCCCGAAGACAAAAAAGAATATAAGCCGGTTGTAAGCGTGGTGCTGCTGGCCTATAACCAGCTGGCATATACAAAAAAATGCGTAGAAAGTTTGTTCCGCCATACCTCGGACGTGGAGTATGAGCTCATTACCATCAACAATGGTTCCAGCGACGGTACGGAGGAGTATTTCAATTCGCTGCCCAATGTGAAAAAGATCAGCTTTCCCGAAAACGTGGGGGTGGATAAAGCCATCAACTGCGGTTTTCGGCTGGCGGAGGGAACATATACGCTGAATTTGAGCAACGATATCGTCGTGACGCCGCGGTGGCTAAAGAACCTTGTGGCCTGCGCGGACTCCGATGAGAAAATCGGCATGGTCGTTCCGGTATGCAATTTTTCCTCCAACCACCAGACGGTCGGCCTGCCGTATTCGTCGCTGGAAGAGCTTGATCAAATCACGGAGCTGTATAACAGAACCAACCCCGCGCTGTGGGAGGAACGGTTGCGGCTCATTACCTATACCTGCCTGTTCCGCACGGACCTGCAAAAAGAGATCGGCGGCTTTGACGAGGAGTTCAACCCCGGCGCATATGACGACGACGCCATCAGCTTTACGATCCGCCGCAGGGGATACAAACTCATACTCGCAAAGGACACGTATGTGCACCACTTCGGGTCCATCACGTTTGGTGCGGAGTATGCAAAAAACAACCTGGCTGCGCGAAACCGGGCGCTGTTTATGAAAAAGTTCGGTGTCGATCCCTGGGGGGCCACGATGATCGATCAGCAGATTGTCGCTCTGGCGGACTATGGCCGAAAGGGAGAAGTGAAGATACTGGGCGTTGGCCAATCCTGCGGCGCGTCGCTGTTGCAGATTAAAAACGGCTACCGCGCGAAGGGCGTAAACGATGTGACGCTTCATTACCTTTCGGAAGCGACATACAATCTTGCCGATCTTGCCACGGTATGCAAAACATGCGGGGTCGCCCCACCAAGCGAGGTGAAGCAGCACTTTGGCCAGAAAGAATGGGATTTGATCGTGGTGGAAAGCGAAACCGACAAACTGCGAAATCTTGAAGCCTTTTATAGCGACCTGTGCGGGATGATAAAACCCGGAGGGCGGTTGATTACAACCGCGGCAGGCGGGCTACTTCCCATGATCGAGCAAATTTTGGCCCGCAACGGCTTTGGGCGGGCGAACAGCCTGAAGGAATATTATTTCGCCTTTGACCAGCCGGACGGTGTGGTATAATCAAAAAGGCTTTGCGTGTGCCTCTCAAATCCGTGCAGGAAATGAGAGGCAATGTGATTCGTCTGCCGGTATACTGTTGTTCGTAAGGAGGTGATGGTATGGAATGGCTCGATTGTTTGAACGAGGCGGTCGCTTATATGGAGGCGCATCTGGAGGACGGTGTAGATCTGGAGCGTGTGGCGCAGATTGCCCGCTGCAGTCCGTTTCATTTTCAGCGGATGTTTTCTTATATTGCGGATCTTCCGCTTTCCGAGTATCTCCGCAGGCGAAAGATGACGAGGGCCGCGTTTGATCTGCAGAACGGAAGTGAAAAGATCATAGAGATCGCGCTCAAATACGGGTATGAGTCGCCCACCGCGTTTAACCGCGCGTTCCAGAGCGTCCACGGCATTGCGCCGTCCGCCGCGCGGATGGAAGGCGTCAAATTGAAAGCCTATCCGCCCATCAGCTTCAAAATTACGATCAAGGGAGAAGCTGAGATGAATTATCGGATCGAAAAAAAGGACGCGTTCAAAATTGTGGGCGTCAGGCAGCACTTTGCAATGAATATTGAAGACAGCTTTGCAAATGTGCCGCTGTTCTGGCAAACAACGGCGCAAAGCGGCGCAATCCCTAGGCTCTGTGCGCTGATGAACCGGGAGCCCTATGGCGTGCTTGGCGTGAGCACCTGTATGAACGGGAAGGACTTTGATTATTACATTGCGGTCTCCACGCAAAGCGAAACGCCCGAAGGGTTTGCGGACTATGTAGTGCCCGAATGCACCTGGGCGATATTCGAGTGCATCGGTCCCATGCCCGCGGCCATACAAACGCTGCAAAAGCGTATCGTCGCCGAATGGCTGCCCAGTTCCGGCTATGAGTATGCCAATGCGCCGGATATCGAAGTGTATTTTGAAGGCAACCAGCAAGCGGAAGATTATAAGTGCGAGGTTTGGCTGCCGGTTGTGAAGAAGTAAAAAATCCCATTTGGAATTTGTTGAATGAGAGCGTCCGGCGGGGGCGCTTTCTTAATGTGGTTCTCCATGGAGTTAGAGTGCGTGAAATAAAATTCAGGCTCATTCTGCGGCTGGATTTGTTACCATGCCTTGACTGAACCTGTTTTCAGAACCTCGGGCTGTTCCGGTTGTTCGGCATACCCGCCGGCTGCGGGGCGAAGAGAGTTCTTTATCTGCCTCCAACCCCTAAATCCTTTAAGTGGCGGCCAATATGGCTGTGTAACAATTCCGCGTATCCGTCTGCATGTGTACGCCAGAGATCGTACAGCCTTGTCTTGAACCGGTCATTCCCATCCGGATGTTTGGCGTTCAATATCAGGCCATAGGTAATATGAATGAGCTGGCGCGCCTCGTTCAGGTCGAATAGTTTGGGTAAATCCGCGTCCTTGAGCGCATCCAACGCCGGGATCTTCGCAAGGTCGGTGGTCACATGGTAATACGCCCGCGCCTCTGCAAACACCTCCAGCGCGAAGATATGGATCTCCCGGTAAAGCGCCGGGTCTTTTATGGCAACCAGACGCATAGCTTCCAGCCAGTTTGTTCCGGCGGTTTTCACATGAAAGCGGCCTTGCGCCAGCTCGCCCACAATGGGGAATACGGAAAATTTGTCCGAACCCGAATGAACGCTGATTTTATACCCAAAGTGGCGGGCAATGGCCGCGTGCACCGCAAATTCTTCCCGGAATTTCGCAAGGTCGCCAATGTAATCGATGCCCTTCTGGAACTCGCCGCAGAAACGGGGCGCAACGGTCGCCGGGCGCACGCCCCGCGCATACAGCTCGTTTGCCACAAAGTAATGCTGCAGCGGCGTGGTCGGCGTCTGCGTTTCGTCTATGGAGATTTCAAAATCCGCGTTGGAGCGTTTGATGTAATCTTCATAAATCCTACTGGCAAAGTCGATGGCCGCGCCATAGATGTGCAGCGTCCGCAAAAGCTCCATCCCGGAAAAACGCAGCGCGTTGCCTTCTATGGTCACTTCCGTGCCTTCGTACTTTTGCTGCAATGCGGCGTATTCACTGCCTAGCGCCAGCACTTCTTCATCTTGCATCGTCTCGATATCGTTTCGGATGTGCTCGCTGCAGTCAAGCGTGATCATGGTGTAGCCGCAGTCGAGCGCGTATCTGACTTCTTCGGGCTTTTTCAAGTGATCGCCGTCCGCGCCAAACCCCAGGCGGAAGTCCTCGCGGAACACCGCAAACGTGGCGCAGTCAAGCACATGCTCAAACGTGCGCCCGGTCAAATGTAACTCGCGGATGGATTGCTGGGCAAATACCGGGAGCGCGTCGAACTGGGAAAACACGCGGATATGGCCGGGGGTGGCGATGCCCAGCCGGTCCCCGACGCCCATTGTCCGCGGGGAGCCGAGTACGCGTGCGGGCGCGGTAAACGGGAAGGCATTTCGAAGCGCCTTGGCGTTTTCATGCGTGAGCGGCGCCACCAATACCTCTTCGCCGCCAACGCGTTCCAATGTGCCGGTAAACCCGCTCTTCTCACCTGCCACAAACAGATAATCCTCGTCTTTGATTGCACCCATCCAGACGAAGCCGTCCTCCGTTTGGTGGATGGATGTTTCATATAATGCTGCGCCAAGCAGACCGCAGACTTCTTGGATCGATGCTATACCGTTCTTCATTCCCGTTCTCCTTTTATTGAGTTGTATTACACTGGAAAGCCAAAGTAGCGCACGGCATTATAGTAGCCGATGTTCCGCACCATAGCGCCGAGCGCCTCCATATCCCGCGGGTATTCGCCGTTTTCCACCCATGCGCCCAACAGGTCGCACAGGATGCGGCGGAAGTATTCATGCCGCGTGTAGGAAAGAAAGCTTCTTGAATCGGTGAGCATACCCACGAAATTGGGGAGAACCGAAAGCTCCGCGACGCTTGTCAGTTGATCGATCATGCCGCGCCGGGTATCGTTGAACCACCACGCGCTGCCGTGCTGCAGCTTTCCCGGAAGTTCGCCGGATTGGAAGCAGCCAATTACGGTAGCGATCTGCGCGTTGTCCGTGGGGTTAAGGGAATAGACGATGGTCTTAGGCAGCGTATGTTCCCGTTCCAGCATGCCGAAGAATTTCCCAAGCGCTGCGCCGCTTGCGGGGATGCCGCTGATGGCGTCATATCCCGTATCCGGCCCGAGCTTTTGAAACATTGATGGGTTGTTGTCCCGCGCCGCGCCGTAGTGGAGCTGCATGACCCAGCCGCGCTTATGGTATTCTTGGGCCAGGAACAGCAGCAGTTCGGTCTTATAAATCTCAGCTTCCTGCCGGGTGGGCGCGTTTCCTGCAAGCGCTGCCGCGAATATGGCGTTCGCTTTTTCTCGGTCTTCCGCACAGACGATGTAATCAAGCCCGTGGTCGGACGCGACGCAGCCCAATGCGGCAAAATAGTCAAGGCGCTGTGTGAGCGCGGTCTTTACATCCTCAATTGTGTGGATCGGGACGCCCGAGGCCGCTTCCAGCTGTTTGACATAGTCTCGGAACGTAACCTTCCCGATGTTCACGGCTTTGTCCGGGCGGAAGGCGGGCAGCACGCGGGTTTTGAGCGTTCTGTCGGCTTGAAGGAGCTTGTGGTAGCATAAATCGTCCGCGGGGTCGTCGGTGGTGCAGATGGCTGTCACGTTGGAAAGTTCCAGTATCTTGCGTACGGAAAGGGTTTGCAAGACTTTGTTCGCTTGTTCCCAGATTTCTTTGCAGGTGCGGGGGGAGAGCGTTTCTTCAATGCCGAAATACCGTTTTAGCTCCAGATGCGTCCAGTGGTAGAGCGGGTTGCCGATGAGTTTGGGAACAGTATGCGCCCAGGCTTCGAATTTCTCATACGGGTCGGCGTCGCCGGTAATGACGCGCTCCGGGTAGCCGTTTGCCCGGATGACGCGCCATTTGTAATGGTCGCCGCCCAGCCAAACCTCGGTGATGTTGTTATAGTGGAGGTCCTCGTAAATTTCTTTGGGGTTGATGTGGCAGTGGTAGTCTACAATCGGCAACTTGGCCGCGTGCTCATGATAGAGAGCGCGCGCCGTTTCGCTGCCCAGCAGAAAGTGTTCCCCGATGAATGCAGGCATATTGCTTCCTCACTTATTTTCTCAATATCAGCCCTCAAACCGGCTCCGTTCGATCCATAGGCCCAGCGCCGGGTTGGGAATAAAGTATAGTTCCTCCCCGTTCGCGAGCATGTTCCAGCCATATTGTAAGGCTTCCGGGTCGTACATTTTGACCGCCTCTTCATAGGCGCACGCATGGAACAGCGCGCTTTTGATTTCCTCCTGCTTGATGCGTTTCACGGCGTAGGTAACCCGGAAGCGTCCATCCGGGGAACCATGGATGAGATGCGCGGCGACGCCCATGTTGTCTTGCAGGTTTTCGTTCTGTTCAAACAGCTCCAGCGTTTTCAGCCTGCCGCAGTATCCATACTTGCGGATTAAGAGGTCCACCGCGTCGTCTTCCCCAAAGCGCTCCATGCCGGGAGCAAGCACGATAAGTTCCCCGCCGTCCGCTATGGCCATGCGTGTGCGGTAGATGGCCTTGTTGCCCAGCCACGTGCTTTTGAATTCCCTGGGGTCAAGGTAGACCACGCATTTTTGGATGGGCTTTTCTACAATATCCATGTTTTTTTGTCGGGCCAGTTTCACCGCCGCTTCAAACGGCCCGCGCCCTTCGCCAATAAAGAGCCCGTGCGTATGGATGCTGCCGCCCGGCGCGGTGGTGACGGTAAGCGCGAACAACACCGGCCTGTCTTTGAAAAAGTGGGTCAGCGCGTAATCGAATATTCTGCGCACGGGCGTATCCGCTTTTCCCATCATGCGCTCCATGCCATATACCGCGCCCACCATGTGTGAGGTGTTGATCATTTCAGAACCGCCCACGCCCACAAACAGGTTTTTCGCGTGGTTGGCCATGCCCACCACCTCATGCGGCACCACCTGACCGGGGGAAAGGATGATATCATAGCTTGGGTCCATCAGCCTGCGGTTGATCTCTACACTGACCGGCGTTTTCCACAACCCGTCCGTGATTTCACTTAAATAGCTGCCCGGCACCTCCCCCAGGCGCACGACGTCCATTCTCCAGTTGTGGACCAGGAAGCGCCCGAACGGGATATCGCCGAACATCTCCGCGGCTTCTTCCTGTGTGACCGGCTTGTGGGTGCCAAGCGCGGGCAGGATATCCACCTCACAGCCGCGTTCACTGAGTGCGTGGTAGTATACGTTTGTGAGAAAGCCCGCATTGGAGTGGAAGCGCGTAAAGTCCGGCGGTATGATCAACGCGCGCCGGAGCGCTTTTCCTTCAATCGAAGCGATTAGCGACTCTTTGATGGCCTTGTTGGAAAGACCTTCGTTCCCCGTTTCCACAAGATAGTGTTCCATATGCCCTCCTTTTGTGGGCTATACGCCTGAATAGGCGGAAAACCCGCCGTCCACGGGCACGACAACGCCTGTTACAAACCGGGAGCAGTTGTTGTCTAATAACCACAACAGCGTGCCTAAAAGTTCCTCCGGCTCGCCGAAACGGCCCATGGGGGTGTTGCTGAGGATCTTTTGCGTGCGCGCCGTGGGGGAACCGTCTGGGTTCCACAAAAGCGCCGCGTTCTGCGCCGTGGAGAAAAAACCGGGCGCAATGGCGTTTACGCGCACGCCGCTCTTGGCAAAGTGTACCGCGAGCCATTTTGTAAAATTGCTCACCGCCGCCTTTGCGGCGCTGTAGGCGGGTATTTTCGTCAGCGGCGTAAACGCGTTCATGGAGGAAATGTTGAGGATGACCCCGCCCGGCGCATCCGCCATGTCCAGCCCGAACGCCTGCACGGGCAGCAGCGTGCCTGTAAAATTCAGGCCGAACACGTACCCGAACTCGGCGGGGTCCAAGTCAAAAAAGCTCTTTTTGTTGGGGGCCTCCAGCGTCGCTCTATCGAAAAATTCATCGTCGCATGTCGCGAGCGGGCTGTTGCCGCCCGCGCCGTTAAGCAGGATATCGCATTTCCCGTACGCCGCAAGTACGGTTGCGTGCGCGGCGTCTACGCTTTCCTTATCCAGCACATTCACCTGGACGGCTATCGCCTCGCCGCCGCTTTTCCTGATCTCATCCGCGACAAGCTGCCCTTTGCTTTGCGTGCGGCTTAAGATTGCCACCTTCGCCCCGCATGCCGCGATGGCTTTTGCAAACACGCTGCCGAGCACCCCCGTGCCGCCCGTCACCACGGCGACTTTGCCGCTTAGGTCCGGTTTGAATGGAATTTGCATGGTCAATCCGCCTTTCTGTTTGAGAAGCACTGTTTGCCATATTTCGTGATATGGGATTGACTCCCTATCCTATACCGAATAGGTGGATGCGGACGTACTTCCGCCTTCTCCCGTCCAGTTGGTGTGGAAGTACGTGCCGCGCGGCTGGTCGATGCGCTCGTACGTATGCGCGCCAAAGTAATCGCGCTGTGCCTGCAGCAGGTTGGCGGGAAGTTTTTCGCTGGTGTAGCCGTCAAAATAGCTCAACGCCGAACAGAACGCCGGGGCGGGTACGCCGTGGCGGATGGCGGTTGCGGCCACGTTGCGCCAGGCGGGCACAAGCCCTTTGATGGTGTCCTTGAAGTACGGGTCAAGCAGCAGGTTGGATAAGTTCGGATCGGCGTCGAACGCCTCCTTGATTTTGCCTAGAAATACCGAGCGGATGATGCAGCCGCCGCGCCACATCAGCGCGATGCCGCCATAGTTGAGGTTCCATTTGTAAGTGGCGGCAGCCGCCCGCATGAGCGCATAGCCCTGTGCGTAAGAAATGATTTTGGAGGCGTAGAGCGCCTGGCGGATTTGTTCAATGAATGCCGCCTTGTCGCCGGCAAAGGGGGCTGCGGCTTTCGGGAAAGCTTTGGAGGCGGCCACGCGTTCCTCCTTTATGGCGGAGAGGCAGCGCGCGAACACGGCTTCTCCAATGAGGGTAAGGGGCACGCCTTCGTCAAGCGCCGCAATCCCCGTCCATTTGCCGGTGCCCTTTTGCCCCGCAGTGTCAAGGATATGGTCCACCACCGGGCTGCCGTCCGTATCCAAATGGCCAAGAATATCGGCGGTGATTTCAATGAGGTAGCTGTCTAGCTCCGTTTCATTCCAGGCCTTGAACACCTCGTGCATCTGCATGGCGCTCATGCCTAAAACATCCCGCATCAGCTGGTACGCTTCGCAAATAAGCTGCATATCCCCGTATTCGATGCCGTTGTGTATCATTTTCACAAAGTGACCCGCGCCGTTTTCGCCCACCCAATCGCAGCAGGGCGAGCCGTCCTCCACCTTTGCGCAAATGGACTGGAAGATGGACTTCACATGCGGCCATGCTGCGGGGGAGCCGCCCGGCATCATGGAAGGACCCTTTAGCGCGCCTTCTTCGCCGCCCGATACGCCCGTGCCGATATAAAGTAAGCCCTTGCTTTCCACATACGCCGTGCGGCGTACGGTATCCGGGAAATGACTGTTGCCGCCGTCTATGATGATATCGCCCGCCTCCAGGTGGGGGAGGAGGGCCTCAATAAAATCGTCCACGGCCTGCCCCGCTTTTACCAGCAGCATGACCTTGCGCGGCTTTTCCAGATTGGCGGCAAGCTCTTCGAGCGAATAGGCGCCGATGATGCGTTTGCCCTTCGCGCGTCCTTCCACAAAATCCGTGACCTTGGAGGTGGTCCTGTTGTATACCGCAACGGTAAAGCCCTTACTTTCCATGTTCATGACGAGGTTTTCGCCCATCACCGCAAGGCCAATTAAGCCGATATCCGCTTTCTGCATAAAATGCTCCTCCTTTTAACGTTTGACGCGCGCGTTGCCCTGCCACATGCTCCATACCTGCTCCTCATCGGCGGGCAGCGCGTAGTCCTGCAGCATGGTGGTGGCAAGCGCGCCCGTGGCCCAGCCAAAGTGCAGCGCCTGTTCGGCGTTCCAGCCTTTGAGCAGCGCGTAGAGCAGCCCTCCAACAAACCCATCCCCGCCGCCGATGCGGTCGAGTATGGGGATTTTCCGGGGCTCCGCCACATGCCATGTCTCATTGTCCAGCAGGATCGCGCCCCAGAGGTGGCTGTTGGCGCTTACTACCTGACGAAGCGTGGTCGCAAACAGTTCCACATTGGGGAACCGTTTCTTCACGCGCATGATCATGCCTTTGAAACTTTCCGTCTTTCCCGCAAGATCCCGTCCGCCCGCTTCCGGCCCTTCGACGCCCAGGCTCAACTGAAAATCCTCTTCATTGCCTACTAAAATGTCTGCAATACCCGCGATCTCACAGAATGCGGCCCGTAGCTCGTTTTCGCGTCCTTTCCAGAAGGAGGCGCGGTAATTTAAATCAAAGGAGATGCGCGTCCCGTGCCGCATTGCAGTCCTTGCAAGTTCCAGGCAGAACGCGCTCGTTTCCGGGGAAAGCGCCGCGATCAGGCCGGAAAGGTGCAAAATTGTGACACCTTCTTGTTCGAATATCCGTTTTAGGTCAAACTGGGAGGCGGACAAAATCCGGCCCACCTCGCCCGCGCGGTCGTTGTGTACGCGCGGCCCGCGCATGCCAAAGCCGCTGTCCGCGATATTGAACTGGTGCCGGTAGCCCCACGGGCCGCCCTGCGGCACCTCCACATACTCGTACGCCATGTGGCGGGAGGAAAGGTCGTTTTTGATGAACTGCGAAAGGGGGCTTCCCTCCACGAAGGCGGTGAGCACCTTGGTGGGAAGACCCAATGCGGCGGATACGCTCAGCACATTGCTTTCGGCGCTGGTGGTCTGCATATAGAAGTGATTGCTGGTGTGTACGGGCTGCCGTTCTATCGGGGTGATGCGTACGCCCATGCTGGTAGGGGATAGCAGCGCAACGGCGCGATTGCGTGTTAGCTCCATATTTGGTTCCTCCGTTTCCGGTTGTTTTACGAAAAGCAGGACAGTCAGAACGGTTGAAATGAAGCGGTTTTACATACTCTAGGCAGCTTTATTATAAAAAAACGGCGGCGGCGGTTACAATACAAAAACCGGGCTCGTACATGCGCCCGGTTTTTATATTGCATAGGAACGGCCATATGTGATATCATAAATGCCTTTTACAGGTCATGTGTCTTTGTTGAGAATTTCCGTATTGCGCAGATACTCCATGTTTGTGACATAGGGACCGAGCCGTTGTACAAACTCCCTGCGGGAGTCCGCGTCCATCGCGGCATAGAGCTTTTTGAGCCGATATTGGATGGTGCCGGGGGAAACAAACAGTTTTTCTGCCAGTTCTTCCGTGCTGTCCCCGCGCAAAACGCCGTTTAATATCGCGTAGTCGAGCGTGTCGCATTGCAGCAGGCAGTTTTCCAGCTTCCGGAGCCACAAGAAGCGCTGGTCATATTCCTGCAGGGGCGGGCGTTTTCCATAGTCCGCCCGTTCTGCCTCCTTTTCCTCCAAAACGGGAAGATACGCCGTGCTACCCCGGCAGATGATTTCGCACGGGATGGCGGTGTGGGCGGAAATGATGCTCGGATTATTTTCCAAGAGATTCCAAATATTGACAGTCTGTACGCCCATCTCATAATAATCGAGCGTCGAGGTCGTCAGCGTGGGCGTGGTGCAGCAGCCGATGAGTAAATTGCCGGAACCCGCCACAAACAGCTGCTCCGGGACCCGTATGCTGCGCTCCTTTGCGCGGACGAGCAGGTGTACCGCCACATAATCGTTGGTGCAGATCGCGCCGTCATACCGGTTGATGTTGTCTAAGAAACGGGCGATACAGTCGTCGAGCCCGGTTTCCACGGAATAGACGTCCCGCTGTTCATCCGCGTCCAGTTGGCGGCTCTTTACCGCCGCCAAAAATGCGTGCTTACGGATGTTGTCGTTTGCAAGCCTTGCCTCGTTACCCACGCACGCGAGCCTTCTTCTGCCCGCGTTGTAAAAATAGCGCACCATGCTTTCCACCAGCGTCTGCCTGCTTAAAAGCGCGCCGCTCACATCTTCGCCAAAATCGGTGGGCACCGCCCCCATGAGCGCTACCTTGACCCCACGCTTCCGCATGCGCCGTACCATATATTCCGTCCAATCCGAATTCGCGCCGATAAGGATGAGCGTACGCATTTCCTTGGCGCTCGCAAGCGCTTCCTCATCCTGCAGCAATAGGACCGCGTCGTGCTGCCTGGCTGCGGCGTCGTTCATGCCCTTGATGCTTTTCGAGAACCAGACGGAGGTGATATAGGTGGGCTCTGCAAGTGCGTAAAGGGCCCTGTTGGACATGCGGATCACCTCTTTTTTCGGAAAAATAAGGCGGTTCAGCCGATGCGGGCGGTATATCCCATTTCTTTTGAAAGCCTTTCCGCCGTGGACAGCACTTCCGGGACAAGGCTCAAAATCCGATCTTCCGGCAGGCGCAAGCCGGGGGCGGAAATGGAAAACGCCGCGCGGCTTCTTCCGGTGTAATCCCGTATGGCTGCGGCAATGCAGCGTACACCCGGCTCATTTTCTTCATTGTCCAGAGCGTAGCCGCAGGCGCGTATGCCGTCAAGCGCACGATACAGCTCCGAAAGCGATGTGATGGTGTGTTCCGTATATGTTTCAATATTGCTTTGCTCCCAAACGGAGGCGACTTCGCGGTCGCTCAATGTCGCAAGTATGCTTTTGCCCGCCGCCGTGCAGTAGAGCGGGCGGCGCATGCCGATTTGGGAAAACAGGCGGTAGGCGTTTGACGGACATTCGGATTTGTGGATATAGACAATATCGCATCCGTCCCGCACCACAAGATGTATGGTCTCCTTCGCTGCATCGCGCAGCTTTTCTAAAGGGTCGCGCGCAACGTCAAGCACATTGATGCTTTCCACCACACGCCCGGCCAGTTCAAACAGCTTAAGCGAAAGCTGGTATTTGCCGCTTACACCCTCTGTCTTTTTGACATAGCCGAGCGCGATCAGGGAGGCAAGCAGGCGGTGGACCGTGCTTTTGTTGAGCCCCGTTTGCCCGGCAAGCTCCGATAAGTGCATCCCGTTGGGATTCAGGGAAAGCGTATCCAACAGGCCGAATGCCCGCTCCAAGGACTGCACGCTGTTATCGCTCATATAAAACCTTTCAAAATACAATATAAAATGTGATTTCGTAATATGGAATATTGTACTTGAAACCTGTACATGAAAGCAAGTTTATAAAAAAGTGCCGAGATGTGTATTGCATTATTCAAATACTTCTGCGATAATCCAGATAAAACAAATCCAAAATACGAAATTAAGTTTCATAATATGGAATATAATGCGTCAAGAAGCCGGCCGCCATCTATCTTCGGGAGGAGATCGCGGGGGTTGCCATCCATCTGTTGCAGAAATAGGAGGTGTTTTCCGTGCCCAGGGTTGTCACGTTCGGGGAGATTATGCTCCGGCTTGCGCCGGAAGGATACTGCCGCTTTGCCCAGGCCGATACGTTTCATGCGACCTATGGCGGCGGGGAAGCGAACGTAGCGGTTTCGCTTGCCAATTTCGGCGTGGACGCCGCGTATGTCACAAAGCTGCCCCGGCATGAGATCGGCCAGTGCGCCGTCAATGCGCTCAGAAAATTTGGTGTGGACACGTCATTCATCGCCCGCGGCGGCGCGCGGATCGGTATCTACTTCCTGGAAAAAGGCGCAAGCCAGAGGCCCTCCAAGGTCATTTATGACCGGGCGGGTTCTTCTATCGCTACGGCGGAGCAAGCGGATTTTGACTGGGAGGCAATATTCCAAGGGGCCGATTGGTTTCATTTTACCGGCATCACGCCGGCGCTTTCCGATCATGCGGCGGAACTTTGTAAAGTCGCCTGCCAAGCGGCAAGACATATGGGGCTGACAATCTCCTGCGATCTTAATTACCGCAAAAATCTCTGGAGCCGCGAAAAGGCAAACGCTGTCATGACGGAATTGATGGAATATGTGGACGTCTGCATTGCAAACGAAGAGGACGCCGCGGACATATTCCATATCCGTGCCTCGGATACGGACGTTCACGCTGGCAAGGTCAGCCAGGAAGGATACAAAGACGTGGCGCGCCGGCTTGCGGAGCGGTTTTCCTTCCGTACGGTTGCCGTTACGCTGCGGGAATCTCTTTCCGCCAACGACAACAACTGGTCCGCCATGCTCTATACGGGCGGGGAATATTACTTTTCTAAGAAATACGCCCTGCACATCGTGGACCGCGTGGGCGGAGGGGATAGCTTCGGCGCGGGGCTTATCTACGGGATGCTTACGGGCATGGGGCTGCAGGAGACGCTTGCATTCGCAACCGCGGCAAGCTGCCTCAAGCACAGCGTGGAGGGAGATTTCAATATGGTTACGGTGGAGGAAGTCAAAAAGCTTGCGGCGGGCGACGGCTCCGGAAGGGTGCAGAGGTAAAAAATGCAAACAAGAAACATTAAAATCGCATATATCGGCGGCGGCTCCAAGCAATGGGCGCGCATTTTCATGAACGATCTTGCGCTCACGCAAGGATTGACGGGTGAAATCGCGCTTTATGACACCGACAGGGAAGCGGCTCTTTTGAATAAGAGGATTGGCGAGCGTATCAACGCCTTGCCGGAAACCGTCAGCCGCTGGGAATACGGCGTCTATGAAACGCTCGAAGGTGCGCTCCAAAACGCGGATTTCGTCATCATTTCCATCCTGCCGGGCACGTTTGAAGAAATGGAAAGCGACGTCCACGCGCCCGAGCAGCTTGGCATCTACCAGTCCGTAGGGGATACCGCGGGGCCAGGCGGCATATTGCGCGCCATGCGCACCGTGCCGCTGTTTGAAGGATTTGCCCGGGAAATTGCGCGGCATTGTCCGGAAGCCTGGGTACTCAACCTGACCAATCCCATGAGCATCTGCGTAAAGGCGCTTTATGGTGCGTTTCCTCAAATCAAGGCGTTTGGCTGCTGCCATGAGGTGTTCCACGCGCAGGATTTCCTGTGCGCCGTCATTCAGGAGATATGCGGCGTTCCCCGCCCCAACCGGCGGGAAATTTATACGGACGCTTCGGGTGTCAATCATTTTACATGGATTACGCAGGCGCAGTACGGCGATCTTGATATTCTTTCGCTGCTGCCTGAGTTTATCGAACGGTTCTTTGAACAGGGATATTGCGAGCGAAAAGGCGTCGGCCCGCAGGATTATCAAACAGATGTCTTCCGCAGCGGCAACAAGGTTAAAATGGACCTGTATCGGCGCTATGGGGCGTTGGGGGCGGCCGGGGACAGGCACCTTGCAGAGTTTATGAATGGCCGCTGGTATATGCAAAGCCCGGAACACGTGAAGGCGTGGGGGTTCCACCTGACCGACGTCGGCTTCCGCAAGAGAAGGCAAAACGAGCGCATTCAGGAAAGTGTGGCTTCGGCGGAAGGGAAAATGCCTGTCCGCCTTCAACAATCGGACGAAGAACTGATCGACCTTATCAAGGCCATACTGGGCATGGGGACGGTGGTATCAAATGTCAACCTGCCCAATTCCGGACAGATGCCGGGCTTGCCATTGGGCAGCATTGTGGAAACAAACTGTGTGTTCTCCCATAACAGCGTAAAACCGGTGGTGGCAAAACGCTTACCCGCGGCGGCCCATGCGCTGGTCACGCGGGCGTGTCTGAATATCGAAAGCGCATACGAAGGCATCGTAAAACGGGACCTGGACCGGATATTTGCCGCGTTCATGGACCAACCGCTGTGCGCGCCGCTTTCCCTTTCGGATGGACGGGCCCTGTTCCGGAAGATGATTGAAAATACGCGCCCGTTTCTTGAGCCTTACTACAGGCTTGACGCGTAGAACGGGCGCGGTATATGGAAATGGTGCTTTTTGCGCTCAACGCGGTGTTCCCCGTCGTTTCTCTCTGCGGGCTTGGCTATATATTAAAGCGCGTTGGGCTGATTAACCCGGAATTCGCCCGTGTTGCCGGCAAGCTTTGCTTCCATGTGTTTCTGCCCACGCTGCTGTTTCTCAATATCTATAAAACGGAGAGCATCGGGTCGCTTGAATGGGGGCTTGTCGCCTACGCGTGCGGCGGCATAATCGTCCTGTTCGCACTTGGCCTGCTGACCGCCTCAATTGCCGTCAAAGACCGCAGGCAAAAGGGTGTGATGGTGCAGTGCATTTTCCGCTCCAACTTTGCCATGTTCGGCCTGCCGCTTTCTGCCTCGCTGTTCGGGGAAGCGGGGGCGCAGATGGCGGCGGCGCTTTCCATATTCAGTATTCCGCTCTTTAACATCCTCTCCATATGGGCACTCGCCTATTTTTCGGGGGAAGCAGGGACCGCCCCCCACACGGGGAAGCTGATAAAAGAGATATTGAAAAACCCGTTGACCGTTGGGGTGCTGTGCGGCCTTCTCGCCCTTTGCGTGCGCATGGCGTTGGTACAGGCGGATATCTCCTTCCGGCTGGATACCCTTCCGTTTCTGTATGCAGGCGTGGAAAAAGTGGCGGAGCTTGCCTCCCCGCTTGCGCTTATTGTATTGGGCGCGCAGTTCGAATTTTCCGCAGTGGGCGCGCTCTCAAGGCAAATCACTATCGCCACCGTCATGCGGCTCGTGATCGCACCGGTTCTCATGCTCGCTGTGGCATATCGGTATATTCCTTCCTTCGGCGGCGCGCATTATGCGGGGTTGATCGCGCTCTTCGGCTCCCCGGTTTCGGTTGCAAGCGCCATCATCGCGCAGCAGATGCATGCGGACGGACAGCTTGCGGGGCAGGTTGTGGTCTGGACCACGCTGTTTTCGGGGCTTAGCATATTTTGCATGGTACTTGTGTTCAAAATGCTGGGCGTGTTTTAATGGGAGCAGGAGGGGATCAACATGCAGCATCAAACAATCGATTTATATGCATATTTCGGTTTGGAGCGTCCCGAGGGGGGCAAGGGCATATTGACCTGTATGGCGATTGAGGCGCCTGCGGGCATGCGGGAGCACAGACGGCACCCGGCTATTCTGATATTGCCCGGCGGCGCGTACACCCTTGTATCGGACAGGGAGGCGGAGCCGGTGGCGCTGCGGTATATGGCAAAGGGCTTTTGCGCGTTTATACTGGACTATTCCGTAGCGCCCGTTCGGTACCCCGCGCAGCTCATTGAGGCCGCCATGGCGATGGCCTACATCCGTAGCGAGGCGGAGACGTTCCATGTCGCGCCTGACAAAGTTGCTTCCCTTGGGTTTTCCGCAGGCGGACACCTGTGCGGATGCCTTGCGACGATATTCGACGATGCGCCGGTCCTTGCGGCCTTAAAGGAAAAGTCCGCCCTGGTCCGGCCGGACGCCGCGGTGCTTGCCTACCCGGTCGTCACATCCGGGGAAAAGGGGCACGCGGACTCGTTTAGAAACCTGTGCGGGAAGGACGAGGCTTTGAAGGCGCGGATGTCTTTGGAAACGCGCGTCACGCAACATGCGGTTCCGGCGTTTTTATGGCACACAGTTGCCGACGCCTCTGTTCCGGTCAAAAACAGCCTGCTTCTTGCAATGGCCTATGAGGAACAGGGCGTCCCCTTCACGCTCCATGTGTTCGAACAGGGCAGGCACGGCCTTTCCACGGCGGACAGCGCCGTATACGCGTTACACGAACTTCCGCAGGTGAGCGCAGGCGTGACGGATTGGATCAATATGAGCGCAGAATGGCTCTTTGAACGCGGTCTTCGGGTGGAGGACGGAAGATAACAGAAGGGGGAGCGCGCAATGAATACGATTGCTTTTGCAGGGCGGCATTTGAGGACGTATTCGGTACAGACGCATTTCCACACGGCTTGGGAACTGATCTATTGCACCAGCGGCATGGGACAGGTGGAATTTGAAAACGGCGCGGTCATGGCGTATGAGACGGGCGAAGTGGTCGCCATTCCGCCGCATGTGCGCCATTCCAACAACAGCAAGGAAGGCTTCACCAACATCTATTTGCATGTAACCGACGCGACGTTTCCTTACCGCAGCGCGGTCAAAATAGGGGACGATGCGGAAAACCATATTTTGACCTTCTTTTCCGAAACGCACTTTTACTTCAACTCCGACATCAATAAAAAAGAGATGATACTCTCCGCCATGGGGGAGCTCATTGTCAGCTATATCATACTGTTCCAGAGCCAGACCTCGTTTTCGGATACCGTGGAACTGATACGGAACGATATCCTGAGAAACTATTCCGATTCCGCCTACCGGCTCGACGACTTCATCAGGACGCTTCCCTTCAACTACGATTATTTGCGCAAGCTGTTTAAGAAAGAAATGAACGTCACCCCGCAGGGGTATTTGACCGGCATGCGCATGAAAAAGGCGGAGATGCTGTTAAAATCCATGCGCGCCAACGAGTACAGCATCGCGGAGATCGCGGATATGTGCGGCTTTGATGAGCCGCTCTACTTTTCCCGCGTGTTCAAAAAACACTTCAACTACTCCCCCAGCGCGTTTATCGGCGCAAAGTGCAAATAATTTTTGCCCCTATTCATCCCTTTCGGACATATTCCATATCCGTTTTGTGCATGTATTGTACGTTTTGTGCTAGTACAGGCATTTCTGTAACGGATATAATGAAAAAAACAGCGTCGCAGCCACATCTATCCTTCTTCTGCCGCAGCGACATAGATGAAAGGGACAATATGATGATACTGGAACGGTTCAGCTTAGCAGGCAAGGTGGCAATCGTCACCGGCAGCAATACGGGGCTTGGACAGGGCTTTTGCGTGGCGATGGCGGAGGCCGGGGCAAACGTGATGGGCGTAAGTCGCTCGGACAGCGATGAAACGCTCGAAAAGATCGGGCCTGAACAATTTCATTACGTGACGGCGGATTTAGGCTCTACTGAACCGATCGGGCGCATCCTTGACGCGACGGTGGAACGCTATGGAAAAGTGGATATCCTCATCAACAAC
Source organism: Bacillota bacterium (assembly GCA_023455425.1). Taxonomy (GTDB): domain Bacteria; phylum Bacillota; class Clostridia; order Christensenellales; family CAG-138; genus JAEYLA01. The sequence goes on along the minus strand of JAEYCM010000005.1, from coordinate 78,111 downwards.
GCGGGCATCATCCGCCGTGAGGACGCGGTCGCATTCACCGAGCAGGATTGGGACGACGTTCTGAACCTGAACCTGAAGACCGTGTTTTTCTTTTCCCAGGCGGTTGCAAAACGTTTCATTGCGCAGGGGACCGGCGGGAAAATCATCAATGTCGCCAGCATGCTTTCCTATCAGGGCGGTATTCGCGTTCCGAGCTACACTTCCTCGAAAAGCGCCATAAAGGGTCTTACGATGTCGCTTGCAAACGAATGGGCCGGGTACAGCATCAACGTCAACGCCATAGCGCCCGGCTATATGGCCACCAACAACACGCGGCAGCTGCGCGCCGATAAAGACCGGAGCGCGGCCATTTTGGAGCGCATCCCCGCGGGACGCTGGGGAACGCCGGAGGATATTATGGGGGCGGGCGTATTCTTGGCTTCCGCCGCTTCCGATTATGTCAACGGCTTTACGCTTGCGGTGGACGGCGGCTGGCTGGGAAGATAGTCCGCTGCAAAAGGGAATGAAATTTCCTCTTATTCAAGCGGCCGAACCGGGCCGCTTTTTCTGTGATTGTTTTTTCTTGAAAAAAGGTTTTAGACTTGGCTTTTCGCGCTGTAAATATCCGGATTATCCGTATTTGTTGTGACGCATATCCGAATCGTCCATAAGGAAAGTCATTTTTTGAATGGATTTTACAGGATATTCGAAATATAATAACATCAGACAGTCCAAGCGAACACAGCAATCGTACATGTTTGAATTCCATCTTGAAATGCTTTACCGGTACAAACATTCTCTTTGATTTCCATTTGAAATTTTTGCGGCAACGGGTATTTTTAATGAATCTGTCAATACGCGCGCACGATTTGGGCGTAAAGGGCGAAACGGATCTTATCGAGCGGCTCAACGCATATGGAATAAGCGGCGTGCAGCTTGTCTGCTACAAAGCGTTTGCGGATATTCCCTATGCGCCGGGCGGCATGGCGTATGAGCGCGCCGTACAGATCGGCAGAGCTCTTGATACGGCAGGCAAACGGGTGGAGCTCATCGGCGCGTATTTTAATCCCGTACACAGCAATATACAAAAGCGCCAAAACGGCGCAGCGGTGTTTAAAGACTATATCCGGCATGCAAGGGCGCTCCAATGCGGCATCGTAGGCTCCGAAACAGGTTCCTACAACGACGACAAATGGACCTACCACCCGAAGAACCGTACGGAAGAAGCGCTGCAAACGGTAGTGGGAACATTCCGGGATCTCTGCAATGAGGCAGCTCGTTTGGGCGTCGGCGTGGGCATCGAGGGTGCAAGCGGCCATGTGTGCTACAACATTAGGACCCTCAAAAGGGCGATGGACGAAATCGCAAACGAAAATCTCCGCGTGATATTTGATCTTTACAATTTTTTAGATGCGTCCAACGCGCAGGAGTACCTTGCCATCCTGCACGACGGAATAGAGACCTTTCGGGACAGGATCTGCTGCTTTCACATCAAGGATTGCAGATTTACACAAGACGGGCCGGTACAATGCGCGGTTGGAAAAGGTGAACTGGATTTTTACGCGATTTGTTGCGCAATCAAACGCCATAACCCGAATGCGGTACTTATACTCGAGGGCACAACGGGGGCGGATATCCCCGATAGCGTACGTTTTATCAACGAAAAATGGGAAGGTGCAGTATAACTATGAAGTTCGACATCCGCTACAGCAACCATCCGTCGGATTCGCGCAGGTACGATACCGCTTTGCTGCGTGAACATTACCTGATTTCCTCCATATTTGAAGCGGATGAAATCGTGCTTACCTATTCCCACCAGGATCGGATCATTGCGGGCGGCGTTATGCCGGTACACAAGGCGCTTGCTTTGGAGACCTCCAAAGAACTCGGCAGCGCGTATTTTTTAGAGCGGCGCGAGATGGGGGTTATCAACATCGGCGGCGAAGGCGAAATCATATTGGACGGGCAAACGTACCGCATCGGCAGCCGCGGTGGGCTTTATATCGGCATGGGCACCAAGACGGTGGAATTCCATTCCCTGAACGCGGAGCACCCCGCGAAATTCTATATCAATTCCTGCCCGGCGCACAAGCAATATCAAACCGTTATTATTGAGCAGAAAGACGCGAACGCCGTGCCCATGGGCGAGGGAATCAACGTCAACAAGCGCGTTATTTACCAGTATGTACACCCGGAAGTGTGCGATTCCTGCCAGCTTGTCATGGGTATGACGGTATTGGAACCCGGCAGCGTATGGAACACCATGCCCTGCCATACGCACGAGCGGCGTATGGAAGTCTACCTGTATTTTGACTTGGAAGACGATAACATCGTATTCCACATGATGGGCACCAAAGAGGAGACCAGGCATATCGTCATGCGCAACGAGCAGGCGGTGCTTTCCCCCAGCTGGTCGCTGCACGCGGGCGTGGGCACAAGCAACTATACGTTCATCTGGGGCATGTGCGGGGAAAATAAGACGTTTACCGATATGGACCATATCCCCATGGAGGAGCTTTTCTAAATAAGAGCGGGGCAAAGCAACATGCGGAAGGGCGATTAGATGGCGCACTTGAAGCTTGAGAACATCAACAAAATATACGACAACGGCTTTCACGCCGTGCATGATTTTTGCATGGACATCGAGAAGGGCGAGTTTGTGGTGTTTGTAGGCCCCTCCGGCTGCGGCAAGTCCACCACGCTCCGTATGATCGCGGGCTTGGAGGATATTACGGACGGCACGCTTTATATGAACGGCGAGCCTGCCAACAGCAAAGGCCCGCGCGAGCGCGGCATCGCCATGGTATTCCAATCCTACGCGCTCTATCCGCATATGACCGTGTATGAAAATATGGCGTTCGGCTTAACGCTCAAGGGAATCAACGAGGATATTATCGAGGCGCGCGTTCGGCGCACCGCAAAAATATTGGGGCTGAGCGAATATCTGGAGAGAAAGCCGCGGGAGCTTTCGGGCGGGCAACGGCAGCGCGTGGCGGTGGGCCGCGCCATCATCCGCCATGTGGAAGTGTTTTTGATGGATGAGCCGCTTTCTAACCTGGATGCCAAGCAGCGCGTGACCATGCGCTCGGAACTCATCCACATCCACCGCCGGGTGGGCGCGACCACCATATACGTCACGCATGACCAGACTGAAGCCATGACGATGGCGGATAAAATCGTGGTGATGAAGGGCGGTTACATCCAGCAGATCGGGACCCCGCATGAACTGTATTTTCGCCCGGCCAACCAATTTGTGGCAGGTTTCATCGGGGAACCGCCCATGAATTTTATAGAATGCGACACAACAAGTGGGTTGCTGGACTGCACGGGAACCGATGTATCGTTTGACCTTTGCCGGGCATTCCCACGCATCTGCCGCGCCTATGAAGGCAAAAAGCTGATTGTCGGCTTCCGGCCGGAGGCGGTATCGCTTTTAAAGACGGGAATGAACGCGGCAAACGGCATCACCATGGAAACGACGGTGACCCTTACGGAATTGTTGGGGGACAACGTGAACGTCTACACCGGCATCGGGGAGCAAAAGCTCATCATGAAGGTTTCCCCTTATGACGAACCCAGGCCCGGCGACGTCTGCCGTTTCTACGTCCCCTATGAAAGCCTTTACCTGTTCGACGGAAAAACGGCGCAAACGTTGTGGGAAGAAAAATAGCGCGCACAATCGTTGCGCAAGGTCTGCGCGTCCGCATCCGAAAGCTTTTGGGACCATGAAACGGCTTTGGGCAGATGCGTGGACCCGCCAATGGAAAACCGGGCGGTGCTGTCCCTTCGGGTATCATTCCACGGATCAAATCCTTCGGGCCGGATGTGCGCATCGAGCGCGCAGTCCACAAAGGCAGCCTTGCCAAAGTCCCGCCAGGGACGCGCAAGAAAGACGCTTGCATCCTTACAGCCCGTGTGGCGAAAGCCGCAGTCCACAAATTGAAAGCCCGCGCGCTGTTTGAGCGAATGAGCGGGCGCCGCAACAAATCCAAACTCCCGCGTATCGTTTACAGAAACGATATCACACCCATAGAACCATGCGTTCGCGCATCCGAATATAAAATCCACGCTTCCCTCGATCGTGCATTTGTAGAACAACTGGAGCATTTCCCCTTCGTGGCAGCGTTCCTCATCGGGGAGGAACCCGTCGTATCGTACGATCAGGTCATCGGGCAGAGGGCCGCAAAACAGCGTATCCTGCGTGGAAGAAAGCACGCAGTTCTCAATGAAAGCGTTATCGCCATAGACGCTCAATGCAACGCTTTGTCCTTTGTGGACAGGATCGCCCGCGGCGTTTTCCACCGTCAATCCCCGGAGCGTCACATGGGGCGCAAGGATGTTGACGGTATAGGTACGGAACGTATTGTATTCTTTCCCGTCGGTGGGATGGCGTTTGTTCGCGTAATCGTCGTTTGTTATCACGACGTCCCGCGGGGAATTTCCCTCCCCGCAAAGCGTAAGGCCGGGCTTGTCGATGCGCAGCTTTTCACGGTAAACGCCGGGGCCCAGGATCAGTTCCGCCGGTTGACCGGGCGCGATGAAGCCGATTGCCTGCTGGATGGATTGAGAAGGGTTCAGGCGGATGGTGGGCAAGTTGGGTCACCTCCGGATGTGGCTTAGGGTGAGTGTAGTATGGCAAATGCCGGATTGTCAAGGCAGGAGTAAAGTATGAGTCTCAAGCGGTACATGTGCATCGACCTTAGCATGCTGGGCGCAATCCTCTGCGGGCTGGAAATTCTCAACAGCGCGGCGCTTCGTTTCTTTCCGGGCGAGGTATTTACGCTTTCTGTCGTGCTGCCGGTAACATTAATCGTCATGATGCGTTGGGGCGCGTACGGGCTTTTCCACGCGGTACTCGGCGGCCTTGTCTATTGCATCTGCAACCGCGGAGGACTGCATACCTACTTGATTTACATGCTGGGCAACGCCTGTATCGCGGCAACTCTTATTTGGTTCCGGAAAATCGGCAAGGAAGCGGTGCGGCAAAGCGCCCTCAATACGGTGCTGTTTGCGCTCACCGGGTACCTTGCAATGAATATGGGACGCGCGGCGGTCGCATCCGCGCTCGAAGGAATATCCGTTCTTCCGCTGCTCATACGGTATTTGTCCGTAGACACGCTCAGTACGGTAATCGGCATTGTGGCCGTGCTCGTCGCGCGCAGGCAGAACGGGCTGTTTGAGGACCAGAGGCAGTACTTGCTCAGGATTCAGGAGGAGGGGCGGCAGCATGCGTAAACCCCGGAGCGAAAGAATTACCAAGCTTACCATACAGGATGAACTGGAGCGCGATTATTGGAAGCTTATATTGCGCCGCGTCAAAAAGGATTGGCGGCTGTACCTGATGCTGCTGCCGCTGATACTGGTGTTCCTGTTCTGGCGGTATCTGCCGCTTTATGAACTGATTACCGCGTTCAAACTCGACGACGCGACCAAAAACGTGCTGGATCGGAACTTTGTAGGCTTTCAAAATTTCTACAGCTTGGTGGCGGGAGCCGACTCCGTCGGTTTCTGGCAGGCGTTTCGCAACACGTTCCTGTTGAGCTTTTACGGCCTGCTGTTCGGGTTTCCCATCCCCATATTGCTGGCGATCCTCTTCAACGAAATCAAGTCCAACGCCGCCCGCAGCCTGTTGCAGATTGCAACCTACTTGCCGCGCTTTGTTTCCACCGTCGTCATCACGACACTTGTTCAGATGCTCTTAAGCGGGGGAAGCGCGTTTTCAGAACCCGGCGTACTTTCGCAGCTGTTTGTAAAAATCGGCTGGATATCTGAGGAAGCCGCAAACACCGGTATGCTCTACCTGCCCCAATACTTTCGCTCGATTTACCAGGTATCGGGCATTTGGGAGACCGCGGGTTACAGTTCCATTGTGTTCTTTGCCGCCATCATCGGGATCTCCCCCACCAGCTATGAGGCGGCGCGCATCGACGGCGCGTCCAAAATGCAGCAGATCAAGTACGTCGTGCTGCCCGGCATTCTTTCCACCATTACCATCATGCTGATATTGCGCGTAGGCGAACTTTTGACCATCGGCTATGAAAAGGTGCTGCTGCTGTACAACTCCTACACATACAGCACGGCGGACGTGGTTTCAACCTACGTATTTCAGCGCGCAGGCATACAGGCGGGGGCGCAGACCAACCAGTCTCTCGCTTCCGCGGCGGATCTGATCAATGCCGTGACGTCCATGCTGCTGGTGGTGGGCGCGAACATGATCAGCCGCAAAGCGTCCGATACGTCGCTGTATTGAGGAGGAAAATATGAAGAGGCTTGATACCACGGAAATCATATTTAAGCTCCTTTCCTATACGTTTCTGACCGTATTTGCGCTCTTTTGCCTTTATCCGTTTGTGTACGCCATCTCGGCGTCATTGAGCGGAAGGGATGCGTACTACATGGGCAAGGTCGTGCTGTTCCCGGTGGAAATGCAGTTTGACGCGTTTCGGGAGATCTTGCTGACCAAGCGCTTCTGGATCAGTTACGCGAACACGCTGTTTGTCACGTTCTACGGCACGATCTGGACGCTTGGCGTCTCGGTGCTGGGCGCGTACGCGCTTTCCAAAGCCAGGCTGGTGTTCCGGCGGGGCCTCAACTTTTTCCTGGTATTCACCATGTGGTTTTCAGCGGGCCTGGTGCCCCAATTTTTAAACTACAAGGCCACGCAGAATATATTCGGCGCGATGGGCATTCTGGACGATAAGTGGCTGGTGGTCATCGCCATGGGTATGGCGGCCTTCAATGTGGTGCTGCTCCGGAACGCGTTTGAAAACGTCCCGCGGGAAATTGAGGAAGCGGCCATTGTCGATGGCGCAAAGGAAATGCAGCTATTGACGCGCGTATACATCCCTATGTCCAAATCCACCATCGCGACGGTCGGGCTCTTCTTTGGCATCAGCCGCTGGAACGGGTATTTCTGGGCGCGCACCATGATCAGGAACCGCAACGAATGGCCGCTGCAGGTATACATCCGGGATCAGCTCGAAGAAATCATGCGCCAGGAACTGCCCGCCACCACAAGCTACGCGCCCAATTCCCTGATCTACGCAATGGTGGTGTGCGCCATCATTCCCATTATCATTATCTATCCTTACATTCAAAAGTACTTCGCCACCGGCGTAAACGTGGGCGGCGTCAAGGAATAACGCTGGACAGCTTTATTGGCCTATGGGGCCGTAATAAATAATAGGAGGTTGACGAAAATGAAACGCACCATGGCAATCCTCATGGCGGTGATCATGCTTGCCGGTATCCTAACAGGCTGCGTGAAGGTGAATACGGAAGCCACCGCGCCTACCCCGGCAGCTACGCAGGCGCCCGCTGCAGCTGAAGCCACAGCAACTCCCGAAGCGGATCCTCTGGCGACAGACCAGCCCGTAACGCTCAATCTCTCCGTTTTCTACAACAGCTCCGTCTACATGCGCTACACCGTGGACGGTTCCAGCGGCAAACCGCAGAGCGAGTATGTCGCTGCCAACGGCAAGACCTACCGCGAAGGCGACTTCAAGCCCGTGTGGGAAGAACTCCAGAGCCGCCTCAACTTCACCATCAACGATGTAACGCCCACCGACGCCAAGGACGTACGCGCCTCTTTCAACACGCTCCAGGCGCAGAATTTCGCAAACATTGACATCATGGTCGGCAACTCCGTCGATCTCAACCAGGAAGGCACATTGAACAACACGTACGTCAAGCTGGACGAATATCTCGATATCATGCCCAACTTCAAGGCGTTTCTGGACAACAACAGCGTTGTAAAAACCTCCATTACCTCGGGTGACGGACACATTTACTACGCGCCCTATTTCGATGGGTACGACGATATCGAGCGCATGTTTATCCTGCGCGCGGACTGGGCGCAAAAACTCCTCGACGACGATACCGTGACCTACAACACCGACAGGACGGTCAAACCCTTCTACAAGCCCTACATGCCCGAATCCGTCAACGTGGAGCTTACCGTAGCGAAGGCCGACGGCAGCGGCGCGCAGACCATAAGGAAGGCATATACCAAGAACGTTATCACCGCGCAGAATGAACTGCCCAAAATGGACGGCGCAAGCCTTGTGCAGGTGTTGAAGGACCATATCGACAGCACCTACGGCGGCGCGTTCGCCAAGCGTTCGGACCTCTTCTGCGGGCAGGATGCGGCCTATGATGCGGACGAACTGGTGGCGCTCATGCGCTGTGTGCTCGCCAATACCGAGCTTTTGACCGGGCAGAGCGAATATGACGCCGTTCCCTTCTACCCCCGCGGCTACCAGATGGGCCGTGTGCAGGACCTCTTCCGCCTGGCGGAAATCTGGGGCGTGCGCGGTCTTGACTCCCGCCTCAACTGGTTCTACTTTGATCAAAACGGCGAGCTGCAGGATGCGCGCTTTGACGCCAAGAATATGGACGCGCTGGAACGGCTCAACCAGCTCTACAAGGAGAAGCTGATCCTGCAGGACTTTGACAAAAACGAATCCACCGCGGGCCTTGCCGGCGGCGATCACCGCGAGCGCCTCAATAAAGCAAACCTTGGCTTCCTCACCTACGATTACAACCAGACCACGACGGTCTACAACTCCCTTGAAAGCGAAATCTCCGGCTTCAACCTTACGCCCGTTCTTCCCCCGGTGGCGGATTGGGATGGTAACGGCAGCTACTACCAGTTCACCGACTCCTGGCGCTCCGTGAAGTCCGACGGATGGTCGATCCTCGCAAGCGTCGCCTCGGATGATGCAAAACTTAAACGCGCGCTCAAACTGTTTGACTACCTGTATTCCGTTGAGGGCAACCGCCTGATGTCCTATGGCCCCGAAGCCTGGATCGACGGCGAGATTATGTACGGCGGCAAGCTTGTACCCAAGCTGAGCGAAGCGGCGCTGACGGAACTTAGTACGCTCGCGAACGGCAACTACACCAACTACTACCGCATGTGGCTGGGCGCGACATTCCCCATCGGCTATGTCAAAGAGCAGGGCATGGAGTACCAGACCGTTCACCCGAAAGGCCAGGCGGGATTGGACATCATCCTGAAGGCCTGTGAGCTTGGCACCATGAAGCATCTTGTGGTAAATGCCGCGGATGCGGAAAATCCCACGCAGATCATCGTTCCTTCCACGTTCTCTCTGGCCGAGGCGGAGGAGCAGTTTATCAAAGACAACTGCGCGGATCTCACAACGGCCTTCCGCAACGGCAACAACGACACCGACCGCATTATGTTCGTGGACTATGTGCTCTATGGCTTTGAAGGCAAGAACGCCAACAGGGATAAGCTTTTGAGCAAGGAGGGGCTCATTGAATACCTGACCAAGACCCTCAACGGCGAAGGCTTTATCATGATGCACAGGAGCGCTTACGAGCGGATGACCGGCAACTAAACGGCGAAAAGACCCGATTGTTCTGGCGGCGCGCGGGGAAGAAACCGGCTTCCCCGCGCGTATCACAGAAATAGAGGTGCCTTATGCAGAACGCGCAGATGAAACTACAAAAAGCGGCCGTTGTGACAGCGCTTATCATCACAAGCCTTGTGTTTGTGTATGCGCTGGGCTTTGCGTCGGATATGTACAGCTTATCCTTCCACGCGGATTCTTCAAGCAAGACATTTTATGTGGAGGGCGCCGAATTGTACTATGGCGTACAGCCGTTCAACATGCAGCTGCTGCGCGAGGCGCTTATTCTGATGATCCTTTGCATCGGCCTGTTCGCTACGCTCACCCACCGCAGGCGGCTGTATTACGCTTCCAATTATATTTCCTCCTGCCTGTTTGCGGCGTTTGCGGTCTATGTCGGCATATTCAATCTGGTCAACGTTTTGTTTATTAAGCAACTGTACCTTCAGCTTGATTTTGAACGTATCCGGGAGATCACCGAAATGCTGCGCATGCGGTTTGTGCATTCCACGTTCATGCTGGATTGCGGTATCGTGCTCTCAGGGCTGCTCTTTTTCGTCGCGGCGGCGCTGCTGTTAAACCTTTGGTGGAAGGCGGCGCGTATGCGGCAGGAAAGAAGGGAGGCAGAACGATGAAACATGTGGAACGGATGCGCTACAGCAAGGATACGCCGCCCTACGCGCTCTGCATGCTGGGCCTTGTGTGTAACGTCGCGTATTTTGTGGCCATGTATCGTAACCCCGTGCCGGTATCCGACGCGACGACGGGGCTTGATATTCTGTACAACATCATATTCATGATGATCGTGTTTCTGGGAAGTGAAAAAGCAAAAGCGTACGTCAGGAACTGGTCGTATGTGATCTGTGCGCTGGGCGTTGTCCAGTTTATCCGTATTCTTCTTCTGCCCGCGCATTTTTTGAAGCTGGAGCAGTTGACCGCCGGGGAACACACGTTTCTGGCGGCGGCTTTGGCCGCTTCGGGCGTTGCGCTGATCGCGGCGGGCGTTGTTTCTTATATTCATTCGACCATGCTCCTCAAACACCTGCAAACGCTCAATACGCCGCAAGGAGAACACTGATATGGCGGGCTTGAAGCTACAAGGCCTAAACAAAATATACGAGAATGGCGTGCAGGCCGTGACGGATTTCAGCCTTAGCATACAGGACGGCGAGTTTATTGTGCTGGTAGGCCCGTCCGGTTGCGGAAAATCCACCACGCTGCGCATGCTGGCGGGGCTGGAGGAAATCACGGAAGGCCGGCTGATGATCGACGATATCGATGTTACAAACGCCGCGGCCAAGGACCGGGACATCGCCATGGTGTTCCAGAATTACGCGCTTTACGCGCATATGACGGTATACGAAAACATGGCGTTCAGCCTGATGCTTCGAAACGAAAATCCCGATATCATACACGAGAAGGTTATGGATGCGGCAAATATCCTTGATTTGACGGATCAGCTCAACAAAAAGCCCAGGCAGCTTTCGGGCGGGCAGCGCCAGCGCGTAGCCGTGGGCCGCGCCATCGTGCGCCATCCCAAGGTGTTCCTGTTTGACGAGCCGCTTTCAAACCTTGACGCCAAACTGCGCGGCTCCATGCGCCGGGAACTGAAACTGCTGCACAACCGTCTGGGGGCAACCATCGTCTATGTGACGCACGATCAGATCGAGGCGCTCACATTGGCGGATCGCATTGTCATTATGAACGAAGGGCGCATCCAGCAGATCGGGAAGCCCATTGAACTCTACGATCATCCGGCCAATGTGTTTGTGGCGGGCTTTATCGGCTTGCCTCCCATGAACTTTTTAAACGTGCGCGTCTATCCCGACGGCACGCTGAAAAACAAGTATCTGACATTGGCGCTGACCGAGGAAGAGCGGCGAATGCTGCATGGCTACGTGGGCAAACCCGTTGTGCTGGGCGTGCGGCCGGAAGATATCGCGCTGGGGGATGAACTGGAGCTAAGTGTGGATCTCAATGAAAATCTGGGCCAGCATACGCTGGTGCGCGGCATGATCGGCTGCAAGCGTATCGTGTGCAAATTCCGAGCGTGGAGCACATACAGGCCGGGGCAGACAATCGGCGTCCGGTTTGACAGGGAAAAGATGCATTTCTTTGATAAAGAAACAGGCATTGCTATAAGGTAGGGACGCGCCATGAATGATTTTTTTCGCAAACGCCTAGTAAACCTGAAAAGAAGGCCGCAGACGATACCGCTCGTGCTGCTTGTCGTCAGCTGCATGATATATACGTTCCATCTGACGGCGCACTCCAACGCCGCCATGTACGTGAGCTCGCGCATCATCGCGCTCTATGTGTTCATCATCACGCTCGCTTCCATGCTCGTTATCTTCTCCTTCACAAACGCCTATGCGAGGGGAACCAAGCGCTTTCATCTGATGATCGGCGTTGTGTTCTTGCTGTTGGCAGTGCAGATTATCCTCGATATCGTATATCTCAATATCATGTTCCATGAAACGATGGTGCGTGACAACCCGGTGCCCATCACGCAGGATATCGCCGACAGCATGAACTGGACCATGATCCATCTTGGCGCGCTGGGACTGACCACGCTAAGCATTGCCTTGCTTCCGGCATACAGAAAGCTTCTTAGCAAGATCGATACGTCCATGGAGGATGAGGAATTTGACGACCTGCAGGCGGAAAGCCTGGTGGAAGAAGAGGAGGAAAATGAGCTCCTGGAAGACTAGCGCGCCTTCGGGAAAGGAACAGGCCGCGAAAAAAAGCAAGAAGTGGCCGGTCGCCGCAAAAGCGCTTTTATTAAAAGCGTGGTTTGCGGGGGCGGTCTACTTTTTTGTAGGCTGGGGACTGTTTTTGAGTTCCCTGGACCAACTGGATCTGACGCTTGCCCTGGGGCTTGTGCTTGGCGCCGTGACGGACCTGATGGTCAACCGAATCTTAATCTACATGGATAACGGCGGGGACGCCTACCAAACGCACATGATGTTTTACAGCAAGAAGTTTTACTTCTTCTGGGTGAATATCCTCTACGGCGTCCTGCTGTCGTTTCTGATTGCGTATACCTACCATGCCGTCAATCTGATTGCGGTCCGGCTGGGCGATTTGCCCGGAAATACGATCGTGCTTGGCGCGGAGCCCATTCTGTACGGCGTGATGTTTGCAGCCTATGACGCGCTGCTTGTGACACTGAAAAATCTTATCAAAGCACGGATCAACAAAAAGAGGAGCCAAGCATGACATTCCATCGTTTGTTTCTTTCCGCCACTTCGGCCTGCTTCGAATTAAACAATATGCTTCCCTATTATTGTGAAACGCCGTACCGCGTGGTGCTGAATGGATCGGTACTTGAACCGCTCCATGACGCCAATGTATTTTCGCTGTTCCATCTAAAGCCCAATACGGAGTATACGGTGGGCACAACGCTTGATGCGTTTACGCTTACGATTCAAACCAAAGAAGAGAGCGCCTGCATCAACGCGCAGCTTTTTGGCGCGGTGGGGGACGGGGAAGCGGACGATACGCGGGCGCTTCAGAGCGCGATTTATGCCTGCCCAGCTAATGGAAGGGTATTCGTGCCGCGCGGCGTATACAAGACGGGGCCGCTTGTTTTAAAAAGCCATATGACGCTGGAGCTTGCAAAAGACGCGGTCCTGTTGGGCAGCACGCGGGTGGAGGATTATCCCGTTTGGCCCGGCGAAATCGACTGCATATCTACCGGTGAAAAAATACAGTGCGCCACCTGGGAAGGGGAACCGAGAGCCTCGCATATGGCGCTCCTTTCCGCGCACCACGCGCGGGACATCCGCATCATAGGAGAAGGCGTCATCGACGGGAACGCGCAGAATAGCGTCTGGTGGCATGAACCCAAGGCAAGAAAGGAAGGCCGGCCCCGGCTGGTGTTCTTGAACGGCTGTGAGGATGTGGTGCTGCACGGCGTCACAGGCCAAAACTCCGCGGCCTGGAATTTGCACCCCTTCTTTTCCCGAAACATCGGGTTCTATGATATTGCGGTGATCGCCCCAAAGGACTCGCCCAATACCGACGGGTGCGACCCGGAATCCTGCGACGGCGTGGAAATCATCGGCGCGCGGTTTTCCGTGGGAGACGACGCTATCGCCATCAAATCCGGCAAGCTCTACATGGGCGCAACGTACAAAACGCCCGCGAAAAATCACACCATACGCAACTGTTTGATGGAATTCGCGCATGGCGCGGTGGTGATGGGCAGCGAAATGGCGGGCGGCGTGCAGGATGTATTTGCAAGCCAATGCTATTTTCGCGATACCGACCGGGGATTGCGCATCAAAACCCGGCGTGGGCGGGGGAAGGACGCCGTGATCGACGGCATCACGTTCCATACCATCAAGATGGAGCATGTTTTGACCCCTTTGGTGATCAACATGTTCTATTCTTGCGATAAGGACGGCAAGACGGAATACGTATGGACCAAGGAAAAGTTGCCTGTGGACGAGCGCACGCCCCGCTTGGGCAAATTCCACTTTAAAGACATTGTGTGTGTGGATTGCGAATATGCCGCGGGTTTCTTTTACGGCCTGCCCGAACAGCCCATTGAGGAAGTAACGATCGAAAACGTCTCCTTCTCCTTCAAAGAAGATGCGGGATGGGGGTACCCCGCCATGATGAGCCATATTGAAGCGCATCATAAAACCGGCCTATATTATAACAATATCCGGCGCATGGCGCTCAAGAACGTTTCGATCATGGGAGTGGAAGGCCCGGCAGTCATTGCAGAAAACGTGGAAGAGCGCATAGAGGAGTAAGCATGCAGGATATTGTTGCGCGCTATATTGACCGTATATTGGCGCAATCGACGCCGCAGGCCCCGCTTTGGAACATGGAACAGATCCGCCGGGGCAGCGCGCCGCATTGGAACTATATCGACGGATGCATGATGACGAGCCTCCTCCGCCTGTATGAGCAGACGGGGAAGGAGCGGCTCTTCGGTTTTGTGGAGCGGTTTATCGACTATTATGTCTCTGAAGACGGCAGTCTGCTCGGGTATGCGCTTGAAACGTACAACCTTGACAACATCTGTGAAGGACGCGTGCTGTTCGATTTATACAGGGCGACCGGCAAGGAAAAGTACCGGCGCGCCATTGCACTGCTGCACCGGCAGTTAACGGAGCAGCCGCGCACCAAGGAAGGGAACTTCTGGCATAAATTGATTTATCCGCATCAGGTCTGGCTGGACGGATTGTATATGGCGCAGGTATTTGCTGCGCGGTATGAAACGGAATTTCAGGAGAAACCCGACTATACCGATATCGTCAGCCAGTTCCAAAATGTCCGTAAGTATATGTTTGATGAAGAAAAGAAGCTCTACTACCACGGGTACGACAGCGCAAAACGGATGTTCTGGGCCAATGAAAAAGGGCTTTCACAAAGCTTCTGGCTTCGGGCCATCGGCTGGTTTGCGGTGGCGCTTGTTGATGTGATTGCGTATTTGCCGCAAAGCGCCGGGGAAGAACGGGCGCGGCTTGGCGGGATTTTAAGCGAGCTGGTTGCCGGTATTGCGCCATATATTGATGAAGATACCAACATGCTCTATCAGGTGGTGGATCAAGCGGGACGCGAAGAAAATTATCTGGAAACAAGCGGCAGTTCCATGATTGCTTACGCCATGCTAAAGGGCGCGAGGCTCGGGGTATTGCCCTTGCAATACCGCGCCACGGGCGCTCGGATATTCGATGGCATTTGCAGAAAGTATCTTTCTGAAAAGGACGGCATGCTCAATTTGGGCGGCATCTGCCTTTCCGCCGGGCTGGGCCCGGAAAACAACCCAAAGAGGGACGGCACATACGGATATTACGTCTCCGAACCCGTCGTGGAAAACGACGCAAAGGGTGCGGCGCCGTTTTTGATGTGCTATGTGGAACTGCAGGCTGATTGATCGGATGTTAGCGGAATAAACGGGCAGGCCCATTAGGCCTGCCCGTTTTCTGTATCATATAATATTGCCGGATTTGGTCCTGGCCGAAAGGTCAGCGTACCGGATGCGCCAGCTTGAAATTGCCAAGCTGCGCAAACAGCGATATCTCTACATACAGCCTTCCGTTTTTGATAGCCGGCGCTGCGGTGCTGCGGTCTTCCCCCTGATACACAAAGGTATCTTTGCCTGCGGTAATCATGGCAACAATCTTGCCGGATTTTTTAAGCGTCAGGGTCTTTGACTTTGCCTGGTAGTTGGTGGAGAAGCCAAGCTTCTTTGCAACTTCCTGCGCGGGCAGCCATATCGTGCCGTTTTCCAGCACGGCGTGATAGCGGATGCTTGAACCGTTGACGCGGATACTTGTGTTTATGACGGATACATAGCCGTCATATTCATCCGCAAAGGCAATTACCTCGCTGCCTCCGGCTTGGGCGGGGTAACTTAGGGCCGCTACTTCATACCAGACAACCAGCTTGGCACCGGGCTTGATGTTGGAAAGACGGATGGTTTTGTCCGCATTGAACAAAGCGATTTTGGTGTTCTTGGGGATGGTAAAGGAAAGGTCCTGCTCCACGTTCAATATGGTGATGCTGCCGTCCTTATTCTTTGTGACTTTTTCCACTTCAAAGAACTGGCCGGGAGCGCCTTCCTTGGGGACGTTTACAATCAATGCTTCCGCATTCGCGATGGGAGGATAGGACTTCGTCATAAACGTGCTGTGCCAGGCATAAACCGTGCTTCCCACCACAAGATCCTTGGGGGCTACGGCAACGCGTTTGACGGAATCTACAATCTTTGTTGTATTGGTAATGTTCAGGATAATTGTTTTGTTCTCATGCTGGCTGAGCACTTCTACGTGGATCAGGTTGCCCTCAATTGTTACCCGTTTGATGGTGCCAAACAGCACGGCGTATGGGCTGTTGACTTCCTGTTCCACTGCGGGGGATTCGGCGCCGGGGAGGGTTGTAATGCTGCCGGAAACCTGCGCAAACGTAACCTGGCTGATAAATGCGCTCATCAACACCACAAGCAGCAACAGGCTGCCCAATCTCTTTTTCAAGCTCATGTCGTTACTCCCTTTTCGTTTCTTTCTGCCTGTATAACGCATGATAAGACGAAAAGGTTCCCTGCAAAAACGGAACGAAAAAAGAGAACGAGGCGGACGGAAAGGTTATTCTGTTGGATGGTTCCCTTGCGAATACCGCTTAAGCCGTTCTGCCAAATTCCCGGTGTGCAGCTCAAAGAGGTGGTTGTCGTAATCATAAAAATAAAGGGAACGGGCTTCGCCGTCTACCCGCGGGCGGTCGGGTTTTTCCAGAAGTCCAAGCTGCCGGATTTTTGCGGCACATTGTAGAAACGCTTCCTCTGGAATTTGGAACGCAATGTGGTTGTAGGTTTGTGCGGGCAAAGGCTCGCCTTCCATGATGCAGAACCATAACCCGCAGACGGAGAAGAATTTTTCCCGGCTTAATGAGAAAGCAGCGTCCCCGCTGGCGTAGAGTTCTTTGGCGTCGAACAGTTCTTTAAACAACCTGCCTGTGCGCTCCAGATCCTTTACGATCAGCGTAATATGGCTCAAGCCTGACACCATGGCGCGGTCTCCTTTCCGTTTTTGCTTATTATAGCATGCAGATGCCTCCTCCAATTGGTATAATGGCAAAAACGGGTTAAGCCGGAGGCAGGTATGAACAAAAGCGCGTTGCCCACGCCCTCCACCTTGGTGGAGGAAGGGAAGCTAAGAAGGAACATAGAGGAGGCGCAATCTGTCTGCACGCGCAACGGGAAGGCGCTCATGCCCATGACCAAGACGCACAAGTCCGGCTTTGTTGCAAAGCTGCAGCTGGAGGCGGGCGCAGATGGCCTGCTGGTGGGCAGCATTTTGGAGGCCGAGCGCTTTATGGCGCTTAGGCCCAAGCGGATTATATTCGCCTATCCGTTTATTGGCGCCCGAAACCTGGAACGCATGCGGAAGGTGGGGGAGCAGGTCCCCATTGTTGTAAGCCTGGATACGCTCGAAACTGCCCGGGCCTATGACACGTTTTGCAAGCAAAACGGTCTGCGGTGGGAGTATCTGCTGCTTGTGGATGTTGGACTTCATCGCTTCGGCGTCGGGGCGGAACGGGCGGGAGATTATGTGCGGGAGATTGCGGATATCTGCCCGAACCTTCATTGTATCGGCATCGCAAGCCACCCCGGCCAGGTATACGCCGCGGCATCGCCGGAACAGGTTCTTTCATGCTGGGAGGAAGAAGAAACGTCGCTGCGCCGGGCAAGGGACAGCGTGCTACAGCAGGGCTTTGCCTGCGGTATGGTAGCAAGCGGAAGCACGCCGACGTTTTCCTATGAGGCGGAAAGCGACGTCATTACCGCCGTCCGCCCCGGCAACTATGTGTTTTACGACGTGATCCAAACCACATTCGGCGTGGAGGTGGAACGGTGCGCGCTTACGGTGCTCGCAACCGTCATCAGCAAACACGGGGACCGGAAGTGGATTATGGACGCCGGAAGCAAATGCCTGGGGCTTGATAAGGGCGCACACGGCAACAGCGGCGTCACGGGTTACGGCAGGGTGGTAGGGTACGAGAACTTAATTGTCGCAAGCCTTTCCGAGGAAGTGGGCATACTGCAAAGCGAAACGCCGCTTACTCTGAATGTTGGCGACCGGATTGAGATCATCCCCAACCACAGCTGCAGCGCCGCCAACATGACCAGCCGTGTGGCGCTGTGCCGCGGGGACGAGGTGGTTGGGTTTTATGACGTGGACGCGAGGGAAACAACCGTACTTCTGGATGTGGCGCGCTAGGAACCTCTTTGCCGGCGCGCGCGGCGCAATAAAAGGAGCCAAACAACGGCGATGATACAAAGCGTTGCCAGACAGATGCCGATCATGACCAGTGGGCCTAATGCAGCGGCAGACTCTGTCGGCAGGTCATTGGAAAGAGCTGTTGGCTGAGCCGCAGCGCCGTCTGCGGATACCCCGGTCTTTTGGTTGACAGACCCATATTGCTCCTGCAACGCGCTGGAAAGGTCGATGAGTTCCTGCGCGGTAACGCCCTGTTCATCCAGCTTTAGCTTGATGGGTTGCTCAAAGCCGCGGTAGCCTTCGATTGTCTTTTCCGGCAGGGAAATCCTCCAGATCCTTTCGAAATCCCCGCGTATCGCGATATAAATTTCCCCGTTCACGGGGTCGCACACCATGGAATGTTGCGTAGGGAAGCCGCCTTCGGATTGCATGGTGCGCTTGAGCGTCTCCAATCCGCCTTCTATCTCAAAAGAATCCGGGTTCTGTGCAATATAGGCGTCCGCGGCGAGGTAGCGTTCGCAGTCCACCCCTTCCAGC
The DNA here is from genome assembly GCA_023455425.1 of Bacillota bacterium. Lineage (GTDB taxonomy): Bacteria > Bacillota > Clostridia > Christensenellales > CAG-138 > JAEYLA01. The sequence continues at coordinate 59,486 of JAEYCM010000005.1, read as the reverse complement.
TTCTGCGTATCGGGGTTGTAGGCGTCCGCATTCGAAAAATTGGTCATTATAAGATAATCGCCCGGGTTCTGTGTAATGCGGTTCTGCTCCGTTCCGGGCTCAAGCACAACGGCTTCCCCGCTCCGGTCCGCCAGCATGCAGTGCAGCGTCAGGAATGTGTTGACCAGCTGCTGCCCTTCCAACTGCTGCTTTACTTCCTCAACGCTTTTCATACCGAACAGAGCCTGCTGTGCAAACGTGTGCAGTTCTATCTTGCTGCTGCCCGCTTCTATTGTTGCAAGTTCTTCCGGATAAAGCATTTGTACCGCCAGGAACAGCCCCTGCCCGTTCATGCCCGCAATGGGAACGTAACGCCCGTTTGTTTGAAAGTCCACATGAAACACGGACATATCCCCGCTTTGGCTGATGGCGTAGCGGACCGGTACATCCGGATAATCAAAGTTCATGCCATAGAGCGTGTTGTCACGATATACGGCAAAGCTGGTGCAGGCGAGCGACTGAACCGGGTGGAGGGCGAATAACAAAAGGATGAAAAATAAGGGGAGAATTCTTTTCATGCCGGCTTCTCCTTTTCTGAATCCATATATAACAATACCTCTTTATTATCTATTATGCATTGATAGGCAACAACACCGAAGCGGCAAAATTTATCATTCTTATGATTGGTTTATTATCTTTACTTACGGTATACTCAGAGCCAAGAGGTGAACGCCATGCAGATTGACCGCCTGTTTGAAATCGTATACCTGCTGCTCAACCGCAAAAGCATGACGGCCAGGGAGCTTGCCGCGCATTTTGAGGTTTCGCAGCGTACCATCTACCGGGATGTGGAGACGCTGGCGCAGGCGGGTATCCCCATATTCGCATTAAAAGGCGCGAACGGCGGCATACGGCTGACGGAGAATTTTGTATTCAACCGTTCGTATTTGAATGCGGATGAGCAGCAGCGCCTGCTTTCCTCCCTGCGCGGCATGGGCGCGGTACAGCCGGAGATCGCTCAGCCGGTGCTTCATAAACTTTCCGCGCTGTTCGGGCAGGAAGGGTTGGACTGGATCGAGGTGGACTTTTCCCTGTGGGGAAACAGGAACCCGGTCAATGAACGGTTTTTGGCGCTCAAAAACGCGATATTCGAGCAATGCGTCGTCACGTTCGAGTACAGCGGCATGAGCGGCGGCACGGGGCTGCGTATTGTGGAACCCATGAAGCTTGTGTTCCGCGGCATGGACTGGTACCTGCTTGGCTATTGCAGGGACAGGGAGGACTTTCGCTATTTCAAGCTGCTGCGCATGGAAGGCGTTTGCGTACTTTCCGAGTTGTTTGCAAGGAGGCCGCTTCCCGATCTCAAAGCGCCGGACAGGGGTTATGCGGCTGTTCCTATGGCGGAGCTGACCGTGCGCATCGCGCCGGATATGGAATACCGCGTGCGGGAAGAATTCCAAAAGGAGCAGTGGGAGAGGGAAGTGGACGGAAGCTTTTTAGTCCGCTTTTCCATGCCCCATAACGCCTGGCTGATGGAATATCTGGTGACATACGGAGCGCATCTTACAGTGCTTGCGCCGGAGGACATCAGACAGGAATTGGTGAAAAACTTAAAAACTACGCTGCGGCTGTATGAAATATGACACGCTGTTGTCCAAATTCCCGTGCTACGCTGTATACCAAAAGAAAGAAAAGAGGGATTGGTATGCAGTATGAAATCGTCACATTGCCCCGTAAGACACTGGCCGGTTTTCAGGCCCGCACCTCCAACAACAGCCCGGATATGCAAAGCGTGATCGGAAAGCTGTGGCAAACACTGTTTGCGGGGAATACGTTCCAAAGCATTGCCGGCAAATGCAACGACCGTTCTATTGGGCTCTATTCCGGGTATTCCGCCGACGGCATGGAGTATGACGTGACCGTAGGATGCGAGGTGGAAGACGCTTCGGCCCTGCCGCAGGGTATGGTTGCGGCCGTGATCCCGGCAGGGCGCTACGCCAAATGTACAGCCCTCGGGGACGATGTGGGTACGGTTGCGAAGCTATGGGGAGAAATCTGGAACATGCCGCTTGACCGGGCCTATACGGGCGATTTCGAAGAGTATTTTCCAGCACCCGAGGGCGAGAAGAGTGAAGTCCACATCTACATTGCGCTGCGCTGAAGGAGGCAGGTATGGAAAAGCTGGATTATAAAAAGGCGTACAAAGATTGGTATTTACCCAAGGCGGAGCCTGCAGCAATTGAGGTGCCGCCCATGCAGTTTTTGATGGTGGAAGGCTGCGGCAACCCGAACACGCCGGGCGGGGAATATGAAAAAAGCGTGGGGCTGCTGTATTCGCTTGCCTATACCATTAAAATGAGCAAGGCCGGAAGCGAGGTGGACGGGTATTTTGAATATACCGTACCGCCGCTCGAAGGGTTGTGGTGGCTTTCCGACGGCGGAACATACGATGTTCTCAAAAAGGACAAATTCTGTTTCTGTTCCATGCTGCGGCAGCCGGAGTTTATTACGCAGGAAATATTCCGCTGGGCATGCGGGGAAGTGGAACGTAAAAAAGGGATCGATACCGCAAAAGCAAGATTCATGCCATTTAAAGAAGGGCTGTGCGTGCAGTGCATGCACGTTGGGCCTTACGACGAAGAACCGCAGACGGTTTCACGTATGCTGCGCTTCATGGAGGAAAACGGCTATGCGGATGATATTGGCGAAACGCGCCGTCATCATGAAATCTATTTGAAGGACCCATTGAAGACCAAGCCGGAGAATCTCTTAACCGTGCTGCGGCATCCGGTACGGCGGAGGTAGCAGTGTAAAATTTCCAATCTGTTCATTCCTTTCCGCTTTTTCATGGTATGATAGTTAGAACATACCTACATCTCGCGGAGGGGACAGATATGGCGGCCATCCTACTCACCGGCGCAAACCAGGGCATTGGGTTTTACATGGCGCAGCAGCTTTTGGAAGACGGCCATCAGGTAGCGGTACTCGATCTCGTAACGGACGAACTTGCGCCGCTTGCCGCGCAATATGGCAAACGGCTGCTGCCTTTTGTATGCGACGTGACGGATGGCGCTGCTGTGGCGGAAGCGGTTTTATCCGCCGTGCAGGAATTCGGCGGGGTGGAGTATGCCATCCACAACGCCTGTGTCTGCACGTTTGAGGGCTTTCTGCAATCCGATGAGGATACGTTCCGCCGCGTGCACGAGGTGAATTTTTATGGCGCGCTGCATCTTACAAAGGCTGTGCTGCCTACTATGCTTCAACAAAAGCGGGGGAAAGTGTTCTTTGTAAGTTCCGGCGTGGGCGTGACGGGCTTTACCAACATCAGCCCCTATGCTTCAAGCAAGGGGGCGCTGGAATCGCTTGCAAAATGCCTGCATCTGGAGTATCAGTCACAGGGCGTTACCTTCCACCTGCTGCACCCGCCGCTCACGAAGACGGCGTCGTCAGCGCCCTTACCTGTTCCCAAGGAAATGATGGCGGACCCCGAACAGGTGGGAAGGGGCTTGGCAAAGCGGCTCAACCAAAAGAAGTTTGTCATCTGCCACAGCGCTTCCCAGACGCTGCAAACGAAAATGGCGTACCGGTTTCCCCTTGCGCTGGGCGGGCTCATGAGCAAAATGGCCGCGAATTATGAACAGGCCGCCGTCAAAAGCGACACATGACCGGGCCTGAAGGAAAACAAAGCAAGAGGATCGATTGGCACGGCATGCGTACGTGGGCATATGCCGTGCTCTTTTGTTGCGCGCTGCTGTGTTCCGGGTGTGCGCCTGTACGGCCAGCTCTTCCCACGCCAACAGCGGCAGCCGAAGCGACGGCGTTGCCTTCGCCATCGCCTGCATCCACCGCGACGCCTGCGCCGAGCCCGTATTCCGTGATCGATTCGGAAGGCGATACCATACAAACACGCTTCCGCCCGCCGCAGGGCTATGCGCGAAAAGTGGCGGACGGCTATGGGGAATTTTTACGAAACCAAAAGCTGCTGCCCGATGGAAGCCCGATTTTACTCTACAATGGCGAGGAGGCCGCCATGCAGGGCTGGCATGCCGCGGTGCTTTCTTTGAGCGTTGGGGACAGGGACCTGCAGCAGTGCGCGGACGCCGCGCTGCGGTTACGGTGTGAATATCTCTATTCCATTGGAGAATATGATAAGATCAATTATCACCTGACCAACGGGGACGAATTCCCATACAGCAAGTGGCGGGAAGGGTACCGCCTTGAGGTGGAGGGCAACACCACGCGCATGGTAAAGGCTGCGGAACCGGACGGCAGCTACGAAGTGTTTTATGACTACATGCAAATGCTCTTCAATTACGCAAGTACGCGCTCGCTTTACCCGGAAAGCGCGCCCGTTCCCCGGGAAGAAATACAGCCGGGCGATATTCTTATTTTTTCCGGAAGCCCGGGGCACTGCATCATTATCATGGACGTATGCGAAAATGAGCTTGGGGAGAAAGCAATCCTGCTTGGGCAGAGCAATATGCCCGCGCAGCAGGTGCATATCATCTGCCCGCCTTATACAAAACAACCCTGGTTGTTTTTGAATGAACTCTGGGGGCGCATCCAGATCATGAGCTGGGGGTTTACCGACGACAACATCCGGCGCATGCCGTAAATGCTACTGAAAATCTTTGAACTTTTCTGCGTATCAACAAAAGGTTACATTGAGGGTTCCGCCCGCAAACTTCCGCTTAAGACCGTAACGGACCTAAGAGCCCGCACTGAGAATGCCCTATTTCAGGGCATTCCCAGCGATGGGGATTCCCAAGGGGCATGTCCCTTGGGTGGGAGTTCTGGGGCAAGCCCCAGAGCGATTTTATCGCAGCAATCAAAAACCGGAAGCGGCTTACTATGTTTCCACCTTGGGAAACAAAAACGCCTTTTTCTCTTGGATGCCGTGACGGATACCGTTGATTTGCCGCACTTGACAAGCGCGCGCGCCATACTCTACTATATGAATTGGAAAAAGAGAGGCAATGCCGCTCCATTTAGGGCAAAAAACCCTATACGGGCGGCGGTGTTTTTTTATCCATTGCGCCCCGCATAGACGCGGGCGGTTTAAAAGGAGGCAACCATGCAGATTTATAACACCATGACCCGTAAAAAAGAAGAGCTTGTGCCTGTGACCCCCGGGCGCATCAGCATGTACGCGTGCGGGCCTACGGTGTATAATTTTTTCCACATCGGCAATGCGCGCCCGTTCATCGTGTTTGATACGCTGCGCAAATATCTTCAGTACCGCGGGTATCAGGTAACGTTCGTACAGAACTTTACGGATATCGACGATAAAATGATCCGCCGCGCCAATGAAGAGGGCATTACCGTAAAGGAGCTTGCGGAGCGGTTCATCAAGGAATACTATCAGGATGCGGACGCTTTGGGCATCGGCCGGGCGGACGTCAATCCCCGCGCGACCGAGCATATTGCGGAAATCATCAGGCTGGTGGAAACGTTGATTGAAAAGGGCCACGCCTACGCAACGCCCGAAGGGGACGTGTACTTTAGCGTGCGCAGCTACCCCCAATACGGCAAACTTTCCGGCCAGAGTGTTGACGATCTTGAAAGCGGCGCGCGCATTGACCCCACCGAGCAGAAGCACGATCCGCTGGATTTTGCCCTGTGGAAGGCGCAGAAACCCAATGAGCCCGCATGGGAAAGCCCCTGGGGCATGGGCCGCCCGGGCTGGCATATCGAGTGCTCCGCCATGAGCATGACCATATTGGGCGAAACGTTCGATATCCACGGCGGCGGGCAGGATCTTGTGTTCCCGCACCATGAAAATGAAATTGCGCAGAGCGAGGCCGCAACGGGCAAGCCCTTTGCAAACGTCTGGATGCACAACGGCTACATCAACGTCAACAACCAGAAGATGTCCAAGAGCCTCAACAACTTCTTTACCGTGCGCGATATTTCCAAGGAATATGATCTTGAGGCCGTGCGCCTGTTTATGCTCAGCGCCCAGTACCGCACCCCTGTCAACTTCTCGCGCGAGCTGGTTGAACAGGCGACGGCGGCGCTCGCCCGGCTCAGGACCGCGAAGGAACGGCTGGAGGAAGCGCCCACCGGCCCCGAAACAGCAGAAGATGCCGCCTTCCTCAAAGAGCTTGCAGGCTATAAGGACGCGTTCTGCGCGGCGATGGATGACGATCTCAATACCGCCGATGCACTTGGCGTGCTCTTTGAGATGGTGCGTGCCTGCAACACGTTTGTGACGGAACCGCGCGGCAAGGAAGCGGTGGAAGCGGCAAGGAAGCAGTTGATCGAACTTACCGGCGTGCTGGGGCTTTTGACGCAGAAGAAGGAAGAGGAGTTCCCCGAAGAAGCGCTCACCCTGCTCGAACAGCGCCAGGCCGCCCGCGCCGCCAAGGACTGGGCGCGCTCGGACGCCATACGCGATACCTTAAAGGCCATGGGGTATGCGGTGGAGGATACCAAGCAGGGACCCAAACTGAAAAAATTATAAGTTCACACACAAAAAGTGGCGGAACTCGTTCCGCCGCTTTTTTGATACCCGGGCTACCGTTTCCACATCGTTTCTAACAATCCCCTGCATTGCCTTTTTGCGATATTTGTCTTTTTTTGCAATACCCGCAGTTGAATTTAACCGTTTGCTGTGTTACGATACTGAACAATCTATCACAAGCAATTCTTACCGTCATAGGAAAGCCGGAAATGCTATGAATGAATATCTGCAGATCAGCGTAATGGCAAGTATCCATAATATCAGCAGGCAAACACTGATCTACTACGACAAGATCGGCTTGTTTAGGCCGCACCATATCGATGAAAATGGCTACCGATATTACAGCGTATACCAAATTCCATATCTGCGGGAAATTTGTTTTTTAAAATCCATCGGCGTGGACCTTGAACGAATCAAGGAGAACCTTAAGGATCGAAATCTGCCCTCCACCACGGAACTTCTCAAATACCATCATGTGCAAATTGACGCGCAGATCCGTACGCTAACAAAACAAAAAAAGTATATCGAGCGCCGCCTGACCAATTATGAGAACGCCGAAACCTACCGGGATGAAATAAATAAGCCCTTTTTGCAACAATTTCCGGACCGCCACGCGATATTTGTGCCGTTTGGCGGCGCAGTGGACAGGCCCCGCCTGCACCTGACGATGATGCAGGCATGGAATATTCTAAACGGTCACAATCTGCTCCCCGCCGCGGGCTTTGGCACGTTCATCCGCAGTTACAACGAAAATGTGAATAATATGCTCCATGACGCCGGTATTTTTATGTTTATCCCCGAGGAGGATGCGTTTAAATCCGAAAATACCGTGCTTTTAAAGGGCGGGGACTATATCTGCCTTTATAAATACGCCATGCCGTATTCCACAAAGATTTTATGTGACCTTCTTTGCTGGATCAGGGAAAACCAGTATACGGTAACCGGCCCCATACTGGATGAGTGCATTCTGGATACCACATTCCACACCCCAACGGTTGACGCGGATTTTTGCCGGATACAGGTGCCCGTATCAAGAGCATAGCCGCTGCAGCTTCTGTTCGCCCGCCATAACGGCGGGCTTTTTTTATGTATAACTTTTTTTAGAAAACGCTTGACTGTATTTCTACTATACATCTTACACTACATGCAATAGCAAGGCGCATTGTGGCGCGTACAAATCTGTATAGGAGGAAATCAGTATGTCAGAACAGAAAATCGACAGCTTGCGTTCCGCGTTGGAGCTTCTCAGAAGCGTCCCCGGAGAGCTGTACGAGACAAACGAACCTGCGGATCCCCATGCGGAAATCTCCGGCGTTTACCGGTATGTCGGCGCCGGCGGCACGGTCAAGCGTCCCACACGCATTGGGCCTGCAATGCTCTTTAATAATGTCAAAGGGCATCCGGATGCAAAGGTCATTATTGGCCTTCTCGCCAGCCGCAAGCGCGTCGCGCTGATGCTTGGCGCAGAGCCGGAAAAGCTTGGGTTCCTGCTCAACGAAGCTGTCAAAAGCCCTGTTGCGCCCGTGGTGGTCTCCAATGAAAAAGCCGCCTGCCAGGAAGTTGTATACCGGGCTGATGAACCGGGCTTTGATGTAAGAAAGCTTGTTCCCGCACCCACCAATACGGAAGAGGACGCAGGCCCCTACATCACGATGGGCATGTGCTACGCTTCCGACCCGGAGACGGGCGAATCCGATATCACCATCCACCGTCTCTGCCTGCAGAGCAAGGATGAAATCTCCATGTACTTCGTCCCCGGCGCGCGGCACCTTGAAGTATTCCGCGCAAAGGCGGAGGCCGCCGGCAAGCCGCTGCCCATTTCCATCAGCATCGGCGTGGACCCCGCTATCGAAATCGGCGCATGCTTTGAGCCCCCGACAACGCCGCTTGGCTATAACGAGCTGAGCATCGCGGGCGCAATCAGGAACGCTCCCGTGGAACTTGTCAATTGCATTACCGTTGGGGAAAAGGCAATCGCCAATGCGGAATATGTCATCGAAGGCGAGCTGTTGCCCAACAAGCGCATCCGCGAGGATATCAACACCAACACCGGCAAGGCCATGCCGGAATTCCCCGGCTATACCGGCGGCGCATACCCCGAGCTGCCCATCATCAAGGTAAAAGCGGTCACTCACCGCAAGAACCCCATTTTGCAGACGTGCATCGGGCCCAGCGAGGAACATGTCAACATGGCGGGCATTCCCACGGAAGCGAGCATTCTGCAGATGGTGGAAAAGGCCATGCCCGGCAGGCTGGTAAACGTCTATGCGCACGCTTCGGGCGGCGGCAAATATATGGCCGTGCTGCAGTTTAAAAAGAGCCAGCCCAGCGACGAAGGCCGCCAGCGGCAGGCAGCGCTGCTTGCGTTCTCCGCGTTTTCAGAGCTCAAGCATGTTATCCTCGTCGATGAGGACGTGGACCCGTTTGACAGCAACGACGTCATGTGGGCGCTCAACACCCGCTACCAGGGGGATATCGATACCATATTCATCCCCGGCGTCAGATGCCATCCGCTCGATCCTTCGGAGAACACCGCCTATAATCCTATGATCCGGGACCGCGGTATTTCCTGCAAGGTGATTTTCGACTGCACCGTGCCCTATGCGCTCAAGGAAAAATTCCAGCGCTCCAAGTTTATGGAGCTTGATCCCGCCCGTTTTGCACCTGAGCTGTTCAACTAAAGAAGAGGGGGTATCTTGTTATGCCGATCGGTGTTATCGTAAACAGTCTTGCTGTTTTGTTTGGAGGACTTTTGGGGGCGCTGCTGGGGAAAAAGATTCCTGAACGCTTACGCACCTCCCTGCCCCTTGTGTTTGGCGCCGCCTCCATGTCCATGGGCGTCAACTACATCGTCAAGATGCACACGCTGCCCGCAGTAGTGCTCTCTCTTATCGTCGGTACGGCGATTGGCGAACTGATCCGCTTGGAAAAAGGCATTGAAACCGTCGCCATCAAGGCAAAAGGCCCGGTAGAAAAGCTCTTTTCCGGCGGCAGCAGCAATCAGAGCCAGGCGGAGTTCATGGAGAAGTTCGTGGGCATCCTGATCCTGTTCTGCGCCAGCGGCACGGGTATCTTCGGCGCGCTCAAGGAAGGCATGACCGGGGATCATTCCGTACTGCTGACAAAATCCATACTGGACTTCTTCACTTCCGCCATATTTGCGGCGTCCCTCGGGTATCTCGTCATGACCATCTGCGTGCCCCAGGTTGTGGTGCTGCTGGCACTGTTCTTCAGCGCCACATTCATCCTGCCGCTGACAAACGAAGCCATGATCGCGGACTTTACCGCTTGCGGCGGCATGATCATGCTGGCAACGGGCCTCCGCATCAGCGGCATCAAATCGTTTGCGATTGCAAATATGCTGCCGGCGTTGGTGATTGTGATGCCGATCTCCTATCTGTGGGTCACTTACATCAGCTGAGGATGGAAGGAATGAAGGATTTGCCTACGCCCCGCAAACGGCTGATCGTCTCCATGACGGGCTCCAGCGGCGCTGTGCTTGGGATTGAAGTGCTAAAAGCGCTCAAGGAAACCGGCGCATTTGAAACGCACCTTGTCATTTCAAAGGGCGCGGAGCTGACCATCGCGCAGGAGACGGACTATACGCCCGAGCAGGTATATGCCCTTGCCGAGCAGGTGCACGCGCTTTCAAACATCGGCGCGAGCATCGCAAGCGGCACCTTCCGGACGGAAGGCATGCTCATCGTCCCCTGCAGCATGAAAACCGTCGCGGGCATTGCATGCGGCTATTCGGACAATCTCATCCTGCGGGCGGCTGACGTCATCCTCAAAGAGCGCCGCAAGCTTGTACTTGTTGCAAGGGAAACGCCGCTTAGCACCATCCACCTGCGTAATATGCTCTCGCTAAGCGAAATGGGTGCAATGATTCTGCCGCCCATGGTATCCTATTACCACAGGCCAAAGACGCTTGAGGAGCTCAATGCGCACCTGGTAGGTAAAATACTCGATCAATTCGGCGTTTCTTACCAGGGCTTGAAGCGCTGGATGGACCCCACGCCATAATCACCCTCGCCATAAGAAAGGAGCCGGGAACGTGTACGAACAGACGCTTTCGCGCGGGCGCATCCATATCCGTTTGATCGCTATCCCAATGGGAGAAGACCTTATGGTCTCGCTTTCGGGCGGCGATGCGCACATCGGCTGCGTAACGTTCAGCGTTCCCCGCCCCAGCCTTCTGGACGGCGAGAGCCCGCGCGCCACGACCTCCACCTTCAACCGCACCGGTCATAAGGACAGCGAGGTGGCGGAATATGTATCAAACGCGTTGTGCGAACGGCTGCAAAAGCATGTGTCCGTCGCCGCGGGCATCCATGTGAACCGGATCACGCCCGAAGAAATCGAAGCGGTACGGGAACTTGTCGGCGCGCATGTGACGCATCTGCTGCAGGCGTACATCGTGGAAGTGGATGAAGCAGATCAGGCCATACGTCCTATTTTAAAACTGCAGGCCCACCAGGAGGGCAGGCTGCACCGCGCGTTCTCCATATTCATATTCAACAGCCAGGGCAGGCTGCTGCTGCAAAAGCGGCATGCAGAAAAGTACCATTCGGGCGGCCTATGGAGCAATACCTGCTGCAGCCATCCCGCATGGGGCGAACAGCTTGCCGATGCGGCCTCCCGCAGGCTCATGGAAGAAATGGGGTTCCATGCACCGATTGAGGAACTTTTTCACTTCCGGTATGAAAAAGCGTTTGAAAACGGGTTAACGGAAAACGAGCTTGATCACGTGATGATCGGCAGGTATGACGGCCCGGTCGCATTCTGCCCGGAGGAAGTGGAGGAGATCCGCTGGGTGGAACCCGAAGCACTGATGCAGGATGTAAGGCAGCACCCGGAACGCTATACGTATTGGCTGTTGCAGGCATTGCCGCAGGTGCTGTTATACCTTTCTTCCCGCAACTGATAATCCATGATGAAAGGCAACTGCTCCGGCGGTTGCCTTTTTTGGGGAGACCCCGGCAACTTCAAGCGGGCGCAACCGGCACCTTAAACAGAAATTGGAAGGGCGTTTGCTTGACAGAGGACCGCACTTTCGCTATACTGAACGTAACAACGAGTAAGGAGTGAAAGGATGCGCATTTTTTCCCGCTAAACAATTTTGTTTGCATGGCGATTGTGGCATTGTGCCGTATGGTGCCATTGCGGGAAAGTGAAAGCATCTTTGCGCCCCAGTTTAGCCCTTGTTTTGCCCTATATGCAATGCAGGCGGCGGGAAAGCTTTCCCGCCGCTTTTTTGTGTGTTTATACGAATTCGAAACATGAACGCGTCGTCGCGGCGGCTTTTTTCGCGTGGGGCGGTGTCGCCTTCCGTTCAGCGTAGCGCTGCTACGCTTCGCTCCGGCTTCCTGCCCCGCATTGAAAATCTCTTTGCCGCTTTGGATGCGTTCATGTTCTCCATTCGTATTAGGAGGGCAATATGTCACAGATATCTATTAAATCGCTGACGTTTGGCTATGACGGCAGCTATGAGAATGTATTTGAAAACCTTTCGGTCAGCTTTGATACGGACTGGAAGCTTGGGTTTGTGGGCCGCAACGGGCGGGGAAAAACCACATTGCTGCGGCTGATGCTGGGCCAATACGCGTATTCGGGCAGCATCGCTTCCCCGGTGGCGTTTTCCTATTTTCCATATGAGGTCCCGGATAAAGATGATATGACCGTTGACGTACTGCATGCGATCGCGCCCGACGCCATGAAATGGGAGCTTTTGCGGGAGCTTTCCCTGCTCAACGTGGAGGAGGACGCGCTCTACCGCCCGTTTTCCACACTGAGCGGCGGGGAACAGACAAAGGCGCTGCTTGCGGCGCTGTTTGTCAACCCGGAAAAGTTTCTGCTCATCGACGAGCCGACGAACCATCTGGACCTTGAGGCGCGCGCGCTGGTGGCGGACTACCTCAGGGCAAAGCGCGGATTTTTGCTGGTTTCCCATGACCGCGCGTTTTTGGACGGCTGTGTCGATCATATCCTGGCCCTCAACAAGACCGGGAGGCAGGTGATAAAGGGCAATTTCTCTACCTGGCTTGCCAATAAAGAGCAGCAGGACGCCTTTGAGCGCGAGGAAAACGAAAAGCTCAAAGGCGAGATCCGGCGGCTTTCCGATGCCGCCGCCCGCACGGCGAACTGGTCCGACCGGGTAGAGGCCACAAAGATCGGGGAGCATGCAGCCGACCGGGGCGCTATCGGCCACAAAGCCGCCAAGATGATGAAACGGGCCACCACAATAGAGAAGCGGCGTGAAGACGCTATCAAGGAGAAGGAAAAGCTCTTAAAGGACATAGAGTACGCAAGCGCGCTCATATTGCGCCCGCTCTCACACTACGCAAAAATTCTGGTCGAGGCAAGGGACGTCTCTATCCGGTATGGGGAAAAGACGGTGCTTAGCGGTCTGCGCTTTGATGTACCGCGCGGCGAACGCATCGCGCTTGCGGGCAAAAACGGCAGCGGAAAATCCAGCATATTGAAACTTCTTGCGGGGGAGGACATCCCGTATAACGGCACGCTGCGTGTCGCAAGCGGGCTTACGGTTTCCTATGTGCCGCAGGATACGTCCTTTTTGGAGGGCGACGTCATTTCCTACGCGAAAAGCGCGGGTGTGGACGTCAGCCTGTTTCTGACGTTACTGAGAAAGCTCGATTTCCCGCGCGCGCAGTTTGAAAAGGATATGCGCGCGTTCTCCGCCGGGCAGCGTAAAAAGGTGCTGCTGGCAAGAAGCCTCTGTGAGCAGGCGCACCTGTACCTGTGGGATGAGCCGCTCAATTATATTGATGTGCTTTCCCGCATGCAGATCGAAAACCTGCTCAAGGAGTACGCGCCAACCATGCTGCTTGTGGAGCATGACCGCGCGTTTCTCGACGCGGTGGCGACAGAGGTGATACGGTTATAGGCAGGAAAGTGAAGCGTGTTTAGTTGCGCGGACTCCGCCCGCACATGATTAAGGGCCGTAACGGCCCTTAATCATTCCAAATGGATGGATTTTTATAAGAGCAGCTATAGCGCCGAAACCCTTCTAGAGAAAGTAGCCGTTGAGATGTTCGTAGGCTTCCTCGCATGGCCCGCAGTGAACCCGATCAAGCGCCAGAAGAAGCGCGCCTGCAGCCGGAGGATATGGGCTCCTTACGAAATAAGCTTCCGGCAGCAGCGTTTGAATTTCCAAGAGCATTGCATTGATGAAGGTTGGGTTTGATCCTTGAAACACGCTTCCGCCAATGACGACGGGCAACGGCGTATCTTTGAGCCCCGATTGACGAATGACGCCGTTGACCAGCTGCCCCTGGATTCTTCCCATCCGTTCAAGAATTTCAAGACAGACCTCGTCGCCTTCGTTCGCCAGTTCGAAGACCAACGGAGGAATGCGGTTGTATTCTTCGTTGCTTAGTTGATCCACAGGGAAAAGCCGGTCAAGGAGGGTCAATGGACCGTCGCAGCCTAAGAGCGGGGGCAGATGCTTCGTCAGCAGTGTCGGCTTATACGTCAGCTCATCGGCTCTGAATAGATAGTGAAGCGCCTCAACGGCCATGTCGCGGCCGCCACCACAACCACCTGCCTCATAAGACAGCGACCTGAGGATGAAACGGCGTCCGTCCGGGCGCATCACCCCGGCATTGCTGCCTGTTCCGCAGATGGCCACTGCCCCCCAAGGCTGACGAAGGCCGCTGCGCATGATTGCCCAAACGTCGTTTGTCACTTCATGGGGAACGCCGGGAACGCATTCGGCAGTAATCTCATTCAAAATCCTGAAATCGGGGGGAAGGTCCGCGCCTGACAGGGCAAGCAGAGCAAAGCGCAGTTGGTGCATCTTCAAGCCGGCGGCCTTGAGTAAATTCTGTACTACGAAATCGAGAACCTCATGGGTTTCTTTCCTTCCGACGATATGATAATTGGACCCGGAAGCGGTATATTCCGCGAGTATCCGTCCGGTATGGTCGGATAATAAGCCCTTTGTCTTGGAGGAACCGCCGTCAATGCCGATGAAGTAACTCATGAGACTCCTCCTTGCTATTGTCAAGAATAATAGCCTAAATGTTTGGCGTGCGCATCCCAAAGCGCGTCAAACACTTTCAGGGCTTTCATGGCATCGTGGGCAAGCGGATGGGCGATCAGCGCCTGCTGCGCGAGACGCCGGTCCCGATTGAGTGCGGCTGACACTGCAAGGGATTCATAGGACTTGACATGCTGGATAAGCCCCCGGACTTGCGGGGGAAGCGCTATGTTTCCTACAGGAACGGCCCCGTTTTTGTCCACCCGGCAGTTGACTTCAACAACGGCGTCCTCCGGCAGTTCGGGAATGGCAGAACCGTTTCGGACGTTGACCGTTAATACGCTGCCGGTACTATGGGCAATCGCTTCCGCAATCTGCAGGGCGGCTTCCGAATAGAGCGAACCTCCGCGCCGTTTCAACGCTTCGGGGATTGTTGTCAGCTCCGGGTCCCGGTACAGATCAAAGAGGAGTTTCTCGGTGGCCATCACTTCGTTTGCGCGGGTTCCCCCGCCGCTTTTCAGCCCATCGAGTTCCTCCTTCAGCTGATGGTCCTCGCAGAAATAGTAAGCCAAGTACGGGCAGGGGATTATGCCGATCGCATCGATAATAGCCCCGGGATTGTCTAATTGCCGTATATTCGCTACAACGGATGACATGAGTTCTACCGGATGCTTCAGAAGCGCTTCGGTATAATCCGCATGGTCGTCCCAAACCCGCGTGATGAATGATAGATGATTGATGCCCACATAATCGAAGTGAAGACGTTCGACCGGCATGGACAAAAGGCTTGCGAGCTGGTGCTTCATATTGATCGGAATGTTGCACAGACCGATGCAGCGGATGTTCGACGCCTTTTGGACGGCTTGTGTCACCATTCCTGCCGGATTGGTAAAGTTGATCAGGGTCGCCTCAGGGCAGAGGTGTTCCATTTTCTTCGCAATTTCTATCACCACAGGCATGGTGCGCAGCCCCAAAAACAATCCGCCGGCTCCCGTTGTTTCCTGGCCGATCAGGCCGAAACGGTTTGGAATTTGTTCGTCCAGCACACGCGCCGCAAGCCCGCCGACACGGATCTGATTGAGTACGAAGTCTGCGCCGGGCAGGGCGGACTCTATATCCAGCGTCCATGACAAACGGGTAGTAAGGCCGTGCTTCTGAAACATTCGCAACCCTAAGGCGCCAATCGCCTCAAGCTTTTCAGCGCCCTGGGGGATATCCACTAATACGATATCCTCTACCGCAAGCCGGGATGCTCTGTTGATAAAACCGGAAAGAAGCTCAGGCGTATAGCTGCTGCCCCCGCCTATCACGACAATTTTTCTAATATCCGACATATCACTGCCTCCATAAAAGTTTAAGCGGTTACAGTTTCATCAGTACAACAAAACGGCGGTTCTCCTGTAACATCCAGTATACAGAAGTTTTCCGCCGTTTTCTATAATTTTGAAATTGAAGCAGCTATTACAACTCGAACTGCTTTGCGATCACCGCAAGCGCGGTGGAAACGTCGCTGTTCTTGATACAGCAGGCGATCTTGGTCTCGCTCGTCGTGACGAGCTCGATACTCACATTCGCTTCGGCAAGCACCGAGAAAAGCTGCCCGGCAACGCCGTGGCGCACTGCCATACCGGGGCCCTCCACGGTAAGCTTTGTGATGTTATCGAGCGCGTGGATATCCATCCCCATGTAAAGCGGGCGCAATGCCTTTAGGGCGTTGATTGCGGTCGCAAGCTGGGATTTCGGCAAGGAAAAGCTGACGCTTCCGGAAACGGAGCCGGGGACTGTAACGCTGATCATATCCACAAACACGTTGTTCCGCGCGATGGTGCCGAAGATGTGGCTCAATACGCCCGGCTCATTGGGCAGGGAACTGACGGTAATCACGGCCTGATCGTCATCCGTATACAGGTGGGAGAGGACGTCTTTTTCCGTGACGATATCGTGCATGTTGTAGAGGCCGGGCTGCTTGTGCATCAGATACTGCGCCGCGCGCAACGCACCCATGCCGAACACCTGCTTGGAATACGCCTTGTGGGAGATGGAAACGACCTCGTCCTGGCCGAAAAATTCCACCTCATGCTCGCCCACTACGGTACCCCCACGGATGGAGTGGAGGCCGATCTCCTTTTTGGCGCGGCGGACATCCTTGGTGTGGCGGCCGAACACATACTCTTTGCCGGAAGGGAACTGCGTGCTGACGGCGTCGGCCAGCATCAGCGCCGTTCCGCTGGGGGCGTCCACCTTGAGGTTGTGGTGCTTTTCGGTAATTTCAATATCAAACGCGTCCCCAAGCGCCGCAGCCGCCTTTTTAATGAGCTCGATCTGCAAATTGACGCCCAGCGACATGTTGCCGCTTAAAAATATAGGGATTTTTGCGGACGCCCGCTCTAACGAGAGCCTGTCGTTCTCGCTTAAGCCCGTAGTGCCGATCACCAGCCGCACTTTGTTCGCCTGGCAATATTGCACCAGCTTCGGGAGCGCTGCGGGGCGCGAAAAGTCGATCACCACGTCGGCCCCTGCGGGCGCCTTCATAATATCGTTGACGATGGGGATGCCTTCTGCCTCCGGGCACTGGTAGATTGCAACGCCCGCGACCACCTGAAAATCACTGTTGTTCTGCTTACAAAGGCGCATGATGGTGCGGCCCATTTGGCCGCATGCGCCGTTGACGATGACCTTAATCATACTTTCACCTTGCTTTGCTTTTCTGTTTCTCAGGAAAGCAGGCCGTATTCTCTGAGCGTGTCTTCCATCATCGCGCGGTTTGCTTCAGAAGGCGGGCAGAGCGGAAGCCGTAACGTTCCTTCACACCAGCCCAGCATGGCGCACATAGTCTTGATGGGAATGGGGTTGACCTCGCAAAACGCCGCTTTCCAAACCGGCAGCACCTTGAACTGCAGCGCGCGCGCCGCCTCAATGTCCCCGCGGAAAAACGCCGCACACAGCTCGTGCATCTCCTCGGGTATGACGTTTGCGATGGTGGAGATAACGCCTTTGCCGCCCAAGGCGAGTAAGGGAAGCACATGATCGTCATTGCCGGAGTAAATATCCAAATCCGGACATAGCGCGGCAAGGTTGACGATCTGCTCAATATTCCCGCTTGCCTCCTTGATGCCCACAATGTTTTTGTTTGCCATCAGCTTTTGCATGGTGGCGGGCAGGAGGTTCAACCCCGTGCGGCCGGGCACGTTGTATACGATGATGGGGATGGAAACAGCCCCTGCAATAGCGGCATAATGGGCGACAAGCCCCGCCTGCGTGGTCTTGTTGTAATAAGGCGTGACGACGAGTAAGCCGTCCGCACCGGCTTCTTCTGCTGCCTTGCTGTCCCTTATGACATTTGCCGTGTTGTTGCCGCCTGTGCCGGCGATGACGGGAACACGTCCCTTGACCTGCCTGATACAGAATTCTATAGCGGCGCGCTTTTCTTCCGCGCTCATGGTGGATGCTTCGCCCGTGGTTCCGCAAACGATGATTGCATCCGTTTTGCCTGTTATTTGGCGCTCGATCAGTTTCTCAAATGCACCAAAATCAATGCCGTTTCCGGCAAACGGTGTAATGATGGCAACGCCGGAGCCTTCAAAAATAGCCATGGGTGTCTCCTCCTTTTTTGTATTATACCAATGAAAAATAGGAATGTATCCGAAGCGGCGAGGAATTTTTCGGTGCGGGGCAAGGAGCCGGGGTAAAACGTAGCAGCGCTACGTTGAGCGGAAGGCGACACCGCCGCGCACGAAAAGAACTGCCGCGCCGATGCATTGATATTTGGAATTGGTATGAATCGGCACTTGCACAAACGGCGCAGAAGGGATTTCCCTCTGCGCCGCAAATAGAGCGAACTTATGCGTTCTCCCACTGGCGGATGAGCTCCTGAGCGATTTGCACGGCATTGGTCGCCGCACCCTTGCGGATGTTGTCCGCCACGCACCAGAAGTTGATGCCGCTCTCCACGCTGAAATCCCGGCGGATGCGGCCCACATAGACCGGATCGGTATCCGCGGTGGCAAGGGGCATGGGGTAGACATAATTCTGCGGATCGTCCTGCACCACAAGGCCGGGCGCATTCCGCAGCACTTCTACAAGCTCACTCAGCTCGAAGGGGCGTTCAAATTCCACATTGATGCTCTCGCTGTGGCCGTGGAACACGGGCACGCGCACGGTGGTGGCAGTGACCCGAAGCGCGGGCAGGGAGAGGATCTTCTGGCTTTCGTTGATCATTTTCTGTTCTTCCTTGGTATAGCCGGTATCCAGGAACGAGTCGATATGCGGCAGGCAGTTGCCCGCAATGGGGTGCGGAAACTTCTTGGGCGGATTGCCCTTGATGCCTTCTTCCAAATCCGAATAGCCCTGCTGGCCCGCGCCGGATACGGCCTGATAGGTGGAATACACCACGCGCTTGAGGCCATACGCTTCATGCAGAGGCTTTAACGCCACCATCGCCTGGATGGTGGAACAGTTGGGGTTCGCAATAATGCCCTTATTTTTATACATGGGGATGTGATCGGGGTTGACTTCCGGCACCACCAGGGGGACTTCCGGGTCCATGCGCCATGCGCTGGAGTTGTCGATTACCACGGCGCCCGCGCGCGCGGCGACAGGGGCAAACTGTTCGGACGTGCCGCCGCCTGCCGAAAAGAGCGCGATGTCTATATTAAGGCCATCGAAGCAAGTCTCGGTCAGTTCCCGCACGGTGTATTCTTTGCCCATAAAGGGCAATGTAGTGCCGGCGCTGCGTTTGCTAGCAAACAGATAATAGTTCGCTACGGGTAGTTTACGCTCTTCCAGCACTTGCAGGAATTTACGGCCGACCATACCGGTCGCGCCGACAACCGCGACGTTGTACTGCTTCATGTAAAGATGGCCTCCTCATATGGTTGTATATCGCTTGTATTACTACGCAATATGCGATTGGGGGAAAGTATAGCACACCGTACCGATCAAGTCAATGAAATCCCCCTGGTAACGTTGTAAATATTCTATGATTTGCTCTATAAATCCGTTCGCTTCCTTATATATTGTCCCACGTATTTTAATGCGAAACTCTGTCCCGGGCACATTGCCTTCCTTGCTTGACAGCGCGCGGTTGTTTTGCTATAATCAGTAGCGTTCCTGTTAGGGAGAGATGTCCGAGTGGTTTATGGAGCTGGTCTTGAAAACCAGTGATGCCGCAAGGCACCGGGGGTTCGAATCCCTCTCTCTCCGCCAACGTCTCAACCAAATAGGCCTGGAGAAGTACCCAAGTGGCTCAAGGGGCTCCCCTGCTAAGGGAGTAGGCTGGGGTAACTGGCGCGAGGGTTCAAATCCCTCCTTCTCCGCCAAACCCGCTAACCGTCTAGGTTGGCGGGTTTTTTATTGCCACTTATGTCAATCACATAAACACACAAGCATCGTAAATATCGAAAAATCAAGCTTATCACACACGCTATAACGTACAATGCCCTCCTGATTAATTTTGATATTATGTTATAATTTGGTAAATAGTTGCGAGGTGCTTTATGATTATTAGGACTGAAGATGGACTTAAGTTTGAAAAAGGGGCATTCGAGGGCAGGAAGAATAATTGGCGGAAGACATATTGAAAATGACTTCCTTATAAATGCGACAATAGTGAGCTTCACCGATAACGACGCCCTATTGTGGCAGATGCATGTAAATGGGACTTTCCTTCTGTTGAGATGGATCGTTATGAAATGGTTGTCACTGTTGATGAAGTGATGTCCGGAAATGCATCATAATTCCAATCAAACCTTATCCATCGAAAAGTGGCTCTTATGTTGAATCTTAACGATAAGTCGGCACATCACAATACTATAAAATGTGATGCCAGAATTTGATTAGAATGTTACTCGTGGCAGTATAATTATTAATATTTGCACCTTAAACCCGCTGACTTCTGAAGCCAGCAGGTTTTTTTATCTACAAAGCGCTCGCAAACCAATATAAGGATCGTCTCCGCTGCTGAAAGGATTGCTTTGCTATGTTGATGGCATGATCATAATTTTCCACTATATGGATTCTAATTCTCTGAATAGGCTTTGCATGAATTTACAGATATTATACGTACATCATACTAGATATGTAAAATGATACAATTTGACATACTATATATGGTATGTTACCGTCTTATCAGTGGGTGTTGTGGGTAATTGGCGAATGAGCCTTGAGAAGAAATGAGGAAGGTAATGAAGAAAACTGCATGGGTATTGATCTTGCTTCTGGTGATGGCAAGTTCGGTGACTGCAGGCACATTGGCCATGTACACAACGTCAATCGATCATCTGGCGCAGGGAAGCGTTTCTGCGAAGGAATTCGTTTTTACGGGCGAAGGCACGGGCAGTTTTGAGCAGGGCGTAAAGATCGCGCCGGGCGAAACGGTAAGCTGGCAGTTCCAGGTCAGGAATTATTCTGGAACTGTCATTACAGAGACGGACCTTTATTACAAGCTGACGTTCGATGTGCATGCATCCGCCGATAAATCGGCGATCGAGCCGCTTACCGTTTCCGTGAAGGATGAAAGCGGCAACGCGGTCGGCAGCGTCATGGGACCGGGCAGTTTCGACATAACAGGGGAATTTCAATTATCGCAAAGCGGGCAGGAGCGCACATACACCGTTGAAGCGTACTGGCCGAGCGACGGCAACATAGATATCGATTACGCCGGTGGGCAGTACGGCACAGCGATCGGCATCCATGCGATTGCTTCTCAGGCGCCGCTTGATGGGGCCGGGCAGCCCACGCCGTTGCCCACAGCAACGCCGACGCCGGTGCCGACATTCACGCCATTGATCACGCCGACTCCGACGGCGACACCGACTCCAACGCCGCTGATGACGCCGACGCCGACGGTAACACCGACTCCGACGCCGCAGGCCGAAAATATCAGCGTGTTGTATCAGACTACGAAGTCCTGGCAGAATGGCCAAAGCGGCCCCCGTGAGTTTAATTACAGCATTACGATTACCAATCATTCCGATCAACCGGTCAACGACTGGTATATCGAATTCAAGCTCCCGGACGACGTGCTGACCAACGCCTGGAGCAACGCAAAGATGATCGGCATGCCTGCCGGCGAATACCGCTTTGTGAACCCGGGCTATAACAATTCCTCCATGGATAACATTCTGCCCGGGCAGAGTGTGACATTCGGCGGACACGGCATTGGGCTTGGAACAGCGGCGCCGTATGGCGTGAAGGTAGGCGGTAGCAATGCTGCAGCCGTGGATGCATCGCTGACCTCCAGATTTGGAAGTTTGAACTAGCGGCATTGGAAGTGAGTGCGCATGAAATACAGGATATTGCTTCTGTTGGCGCTGCTGTGCGCCATACCGGTCGCCGCGGCAGCAGGTACGCTCGCAAGTTATTCGCATGAGACGGCTTTCAGCTTCAATATAGAGGCAGACATGAGCGGTATGGAATTGCAGGCGCAGAGTATTGAACCCACAACCCCGGACGCGGACGAGATAATGCGGGAAGCCGGGCAGCAAACCCCGCCTGTGGAAATCCAGCCGCAACAGCCGCCGGAAGAAACGCCCGCCGATCCGGAGGCTGCGGAAGAGCCGGGCGGTCAGCCCGCTGCGGGACCGTCGCAGGAAATCCCCGATCCTATGCCGGAGACATCCGATGCCCCGGGTGTGGGACAGACGCCAGCCGTATAGAAGAACGCCGGATGCGGCGGGAAAAAGTAAGCCTGAGGCAATTGCCTTAGCATATAACACGCAACAAAACAAGGAGGATTTTCATGAAAAAAACATTGGTTATCGTAGCGTTGGTTCTGGTTTTGTCAACCGCCGTCCTTGCGGGAACGCTGGCAATGTACACGACGTCGATTGACAACCTTGCAACGGGCAGCGTGGTGGCCAAGGAGTTCGTGCTGCTTGAAAACGGTACGGATAGCTTTACAGAGAATGTAAAGATTGCGCCCACTGAAACCGTCGACTGGCAGTTCAGCGTCAAGAACTATGACGGCGCAGTCGTCAGCGAAACGGCCATGGCACTTGATTTTGATATTAAGGTCGCTGCGCCTAGCGGCAAAGGCATGATTGATCCGCTTGTGATCACAGTAAAAGATGAAGGCGGCAATGTCGTAGGTACAACCACAGGCAGCGGAGCCATTGATTTTGGCAGCGAATTCGCGCTCGATGCGAACGGTCAGCAAAAGACCTACACGGTGTCTGTGAATTGGCCGAGCAACGATGCGGTTGACATCAACTATGCGGGCGCAAACTATGGCGCTGCAGTTACCGTCTCCGTGACCGGCACACAGAAGTAATTGATTTTGGGGCTAAAACAGCCGCCTTTTCAGGCGGCTGTTTTTTGCGCATTCAGGGGATACTATAGCATGATACTCCTAACATTCGGCCCAAAAAAGCGAAATGAAAGGAACAATCCTTGCAGCAGTCCAGAAGCACGACGCAGGAACAGATAGACGCCATGCGCAGTGAAATACTGCGGAGCAAACAAAGAGTCTCCCAGGGGAAACAGGAACGGACTCCCCGAGAGCGCCGCAGGCGCGCGCTTAAGGCGTTGGAATGGGGCTTGTTCCTTTGTACCGCCACGCTGCTGGTCATAGCGCTCATTGGCGTGTATACAGCCAAAGCCCATGGCGAGACTCCGACCCTGTTCGGCATATACCAGTTGTACACCGTTGAAACGGGAAGCATGGAGCCTACGCTGACGGTGGGCTCGGTGATCATCTGCAAAAAGCCGAAGTATCCCGATCGGCTCGCGGTCGATCAAATTGTCACGTTCCGTACGCTTTCGGGTGCGGTCGTAACGCACCGGATTATTGAAGTAACCACGGACGAAAGCGGGAATACGGTTTACCGCACCAAGGGAGATAATCCCATCAATTCGCCCGACCGCGAACTGTTGATGCCCGGACGCGTCATCGGCGTGTTCGCCGCGAAAATACCGCTTACATAATGAAGGGGAGGGGAGCCATACGGATACTGAGAATGTGGTTTTTATGTCCGCATTGTCCTCTGCCGAATGCGTTTTGCGCGAGGGAAAGGAGCCTGTCCGCGTGCTTCGCGAGATTGACCTCTCCATTGGCAAGGCGCAGTCTTGGGGCATCACGGCCCGAACCGCATACGAAATCAGGCTTCTTCTGGAGATCATGGGCAACATCAGGCCCTATGACGGCGGAAAATGCGTGCTGCTCCAAAGAGGAATGATGCGCCAAAAGTGCGTGATACAGCCTCACATCTTTTATATCGGCAACACCGATATGCTGTATGACAACATGAATACGCTCGAATTCCTGATGTTTGCGACAGCGCATATGCGTGAAGACCGCATTTCTATGCAGGAGGAATTGTTCGAATTTCTGATTGATATTGGGCTTGGAGAACTTTCGCTCTCCGGTATCCAGTGGTTGTCCCCCGAGGAAAAGGTGCTTGTCACGCTGATTGCCGCCGCGTATTCGGACAGCCGGATCATCTTACTGAATGTTCCGGACGCGGTGTTTGACGAGCGGCTCAGGGGGGCCCTCACAAAAACGGCGGAGCTTATCACACGGCGGGGGAAAACGCTCATCATCGGCACCATGGATCATGCACTCATCCAAGCGGCGTGCAGCCATACGGCATTCGCCGCAGATGGACGGCTCATTTACCAGGGTACAACCGAACGGCTGCGCAAGGAATTCGACAGGGCGGCGGTCATTGTCCGCGATTTAGATATCGCCGCGCTGAAAGACAAGCTTGCGCCCATCCTGACGGATTGCGTGCTGCAGGAAAAAGATGACGCATTGCTGATCAAAGCGGACGGGGAAACGGGGGAGCCCCAGCACATTTACCGGAAGATCGCCAAGGCGGGGATCGTGCCGCAGGATATGCGGATCAACGAGAAAACGGTGGACAACGCGTACGAGGAGCTGGTTCGGCAGCATGATTTACCTGAACAGCTATTTTAGAAAAGAGGTACGGCAGGCGTATCTCGATCAGCAGATCGGGCTGCGGCGCCAGCTTTTTTTCGCTTTGTTTATCGGACTACTCTCATTTTCGGTCTTCTTTGTGCTGCAAACGCTCAAAAAGAGCGTGCTTTCCGATGCCGTGCCCGAACTCATGCAGGCCAGCTTTTTTTCAACCATCTATCTGTATATTCATGCGGCAGCAGCGGCGGTGACTGTCTACTTTTTCCGGTATTATGACTTTCTTTTCTTTTCTGAAATCCGCCGCAACGCCTGGTATTTGCTGATACAAATGCGCTACCGGCCAATCGGAATGATTGTACAGAAGATGACGGCGCTTTTGTGTTCCATGGCCATGATCTACACGGTGGGATTTGCGTTCACCGCATTGCTTACCGTGTTTTTGAAATACACCTTCACATTTGACTACGTCCCCACGCTGTATATCGCCGGGCTTGCGGATGTGGCCTTGCTCGCGGTTTTGGCGGCTCTGCTATCGCTTTTTGTGAATAAAACGGAGGACGCGCGGCTGTTGATCATAGGGGCGGCGGTCTTCCTGTTCGTATGTAAGGCGCTTGCCGGCGCGTATGGAATACTGCGTAACCGCGTGTTGATGCAGGAACTGCACAATCTGTTCGATACGAGCCGATCGTGGTTTTACCCCATATCCGCAGCCGTATTTCTGGCAGGCATGATCATCGTTTTTGTGCGCGCGCAGCGCCTTGCAAAATACTATTGGCCATCCGATCGGGAAGATGAGGCGCTTCCCGCGGGCGTAACCGTCGTGCGCATGGATGCGAAACAGGAGAACCAACGGGATGTGAAAAAGGCCACGCATTTTGAGAAGCAACGCAAGATGCTCAGCGTTGCCGTTACTGCGCTGCTAACCGTTTTTATCTTGGCCGTACTGGGACTGAATGTGCTGATTATCCTGATCAGCACCGCAACGCCGGGAAACGAGATCACCATACGGGGGACCATTCCCTATGTGTTCCAGTCGGACACGATGCAGCCGTCCATCATGAGCAACGATCTTGTGTTTTTTAGAAAAATCGACGTGCAATACCCCTTGGAGGAGGCGCAGATCGTGTTGTTTAAAGAAAACAATATCATATATGTGGAAAGGATTGTACAAATTACGCAGGATGCGCTTCAGGTAGATGTCGATCATTACCCGCCGGGGGCTGAAACCGGCGCCATGTTCAAACAGATTTCGCGTGCCGCCGTATACGGCGTATACAGCGGCAGAAGCCGCTGGCTGGGCGTGCTGATACTGTTTGCAAATACCATTATGGGCAGAATTCTGTTTCTGTTTGTTCCGTCCATATTTCTGTTTTATCGCAAGCAAATTGCAGCTTTTTTTAAAAAATACAGGGAGAAGTAGAAGAAGAGGGGCTGCCGTGCGTAACGTTTGTGGCCGGGCAGTGCCTATTGGAACTTGCTTTTTATGCAATTCGCGTCTTATTGCATCTGTGAACAAGGCAGGTCTGCCAAAGACCGTTCCCTTTATTGCAGGGTTTCCAAGGATGCCGCGGCTTCCGGCGCTTTGTTTTCATTGCGGTAAAACAAGGCTGTCGCCAAGATGCCTAACAGCAGCAGCACAATACTTAAAACAAAGGGCAAGACCCTTGAGATATCGCTTAGCAGTCCGCCTATGTATCCAAAAGGTACGCTCACCAGCATAACGACTGTCTGAAGCAGGGCCATAATTCCCGAACGTGCTTCCGGATGGACGTGTATAGCGACCAAAGACTCCCTGAGTGTGCCCAATACGGCGGAGCCCAATGATTCGCACAGCAACGAGACCGCTAAGATCACATATCCCCACACCCCGCTATTTGATATGCTGATCAACAAGACGCACCCGATGATAGCGCTGAAAAATCCTCCATATAGCGGCCATTTGAGCCTGGATTGCTTCATGCGCGAAATGAGTGTGAAGAAAAACAGAATAGAGAGTATGCTCCTCACCATCGGGAAGATGGGCAGCAGCGTATCCGGGATGCCAATGCGGCGGGAGGCAATGATTTGCCAGAAGGTCATTCCAAGCATTGCTACAATCTCAATGAGCACACTGACCACTATGGCAAATATCGTACCGCGGGAGCCAAGTATCATGTGCGCCGCGCCTTTGTAACCGGCTAACATCTGGCCCCATGACATTGTTCGGGCTGCCTCGCGCCTGATGTTGCCAACAGACGTTTCTGTGGAAAGTCTATACAATAAGATAATCTTTACCGTCATGATGACAAAAGCATTGAGATAGAGTATTCGTATGGCGGGTACCAGGGTGAGCTTTGCAACCAAGACGGAAGATATGGGCGCAAAGAGCGCTGAAAGATTGCCGCAGATAATAACCCAGGAGTAGATGTGCGTTATTTTATCTCTTGGGGCATCCTCTACCAGCAGGCAATCCCAGGATACGGTGGGGATCTTCATTGTGCCATTCAACAGCGCCGCTACGGCAAAGAACCAAAAGCCCTGACTGGAGGCCCATATCAGGCAAGGAAGGCTCCATGCCAGAATGTCAAACACCATAGTGCTCAACCTGCGTCCCATTTTATCGACAATGACGCCGGAGAGGAAGGCAAAAACCATTTGGGAGAACATATAAATCGATGTGACGATGCCCACCTGCACATCGCCCATGCCAAAGGCCAACATGTATACGGTGGCATATGGCAGGCAAAGATTCATAGACAAACCCCATAGGGGTTCTGTATAAATACAAGCCCGGGGGTTACCGCGCAGTTCGACAAGCGTACGCAGTAACTGGTGTTTTTGTAAAAAAGCTTTCATACTTCCTCCAACCGCAATCAGTATTGCATATGGTGAAAGGGTCTGTCAATCCGACAGACCCTTTGTTACTCGAAGTTGATTGGGCGCTTTTTAGCGACAATGGATTGCCGTTTGCCGAGCGTTACGGAAGAAACGGCGCGATATTGCCGTAGCCGTCTTTGCCGATAAACGCCTCCCCGCCCATTCACGGAAATTCCGTAGATAGCTGGATTCCTCCGAATACATTCCCGAAGAGGGGGCTTCTGCCGGGTTCGTCCTGCGGCGGATTACCGTATAGTAAGAAAAGAGCGTCTAACGCGAAAGCGCTTTCCTGTATTTATTGCTAACAGCGCTAAGATACGCGGCATCGACTTTTTATGGCCGCTATGCTACGATTACATAAATTAATACGAATACCGCTACTTGGGCGTGATACCGGGAGTGAACCATGTCCTTTCGCATCAAGCTGATCTCTATATTCTTAATCGCGGCGGTGATACTGGGCGCGCTGATCGGTATGCTGACATATTCCCACAGCAAGCGGATTGTAATGGAAAACAAGAAAAAGGAAATGGCCGATACCGTCAACCGGATCGACATCAACATCAACGTCCGCGTTCGCTACATTATGGATGCCGCCGAAAATGCCGCAGCTTCCCATGTGGTACAAAATCTTTTTCCAAGAAGCCAAAGCCTGGAGCTGCCCAACAGCAAGGCGTACCTGGATGAATATCTGCAAAACGTGCTGCGCTCATTTGATGCGGTCAACAACATATTTGTGCTGGACGAGACAGGCATTCTTTATTCCAGATACGATTCTTATAAAGAGCGGCCGCAACCGGAGCAGCTTGTAAAATATGCGCGCCTTGCCCAAGAAAATCCTCAAAAGACGCTGTGGACAGGCATCGCAGCCCCGCTGCGGCAAGGCGCGCCCCGCGCACCCGGGCAGGTGCTCTGCGTAATCCGCGCTATAACGGGGCCGGATGATCAGCTGGTAAGGGGCGCGCTGGTCATTGAGATGGAGCAGGATACTTTCAGCAACCTGATATTCAGCAACAACGGTATTTGGGAGCGTCAATATACCGTGATTGCCGATAAACAGGGTGAAGTCATCTGCAGCAATATCAAAATGGATACAAGCTGGCTCAACGCCATTGAACAGCGCTTTGAAAAAGGGGAGCGCGCGTTTATGCTGTATTGGATGGGCAAACAGTACTATGTCTGCGGCCAGTATAACGGCGTGACAGGATGGAAGACCTATTCTCTTATCGCAGAGGAGAACATTTTCCGGGAATCCGGCGCGCTCCAGAAGGAGATACTGGTTTCAGTGGCGGTAAGCACGCTCTTGATGTCTGTGGTTATCGCCTTATTGGCGTATGCCGTCACGCAACCCATCAACCGGCTTTCGGAGGCCATGCGCAGCGCGCAGGAACGAAATTTCGATATCCGGCTTCCCAACCGCAGGAAGGATGAAATCGGCAAGCTGACGGAGTCGTTCAATGATATGATCGGAAGGATCAACACGCTGGTCAACGCGGTCTATCAGGGAAAGCTCGCGCAGAAAAATGCGGAAATCAAGGCGCTGCAAGCGCAGATCAATCCGCATTTCCTGTACAATACGCTCGATTCCATCAACTGGATGCTCCTTGATAGGGGCGAAAAGGATATCAGCGATATTGTCATTTCGCTGGGCAGCCTGATGCGCTATTGCATCGATACCAAGGCCCCGCTGGTGACGCTAAAAGAGGAATTCGAATATGTGGCTTCTTATCTGCGCATCCAGAAAAACAGGCTGGAGGAACGTCTTTGCTATGAATTGGATTTGCCCGCGTCATTAGGCAATGTGCGCGTTCCCAAATTCATACTCCAGCCGTTGGTGGAGAATGCGATATTGCACGGCATAGAACCCCGGAACAAGCAGGGGATGATCCGCATTGCCGCTGCGGACGGGGGAGAAAACGTCATCATCACCATAGAGGACAATGGCCCTGGCATCCCCCGCGAAGCGCTTGCGGCGCTCGACATTGCGGAAGAAAACGAAGGAGAACAGCAGGGGATCGGCCTATATAATGTGGACAAGCGCCTCAGGCTGTATTTTGGCGAGGAACACCGCCTGGCAGTGCAAAACACGCCGCACGGCGCCAAAATCATATTGTCCATCCCCAAGACAAGCCCGGAGGAAAACGTATGAATATTGTGATTGTGGATGACGAACCCAAGATCGCCCGCGGCTTACTCAAGCTTTTAAGCCAACAGGAAGGTTACAAGGCGGTGGGCATATTCTGCGATGCCGCCGAAGCGCTCGCCTTTATAGAGAAAAACTCCGTGGACGTGGTCATAACAGATATCCGTATGCCCGGCATCTCCGGCCTGGAATTAATCAAGCGTATCCGTGCCGTCAACGAAGAACTGCCTATCATTATATTGAGCGGTTATGGAGACTTCGCCTACGCGCAAAAAGCGATTGAGCTGGGGGTCGCCCGATACTTGCTCAAACCCACCGATCCGGCGGAGCTTCTCAACGCGCTGGAAGCCATTCGGGGGAATAGCTCCTTCGCGCCAAAGAAGGAAGCAGGGCAGCCCGTACAGATTCAAAACCTGCTGGTGAGAAAAGCTGTGCAATATATCCATGAGAATTATGCAAAACACATTACGCTCAAGCGCATGGCGGAAGAATTGTTTGTGTCGCCCAACTACCTGTGCGAGCTCTTTAAGCGCCATACCGGCAAGAATGTGATGGAGTATCTATCGGATCACCGGCTGCATGAAGCTGAAACCTATTTGCGGCAAATTGCCTGCAAAGTAGCGGATGTTTCCAAGCTGGTCGGATATAAGGACGCAAAATATTTCAGTACGGCGTTCAAAAAGAAATACGGCATGACCCCGCTTGAATACCGCAACCAGATTTGCCCTGAGGAAACGCGGGACGCCTGAATTCTGCATGATGACATGAATTATCCTGCAAAATTCATAATTTGTTGGATAAAATCGTAACGTGATATCCTTTTATTACAGCGGGAACACTTCTATAATTCTTAGTAAGGGCGCGTCCTTCACCCGACACTTCCGGTTCAGCCTCCGGACAGGTATGTATTCGACCAAGGCTTACGTTTCTTAACAATTTGTACAGCATAAATAGGAGGATATCTATGAAGAAGAGTGGAATCCTTGCTCTGCTGCTTGTAGCAGTCTTTGCCCTTTCTTGTTTTGCGTTTGCAGGCTGCGGCTCAAACGCCGGCCCCTCCTCCCAGGCCAACGGCGCGGCGAAAAGCGCCGGGGATTATAAGATCGTGCTGATACTGCCTGGCCCCATCAACGATCAAAGCTGGAATGCAACCAACTATGCCGGTCTGCAGGCTTGCAATACAAAGCTTGGCACCAAGATCGAATACGTTGAAAATGTACAGTCCGCCGACTTTGAAAGCACCTTCCGCGAATATGCCGAGCGGAAATACGACCTGATCATGGCCGCAGGCTCCCAGTTTGACGAAGCCGCCGCAGCCGTAGCGGGCAATTACCTTGACACGACATTCTGTGTTGTCAACGGCTCCAAGGCGGATGGCAAGAATATCGCCCCCATATTCCCCAAGGAGTATGAAGCAAGCTATATCGCTTCCATCATCGCAGGCTATGTGAGCGCGAACGGCAACTTCGCCACCATCGGCGGCTTCCCCAACGAGCCCATGGAACATCTGCTGGACGTCTATGAAAAGAACGCAACCGCCATAGCCGAACAGCGCGGCATCTCCGGCGCAAAAGCCACCCGCGCCTATGCGAACAGCTGGGACGATGTGGCGCTTGGCAAGCAGATGGCCGAGCAGATGATCGACAACGGCGCTGACACGCTGTTTGTATACGCCAATCAGGTCGGCTTAGGGTCCATCGAGGCGGCCAAGGCCAAGGGCGCGAAATTCATCGGCTTCTCCAGCGACCAGAACAGCATCGATCCGAACACGGTCGTCGCCTCCGTCAAGTTTGATTTTGAAACCTTCTATGTCTGGGCAGTGCAGCAGTTCATGGCCGGTCAGCTTTCCGGCAACATGGTGCATGAGGCCGGCATCAAGGAGAACATCTTCGTCCCCGTCTACACCGATAACATCTCCCAGGAAATCAAGGACGCCGTCGACGCCGGCATCAAGGATTTCAACGCCGGCAAGGTCGATCTCAAGGCCATGTTCGCGAAATAGCATCGGATAGGTTCAGCCTGAAATGGCATCCTTCGGGGTTCCATTTCAGGCTGGCAATGAGCCCGCGAAAGAAAGCTGATTGCTTTGCGATTGGAGGCTTTCAATCTTGTCGTGTTGCAGCGGCATGCGCGGCGCGGCATGACACCTTATAGCGTAAGTTGACGCGACAGTTTCCGCGCAGCAGGAAACCAGGCTTCGAACTTGCGCGGTGAACCTCGAAAAAGTGGGCAGCCCACTTTTTCGGCACTGAAATGGCGCCCCTTCGGGGGCTCCATTTCATAATGGGAGTTTAAACAGGAGGGCATCGGCAATGACGCCATTTTTTGAGCTGCGCAACATCACCAAATGTTTCGCGAGGGTGGTTGCCAACAAGGACGTTTCGTTTTCCATCAACCGTGGGGAAGTCTTGGCGCTTTTGGGGGAAAACGGCGCGGGCAAAAGTACCATCATGAAGATATTGTATGGTTTGTACCGGGCGGATTCCGGCCATATATTCATGGATGGCAAGGAGAGGCAGATTCATTCGCCCAAAGACGCGATGGAGCTTGGCATATCCATGATCCAGCAGCATTTCGCGCTGGTTCCGGCCCATACGGTAACGGAGAATATCATACTTGGCAACGTGCACGGAACAATTCATTACGCCAAATGCCGAGACGAAGTGCTGTATTTGAGCCGCGAATACGGCTTTGATCTGCCTGCGGACGAAAAGGTTCAAAATCTTGCCGTCGGCGTGCAGCAAAAGGTGGAAATCGTAAAGGCGCTCTACCTCAGGTCGAGTTTGCTGATTATGGATGAACCCACAGCCGTGCTGACCCCGCAGGAATCCGACAAGCTGATGGAATTCGTAAAGGAGTTTACCCGCAACGGGAATTCCGTGATATTCATTACCCACAAGCTCAAGGAGGTCATGGCGGTGGCCGACCGGATCGTCGTCATGCGCAATGGCGAAGTGGTGGGCGATATCGGCGCAAGAGAGACAAACGAGATTGAACTTTCCCGGCTGATGATCGGCAAAGACATTGAAAAGGCGGAGCGTGCGGGCGAAGCCGCCATACAACAAGACATCCGTCTGGAACTCGACCATGTAACGGTGCAGCGCAAAGGGCAATCGCCGCTCATCAAAGATATCAGCTTCCAGATTGCAAAAGGGGAAATTTTCGGCATAGCGGGTGTGAGCGGCAACGGGCAGGAAGAGCTGTGCAGCGTGATCTGCGGCGCGCTCCCTGTAACGCAGGGCAGCATCCGCCTCAACGGCGAAGATATCACGCACAAGTCCGTTCGCGAACGCATCGCTTCAGGCATCGGCTATGTGCCGGTCGACCGCTACCGCGACGCGATGGTGATGGACATGACGCTTGCGGAAAACATGATGCTCAAAACCAGCTTTGAACGCAAGTGGAAAAAGGGAGTTTTCATCAACGAAAAGCTGCGAAACACTCAAACCGAAGCAGCCATTCGCGATTTCAATATAAAAGCGCCGGGGCCGGATGCGCTTGCGGGCGAGCTTTCCGGCGGCAACCAGCAAAAGGTGGTGCTCGCCAGGGAAGTCGCGTGCGGCAGCGAGCTTTTGGTCATGGATCAGCCGACGCGCGGCCTCGATCTTGGCGCAGTCAACAACATCCATGCGAATATTCTTGCCGAAAGCAAAAAGGGCAAGAGCATACTGTTGGTTTCCACCGAACTTTCGGAGATATTTGCGCTGTGCGACCGGATTGCCGTTATCTATAAGGGCGCGTTCATGGGCATTTACCCCCGGGAGGCGCTTTCCACTGAAAAGATCGGCCTGCTGATGGCGGGTTATTCGGATGAGAAGGAGGCAGAGCTGTGAACGCCAAACTCAAGGACATGATTGTTTCCAACCTGATGGCGATTGCGGCGGGACTGGTGCTGAGCGGGCTGATGCTCACCCTTTTACAGATTAACCCGCTGCAGGCGTTCGGGTATTCCCTTAAAACGATGTTCTCGGATCTATACACGCTGGCCGAGGTATTCTTAAAGGCGACCCCTTTGATCTTCACTGCGCTTGCGTTTGCCTTTACCTATAAGGCGAATTTATTCAACATCGGCGCGCAGGGGCAGTTTTACATGGGCGCGGTCGTCGCCGTCTCCGTATCGCTGTATCTCGATGGCAAGGTGCCTACCTTTGTACTGTTGTTGTGCGTGCTGGTTTGTTCCGCCCTGGCCGGCGGGCTAATCGGCGGGCTGATCGGGTACCTCAAAGCGAAGCATGGCGCAAACGAATTCTTAGTGAGCTTGATGTCCACCTATGTATGCCTTGCGATTATGAATTACCTATTGCGCACGTTTTTGAAGGAAAGCAAGGGCGAATACCCGCAGACGGATGCAATTTCCCGCGCGGCATGGCTACCGCCCTTTTTGCCCGGCACGCGGCTGCACATCGGCTTCCTGCTTGCAATTCTGGTTGCGGTGGGTATTTGGCTGCTGCTGTTTAAAACACCGCTTGGGTACCGCATCCGCGCGGTGGGCAGCAACGCCTCCGCCGCGAAGCTTTCCGGCATCCGCTCGGACGCCGTGTGTATCACCGCCTTTTTCATCAGCGGCGCTTTGGCCGGCATGGCCGGATTTACGGAGGTCAACGGCGTACAGCATATGCTGATACAGGACTTTAACCCCGCCATTGGCGCATCCGGTTTAGGGATCGCCATACTCGCCAACGCCAACCCCATCGGGGTGATATTCGCTTCCCTGCTTTTTGGCATGCTCAACGTAATGGGCAATCTCATGGGGCGTATGCCCGGCGTGAGCATTCCGCCCAGCGTGATCGATCTGATGCAGGGATTCGTGATGATATTCGTTATCGCCTCCTATTTCCTGAGAGGCTACTGGCAAAACAGGCGTGAAAAGCTCAG
Source organism: Bacillota bacterium (assembly GCA_023455425.1). Lineage (GTDB taxonomy): Bacteria > Bacillota > Clostridia > Christensenellales > CAG-138 > JAEYLA01. The sequence continues at coordinate 25,297 of JAEYCM010000005.1, read as the reverse complement.
GCTGCAAAGGGGGACCGCCGCATGATCATCATCAGTTTATTAAAGCGCGCCTTAATGATGAGCACCCCGCTGCTGCTAGGGTCCATCGCGGAAGTGATCGCGGAGCGCTCGGGCATGATGGTAACGGCGATAGAGGGCATATTCCTCATGGGCGCATGGGGTGGATTTATCGGCGCCTATCTCACGGGGAGCGCATTTCTCGGCATACTCGCCGCCATACTCGCGGGCTTGTTTGCAGCGATGGTGTACGGTATCGTTACTATTTACCTAAAGCAGCATCAGGTCGTGACGGGTACGGCCATCAATATCCTTGTGGCCGGGTTGTGTACGTTTCTTGACAGGGTGCTGTTCGGCGTACCCACCTCCCCGCTCAAAGTCAGCCCGCTGCCTGAGATCGCCATCCCGCTGCTGAGTAAAATCCCGGTGCTTGGGCCTATCGTGTTTGAACAAAACATACTCACGTACTTGGTGTACCTCCTTATTCCCGCCGCTTACTTCCTGCTGTATAAGACCTCGGCGGGGCTGACCATCCGCTCCACAGGCGAAAACCCGCAGGCGGTGGATGTCGCGGGCATTCCGGTGAACCGGGTGCGGTTCTTGGTGGTGCTGCTGGCGGGGGTATTGGGCGGCATCGCGGGAGCGTTCTATTCGGTGGGGTATCTGGGCATGTTCACGTCCAATATCATCGGCGGGCGCGGATGGATCGCCTTTGCAATCTGCTTCCTGGGCAACTGGAATCCGATTGGGGCGGCCATCGGCACGCTGGTATTCGGGCTTGCAGAGGCGGTCGCCATCTATATGCAGTCCATCGGCGGGGGCGGTTACTTCCCCAATGAACTGTTTATCGCGCTGCCGTATCTGTTGACCATTATACTGACCGTATCCCGCAAGAGCTTCAATGTACCCGCAAAGCTGGGCATTCCATACAAAAAGGAAAGCTGACGGATCATCCGCTTTCTCGAAACTGCCCGCCTTTAGGCGGGCAGTTTTTGCTATGGGTCAAACATGCCGCCTATTTCTTTGGCGCGCTTCATAAGTATCTGGATGTTTCAAAGCCGATACAAGCCTTTCATTGTCCTATATGGTTGCAAACAGAATAAAGACATGTTAAAATGCCCATGAAGCAATAAAACGCAATAAAAAATATTTGAATTACTTGCGATATAGTAAAAACTCGTTCAATGCAGTAAGGTTCTTTCATATATAAGAATAAAGGCGGGATGTCGGCATGAAAAAAAGAAACACGCAGGAACGGCGCCAGGAAATCGCGGAGCGGTTGGTTGCGGAAGGGAAGATCACGGTTTCGGAACTCGCCAGCCGGTATGCGGTATCCACGGAAACCATACGTAAAGATATGATCTGGCTGGAGGAAAACGGACTTGCCAGAAAGGGATATGGCGGGGCAGTCGCCGCTACCGCCATAACCGAGCGGTCCTTCATGGAAAAATCCATCCGCAATAAGCAGGGGAAAGCCCGCGTTGCCCAAAAAGCGGTGGAGCTTGTTGAAGACGGCGACGTCCTGCTGCTCGATTCAGGGAGCACGGTGTTGAGCGTTGCCAAGCAGCTGGTATTAAAACGAAACATTACGGTATTTACGAACTCTTTAAAGGCGGCGCAGCACCTTGTGGATTACGGCATTAGGGTCTATTTGCTGGGCGGGGAGGTGCGCGGCACCAGCAACGCCATCACAGGCGGTTGGGCGCTTCGGGCGCTCAAAGAAATCAAAGCCGATATCGCGATACTCGGAACAAGCGGCGTAAAGGGGCGGGGCGGCCCCTGCGTGGAAAGCATGGAGGAAAGCGAAGTGAAGCGCGCCATGATGGCGGCGGCGCGGAAGACCATTGTGCTTGCGGACGCAAGCAAGGGCGATTGCGACGCCCTGGTGCAATATGCGGCATGGGAGGATATTGATCTGTTTATTACCGAGGAAACGATCAACAGGGAGACGCTTACATGGATCAAAGAAAAGACGACGGTGCTGTTTTGCTGACAGAGCAGGAAAGCAGGAAAGACGAGGCGCAGACAGGCCTTGTGTTTGCCATACAGCCTTTTTCTGTGGACGACGGGCCGGGTATACGCACGGCAATTTTTTTAAAAGGCTGCGACGCCCGCTGTCTGTGGTGCCATAACCCGGAGAGCATATCTCCCGAGCCGCAGTTTTCGTACCTTTCGCATAAGTGCGTGTATTGCGGGGCATGCGCGGCAGTCTGCTCAAGCGTGCATACCGTAAGCAACGGCCGGCATGAAATCAACTGGGCGAACGCCACGGCCTGCGAAGACTGCGCGAAAAGCTGCCCAACGGGCGCGCTTTCCATTATTGGAAAAAGCATGACGGTACACGAAGTAATGGCCGCCGCGCTTAAGGATGCGCGTTATTACGATAAGACCGGGGGCGGCATTACCATCACCGGAGGCGAGCCCATGTTTCATGCGGGCTTTGTCAAAGCGCTGCTGATCTGTGCAAAACAGCATGGCATACACACCGCCATTGAAACAAACGGGGCCGCCCCGTTTGCGCAATATGAAGAATTGCTGCCCTATCTCGATCTGATGTTGTTTGATTATAAGGCGACCGGCGGCGACGAGTATCGGCGATTGACCGGCCTTGACCGGGAAACGGTATTAGATAACCTCGGACGCTTACGCGGGAAGGGTACAGAAATCATTCTACGCTGTCCCATGATCCCGCGGGTAAATGTAACGGATGCGCATTTAGATTTTATTGCGGAACTGACCCGCACATACGGAAATATATTGGGGTTCGAGCTGATGCCCTACCATGCGTTGGGGACGGCAAAGGCAAAGCAAACGGGGATGAGCGTACACCGGTTTGAAACGCCGGATACCGAGACCGTCTTGGAATGGGAACAACACATCCTGGCAAAGGGCGGACGGAAATGGGAGGGCATACGATGAACGCGCGCATACGGAACATGCGAAAAAGTGTGGAAAAATTAAACGACGCGGGGGTAAGGCGCACCTGTTTTTATTCCCTTGCCTACGAGTCGCTCAAACATACCAGGACGGAGCCCGTGCAACTGCGGCGGGCAAAGGCGCAGGCGTACTTGCTGGAGCATGCGCCCCTTGCCGTATTACCCCATGAGCTTCTTGTTGGCAGCATGACGGCGTATTGCCCTGTGGAGAAGGCTGTTCCATGCTATGAGGAACAGAGGGGTAAGGCAGTTCAGGTGATCGAAGCCTATCTTGGCAAAAAACGCGCGGAGCAGACTGCTCCAAGCCAAGACAGAAACAAAATCAAGACGTTCGAGGACGAGTTTACAAAAAAGAAAAGCCGCTGGGCGCTGATGAGCCGTGTACACCATGACGCGAACATCAGCTATATGGATCTGCAAGAACTCATCGCCGAGATGCAGGCGCGTTATGCCGATGAGCCAAGCCTCGAACAATACGAGATCGCCAGGGAGCTTGAGCGCGGGTTCAAGCTTGACTACGGCGCGGAGGTCAAGCGGGAAATCGACTCGCTCCCCTGGTTTGCGGCAAACCATCTTTCTTTCAACTATGCGCGCATCATGAATACGGGGTTTGATGCGCTGATTGAGGACATTGCGGAACGGTTAGGCCGCGCGGCGGGCGAACGGCGCGAATACTACCTTGCGGCTAAAATTGTGGCCAAAGCTGCCGCCAATTTCTTTTTGCGCTATGAGGAAGCGCTCAAGCACGCCGCAAAGGACGAAATACCCGGGCGCAAGGCGGAGCTTTTGGAGATGGCGGATATCTGCCATGCGCTTTCTTACAGGCCCGCGCAAACCTTCCGCGAAGGGCTGCAGTTCGTCTGGATGCTGCATATCATGGCGAGCGTCACATGGGGTTCGGCACTCTCCTTTGGCAGGTTCGATCAGTATATGGTTGAGCTATATGACCGGGATATTAACAGCGGACGCCTGACGCGGGACGAGGCAAAGGAGCTGTTATGCTGCCTTTGGCTCAAAATCAACGAGCCCAAGCTCAGGACCGTACAGAGCATGACAATAGGCGGTGTCACACCTTCGGGCGAGGACGGGGCGAACGGCCTTACGGCGCTTTTGCTTGAGGTGATCAAAGAAATGAAACTGCCTTACCCCAATGTAGGCGTGCGCCTGAATAAAAAGAATGCGGCCTGGCTCATGGATGCGGTAGTGGACTCGATCAAGGCGGGCGCGGGGCAGCCCATGATCATGTCGGATACGGTATGGATCGAAAATCTGGAGAAGCTTGGGTATGAGGACAAATACGCAAACGATTATTACAATATGGGCTGCGTTGAGATCATGATTCCGCATAAGCAGCCCAATTGGGGCGTTACGGACCCCATCGCCTTCCCGATGCTGTTCGAAGGCGTATTTGAAAAATATAAAAGGGGTGTCTACCGTCTGGAGACATTTGAAGAATTCCAGACAGCGTACCACTCGGAACTGCGGGCGGCGGTACAGGCGGATAAAGACGAAGCGGACGAGAAAATGCGGGATATCCCCGGCAAATGTTTTGATCCGTTGGCATCGCTACTGATAGACGGCTGCCTGGAAAGCGGCAGGGATCTGTTTCAGGGGGGAAGTGAGCTTGGCACCCACTGGTCGTTTTACGCCTACGGTTTAGGGACCGCCGCGGATTCCATGGCCGCCGTGAAAAAAGCGGTATACGAAGAGAAAATACTTACCATTGGGCAGCTTGCGCAGCTGCTGGAACGTAATTTCGCAGGCGCTGACTCCATGTGCGCAATGCTCGAGCGCAGCATGCCCCATTACGGCAACGACGAGGATGAGGTGGATGCGCTTGCGAAGGACATCCTGACCCAATTTGACGATCTGGTGCTTGCCTATAACGAAAAAGAGCGCCGGGACAAATACGTATCCACGCTGTTCGGGTATTTCTTCCATATCTATCATGGGGAGATCACCGGGGCCACACCCAACGGGCGGAGAAAGGGCGAGACGTTCAGCGACAGCATGGGGCCTTCGCAGGGGAAAGACGTCAACGGCCCCACCAGAATGCTCAATTCGGTATTGAAGCTAAATCACGGCGGCGTGACCGGAGGCTATGCGCTGAATTTGAAGATCAATCCCGATCTTATACGGAACCAGCGCGGAACCAACGTGTTGAAAGGGCTGATTGCGGCGTATTTGGAGGACGGCGGGCCGCAGCTTCAGGTCAACTTCGTGGACGCGGAAGCGCTGAAAAAAGCCAAGCTGGAACCGGACAAATACCGGGATCTGATCGTGCGGATCGGCGGATACTGCGAGTTCTTTGTCAATCTGGACAGCGCGCTGCAGGATGAGATCATCACGCGCACGGTCCACGGATTATAAACGAAAGAGGAATGGTATGAAAGCAAAAGCGGTACGGCTATATGGCGTAAACGACGTCCGGTTTGAAACATTTGAATTGCCAGAGATTAAGGACAATGAATTGCTTGCCCGCGTCGTGACGGATAGCCTCTGCATGTCCACCTATAAGGCGGTTCTGCAGGGGAGCGCCCACCGGTGCGTCCCGGAGGATATTGCAAGCAATCCCATACTCATCGGCCATGAGTTCTGCGGCAGGGTGGAACAGATTGGCGCGTCGCTCAAAGGCAGGGTACAGGTCGGGGACCTGTTTACCGTCCAGCCCAAAATGGTGGATGGGGAAACGATAAAAGGGCCGGGGTACAGCTTTCCATACTACGGAGGGGACGCCACGTATATCATCGTCCCTGCCGAGGTTATAGAAGGAGGGTATTATCTTCCCTATTCCGGCGACGCCTATTTTAAGGCCTCCACGGCGGAACCCCTGTCCTGCCTGGTTTCCGCCGCTCGTTCCCAATATCATTTGGGGAAGAACAGCAAGACCCACATCATGGGGCTCAAGCAGGACGGCTATATGGCGATACTCGCGGGCTGCGGGCCCATGGGCCTGGGCGCCGCCGAGGTGGCGATGGCGATGGAACAGCGGCCCAAACGCATCGTCATCACGGATATCGACGAAAAGCGGATCACCCGCGCAAGGTCCGTATTAAAGCCCAAGAACGGCGTGGAAATTGAAATCGTCAATACAAAGGATATGGAAGACCCGGTAGCAGGCTTAAAGCAGTATGCGAACTCGAACGGGTTTGACGATGTATTCATCATGGCCCCCGTTCCCATCGTGATTGAAACCGCGGACCTGATTGCGGGAACAAACAGCTGCATCAACTTTTTTGCGGGGCCTACCCAAAAAGAGTTCCAGGCGATGGTCAATTTTTACGACGTCCATTATAGCGACAAGCACATTATCGGGACGTCCGGCGGCGATATCGATGATATGAAGGAAGCGCTGCGCCTTTTGGAAGAGGAAAAGATCGATCCATCCATATTGATCTCGCATATCGGCGGGCTGAACAGTACCGCGGAAGCGACGCTCCACCTGCCGGAGATTCCCGGCGCAAAAAAGCTGATCTACTGCAACTTAGATTTGCCGCTGACGGCCATCGACGCGTTTGAGGAAAAAGGCCGCACAGACCCACTTTTTGGCGCGCTCCATGAAATCTGTGTGCGCCATAACATGCTTTGGTGCAAGGAAGCGGAAGACTATCTGTTGGAGCATGCGCCAAAGCTCTAACGCTATTCTGCCGTAGGCGGATTGCAGCGATAGTTTAAAGCAACCGGAAGAGTGGGTTTCTCTCCACCGCGAATTTTAAATCAAAGGACTTGGGCTCTTGGCAGCTTAAGTCCTTTTGCTTTTGTGAGCCTGTGATATACTAAATGCAAATATCCCGAATTTTAGGGCAGGCAGGAATTTGATAGGAGGGGTGTGCCATGGGTCGCTCGGAGGCCGTTGTGATTGATGCGGATATGGAGACGGTGTGGGAGGCGCTTACCAATGCGGATCAGCTTAAAAAATGGTATGCGCCGGGGTCACCCTGGAACATTCCAAGGCTTGAGGCTGGAGAAAAAATGCTGTTTACATTGATGCCCAATATTCATAATGGGCTCACAGAGAAGCTTCCTATGTCCTTGACAATTGAAAAAGTGATCCGCTGCCGGGAGTTTTCGTTTTCCTTTGATTCACAGGAGCCGTTCATCTCTTTCATGATGGAGAAAGAGGAAAACGGCGTTAAGGTTTCAACGAATATAGAAGGCTATGATATGTCGCTGGCCAATCTGAAAGCTTTGGTAGAAGGAAGGGAAATTCCCTATATATAGCCTTATCATTTTGGAAGATGCAGCCCTCCTATTCATCGCGTTGGAATTCAATTTGAAAGGAGAAAGCTATGTTTGACGCTGCGTGGTTAAATATGGGGAGTCTTGTGCTTGGTCTGATTGCGTGGATACTTCCCGCCATCACTCTTGTGTGGCGCGATAAGGTGAACAGCAGGCGTTTTGCCATTTTTCCTGCGGCAAGCCTCAGCGCCTGCGCCATCTCGCTGTGCATGCAAATTTTCTATACAGACTATCTGGTAAAGATTGAAGATTGGTCGGCGCTTATGGATACTTCCTCTGCGGTGGCGTTTGTTTCTGCAGTGCTTCTTGCAGTTACAATCCTACTCAATGCGGTTGCATTGGGTGTGCGTTACAAAAAATGAAAAGACCAATAAATTTGCTGTGAAATAATGCAAGAAAGCGTGCCCTGAAAGAGAGGATTGAAAGTATGGTCTTACAGAAGTATTTAAGCCTGGCCGCGATGCTTTTGTTTTTCGCCCTGTTGGGCGGGAGAGCGCTGAGTCTGCATAAAAGAGGAATCAGGGCGATTGTGTTTGGGGAAACGGATAAAAGTGATTTTTTACTTTTGCCGATATTCTTGTTTTTCGTCTATGCCGTCATTGCCCGAACCTTCGGCCTCCCCATACCGGTAGCACTGGCGCAGCCGTTCTTTATCAGCGCGATTATCGGATGGGCTGGCCTTGCAGTTTGCCTAGCTGCGCTTGTAGGGTTTGCGGTAACGCTTAAGTCCTTTGGCGACTCCTTTCGCGTGGGTATTGATGAAAAGAATCCGGATAAATTGGTGACATCCGGCATATTTTCATTGAGCCGAAACCCGATCTATGTCTGCTTTCTTTTGTTCTTTTTCGGCATGTTCCTGGTGCACCCCAATCTCCTGCTTGTTTGTGTGCTCGTGCTGCTCGCGCTGGCCATCCACCGGCAGATACTCCGGGAGGAGGCCTTCCTCAAAGTGCATTATGGCAAAGAGTATGAGGCTTACTGTAAACGGGCCCGGCGGTATTTGTAACGACAGTGGGGGATAGAGATGGATATCTTAATTGAAATCTAAATCCAAGCAATTAGCCCTCGGTTTCTGCAATCTATCTTGTGGGCGTTCATTTGTCTTCTTCTTAGAGTAAAACCTGCTGAATATACTATGGGAAAAAAGCAGGGGGACAGGATATGAATGCGCATTACCCGTTTGTAAATCCGCCATTGCCTTACGCCTACGATGCGCTCGAACCGTTCATTGATACAAAAACAATGCATCTGCATCATGACAGGCATCTGCAGACGTATGTGGACAATCTCAACAAAGCTTTGAAGGACCATCCCGATCTGCACAGTTGGTCATTGGAGGAGCTGATTGGCCGTGCGGGTGAATTGCCTGAAGACATTCGGACGACCGTATGGAATAATGCCGGCGGTGTTTATAACCACATCCTTTATTTTGACGGAATGTCCAATTCCGAGACCCGATGCTATGCCGGTTCCTTATATACGGCCATCATGGAAGAATTCGGGTCTTTTGACGCGTTCTATGATCAGTTCAAAAGCAAGGCGCTCTCCGTATTCGGTTCGGGCTATGCCTGGCTGGTTATGGATCAGGATGGAAGGCTTCGGATTATTTCAACGGCGAATCAGGATACGCCTATTTCGCTGAACATGTCTCCGGTTTTGCTCATCGACGTTTGGGAGCACGCGTATTATTTAAAGCATTATAACGAGCGGGCAGCCTATATTGACGATTGGTTCCATGTGGTGGATTGGGAACATGCCGCAGCCCTTTATGAAAACGCCATGCAAAGCATCGTATAAAACAGCATGCAGCGCCCTCGCTCAACGCGGGGCGCTTTTCTTTCTTCCAAATAGGTTGGCCTTGTGCCTTTGGGGTATCCTGCAAATGCGGATGTGGAAAACCCTAATATCACAAGAATTTACATATACTGCAATAGCCGAATAAAGGGGGATTTTGTTATGTCTATGTGGCAGACCTCAAGAACGCAATACCTGCTCAATCAGGTGGCGCTTTCCAACAGCATCCGCCGGCTTTGGGTGGACAACAATCAGTGGGTCAGGGCGCTCATCTATAGCATTATTTATGGAATAGGCGATCAGCAGGCAATAGAGGAACGTCTCAGGCAAAACGGGGAAGAATTCGCGACTCTGTTTTCTCAGTTTTACGGGCAGGAAGTCGGCAACAGAATACGGAACAATTATGTGAGGTACGTTCAGGCTCTGGTAAGGATGATCGAGGCGTATCGGGATAACGACGTATCTACAATTGCTACTCAGAGAGAGGTGCTCAATCAAATTGCGGCTGAGCTCGCGCAACTCTATTCGGAGATTAACAGGTATTGGGATCTGGCGACATTGCAAACGCTGATTTATGAGCTTGTGGATCTTACGGAAAACCAGATCATGCGGACTGTGAGCGGCGATTTTTCTCGAAGCATTCAGGAGTATGACGAGTTTATGGAGCAGGCCTACCGGGTATCGGATGAGCTGACGTATGGAATACTCAGGCAATTTCAGGTATAGCAAAGGCTGCGCCGTATTACTTATGGCGCAGCCTTTGCTTTTTATCAGGCGAGGCAGGTTAAATGGTTTGCCGCATCATTCCCCAACAAGATCCCGCCGGGAAAACCGCTTTACGCCCAGCGCCAGGAGTATGGCGCTGAATAGTACCATCAAAACTATGGGCAGGAGCGTTACCGTTATTCCGGGATAAACCCAGGAAAACGGGGAGAACGCAAACAGCCAGTTACCCACCAGCCGCATTTCCCATAAGAATTCCAGCAGCAGAAGCCCGCCAAACAATCCCCAGCTCACCGGCACCGCCGCGCGGGGGGCGATACAGTAGCAGAATGCCGAAACGGAAGCGATCAATAAAACCGCGGGCAAACGGGAAATGCAGGAAGCGAAATCGCCGGTACAAGCGCCGAACACCGCGATGGCCGAGGCGCTCCCCAGAAAAGCGATGCATACATGCCCCAGCGCGTACCGGATGCGGGAAACCGCGCTGGATAAAACCAATTCGGTCCGGGCCAGGGTTTCTTCTTCCCGCATGCGCAATATCGCCATGATGGCATACGCGGTGATGACTTGCGCCAGGATATAGCTGATAAGCGCAAGAAACGCATTTCCCGCCCCGCCCAGCGCTTTGGACAATTCCGGCAAAAACGCCGTGCCATTAAGCATGTTGTTGATGCTTGGTTTCAGCGAGGCGATCACAGCCCCCATCAGGGCATATGCAATCACCCAGACAAACAGCATGCCCCGCTGCAGCCGCCAGGCAAGCGCGAATGGGGTACGGAACCTCTTTCCCGCCTGCGCGTTGCTCCTCCGTTCCCTGATATAGCTGCCGCCCATATCCCGCCTGCCGGATAAGGCGTATGCACTATACGTCAGCAGCACGACGGCAAGGACGGCGAACGGAAACAACAGGAAGTTCTCTCCCGCATAGGGCCGCGCATAGGCGCACCAACCGAACGGCGTAAACAGCAGCAGGCTTTCGTTTCCAACGGAGTTTGCGGTCATCTGCCATACCAGGAAAAATGCGCCCGCGCCCAACGCCAGGCCGCGGGCCAGGCGCGTATTGGGCGCGATTTGCGCGGCGATTGCGGCGATTATCGCGAATGTGCAGTTCGTTAGTGCTGTGGATAACCCGGCCGTGAAAGAACCCGCCGCGGCAAAGCCGGCCGCCAGAAACCCCAAAGCCAGAGCCAAGCCGCCCAGTATATTTGCGCCCAACGCTTTGATCAGTACAGCGGTCAGCGGGGCTTTGACGCCTATGGCGCCCGCGCGCAGAAGCTCCAGCCTGCCCTGTTCCTCATCCTTTCGCGTATTGCTCAATACAAGGACGATGCTCAATATGGAGGAAAAGATCGCCGTCGAAGTCCGGATTCGCCAGACCGTTACGCCTTCGATGGTGTTCGAGGCAATGGCGCCAAGCAGCGCGTTCCCCTGGTTTTCCGCGATATAAGTAGTAAGCTGTTCGGGCGTCTGCAGCAGCGCGATATTGGAGGCCGCCGACGCATAGGCGAACAGGAACGGCAATAAAACGAGCAAAAGCGTAATGACCCTGTTGGTACGAAGATAGAGCCTTAACAGCCTGCCAGTCGCCGCATACGCGCTTCTCTTCATTTTCCATCACCGTCCATTGCGTAGTAATGCAAAAAGAGATCCTCCAGCTCGGGCGGCGCGCAGTGGAGCGAAGACATCTCAAATTTCGTCAGCTCCGCTAAAGCGCCGTTCAGGTTGGCGGCAGCGACGCTGAAGCTGATGCTGTTTCCGCTGCGCTTGAGCCCGTAAACTTCGGGCAGATGTATTCCGTTTAGCGGGCGGACGCACTGAGCGTGCACCATAAGCTGGGAGAACTGCTGCAAATCCGATAATCTGCCGGATTCCACAATATTCCCTTCTTTAATGATGGTGACGCGGTCGCAGAGCTTTTCGACCTCGGCTAAAATATGGCTCGAAAGGAATACCGTCTTGCCCGCCGCTACAAGCTCCCGCACGCATTGCTGGAATGTTGCCTCCATCAGCGGGTCAAGGCCGGAGGTGGGTTCGTCGAATATATAAAGCTCCACATCCGAAACAAGCGCCGCGATTAAGGCCACCTTCTGGCGGTTGCCTTTTGAATAGCTGCGGCACTTTTTGCCCGGATCAAATTGGAACCGTTCCAATAGTTGGGCTCGCCGTTTCACGTCAACTTTTCCGCGCATGCGGGAGAGAAGGTCGATCACTTCGCCGCCGCTCAAATTCGGCCACGGGTTGATTTCGCTGGGCACATAGGCGATGCGTTTGTGCAGCTCCACGCAGTCCCGGAAGGGATCGCGATTGAATACCGTAACTTCTCCGCCATCTTTTTTGAGCATGCCCATGAGTATGCGGATGGTCGTGGACTTTCCGGCCCCGTTCATGCCGATAAACCCGTGCACTTCGCCCTCTTTTACGCTTAGATCGATGCCGCGCAGCGCCTGTGTCTTCCCGTAGGACTTCGTTAGCCCGTCGATTTCTATGACGCCCATATTCAGTCCTCCTGTTTATAGAAGCTCGTTCTGAAAAGCCCGATATACCGTTCCAGGTCCTGAAGATACCGGTCATAGTCCGCATAATAATCGACCGTTGATTTGTTGGGGTTTGCTTCGCTTATGGCATAGCTTCGCATGGTGTAGATGATCACTTGAATCGCCGCGTCAATATTGATATCCTCCCGGAACAGGCTGCGATCGATATCATAGAACACCCGCGGGGAAAGGTCGTTCTCAAGCTTGTTCTGAAACGCCCTGATGTTCTCCGTGATCTCCGCGTGATCGGGAATTGACGCGCGGACGATAAAATCGAATATCATGGGGTGCTTGTGCATCAGGTCCAACTTCAGTAGCAGGATCTGTTTCATCCGGGCCAGGACATCCCGGTTGTTGAAATTAATCAGATCATAAAACTCCTTTACCACGGCCTGCATGGCATACTCATACGCATACAGGAACAGCTCTTTTTTTGAGCCGAAGTAATGGAATAGCAGCCCTTTTGATACCCCGGCGGCTTTCACAATCGCGTCCGTGGACGCTTTTTCATATCCGTTGATGAATTCGGCCATGGCCGCGTTCAATATGGCGGCGCGCTTGGAATCGTCCGTGCCGGAATAGTCTTTTCTCTCTCTGGGCATGGGTATCCTCCATTTGCGATTGACTAGTTCGGTCAACAAAATAATAGCACCATTGACCGAATTGGTCAACGGTGCTGAACATACTTTATTTTGAGGTTTGTTGCCCCGTGGGGGGCTGAGATTGGTTCGGTTAGAAGAGGACCGTGACTATCTGATACGGTTTTTTCCGTCCATCTCCCAAAGCGGCAACCCCAAGAGTTCTGCCGCAAGGGGGCAGATATCCACCACGCAGCCACCCGAAAGGATCCTGTTTTCTTCAATACCCAGTCCCGCTGCGAGGTAGAAGGGCCGGTATCCTGCGCTTTTTAATGCGTACCCGTGCTGGCCCAAGTGGAATTTTCCAAAACAATAGCCTTCCGCGGCCTCAATACCATATGCGAAGGAGCCGGAAAACCCGCCAGCACGCATCTCTTCCTCGGTCAGCAGCCGCGCGGCGTATGGTTCTTTGAGCAGGGCGGATATGGCTTCCTCCAACGCCTGCCGTTTTTCCGGCCGGTACAGTTTGCAAAACGCCGAGCCTCCCGCATTGTGGAAAAACGCGTCAAAATCGCCGGGCGCTTTTGCGGGCTCGCGGATGAGGCCGTATTGCTTTAATACATCGTTTGGGTCTACGGCGGTATGTACGGGCAGGCATCCATGGTCGCTGAATACGATGAGGCCGTATTCCTCGGGTGGGAAAAGCTGTTCCATCGTCTGCGCCAGCCTGCCAACGCGTTCATCCATGCGGGTGAGCGCTTCCTTTGCTTCCCGGCTTTTGGGCCCGAACTCGTGCTTGTTGGTGTCTACATCCAGGAGGTGCAGTAAAAGCAGATTGGGCCGTTTCCGGCGCAGGGTATCGATGGCGCAGGCTGTGGTCAGGTCATCCAATCCCGCAACGCCGCGCCGTTTCTTATGGTGGAGGTTGCGGATTGCGCATCCAAGCAGGTATCCAGCATTGCCTTTTAGCATACGCCGCGCGCGCCGCAAAAGCGGCATATGCCCCGGAATTTCCGGTATGTGATAACGGATAGTGGATGCTCCTTCCGTTACCGGATATAAAATGGAGCATACGGCAAGTCCGGCTTCCGCCGCCTTTTGATAGAGGGTAGGGGCGCGCAAAAGTTCTGCCTGCGTGTTCCAATCTGGGTGCGCGTTGCCCGGCTGCGTTTTTAGATTTTCGATCAACCCGTGTTTATCCGGGTATACGCCTGTAATGATGGAACTGTGGATGGGATAGGTATTGGTGACGAATGTGGGCGCGACATGTTCCACCAGCGTCCCGCGTTTTGTGAGCGCGCCAAAATGGGGCAGCGTTTTTAAAAACGCCACATCCTCATTGTCTACGGCGTCCAAAGAGATCATGGCCAGATGTTTTACCTGCCGCATAGAACGCTCCTTTCGTGAAGCCAAACTTCAAACTTATATACCCTTAATTCTATTATAAAAAATTACGCCTTGGTACGCAAATGCTTTCTTGTTTGGATATAAGCAACATTTAGAAATGCGAGGAGTGATGGCAATCCCAAATATTCAAAATTATTACAATTATCCCAGAATTGCTAGGTGTTTGTATGGAAATCCACTCCCGAAAAGCGTCAATGTTATAACTATCACACATTGACTAAAACATAGGGTTATGATATGATACTTGTGTTAAGAGTTTGACACATTTTTGCCGCATTTTATGTTTGACGCTTGCATTCGGATTTTCGTTTTGTTGCGCAATTGCGCTGGCAAATACATTTATTTTTGGAGGTAAACAAATGCGCAAATTGATTGCCCTGACGCTCATTGCCCTGATGCTCATTGGCACCGCGGCCTGCAGCGCCCCTGTCCAGACACCGGCTGAAACGCCTGCTGCGGCGGAAACCAAGACGCTCACCGGCGTAGGCAAAGGCTTTGGCGGTGAAGTCACAGTTACCGTCACCTTGGATGGTGATAAGATTGTCGACGTAAAGGCTGTCGGCGATAAGGAGACCAAGAACATCGGCACCAAGGCGCTCGATGAGCTTCCCGCCAAGATCGTGGAAGCCGGCTCTGTGAACGTGGACGTCGTTACCGGCGCAACCGTCACCAGCAACGCGATCATCTACGCAATCAACAACGCGATCGATCCCGCAGCATATCCCGCGCCCGCCGAGGAAACGCCTGTTGCAGAAGGTCCCGCCACCATCGCCGCCGCGGAAGTCTACATGGGCTTTGGCCTCAACAACACCCCGCGCGTAGGCCCCGGCAAGGACGATACGGAAGTGCCCGTATACAGCATCAACCAGGTGTTTGCCAACGTCCTCTTTGACGGCGAAGGCAAGATCCTCAACCTCTTCATCGACCAGCTCGAGTACGCCACCCCCAACTATGACGGCGAGAGCATGCCGCACTTCTCCGGTTTCCCCGGCCAGGGCGGTTACAACAACGATGAAAACCACGACGCCAAGGTGGATGGCAAGACGCCGGATACCGAGGACAATTTCGTTGCGGAAGTCAACTCCTGGGCCACCAAGCGTGACCGCGGCGAAAGCTATGTCATGAACACCGGCACCTGGAGCAAGCAGATGGATACTTTCCAGAAGCTGTTTGTCGGCAAGACTGTGGAAGAAGTGGAAGCCTGGTTCGTAAAATACTGCTCCGACCTCAACGGCAGGCCCTTAAAGGCCGACTCCGACAAGCCGGAAGATCAGGCCAAGTACAGCGCGCTTACCGAAGACGAAAAGGCGCAGCTTGCGGATGTGATCTCTACCGCCACCATGAGCCTCAACGATCCTCACGGCAATATCGTAGCCGCCATCAAGGACGCCTATGAAAACCGCGTGCCCCTTACCATCACCTCTGCCGCAGCGGTGGGCTTTGGCCTCAATAACACCCCGCGCATCGGCCCAGGTAAAGATGATACGGAAGTGCCCGTATACAGCATCAACCAGGTGTTTGCGAATACCCTCTTTGATGCGGATGGCAAGATTGCGGCCATTTACATCGACCAGCTCGAATACGCCACCCCCAATTACGATGGCGAGAGCATGCCGCATTTCTCCGGCTTCCCCGGCCAGGGCGGCTATAACAACGATGAAAACCATGACGCCAAGGTGGATGGCAAGACTGCCGATACCGAGGAAAACTTTATTGCGGAAGTGAATTCCTGGGCCACCAAGCGCGACCGCGGCGAAGGGTATGTCATGAACACCGGCACCTGGAGCAAGCAGATGGACACCTTCCAGAAGCTGTTCGTCGGCAAGACCGTGGAAGAAGTGGAAGCCTGGTTCGCAAAATACTGCTCTGACCTCAACGGCAGGCCCTTAAAGGCCGACTCCGATAAGCCGGAAGACCAGGCCAAGTACAGCGCGCTGACCGAAGATGAGAAGGCGCAGCTTGCGGACGTCGTTTCTAGCGCCACCATGAGCCTCAATGACCCCCACGGCAATATCCTTGCCGCTATCAAAGCTTCCTTTGACAAGCGCCAGGAGATCGAGCTCTCCGTGGGCTGATCAAACGCAACTCTTTACAGGCGGAGCAATCGCTCCGCCTGTTTTTGTTTTATAATAATAGCATATGATGCAGATTTTACATGGAATTGACTCGCGCTCAATCGATTTTTTCCTTGCGAAAATGATAAAATAATCAAAGGCGTTAGCCGGACGGAGGATTACGGGTGCTTTACGGCATTATTGATCTTGGCTCCAACACCATACGGCTCTGTGTGTATAGCTGCGAAAACGGGAAGTTTTCCTTGCTGCTCAATGAAAAGAGCTTTGCCGGATTGGTGGGGTATGTGGAAAACGGGAAAATGAACGCGCATGGCAGTATCAAAGCCATAAAGACCATACAGAAGTTTCAGAGGCTTGCCTCTTGCATCGGGGTACAAAAACTCTATATATTTGCGACCGCTTCTTTGCGCAACATTGTCAACACAGGGGAGGTTGTGGAGCGTATCTACACGGAAACCGGCCTCATGCCGGACGTGCTTTCCGGTGAGGAAGAAGCGCGCTTTGGCTTTACGGGCGCAAACAGCGCGGTCAGACTTGACAGCGGTCTTTATATGGACATTGGCGGCGGCAGTACGGAGCTGGTCTATTTTGAAAACGGCGGGGTACTGCATGGGACCAGCATTCCGGTTGGATCCCTTAACCTGTATCTGGCGTATGTGGAGGAACTGCTGCCCAATAAAAAAGAACGCAAAACCATCCGCGCGGCGGTGAGAGAAGAACTCGCACAGGTGGACTGGCTGTATGGCCTGGAGACAAAAACCATCTGCGGGGTAGGCGGCACCATACGGGCGCTCAAGAAATACCATACGGAAACCATGAACGCCAATGGATGCGCGCCGCTTGAAGCGGGGTATGTCGACGAACTCATCAACACCGTGGGCAATGCAAAGACACTTGGCTATAAGCCGCTTCTGCGTGTGATCCCGGACCGTATCCATACCATTTTGCCGGGGCTTCTGATATTGGACGAAGTGCTTTTGCAAACCGGCGCACAGCAGATCTATGTGAGTAAACACGGTGTAAGGGAAGGATATCTGATTTCAAGAGTGTTAGCGGGGGAGGATGCGCTTGGGTAACCAAAATGGAGCGGGGGAGAGTTATCCATATACGCTCAACCGGGAGTTAAGCTGGCTCAAATTCAACCAGCGGGTGCTTGAGGAAGCGATGTCCGAGCGCAATCCGCTTTTTGAACAGCTGAAGTTCCTGTCCATATTCGTCAGCAATTTGGATGAGTTCTATATGATCCGCGTGGGAAGCCTGTTGGATCAGACGCTGCTGGACAGTATGCCTGTCGACAATAAATCCGGCATGACGGCCCAGGAGCAGCTTGACGCAGTGTTTGAAGCGACTCGACCGCTCTATTTATTGAAGGATTATACATACCGGACGTTGAGCAAGGGCCTCTTCACCTATTCCGTCGGGCGCGTTGGGATCGATCAGCTCGATGAGCGGGGCAGGCGCTTTGTGGAGGCGTATTTTAAAACCGAACTGCAGCCCATGCTTTCCCCGCAGATCATCGATGTGCATCATCCGTTTCCGCATCTGGCTAATAAAAAGCTCTATGTCGCCGCCGTATTACACAAAAAGAATACAAGCCTGTACGGGCTCGTTCCGGTGAACCCTGTGTTTCCACGCGTGGTGTTTCTGCCGCAGGACGGCGTACATTATGTGCTGGCGGAAGATATTATCCTCTACTATGCGGAGCGGATATTCGAAATCTACCATGTTACGGAAAAGACCGTGCTGTGCGTCACCAGAAACGCGGATATCGGCATCGAGCAGGATTTCGGCGATGAAGACATTGATTACCGGCAGTATATGAAGGAGATCCTCAAAAAGCGCAACCGCCTTGCGGCGGTCCGCCTGGAGGTGTACAATGGCATAGGCCGGGAGCTCCTGCGCTTTTTGTGCCAGAAGCTGCATTTGGAGGAAAGGCAGGTATTTGTATCCGGCTCGCCGCTGGACCTTTCCTATATCGGCGAAATTGCCGCAAAGCTTCCGGAGGAACAGAAAAGGAAGCTGTTTTTTCCCAACACGGCCCCGTGTTATCCGGATTCGCTGAAAAGGCGGGGCAGCATGCTGCGTGCGGTTGAGAAAGAGGACATGCTTCTTTCCTATCCATATGAAAGCATCCGGCCGTTTTTGGATATTGTGCGCGAGGCGGCGGAGGATGAAAGCGTTATTTCCATCAAGATTACGCTTTACCGCATTGCAAAGGAATCAAAGCTGGCTGAAAGCCTCATCATGGCCGCGGAGAGCGGCAAGGATGTTACGGTGGTCATGGAGCTTCGCGCCAGGTTTGATGAACAAAACAATATCGAGTGGGCAAACAGGCTGGAAAAAGCGGGCTGCCGGGTTATTTACGGCTGCGGCATCTACAAGGTGCACTCCAAGATATGCCTCATAACCAGAAAAGAAAAGGGCAGATTTTACTATATCACGCAGGTCGGTACCGGGAACTTCAACGAAAAAACAGCCGAACTGTATACGGACCTTGCCCTCATCACCGCCAACGAGGAGATCGGCCTGGACGCGGTCAATTTTTTCAAAAACATGGACCTCGACAACATTGACGGGGAATACAGGCATCTGCTTGTGGCGCCCATGAGTTTCAAGACCAGGGTGATGGATCTGATTGAACGGGAAGCCGAAAAAGGCAGGGATGGCAGGATCATCATCAAGATCAATTCCATTACGGATAAGGACGTCATAGACAAGCTTTCGGAAGCCTCAAAAGCCGGCGTGAAGATCGATATGATCGTGCGCGGGATTTGCTGCATCATTCCGCGGATTAAAGGGCTGACAGAGAATATTTCCGTCATCAGCATCGTGGGCAGGTTTCTGGAGCATTCGCGCGTCTATCTTTTCGGCGCGGGCGCGGACCGAATGGTCTATCTCTCTTCCGCGGATTTTATGACCAGGAATACGGAGCGCCGGGTTGAAATTGCGTGCCCCATACTAGATATGCGGCTTGCCGACAGGATTGAGCAACTGTTGTTGCACGCGCTTGCCGATAACGTGAAAGCCAGCGACATGCTGCCCGACGGCAACTATGTCAAGCGGATTGCCGCAACCGACAACGAATTTAACAGCCAGGAGTTCTTTATCCGGGAGGCAATGGTACGGAATTCCGTCAAACAGCCTGCCGTAAAAGGGACCGGACTGAGACGTTATTTTGACGTAAGGGGGCTGTTTATAAAAAAGAAATAAGGATCTGACGTATGGAAAAACTGCAACAGGCTCTCAACTACCTTCAGCAGGATGCGCTGCTGCACATTGATATGCTCGAAGCTATTCGGCGCGACAAAATGGATATTTTGGGGGCATCCCCCAAAGGCGTCCTGCTGTATCATACCGCATCGGAAGTCTACATGATGAGCGCACAGGAGCAGGAAACGGCGCACAGGATGCTCGCCCTCATCAAAAGCGCGGAATTGTTTGTGGCTCACCAGCCGTTCTATATTCCGCTTGCAGAAAAAATGCTCGGCCTGAAGGCTTCCCTTGCCTGCGTACAAGCGGCGTATCTGAAAAAAGAACCCGTCGCGATGCAATATGAAGGCGTCCATATAGAACGGCTGGATGAACGCCATCTGAAGTTTGTGCAAGACTGGTATTCCCATAAACTGGACGACGGTTACCTTTTGGAGCGGCTCAATGCGGGCATTTTATATGGAGCGTACGTGGCGGGCGAGCTTGCGGGCTTTATTGGGGAGCATGCGGAAGGATCCATCGGCATGCTGGAAATCCTGCCGCAGTTTAGACGGCGGGGGCTTGGCGAAAAGCTGGAAGCCTATAAGACCAATGCGCATTTAGCGGCGGGCTTTGTTCCGTTTGGACAGATCGTGGTGGGGAATACGCCCTCTCTGGAACTGCAAAAGAAGCTTGGGTACACAATATCTGAAAATACGATTGCCTGGCTGAAATAGTAAAGAGACCCCTTGCTTTAAGAAAAGCAAGGGGTAATGATGTGACCCGGCGGGGCGCGTCCCCTGCCGGGTCTTTTGCAGCGCGGGAATTCTATAAGAAGTTATTTCTTTTTGTATTCCCGCAGCGCCTTGGCGACGGCCTCGGCCTGCGCCTTTGTCAAGGTCCCGTTTTTCACGAGCTCAGCAAACGGTCCGTCCGCTTCCCGTTTGGCTTTTTGCTCCTCAAAATAGGCCTTGCGCTCTTCCTCGGTCATGGATTTGAGCTTGTCCCGTTCAGCTTTGTGCGCTTCCCGTTTTTGGCTGAAATACGCAAGCAGCTTGTCTCCCGTTTCACGGGGGATGACATTGTCGGCTACAAGCCCGTCGACAAACGCTTTGGCGTGTTTTTCGTCAAATCGGCCTTTTCCATGCCGATGTACTCTTTGCGCTTCCGACACCCCGGCGGACACATTTGTGCCCGGCATGATTGCGCTTGAGGCAAGCGCCGGGCCGGATAGCGCGGCGGACAGAATGAAAATGGACAGGAAAGAAATGAGTTTTTTCATTTTTTATCCTCCTTTTCAATGCATACGCTTTTCGCGAATTGCCCCGAACATGCGCCGGATGATAAGCATACGCGATTGCATATGCACTATTTATGTTTGCCAAAATCAGCTGCGGAAAAACGGAATAAAATTTTACGGAACCGGTTGAAATTTCATGGATCTTTTTCAAAAATTCGATAGAGAAAAATGTAGGTGGGGCGCGTCGCCAGAAAATATTGTCTCCTTAGGGGTGTGGGGATCGCAATCCCATCTTCAGTCAAATCTGACGACATGCGCGTCAGATTTAGAAAAAATGCAACCATGAGCGGCATTTTAACCGAAAGAAAACCCGCTGATAAAGTCAGCAGGACGTTGTCAGCGGCACTAAAAAAGCCGCCAGGATCAGGCGGCTTTTCTTTACATCATCATACGGCTAAATGCTGCAAATAGTGTTGCGTGTTGAGAGATAAGGCGCGTACCCATAAAGCAAGAAGTCTACGTATGCATTGCCCGTGCCGGCGGCGGCTTCCGCATATACCTTGATCCCTACGCCGGGAACATCATAGGCCAGGGAGTGAGGCCCGCCCGGAAGTAATGTGAATTGGTCAAGGTATGTTACCCCTTCCTCTCCGGCCATAACCACAAGCCGCAATGTCACTGGGACGTTGGAAGTGGGGCGGCTCGCGCACGCCATGCGGATGGAGGGATAAGCGGAAACGCATACGCCCCGAGGGAAGCGGGCGGTCAAATCTAATGTGGTTCCGGCGGGAATGGCAACCGAGCCGGGTGCGGTTCTAAAAATCAATCTTGTTCCTTGCATATATACGAGATCCTCCATATGGGTTTTGGTATATACTATGCGTCATACAAGGAACCGGTGAATGTCATATACGTTTAACGCGTGGCGCATAACACGGTGCCCGCGCCCGCAAAACGCGCGTGGTCCGTTTTGCCGTTTATAAGTACATGCCTCCCGTTGACGAATACATGCGCGATGCCTTCCGGCTGTTCGGGCAGGTCGTCCGTTGCGGCGATGCGGTCAAAATCAAATACCGTTACATCCGCCGCAAGCCCTTCCCTTAAATAGCCGCGGTCCGTTATGCCAAAGCGATCCGCTGTGGCGCCCGTCATTTTGCGGATGGTCTGTTCTAACGTGAGGCCGCTTGTTCCGTCTTTGGCCCACTGCAGGAATTTTACAAAAGAGGAGTAGGCGGCGGCATTCTGCACGCCCTTTTCCTCGATCCATGCGTCCGTCATAAACAACGAGGGTTCATGCCGCATCAGCCGGTAAATGATAGGCTCGCTGTAGTACCGGTACATGTTCACCCGGCCTTTTCCATTGCTCATGTCCACAAGGCGCAGGTAGGCGTCCAATTCCGAGACGTTCCAGAGCTTTGCGATTTCGGTTACGCGTTTGCCGCAGAGCGCCTCGTGGCCTTCTCCCAGCCAGGCGATCTGCATATCCGAAAAGCCAAAGCCCAGTATGCGCGTGGTCAGGCCGATTTCAAGCGCCAGGCGCGTGCGGACGGAGCGCGAGCGCTTCCTGCTTTCCGGCAGGGAAAGATACCAGCTTGGAAGCACCACCGTGATGACGGAAACGCCAAACGTCATAGCGTAAAGGTCGTATTGCACATCTACGCCGTCCGCACGCGCGCGATCAATGAGGGCAAGGCTTTCGTCTACCGTTTTCCAGGAGGATTGGCCCACGAAGATCAGATGGGAATATTGCAGCTTTACGCCGGTTTCCCGTGCGAGCAGCAGCATCTCATCAAGCGCTCTGAGATTATGCGCCCTGCCGCCAAACGGCGGGCTATAGGAGGTGGAGGCGGCGGAACACGCGCGGGCGTGCACTGTTAAAATCTTATTGCGCTTGGCGGTGAGGCGTGCGCCGGAAGAAAGTTCTCCTGTAGAAGCATATCGGTCCGGCTCATACATCAGTCCGTAGGAAAGGCCGAATACGCCCTGCTCCATCGATTCCTCCAGCTTCTCTAAGCGCAGCTTTAGTTCCTCCGGCGTAAGGGGACGGTTTTCATACCCGCTCAGGCCGATACGGATGGAGCCGTGTCCCTGTAACGGAATCAGATTGAGCGGCGTGCGCTTTTGGGCCTCCTCCCGCCAGCCGGAAAACGTGTGGAAGGAAGCGTCCGGCGCATCGCCCACCGCAAAGAGACCACTTCCCAAAAGAGCGCGATGCGGCGTACCTTCCCGATATCCGAAAGGAGAGAACCCGCAGTTCCCGGTCACCTGCGTGGTGATACCCTGCTCCACAAACGGCATAAAATAGGGGATTGGGTTGTAGCGCGCGGCATACCAGTCGTTATGGGAATGGGCATCGATGAATCCGGGCGCGATGGTAAGGCCGGTACAATCGATCACGGTCCCATCAAAGCCTTCAGGCGCTTGGCCCGGCAGCACGGAGAGGATGGCCTCTCCTTCCAGCACAAGGCTTCCAAGATATGCGGCTTTTAAGCTGCCGTCAACGATTGTTCCGTTTTTGAGCAAGGTCTGCATATGCGTTCCCCCAATTCGGCTTTCTTTATTTGGAACCGGTTTGTTCGATAAGATAGATGTATATCTGGAACAGCTTTTATTACAACCTATTCTATCACAGGATGTACATACAACAAACACGGGAACGCATGGATACAAAAACAGGCCCGCGGGCTATGCCGCAGGCCTGTAAATGGTGTGCTGCTTACTTCTTGCGCGCGAGAACGGCCTTGACCTTGCGGATGACGTTCTCCTTGGTGAGGTCATAGGCCTGCTGGAGGTAATCCTGCGGGCCGACCTGGCCATAGGTGTCCTCCACCGCTACGTATTCCACGGGTGTGGGGAGCTTGCGGGCAAGCACTTCGCTCACGGCGCTAAATAGCCCGCCGATTTTGTTGTGGTTTTCCGCCGTGACGACAGCGCCGGTTTCCTTTGCGTACTTAACGATGCAGTCTTCGTCGATCGGCTTGATGGTGAAAAGATCGACTACCGTGATTTCAATGCCTTCCTTAGAGAGTGCTTCTGCCGCCTGCAGCGCTTCATGGATCATGATGCCAGTTGCAAATACAACGGCATCCTTGCCCTCGCGCAGCGTGATGCCCTTACCGATGGGGAACTTGCTGCCGTCTTCGTACACCTTGGCATTGTTCTTGCGGCCAACGCGGATGTATTTGACGCCCGGCAGGTCCTTTGCCTGGGTGAGCACATCAAGCAACTGCGCGGTATCTGCAATATCAAATACCGTCGCGGTGGGGAGGGCGCGGTAGAGCGCAACGTCTTCAAACGGCATATGCGTGCCGCCGTTGTAAGCCGCGCAGACGCCGGGGTCGGTGCCGAGCACGGTAATATCGTTCCTGGCGTAACCCGCGGAAAGAAATACCTGATCATACACGCGGCGGGAAGCGAAGGGGCCAAACGTGTGGGCGATAGGCTTGAAGCCGGCGGCTGCAAGGCCGCAGGCGACGCCGATCATGTTCGCTTCGGAAATACCGCAGTTGATGGCCTTGTCCGGGTTGGCCTGGGAAAACTTCATCGTGCCGATACAGCTCATCAGATCCGCGTCCAGATAAATGACGTCCGGATCGTTTTCAATGAGCTTGGGGATGTTTTCGCCTAAGAGATCCTTGAAAGCAACAGGATCCATGGTGCCGTTATAAACGATTTTCATATGCTTTCCTCCTTACTCAGCGCGAAGCGCCGCAAGGTCTGCCTTGACGCCTTCAATCCAACTGTCAAACACTTCCGCCTTCACAGCCATGGAGTGGTTGTTGAGCGTTTCCTCTATCGCCTTGACGCCCGCGCCCTTGATGGTATCAAGCACGATGGCATGGGGCTTGTCGGTAACGGCAGCGGTGCGCTCGATTGCTTCATAGATCGCTTCGATGTCGTTGCCGGGGATGTGCTGCGTGTCAAAGCCAAAAGCTTCAAACTTCGCGGCAATATCGCCCTGGGGCAGGATCACGTCCGTGGGGCCGTCAAGCTGTTTCTTGTTGTCGTCGATAAACCAGATGAGGTTACTGACCTTGCGCGCAGCCGCAAACGTGGCCGCTTCCCATACCTGGCCTTCGTTCAGTTCGCCGTCCCCCGTGATGAGGAACACGCGGTTGCCGCGGCCCTTGAGCTGATCGCCCAATGCAAGGCCAACCGCAAGGGAAGTGCCTTGGCCCAGAGAGCCGGTTGTCATATCAACGCCGGGGGTCTTGTTCCGGTCACAGTGGCTGGGGAGCGACGTGCCGGGCTTGTTGAGGGTAGAGAGCATATCCTGCGGGAAATACCCCTTGAGCGCCAAGGTGGCGTACACCGCCGGGCCCGCGTGGCCTTTGGAGCAGACGAGCTTGTCGCGCTCGGGCCAGGAGGGGTTTTTCGGGTCAATCTTCATAACAGAGCCATAAAGAACCGCCAGAACATCCGTAATGCTTAACGAGCCGCCCACATGGCCAAAGCCCAGGGACTTAAGCTCTTCAAGGCAGGCGATGCGGATCTGGAGTGCGAAATCCTTCAGCTCCCGCTTGAGTTCGGGTTTCATCTGAACATGTACCTCCATATTGATTCTTCTTATTACAGGATAGCAAAC
>JAEYCM010000046.1 GCA_023455425.1 Bacillota bacterium | reverse complement strand
TTGAAGAAGGCTTACGCTTCGCTATCCGCGAAGGCGGCCGTACGGTCGGCGCAGGCGTCGTTTCCAGCGTCATCGAATAACTCACCGACATACAGAAGCCGCCGCTTGAGAAAAGCGGCGGCTTTTTTATTTGGGGAGTAAAACGCGTTTCTATTCTTCTCTCTCCGCAAAGTAATACCGGCCCTTATTTTGGGTATATCTGCCGTACTGGATGGCGCGCGCCGGACAACGGTGGATGCAGCCCATACACTGTTCGCATGCGTTGCCCCAAACAGGTTTTCCATCCACGATTGCAATGTTGCCGGTCGGGCAAATATGCGCGCACAGCCCGCAGGAAGTACAGGTCTCTTCCGCATGGAACGGCTTTGGGGTCATGGCAAACGCGCTAAAAAGCGGGTACGCAAGCGCGGTTTTCAACGCCGGCAGGCGACCTGTATGGACTTCAAACACGGGTTTCTTTTCCCGGATGTTTGCGGCGATTTGCGGGATACGCGCTTTTGCCGTATCCAGTTTCCGGCGCTGTGTTTGTTCGTCATCCACGTCATAGAGCACGATATAATTGTTGGGCATTTGCAGGGAATAGCCGCTATTTAGCCGCAGGCGCTTCTTCAAATATGCAACTGCGCCGCCCGCATCGTCTCCGCAGGTGCATACCGCATAGCAGAATGCGTCCGGCTCAATCGTAAGATACGTCAAAAATCGCTTTACAATCTGCGGCGGGCCCCACGCATAGACCGGGAACACAATCCCCAGCGTCTCTTGTGCCCGAATTTGAATGTGACCGGGGTTTTTAAAAAACGCCGCAATATCCAGCACTTCTTCATTTAATTCTTTTGCCAACAGCTTTGCCGCCCATTTTGAATTGCCCGTGCCCGAAAAATAATAAATCATTGCTCCATCCTCAGACAATACTTCATTCTCCATTGTACCGGATCATAAAACGATTTCCAGTGGTTTTTCCTTCTTCGCCCTGTTATGCGCAGAAAGTACGTCTTACGGCATAAGAGGGAACGATGACGGCGATAGAATTACGGTTCCATATCCAAATAAATATTTTTGTTTTTTTGCGGAATTATTTTATTATATTGATGTAAGCGCATTTTATTTCAAAATCGGTGACGATCAAGTTTTTAGTTCAGGAAAAAATTCAGATTTATTTTTGAATTAACTTTATTCCGGCGAAGAATTTCAAAAAAATCATTCATTCCTGCGATTATTACACGGTTTTCTGCCGCATGGGCTTTTTTATGCCCCAACGGAGCAAGGGCAATTCAAACGCATTCCGGATTTACAAACAATAAATGCGAATTTATTTTATAATCTGTGATCGCAAGTTTGTAATTCTCTATTGAAAAATAAAAAATTGCTCGAATTATTTCGATTAAATGCGAAATTATTTCATCGTCAAAATGTTTCTTATTTGGCAGAAGATACTTTGTGCTCAGCGATATTTGAGCCTCTGAGCCCTCAAGTTTTGGAATTGCCTGCGGGCAATCGGGTATGGTATACTATATGAGATGATAAACAAGGAGGTCTTTTGCATCCATGTGTGCTTCCATCCGCTTAAGATAAGAAAGTTATTAGAGAGGCCCTGTATCTCCCATTGACCGGGCTTTTTGGCTTGCTTATTTTTTGCGGAAACAACACCGGATGCAAGGATTGGAGTGGCGTATGCCATGCCTTGTTTTTGTGTTTTTTGTGTCGCATGCAGGCCAAAGTCAGTCTTTGGCCTGTTTTTTTTTGCATGCACATGAAAGGAGCGCCTTATGACGCAAACAACGAACTGGAAACGAACATTCTTTACCATATGGGCCGGGCAGGCGGTCTCGCTCATCACCAGCGCCATCGTGCAGATGGCATTCATCTTTTATCTTACGCAGAAGGCGGACTCTGCGCTGATTCTCTCCCTCGCCTCTTTGGCAGGGTTTTTACCCTATGCCCTGCTGGGTCCCTTCATTGGGGTGTGGGTGGACCGGTATGACCGCAAGCGTATTATGATTGGCGCCGACCTCATGATCGCTCTGTGCGGCGCGGGACTTGCGGCGTTCGCCTATTACATGGACCCGCCTGTATGGCTGGTGCTGACGGTGCTAGCACTGCGCAGCATTGGCACCGCATTCCATTCCCCGGCGTTAAGCGCGGTGACGCCCCTGTTGGTTCCCGAAACCGAGCTGACCCGCTGCGCGGGGTACAGCCAGGCGCTGCAATCCATCAGCTATATCGTAAGCCCCGCCATCGCGGCGCTTTTGTATTCCGCCTGGAGCCTGACCGCCTTGATGGCGCTCGACGTTGCGGGCGCATTGATCGCCTGCGCGGCAGTCACCCGCGTCCCTATCCCCAAACTCAAGGCGCAGCGGCAGGCGACCCATTTCCTTGCGGAGATGAAGGAAGGCTTTCTTGCCCTGCGCAAGCAGCGCGGATTGTTGGCGCTATTATTGGTGGGCGCAGTCTATATGCTGATCTACATGCCCATCAACGCGCTGTATCCGCTGATGAGCATGCGCTATTTCAGCGGCACGCCCGCGCATGTCTCAGCCACGGAAATTGCGTATGCTGCGGGTATGCTGTTGGGTTCGCTCGCATTGGGCGCGCTGCACCTCAAGCGCCGGGTCAACTGGATCGCCGCCTCCATCGCGCTGATGGGCGTAGCGCTCGTCGCTTCCGGGCTTTTGCCCCCCACGGGATTCATCGTATTTGTGCTGTGCTGCACGCTGATGGGGTTCTCCGTACCCTTTTACAGCGGCATCCAGACGGCGCTGTTCCAGGAGCGCATCCCGCCGGAATACTTGGGGCGCGTATTCTCGCTTACCGGCAGCATCCTCTCCCTGGCCATGCCGCTCGGGCTGATATTAAGCGGCACGTTTGCGGACAGCGTCGGCGTGACGCAGTGGTTCTTCCTTTCCGGCATCGCGGTGGCGCTGACTGCGCTTTTATGCGGCTGCGTGCCTTCCATACGCGAACTCAACCACGCGCAAAAGGAACCATCTTAATTCAACCTTTGGGGCTCCGCCCCATACGCCGCTTAGGGCCGTACGACCCCTAAGAACCCGTATACGGAAGCGTCCTGTTAGTACGTTCTAGGGGATGGGATCCCCAAGGGACGAGTCCCTTGGGTGAGGGGCCGGGGGCAAATCCCCGAAATACGGTTCATCGATAAGCGAACATGGGCGCGGCATATGCCGCGCCCATGTTCGTTAATAAACCCGCTTGCGTGTTTGAAGATATCAGCACTTTAGCGCCCCGATGATTATTTCTTCGTTTTGGAAAAACTACATTTCTCAGTCCCCCTTCCCTAGAGCACTCGTACTTAAGGGGGCGCGGGGGGCAGCGCCCTCCCGCTATTAAATAAAATAATCTACGCGACGGCCCGCAGGCCTAGTGTCCGAAGCGCCACCCGCGAAGGACGCGCCGCCGTAGGCGGCGATACCTTATAAAAGATATATGTGCATACCTTTTTTACGCGAGTACGGCGTTTTACAATATCCGCGTTGCTTGTATGACCTGCACTTTCTTCACAATAAAAAAGCCCCCGCAATCAACAAGCGGAGGCGAAACCGTTAATATCTGGACCTTGTGCGCTCCCTTGGCTGGAAGCAATCCTTACAATACACCGGTTTGTCGGAGGAAGGCCGAAACGGAACAGTCGTTTCCCTTCCACATTGTGCGCATACGGCGGGGAACATCTGACGTTCCGAATTGCCGTATCCATCCCGATTGCCGCCCCTCTGCTGGCTCTTCCTTGCAGCTCTGCAATTCGGGCACCGCTGTGGTTCATTTGCGAATCCCTTTTCTTGGTAAAAGGCTTGTTCGCTGTCACTGAATAAAAAGTCTGCCCCGCAGTCTCTGCAAGTAAGTATTTTGTCTGCCAAAGAAATATACCTCCATTTTATGCCAGGCATTCGTTGCCTAGTTGTTTCATCATACCATAGAATGCGCAGAATTGCATAAAAAGTTTTGTCGATTTACGGCAGACAGCAAATTTTTTTCGCAGCAAGGCAAGACCCTCGCCGAAACAATGGGCAACGGTTCTTATGCCTTTGCAAGCGCCAGCTCCGCCTTAAAAAGATCCCCGTCCGTTGCAAGATGCAGTTCGCCTTGTTGCAGTTCCATCAGGCTTCTTGCAATGGACAGGCCCAGCCCGCTCCCTTCCGTGGCGCGCGAAACATCGCCCCGCGCAAAGCGCTCCATCAGTTCTTCCGCAGGAACGCCGATGGCTTCTCTGGAAACGCTTTTGACGCTGATCTTCACCATGCTCCCGCTTTGCCCTGCCTCTATATACACGCGCGTACCCGGCAGGGAATATTTGCAGGCGTTGCTCAGCAGGTTATCCACCACCCGCCAGAGGAGCCTGCCGTCGGCCAAGGCAAACGGCAACCCTTCGGCGATCTGTATCACGGGCGTCAGCCCCGAAAGTGTCAGCTTTTCCGCGTATTCCGCAAGGCTCTGGTGCACAAGCTCCGCAACGTCGGTCGGCGCAAGGGCGACATTGAGCGCGCCGCTCGAGGCCTTGGACGCTTCCACGATATCCTCGGTCAGCTTTTTGAGCCTTTGCGCCTGGCGCGAAAGCACCTCCACATATTCCTTTGCCGTTTCATTCCCCAGCTCTTCTTTTTGCAGCAGATCCACATAGTTGACAATGGATGTGAGCGGCGTTTTGATGTCGTGCGAAACATTTGTAATAAGGTCCGTCTTCATACGCTCGCTCTTCATGCGCGCTTCCACCGCGCGGCTCATGCCCAAGCCGATGCTGTTGAGATTTTCGGCATGAGCCTTGATATCAAAAAACAGTTTTGACGTATCGATGCGTTCCTCCATGCGCCCCTGCGCCAATGCTTCCCCGCCTTTTTTGACACGCTGCAGCTGCAGGCCCATAAAGCAGAGCGCGCCAAGCGCCGCAAGCGTAACGATGAAGAACAGGAACAGGGCAAACCCGCCCCCCGACATGCTATCGGCAAACAGTATCATGCAAACAAGGCCGAACACAATATAGGATACGATCAGTTTCCAGAGTACGGGCAGGTTCTGATAAATTGTGCGCACGCCGCGCCCAAGATACCGCAGGCATTTCCAGACAAAGCGCAGCACATAGGCGATGATATTATTGCGCCAGAATGTACCTGTCTTAATGCGGGCGGCAAACGTCATTGTCAGCATCAGCAAAAGCGGCGTGCTGATTGTGATCACGATACCCGCCATCAATACGATATAATCGACGCTATGACCGACGTTGAGGCCTATTCTTGCAGAATCCAGGATGTTCGCCATGCAGTAAAATATGAAAAGCACCATGGCAAGCAACAGGTCGAACGGAACCCGGTCCAGCTTGGAACAGACGGGTTCCTCTTTTCCTTTCCGCCTTCCGGCCGCGCACATCAGGAAAATGAACAATACAACGGCTGCGGCGATGGAAAAAACGCCCAGCCAGGGCAGCGCAACCTGGACGTTCCATGGCGGCATCGCCTGCTGCAGCCAGGGTTCCTCAATGACAAACTCTCCCTGCTCGTACGCCTGGACCAAGGCCAGCCCGCCAAAGCAGGCGAATGTAAACAGCACCGCGACAACAAACAGAAATACGGCTGCCACCTTTACGGCAAACTGGTGCGTCAGCTTTGTTTTCATAACAATCCCCTCTCCATCTTGTAACCATGCCCCCAGACGACCTTTAAGTACCTTGGCTCCGCCGGATTGATCTCAAGCTTCTCCCGGATATGTCGGATATGTACCGCCACCGTGTTTTCCATGCCGATGGCGCTGCCCTTCCAAACCGCCCCGTAAATCTCCGCGGAAGAAAACACATACCCCGGTTTTTCCATGAGCAGCTTTAAAATGCTGTATTCGGTCGGCGTCAGGGAAACGGCCTCTCCATCCATCGTTACCGTTTTTGCGGCGTCGTCAAGCACAATGCCGCCCAGCGCAAACCTGCAGCTTTCCTTTCCCTCTACGCCGCCCAGAAGCGTATAGCGCCGCAACTGAGATTTGACGCGGGCGAGCACTTCCATGGGATTAAACGGCTTCGTCACATAATCGTCGGCACCCATGGTCAGGCCCAGCACCTTGTCGCTGTCCTCGCTTTTGGCGGTGAGCAATATGAC
This sequence comes from Bacillota bacterium, assembly GCA_023455425.1. Classification (GTDB taxonomy): domain Bacteria; phylum Bacillota; class Clostridia; order Christensenellales; family CAG-138; genus JAEYLA01. Next base: position 80,851 of record JAEYCM010000046.1, on the reverse strand, counting down.
GGGAATATTGCTCGTTTCCCGCAGCTGTACGGTCGCCGCAATGCCATCCAATCCCGGCATCATGATGTCCATGAGCGCCAGATGGATTTCCTGCTGCTTGATTGCCTCAAGCGCCTCGCGCCCGTTGTAGGTAAGGACGGTTCCATACCCTTCCGCGCGCAAATAGATGTTGAGCGCGGATACGATATCGTGATCGTCATCGCAAATCAAAATACGGTACACTGCATTCACCCCTTACAGGTATTGTACCGGAATTTGGGATTAAGATGTTAGGGGGAAATGGATTAAGAATTGATGAAGATCGTTACATATCCTGCTTTTTCAACCGGCAATCAAATAAAATGCAATGCCCAGGAGCAACGGAATAGCCACGCAAGCAAACATCGCTTCCATGCGCCTCAGGGTGGGAGTGAGCAGCGCCATACGTATGGTGTTGGGCAGATTATGAAATATCCTCTGTGGATCCATATATAACTTTAGTATTAATTTGATTATAAGCCCCAGTGCCAAAAACAGGAGCAGCACGATATCTTCTTCTATGTAAATGTTCCCAGAAAACGCCCTGCCTAACGCGATATAAACGAAAGCCAGATACGCCAGATCACAGACAGAATAAATGCCGTAAAAGATCAGCTGAGTAAGATCGCCTCTGCTGAATTCCATTCCGCTTTCCATCCCGATTTGCCGGATGCGCGCTGTTTCCGCTTTCTCCACCACCCGTTTAAGCGAATAGGCAATGGATTGTTCAAGCATTTCGCTCAGGACCAGGATGCAGAGGAAGGCAAATTGGCACGCAAGCAATATGTCCGTCAATCTCCAAATATCAAATACCGCATTCGTGTAGTATATAGAAAGCGTATACCAGAGTGCGATGAGAACCAGGCTGGCGACCGCAACAACGGTCCACAATTGCTGGCAAAACGCGATGCGGGAAACAATATAGTTCTTGCTTTTGGGAAAGTAAAACAGAAAGCAAAATCTTTTGATTTGGATTTGCCGAAAGTAGCGGGACGGGTATCCTTCCATGCTTTCCTGGCGAAATGCGTCCTTATATGCGCCGATATATAGGCTTAGCATAAAAGCAAATTGCAAAAGATGACTTCTCATATCAAACCTTTTTAGATTATGGATGTTTTCATCAGAATGAATATTGTCCCTATGTGTATTTAAGCATGGCCCGGTATGGAAACAATAGCGTTAAATATTTCCATCTATCAAGATAAAGGAACTAAAGGCATATAAAAAAACTCCCCGCCCTAGAGAGGTGGACGGGGAGTGTTCAAGAATGCCCGCATGCAGCCTTCATGCAGGCGTGTGGTTGCTACTCTATATACACTTGGCATAGAGGCAATTGGGACGCGAAAAGAAAAATATTTATATTAATATTGTGGAACCCCATATTGCCTTCATGCGGGTGGCTGTTGGCGCTGAATCATTTGGACAGGCAGACCCCCATGCAGGAACGCCTATTTTTTCTCCTGGTGAATATAATGCTCGGAGAGGAGTGTAAATATGGACTGGAGAGAACGGATACGCAGCCTATGGGTAGAACGCGCCATATGGATGCGGCATTACATCATAAGCCTTATGATGGGATTGCGTGATTTAAGTTTTATCGCAACCCGTCTGCTTCGCAACGGTACGGAAATAGCCCGTGTCATTTCACATTTTTATGGAACGGAAGTTGCAATTCAGCTTGAAAACCTCCTGACGCAGAATGTTCTTCTTCTGTCCGAACTGGCCTCCACCGTAAAACTGGGCGGAGATATTACGCCCATGCAGGCAAGCTGGGATGCTATTGCAGCCGAGCTGCTTGCGTTGCTGCTTCAGGCAAATCCGCATATAGATAAAATAATGTGGGAGACATATGTGAATGATCAATTCAAACTCCAGATGGACCTGGTCCTTAGTTTAAGCAAAGAAAAATATGCTGAGGGAATCGGCAACTTTGACGCGGCATATGAAAACGCGACAAAAATAGCGCGCCAAATGATTGAGGGAATTGAGGCGCAGTTTAGCCTGGGAATGGCGTTTCCGAAGGAAATGGATGCGAACGCCAACCCTTCTGCCGATACTCCGGCAATGGGATAACTGCCAACCCGCTCCATGCCCAGTTAAGTAATCCCAGATAGGCAGGACATACGTTGCCAACATTCCCAGGGACCATGCTCCATAAAAGGAGGCTCCAATGGACTGGAAAGAGCAGCTAAAAATTCTTTGGATTGATCATATCATGTGGATCAGGCATTATATTGGAAGCGTGATATTCGGGCTGCGTGATTTTAACCCTGTCGCCCTACGCACGTTTCGCAACAGCAGGGACTTGGCGGAATTATACATGGACTTTTATGGCCCAACTGTGGCAGCACAAATAGAGGCGCTCCTAAATCAGGACATCCTCATCGTTTCCGAAATAGCCTCTACCATGCGGACGCGCGGAGATATTGAACCCCTGAAAGCTTACTGGGAACAGAACAAGGACGCGCTTATCAACACGATTGCCGCGGCAAGTCCTCAAATCGATACGGCCGCTTTGCATGAAGCTTTTGACACAAAATTTCGGCTGGAATTGGATTTGATTCGGAATTTAGTGGACGAAGACTACGCGAAAAGCATTGAAAAGTATGACGCGCTGCGGGACAACGCCCTGAAAATAGCAAACATCACAATTGGTGCAATTCCGGGCCAGCTCCAACCGTAGTAATTGAAAGGTACCAAAACCGCGCACTTTTACTTTATCGTGCGCCGCCTTTGCTCTTTGGTAAACATGGGATCCTCTTAAAAGAGAGTACGTCCTATTTACTTTCTTGGTTTTGCATAAAGCGCAAGTAGAACAAGCAGGGCAAATGGTGCTTGCAAAAAAGAGCAGGATATACGATTAAATATGGCTGAATAGAAAATATCCGGCTGTTTTCTCCACCTCGGCAGGAAGCGCACGGCTGATCAATTCCTCATCCCGAAGGGTAAGTCCCATAGATTCCATCATGCTTTTACTGCTCGCATGTTTCAGGTGAACGCCAAGCAATTTTTCATAATACGCTGTACTGATTTCATCAGCAAGGTAAACCAATTTCACATCTCTTATATTCACCTTGGCAAGAAAAGGAGTGTGATGGTGTTCGACAATCGCGGTGATATCATCACGAATATTCCATCTTCTGCAAAGCCAGGCTCCGATATCGGCATGCGTGATTCCACCCATGACAATACGTTCCGCAATAATCTGGTGTACGCCGCTTTTCAGCTTTTCTGATACCTCATCCATTAATTCGGGCAGGCACATATCCAGAACAGAAATGCCGATATCATGAATGAGGCCATAAGAAAAAAGCTTATATTTATCGCCTGCATTTATCCTGTCGGATAACATGCAGCTTGCGACGGAGGTTCCTATTACATGCTTCCAATAGCGGGCCATTTTGAAGGTTCTGCTTTCTCTCACGTGCCCATCGGGAAAGAACTGACGGGTGATAAAGAAAATTAACAGGTTTTGTACGGTCTGCAATCCAAGGAGAGCAATGGCGTCCTTAACCGAATTTACTTTCCTTCTCAGTTGAAAGAACCCTGAATTCACGCTTTCTAGTATCAACTTAGTCAAATACAAATTTGAAGATACCTTTTCTGCGAGCTCCTCGATATCCACACTTACAGGGTTATTTAACACATTTAAAATCTGACTTGCGCTTTCAGGAAGAACGGGCAGACGACCGGATGTTTCAAGTAATCCGAATATTTTTTCTTTGTCCAAATTACTCCTTCGCCCCCATATCACTCCATTTTCTGAGTATATCATACCATGACTATTATTTCTATCGATGAAGTCATTCGTTAAGTTCAAATATAATAACAGCACCCGACGCCTCACCAAAGTGCGGTCATCGGGTGCCTACAGGGGGAATGGGGAACCTGCACTATGATAGCATCCCCGAATTTCAAGAGTCAAATCATAGATAGTTATACCAATACATGTTCCTTGACGTGGACTCCATGTAATGCTATTGTCGTTTGGTGGGTATGCCCAAATGATTCCAATCACAGGGGGATTGAACGAACAGGGGAATCGTAAGAATCAAATGGCCCGCTCACGGCAAAGCCCGTTCCGGCATGATACCCGGGCGGGCTTGCTTATCTTCGGTTCTCCCTTTTCAAATATCCGTGGCGTTGCCTTTTAGGCTTGCTGCCCTGCTCATAATCCTAACCCTTTCCGGCCATACTCCAAGAAAGGAGTATAAATGATGGCTAAGAAAAGCAGTAAAAGTACAAGAATTTTTATTGAAGGCGAGCTGGATGCGCCGATCTCGGAAGTATATCCCGTCATTGACACCGACCTTGGAAGGGATAACCTGGAGAACGATCTGGGGGCTTCCGATTTGCAGGACTTATAAATTTTCTATTTTCCCATTGTGCGCACAAAAAAAGCCGATAACATATGTTATCGGCTTTCTTTCGTGGTCGGGGCGACTGGATTTGAACCAGCGGCCTTTTGGTCCCGAACCAAACGCGCTACCAAGCTGCGCTACGCCCCGACATGGAGCCAACGAGGGGACTCGGACCCCTGACCTGCTGATTACGAATCAGCTGCTCTACCAGCTGAGCTACGTTGGCAGTCGAATTCGGGTGCGCATCACGCACCCGACCCTATCAATTATAGGGAAGTGGGGCAGTTTCGTCAAGCATTTTCTTGTGCCGGAATCGCATGTGCAGCCTCCGGCCGCATCAGCTCCATACCGCTCAAAAACTCCTGCAGCAGGGCGATTGCGGCCTCTAATCGCTTTCCGTCCGCGCTGTACATGGTAAACCCTCCCTGCCGCCGCGCCCGCACCAGGCCGCAGGAAGTGAGGATTTTCATGTGGTAGGAAAGCGAGGGCTGGGTCATGCTGAAGCATTCGAGTATACTGTTGGCGCACATGCTTTCCAACGTCAGCATATGTACGATTTTCAGGCGCGTCTCATCCGCAAGCGCCTTAAAGAGCGGCACATAATTGTAATAATAGTTTGTCATACCCCATCTACCCTTTTACTCGGAACAGCCGTCAATCGTCAAAGTACGCAAGAATGCCGTTTTTGATGCCCTCCGCCATTTTCTTTTGGAAAGCCTTGTCGGTCAGCTTGTAATCTTCCTCTTTGTTGGTCATATGCCCCATCTCAATATTGACCGTGGGGCGCTCGCACCAGTTAAACCCCGTCTGATCGTCCCGGTAGGTGATGCCCTTCTTTACGCTGATTCCGGTTTCTTCGCCGTATGCGGCGAGTATCTTTTTCGCCGCGCGCACGCATTGCTCATAATACGGGTACTCCTTGCTCTTGGGCACGAGCATGAACGCGCCGTGGACGTCAGGATCGTTGCTGCCGTTGCAGTGCAGGCGCACGCCAAGATCCACTTCCGCTTTGTTGAACAGCTTCGCGCGTTCGATATTGGAAAGATCCACATCGTTCTTCGTGCGTGTCATGACGACTTTTGCCCCCAGGTCCTCCAGCATGTCCCTGAGCCTAAGGCCGACCTGCAACGCCACTTCATATTCCCGGACGCCGGTAAACCGCCCATACGTGCCGGAAGAGACCTTGTCCTTGGTTTGTGACGATCCCGGCGCGACCGGCTCCTGTTCCCGGTTGGGATGCGCCTGATGCCCCGGGTCGATGCCGATCACCTTGCCCGAAAGCGGTTGGCCGGAAGATTGGGATGGCTTCTCCGTCGGCGCGGGGGTAGGAGAAGGTTCTGCCTTCGGCGCAGGGGTGGGTTTTTGCGTGGGTTCCGGCGTGGGCGCTGCTGTCGGTTCAGGCGTTTCACTTGGCGTGGGCGTATCCTGCGGGGGGATGGTTGGTGATGCGGACGCGCCGGGCGAAGGGGAAAGGACCGCTCCGCCTGTCACCGTGCCGGCGGGTTTTGCGTTCGCCTCCTCTACCGCTCCATCCAGCTCCACGAACAGCGCTTCCTCCGCCGCGGGAGGCTGCGCAAGCACCAGCGCGGCAAGGCCGATGACCCCAATCAACAGCACCGCCAATACGGCCCATTGGAGGATCGTTTGTTTTCCCCAGATTGTGCCCTTCTTCTCCGTCATTTCACCGCGTCCTTCACCCGCGAAAGGTCCCGTTCCTCCAGCATGGCGCAAACCAGAGTTCCTTGTTCCGTATGCTCCTCGGACAGAATGCGGCCCACGTTGCGGATGAGCGCCATCGCTTCATAGCGGTGGTAGGGAACCAGCAGCTCTATGCGTACCTGCTGCGCGCTCAATGTCTTTTCCACCGTCGCAAGCAGCGCGTCCACACCCGTTCCGTCTTTGGCGCTGATGTGCGCCCAGTCCCCGCGGCGGCCCGGATTGGCACCTTCGCGGTCGATCTGGTTATATACGTTGATGCGCGGAGTATCCGCAGCGCCCAGGGAAGCCAAGACTTCCTCCACCACCTGCATCTGCGCGTCGTATTCCGGGTTTGCGCAATCCACCACGTGCAGCAGAAGATCGGCGTGCTTGACTTCCTCCAGCGTCGCGCGGAAAGCCTGCACCAGATCATGCGGCAGCTTGTGGATAAACCCGACGGTATCGGAAAACAGCACCTGCGTTCCCTGCGGCAGCGTTACCTGGCGCACCACGGGGTCCAATGTGGCAAACAGCTTATCCTCCGCCAGCACGTCGCTGCCCGAAAGCGCGTTTAGCAGCGTGGACTTCCCCGCGTTGGTATACCCTACAAGCGCGACAAGCGGAACTAAATTCTTTTCCCGCCGCTCGCGCCTGAGCGCCCGCTGCTTGACCACCTCGTTGAGCGTTTCCTCCAGTTCAAATACCCGCCTGCGGATGCGCCGCCGGTCCAACTCCAGCTTTTTTTCACCGGGGCCGCGCGTGCCGATGCCGCCGCCCAATCTAGAGAGCGCCATCCCTGCGCCGATCAGGCGGGGTAAGCGGTATTTTAATTGCGCGAGCTCCACCTGCAGCCGCCCCTCCCGCGTCTGCGCGCGGGCCGCGAAGATATCCAGTATCAGCGTCGTCCGGTCAATGACAGGACGGCCCAGACCTTCTTCCAAATTCCGCAGCTGTACGGCGGAAAGCTCGTCGTCGAATATGAACAGGTCGGCCTCCATGGCGCTGCCCATAAGCGACAGCTCTTCCACCTTTCCGGAGCCGATGTAGGTCGCGTTGTCGATGCTGCGGCGCTTCTGCACGCTTTGGCCCACCACCTGCGCGCCCGCGGATTTTGCAAGTTCCGCAAGCTCCTTCATGGTATCCATGGCGTCCGCCTGCTCCAGCCCCACCAATATGGCGCGCTCGGGCCGGGCCGCCGCCGTTTCGTGCGTGCCGGTTTTCAGGCGGTCGTCCGCAAGGTAGATTTCGCGCATCAACGCCCGTTGCGGCAGGCGGTTCGGCTGCATGGGGCCATACAGCAGGACTTCGTAACCGTCCTCCCCCCACTCGCCAAGATAGGCGGCATAGAGCGCCGTGGGCTTACCTTCCCGCACGCCCAGCGCCGCCATGCAGTCCAGCCGCATGGACTTGAGCGTGCCCAAATCCACCTCGCTGAGCATAGCGCTGCCGTTGGGGTGGGTATGGATGCAGCGCACGCCCGAAAGCCTGTCCTCATTGCGCACCACGCGCATCTGCGGCATGGCAACGGTATTCGCGTCCCCCACGCTTACATCCACAATGACGCCGTTGCGTTTGATATAGACCGATATTTCGCGGTTGATAGCCGCCGTGCATACGCTCAAATGCTCCAGCAGCTCGGAGGTGGCGAACGTATCCTGCCCTACCTCGAACTCATAGAGCCGCTCGATTTCCGCAAGTACGGTGTTGCGGATGCCCGTTGTGTTTCCGTTTACCTGGTTTGGCATGTAAGTTTCCTTTCAGATGAAGCATTTTGTCGTAACTTCAGGGGCTTTGCCCCTGAAACCCCATCCAAGGGACACATCCCTTGGAAATCCCTTCTATGGGAACACCCTGGGGAGTTCCCATAACGGGTTTTTAGGGCCGTTACGGCCCTAAACGGAGGTTTGGAGGCGGAGCCTCCAAGTCACAATATCGATTCAATTATGAAGTATATCAAAGCTTATGGCACGGTAGAGTCCGCCGTAATCGTGGGAATCTGCGGCGCGTAATAACCCACGCCCACGGTGATTTTCCCCGCATACGCGCGGTAGGTGGATTTTGCAAGCGGCTCCACTTTTACTTCCTTACCGTCTTTATAGTAGTGTTTGTAGGACTGCCACACGGAACCGCTCTGCCGGGATACTTCCTCCTTATAATAATCCGCGGGAACGGTGGTATCCACCACGACCTCCATCTCGCCCTTGGGGGCAACGGTCTCGGTCTTTTCGCTGGTGAGGCGGATCTCGTCATACTCTCCGGAGAGGGGCGTACCATAGAGTTCCACATGCACGGTCTTATCTGTCAATCCCTCCGGCACTTCCCCATCCTTTGAATCGATTGTGTAGGCAAATATATAAATATCCGCCTGTGTGTTGTTCTTAAACTGAAAATCGATGGTGCCGGTGTTGATGGTAGCGTCTAACCCCCGGTCAATATACCCTACCGGGCTAGAATGGTTGCGGCGATAGACGATTTCAAGGTCCGCCTTGACCACGGCGGCATACAGCGTGGTGCTGACCTGGCAGACGCCGCCGCCCGCCTGATCCTCCGTCGTACCCTGCACGTAGGCGGGAGCGGCTTTCCAGCCAAGCTCGTACGTACGGGGCCCGAGCGTATCGTTGGTGGAAAACGTCTCCCCCGGCTTCAATACAAAGCCGTTGATGAGGGAGGCCGCCCGCTTGACATTGAATACGCGGTCCTCCCGGTTATAGGGGGACTTTTTAAAAGAGGTCTCCGCAGCGCTGCGTCTGCTTAATAACGCCGCTTTGAGTGTATCCGCGGTAACGTTTGGGTCGGTGTAGAGTATGGGCAACTCCACTTCGCCGTATTCGCGCGCTTGGACGCGGGTCTGCAGGGTCTGCAGCAACGCCGCTTCATCAAGCGTCTGCCCCTTGACTTCCGGGGTGAACTCCAAGAAATCCTCCGGGGACATATCCGCCTTGACGGTATATTGTTCCTTCAGTTTGGCGCTTGCGTCCACCGGCTCGGTCTTAACAAGCCCCGCAAGCTCGGCAATCTTTGCCTGTGCCGGGGATACATCCACCGTATAGCCGATGGAAAAGTCCCTGGGCGAAGAAAACAGCGCCTCGCGTTCCGCTTCCTGCTCCTGCCTTGTGCCGGTATTGCCTAACGCAATCGCCTGTTCCAGTACGGCCTGCGTATCAAACGTCACGTCCATATCCGCATAGGTCAGGGTAGTGGATGCGCCGGGTGTATTCAATATAAACTGGATCTCCGCCGCCTTTTGATGCTCCACTTCCTGGAGCGCCGCGCGCGCCTGCTCAATCGTCATACCCGCAAGGGAGACGCCGTCCACACTAACCCCTTGAGAAAACGTCTGCGCACCAGGTTCGATAAACGCGTGCTCGGCGGAAGCGGGTTCTGCGATCCGCTGGTAGATCAGGAATCCGCCCACCGCAAGGCACGCGATCCCCAATAATATAACGACCGCACGAAGTAGGCGCGTAAGCGCGCCTGTTTTTGCTCTTTGTCTTCTTCTCATCGTTTCTCCTTACCTCGTCTGAAAAACGACGCGATGCAACGGAAGTTTTTCCTATTCTATCCGGCCCGCATTGGCCGGGCATCGCAGCCTTCTTTTCCACCGCCATAAGGCGGAATATGGCCTATATTCAGGCCCCATATGTACATGTTATGATGCTTCGCGGGCATTTGTCAACCTTTGGGGGAGTCTGCGAAACGCCGCAAACCGGCATTTTTCGGGTATCTCTTGTTCGGAGCAGCCCCGGTTCATAGAAAATTTATAAAATTCCGTATCTTGGCCAATGTAAAAACCATGGATTGCCTCGCGGACCCATTCCCCACTTGGTGATCTTGGCGTCCTCAATTTGCAGGGTTTACGGGGATCTCCCCCTCTCTTGTTCACGCGCAATTCGCTTGTGACATAATATATACTGTCTCTGCTACCCTCATTGCAGAAATAAATGACAGGAAGTGATGATGATTATGTCATGTCTTTTACCCTTACTGGCCGTGGCTGCCGCCTGCTCCTGCTGTGGTAAACGCAATTGCAACTGCAGCTGCAGACGCCGTTAATCCATACGGCCCCTTAAGCTTGCCTGAAAAGGCAAGCTTTTTTATTTCCATCTAAGCACGATCTCTGTTCCAAATCATCGGACATAATATCCGCCTTTTACGGATATCCTAAATCCGAGGTGAGTAACTATGATAAAAAAATATCCGGATATGTACGCGTTGTTTCAAAGCGAGCCCCAAGCCAAACAATATTTTGACAAGCTTCCGGACTACGTCAGAGACCAGATCAGCACCCGCGCCGGGGGCGTCAATTCATTTGAAAGCCTGAGGGATTACGCGGAAAATCTATTGCGCGGGGACGATTAAGGAGCTTCGGCTCCTTTTTTGTATACGTTGTACAGCTTTCCCGCCGCTCACCTTCCGGTTTGTTCGCTCTTCCACGTTTCCTGCATTTCCCGGTCCAAATGGAATATATGAAACAATCCCTTGCCGCCCGTTGTGTTATACTCTTGTTATGATTGATACGAAGTTACAAAAGCAAATGCGTCTGCCGGACAGCGTGGACCTGGAGACCACACTGTTTTCCGGCCAGACATTTTCCTGGACGCGGGCGAAGGGCGGATATATTGCCTGCATCGCGCGCAACGCCGCGTATATCGATGCCGCCTCCGGCATGCTGTATTGGGCGGGCGATGCTGACGACGCATATTGGAAGTGCTACTTTGACTTGGAGCGTGATTATGCGGCCGTGTTCGCCCCGTTCCATGCGGATGCGTATATTCAACAGGCGTATGCCCGTTATGGCGGCATGCGCATCCTCAACCAGCCGGTTTTTGAAACGCTGTGCGCCTTTATCATATCCGCCAACAACAACATCAAACGCATTACGACCATTATGGTGCGCATCCGCGAACGTCTGGGCGAGCCGGTTTTATTGAACGGGCATACCCTCTATACCTTCCCCGACGCCAACGCCGTTGCAGACGCGGGAGAAGCGCTCTTAAAAGAGTTGGGCCTTGGATACCGCGCGGCCTATCTTTTAGAGACCGCGCAGCGCGTGCAAAACGGGTTTGACCTTGCCGCATTGCCGCATATCGGCTATGAGGAAGCGCTAAAAGCGCTTATCAGCCTGCCGGGTGTAGGCGAAAAGGTTGCCGACTGCGTGCTGCTATTCTCCTGCGGATATACCCGCGCATTCCCGGTGGATATCTGGGTAAAGCGCGTGATGCGCGTGCTCTACGGCGCTTCCGGCTCCAATCCGGCCATCAAGGCCAGAGGATATGTGCTCTTTGGCGCGGATGCAGGCATTGTGCAGCAGGTGCTCTTCCATGGCGCGCGCATGGGGCTTTTTCCCACGCTGTGCGAAACGGATCGGCTGCTTTGCGAGTCCGTATCGTCTTAATACAAGTACGATATGGGTTCTCCCCTATCCTCCGCTTAGGAACGTAACGCCAAAACGCCTGATATTAGGCATTGGGTTTGCAAGGGAATGTACCATCCCTCTGGTCTTAGGGCAGCCCCTAAAAAGGTATTCTCGCCATATATGAAGGCCCGCGCTGTTTGGCGCGGGCCTTCAGGATTCATCGGTCTGCATCGGAATTCATCCTTTCCCTGTTATTTTACCTGTCCGCCTCTATTTGCGGGATTCCCTGCGCTTCATGAGAGCCGTTCCCGTCATCAGCACAGCCCCGCCGATCAGGAAAGCAAAACCGAGCCACTGCCGTTCCATCCCAGTGTTTGGCGCGAAGAGCGAATCAAGATCGGAACCCGGTCCTAAGGGGATTGCGCCGCCGCCGAGGGGAATGCCGCCGTCATCGTCATCCGCGTCATCATCGTCATCGGGAATACCTGACGGGGTCGCCGTCGGAGTGGGCTCCGCAGGAGTCGCAGTGGGTTCTGCCGTGGGATCCGGAGTAGGCGTTGCCGTAGGATCCGGGGTAGGCGTTGCCGTAGGATCCGGAGTGGGTGTTGCCGTAGGATCCGGGGTAGGCGTCGCCGTAGGATCCGGGGTAGGCGTTGCCGTAGGATTTGGAGTCGGGGTCATCGTGGGTACAGGCGTGGGAGACGCCGTGGCTGTCGGCGTGGGATTTGGCCCACCCGGCCAGCCGGGCCATCCCGGCCAACCCGGGCCATTGCCTGGCCATCCTGGGCCGTTGCCTGGCCACCCTGGGCCGTTGCCTGGCCATCCTGGGCCTCCGCCCGTTGCCATCGCAATGCTGCTGGTCAGTATTAGGCTAAGCGCCACCACAAACGCGACCAACGCTTTTCTCTGCAATACCGTCGTGCGTCTTTTCATTTTAATTCTCCTTTCCTCATTCTGTTCTTACAATCAACAAGAAGCTTGTCCCTTTGGGGAGATAGGCTATATATAACAATCAGTTAGTCCTCTCAAACTCAAAAAACGACAAAAACGGTCATATTTCAACCTCATTTTCTTGCCCGGTGTTGACATATATTAAAAAGATGAAATGGTCAAAGCAGGATATTCCATATCGGTCTAATATGAAAAAAATGAAAAGAAACCGTGACATGCGTTTTGCTGGGCAAATATTGTTTATTGATCAATCAAGAAACAATCCCCCTTGAAGAAGCAAATGGGGAATACTAGATAGAAATGAAAATAAGCAAAAAGGGAGCGTAAGAACATGTCATATCCGTTTTGGGACACCGTCAGGAACCGGCACAGCATTTATAGCCTGAGCAATGAGGAAATTGTACCCCGCGACCGCATCAAACAGCTGGTTGCGGACGCGCTCAATTATGTTCCTTCCTCGTTCAATTCCCAAAGCACGCGCATTGTCGTCCTGTTTGGCGAGCAGCACCGCGCGCTGTGGGATATCACTCTGGATGCCCTCAAGAAGGTGACGCCGCCGGAGCACTTTGCCTCCACCGAGGCAAAGGTCAGGAACTGCTTCGCTGCCGGTTACGGCACTATACTGTTTTTTGAGGACACTGCTGTGGTAGACAGTTTGTGCGCCGGGTTCCCGCTCTACGCGGATAAATTCCCGGTATGGTCGCAGCATACCAACGCCATGCACCAGATTGTGCTGTGGACGGCGCTTGAGGCGGAGGGCCTTGGCGCTTCCCTGCAACATTACCATCCGCTCATCGACGACGGGGTACGCGCCAAGTTCCGTATTCCCGAAAGCTGGAGTTTTGTGGCCCAGATGCCCTTTGGAAAACCCTTGGAAAAAGGTGAACAGAAGGAAAAGCAAAGCCTGAGCGACCGGATGAAAGTATTTGAGTAACCACGGAACGATCTCATCTTTACATTAAAAGGGCAGGCCGTACGGCCTGCCCTCTTTCTTCTATAGATAATTGTTTCTATAAATGATACACTCGCGCTATACTTTGCATGCAACATGCAGTTCCACAATTCGGCGTATGCAGGAGAACAGCTTTGAAAAGTCAGCCTCATCCGTATACGCAATCCTTACGCAGCCCATTCCAAATGTGGCCTGCAAAAATTCGCGCTTCATCTGTTCCATCTGTTCAAAATCCAGCGTGTGCATGGCAAGATGCGTCTTTGCGGCGGAAAACCCGATATACGTTTTATCGAACCGGTACATGGGAATGCCGTAGGACATCGCTTCCGGTATCTCCGGAAACTCCGCGCGCATAAAGCCAATCAGCGTACGAAGCCAGACCTTGGGCGTGCCTTCAAAACGATTGATATATGCTTCTACCGCATGGTTCATTGTCCAACCTCCATACAACGAACATCACATCCATTCTATGCGCCAGCAGACTCCCTCATGGTATGTCTCATTTTATACCGGCTTGTCCCAACCTTCAATGGCTTTTTTTGCCGTTTTTGCTCCTGATTGTGCAAAATTTTCTATTTTATTATAAAAGCTGCTGTCTGTTATGATACGATAAGCAATATATTGATCTGCACCGCTTTTCAGGTGTATCAAAAGGAGCAATGGATATGAAAGAGGATATCCGCCGCATTTTGGCCGCCCATGGCGCGGACGCCTGCGGCATAGCGGGAATGGAACGGTTTTCCGGCGCGCCCGAAGGATTTCATCCGCGCGATATCTACCCGGATTGCCGTGCCGCCATTGTCTTTTTAAAGCGCATGCCTTTGGGGACCAGGCACGTGAGTCCACGGATCGTATACTGCCATGCTACGGAACTCAATATTGCGCAGATCGACCAAATTGCTTATGAAGCCAGTCTTGCGCTTGAACGGGAACTTTCCGTCACGGCCGTTCCTTTGCCCTGTGACAGCCCATACGAACATTGGGAGGAAGAGAACAAGCGCGGCTGCGGCATCCTTTCCCTGCGCCACGCCGCCATGCTCGCGGGGCTGGGTCATTTGGGAAAGAATACGCTGCTTGTACACCCGCAATTCGGCAACATGGTCAACATCGGCGTGATCCTGACGGATGCGGCGCTCGAGTCCGATCCGCTTGCGGAAACTTCCTGCGTGAACGGCTGCAGCGTTTGCCTCAACGCCTGCCCGCAGCATGCGCTGGACGGCGTAACCGTCAACCAAAAGCTATGCAGGCTTTATACCTACACCGAAAACGCGCGCGGATTTTCCGTGTGCAACTGCAACCGCTGCCGGGTGCTCTGCCCGCTTTCTTCCGGAAAGAAGGCTGCAGTGCAATAAGGTCTCGTTCATTATAGGCCTGTCTAGGGAAGCCTCCCCCTACTCGCGCCAAGGGCCGTACGGCCCTTGGCTCTTAATCCCAAGTCAGTTATACTTTCAGGTAATCCCGGACGACGTCTTCCATCTCATAAAACCCTTCGTGCTTGAGGGCGTACTGCGCCGCAACCATTGCGCCGTTTGCGAACGCCTGCCGGGAAAAGGATTCGTGTATGAGCGTAATGCGCTCGTATTCTCCGACTGCCATGACTTCATGCAGCCCCACATATCCGCCTGCGCGGATGGAGTTGAGCGAAACCGGCTTTTTGAGGATACCCTTGAGCATGTCCGCTATTTTTTTCGCGGTAGCGGAAACATCGGTCTTTCGGGAATGATGCTTTTCCGTGATAGCGTAATCGAATTGCGGCAACAGTTGCGCGGTCTTTTTTGTGAGCATCATCAGAACGTTGACGCCCAGCGTAATGTTGGGCGCAAGCACCAGCGAAAACCCTGGCGTCTCGCCCGCCGTCCGCCGCAGGAGTGCGATGTCGCCGGGGGAAAAATCGGTGGTGCACACAACCATTTTAACCCCGTATTTCGCACATGCGGGCAATACCTTCAATGTCGCTTCCTTGTTGGAAAAGTCGATCAGGACATCCGGCTTATTTTGCGCGAAAGCTTCCTCCGCCTTCCCCACTTCATAGATGGGGCTTGAAAAGCCCTTGTAGGGATAGACGTCGGATATGGTTTTCCCCGCTTTCTTCCCGCCGTCCCGGCAGAACGCCATGATGAGCTTATGCTCCGGCTTTTGTGTAATAAGACCGGCAAGCTGCAAACCCGCCTTACCTAAACCGCATAAAGCAATTTTCATTTTCCGGTCCCCTTTCAGAAAATTATGATAGATATGATTAGTATTCCTTCTTTTTAGCTTAACGTAACATTTACGGGCTTGTCAAACCATATGGGCAGTTTTTCAGCGTTTATCGACAAAAAAGCTCCGATTCTTGCCGAATCGGAGCTTTTCGTTGCGCTATCTTTTCTGTTTATTTCTTGACTTTCTTGTTGTTTTTGAGCACATCCACATATACCGCCAGAAGGATCACGACGCCTTTGACGATATACTGCCAGAACGAATTGACGTTCATCAGGTTCAGCCCGTTGCTCAATACGCCGATGATCAGCACACCGATCAGGGTGCCGCCGATGCGGCCGGAACCGCCCATCATGGACGTTCCGCCCAGTACGGTCGCCGCGATGGCATCCATTTCCGCGCCGTCCCCCGCGGTGGGCTGGCCGGAGAACATGCGCGCCGCCAGCACCACGCCGGATACGCCCGCCATAAAGCCGCTGAACGTATAGGCAAACTGCAGCACGCGATTGATTTTGATACCCGCAAAGCGCGCCGCCTCGCGGTTGCCGCCTACGGCGTAAATGTGCCTGCCCAGCCTTGTCTTGCTTAAAATAAATGCGGTCGCAATCAGGAAGATGGTGGAATAGATGACAGGCAGCGGAAGGGAACCCAGGTATCCCATACCAATCTGCGTAAACGCCTCGTCCATAATACGGATCGGCTGGCCGTTCGTATACACGTACGCCGCGCCGCGCGCAATGTTCATGGTGGCAAGCGTCACAACAAACGGCGGGATGAACGTGCGGGAAATGACAAAGCCGTTAAACGCGCCGATCAGCGTGACCACAGCGATACCCACCAGGCAGGCCGGAAGTATGGGCCAGCCGTTAAACGCGATGAGCCCGCCGGTGATAACGCCCGAAAGCGCCACGCCGGAGCCTACGGAAAGATCGATGCCGCCCAATATGATGATCATCGTCAGACCGCACGCAAGGTTTGCGTTGATGGAAACCTGGCGCAGTACGTTCATGACGTTTTTCGTGCCCAGGAAGATACCGTCCGTATAGAATTGCAGGAATATACCGATCACGAAGAGCGCGGCCAATATGCCCCAGTTATCCTTGAAATACCGGATGATCGACGATCCCGCGCGGTACCCTGCGCCGGCCACTGCCGGCGATCCTTTTGTTTTTTCCGACATATTAGAGTCCCTCCGTTGCCAAAGTCATAATTTTTTCCTGCGTTAAGTCGCCAAGCTCCAGCGTACCCGTCACACGCCCGCCCGCCATCACGACAATGCGGTCACTCATGTTGATGACCTCCGGCAGTTCGGAGGAGATCATGATAATCGCAACGCCGGAGGCCGCGAGTTCGTTCATAATCGCATAAATCTCCGCCTTGGCACCCACGTCCACGCCGCGCGTGGGTTCATCCATGATGAGCACCCTGGGCTTAGTGGCAAGCCAGCGTGCGATGATCGCCTTCTGCTGGTTGCCGCCGGAGAGATTGCCGATATACTGCTCCATCGTCGGCGTACGGATGTGGAGCTTTTCGATATATTCGTCCGCAAGATTCTGCTCGTACGCCGCATCCACCCGAAGGAAGCGGATGAAATGCTCCAGCACCTCCAACGAGATGTTGTAGCGCACGCTTTGGATGGGGAAGAGCGCCTCGGCCTTGCGGCTTTCCGGCACAAGCACGATCCCGGCTTTGATGGCGTCGAGCGGGCTTTTGATATGGACGCGCTTATCGTCCACGTAGACCGTTCCCGAAGTCACCGGGTCGATGCCAAACAGCGCCCGCATGGTTTCCGAGCGCCCCGCGCCGACCAGGCCCGCGAACCCCAGGATTTCGCCTTCATGCAGTTCAAAGCTCACATCCGATATGGCGCCGGGGCAGGTAAGCCCTTCCACCTTCAGGACCGTCTTTCCCCTGGGATTGTAGGTGCGGGTATAGTAATTGGTCAGCTCGCGGCCCACCATCATGGCCACAAGCTGGTTGTGCGTGGTTTCTTTTGTGACCACGGTGCCGATATACTGGCCGTCCCGCAGTACACTCACGCGATCGGAGATGGCGAACAGCTCCGACATGCGGTGGGAAATATAAATGATGCCCACGCCCATTTGCTTGAGGTTTGCAATGGTTTCAAACAGGAAGTCCACTTCTTTATCCGAAAGGGAGGAGGTCGGTTCATCCATGACCAGGATGCGCGCGTTAAAGGAGACCGCTTTGATGATCTCCACCATCTGCTGCTGGGCTGTGGAAAGCTCCGCCACCAAATGATCCGCCTGGATGCCAAGATCGAATTTATCCAGCATCTGCTGCGCTTCCGCAATCATGCGGTACTTGTTCACAAGGCCCGCACCGCCGGTGAGTTCTTTGCCCAGGAAGATATTCTCCGCAATGGTCATCTGCGGTACAAGCACCAACTCCTGATGGATGATGCCGATGCCGCAATCCTGCGCATCCTTGACGGAATGGATGCTCACCTTTTTGCCATCGATGAATATTTCACCGGCATCGATGCTGTAAATACCGCCCAGCACCTTGATCAGCGTGCTTTTCCCGGCTCCGTTTTCACCCAGGAGCGCGTGCACCTCTCCCTGCTGCAGCGTAAAATCCACATTGTCCAGCGCTTTTACGCCCGGGAAGTTCTTGTGGATGCCCTTCATTTCCAGCAGTATTTCACCCAATTGTATTCACCCTCTTCTTATGGAGTATAGCGCCGCAACGATTATGGTGCGACGGCGGATGCCCTTTCGTGCATAAAGAAGTGGGGCTGCATAAAAAGTAGCTTTCCAGCAGCCCCGCTTCCTGTTTACGCTATGCGCGCGTGTCGGCAGAATGCCTGAGGCTTATTGCCAGCCATCCACGCCATACTGCGCAACGTTGTCCTTGTTGATGAGGAAGGTCTGTACGGGAACGCGGGCGGGGACTTCCTCGCCTGCAAGGTAAGCATACGCCAGCTTGGCGCTTTCCTTGCCGATGGAAATCGGGGACTGCGCGCCGGAACCGGCGAACAGGGTGCCCTCGGAGATTTCCTTCTTGGCTTCGGGAGAACCGTCTACGCCGTACACGATAACGTCGGTGCGGTTGGCGGCCTTGAGCGCCGCGCAGATGCCCAGCGCCGTGGGATCGTTACCGCCCATGACGGCGATGATCTGATCGGCTTCGGCGATCTGGAGCATATCTTCGGCAAGCTTCAGAGCGGTCTGCAGATCGCCCTTGGCGTCCTGCTGGTAGACGATTTCAAAGCCCTTGCCTTCGATGGCTTCCATGAAGCCCGCGATACGGTCGTTGACGGAGTTCATGGTGGGAGAGTCGAGCACGGCGATCTTGCCGCCCTCGGGGAAGCGCTTTACAAGGTCTTCGCCGCAGACGAAGCCGGCGTTCTTGTTATCGGAACCGGCATAGGCGGTGACGAATTCCATATCCTTGACTTCCGCGTCGAAATTGAAGATGGGGATACCGGCGTCCTTCAGGGCGACCAGCGCGGGGCGGATGCCTTCCCAGTCAACGGGGTTGAGGAAGATCGCGTCGATATCCTGAACGATCAGGTCTTCGATCTGGGAGATCTGCAGCGCAACGTCCATCTGCGGGTTCACGGTGATGAGCTTGTCCCCGCGGGCTTCCACTTCTTCACGGATGGAAGCTTCCAGCGCGATAAAGAAGGGGTTGTTCATCGTCATGCAGGTATAGCCGAACGTGTAGGGGCCTTCCTTTGCGGGTTCGGCGGCGGGCGCTTCCGTGGCTGCGGCGGGCGCTTCAGGCGCGGGTGCGACGGGTTCCTGCGGCGCTGCGCAGCCGAAAGCGGCTGCCGCAAGCATGGCGACAAGAACCAGCAGGGAGATCAGTTTTTTCATAGTTCTACCTCCTAAGTTATTCACTTGAAATGGTGTTACCCATTTCAAACTTATGTTTTTATTCTTGACTGTTTGGCTTTTTTCTTCTCAGCAACGCTATGCATGTTGCGATAGCTTGAAACGTGCGTCGTTTCACATTAACGTTAATTTTAATAAAGCCGTTTAACATAAGAATTATAATTCAGCGTGTTTTATCTGTCAATACACGTTATTGCATATCAGAATTGTTAGCTTTTGTTCGAATTCATCGATATTTGATGAAATCGATTAAGATATACGGGATATTTTTATTTTTGCTCCATATGGAAAAATATTCATAGGACGGAAGCGGTGTGGGATGTTTTCCCACCTCTATCGTAAGGGAAGGGATGGAAAGGCGCTCGATCGCCCAATCCTTAAATCCGCCAAAAGAGGTCCCGTCGTCCGGTACAATTTTATAGCCGGTTTCTTTGGCGACCGCGCGGGCCAACATAAGTCCCGCTTGGTTTACGGCGTCGTTTTTGCCGAAATCATAATAGATTTCACTCCCGGTCGCATGGTAGCTTACCGTCGCGCCAAAGGGATATCTGCGCGTATAGTCCACAAGCGCCCGCGTTTCCGGCTCGCTTTCCGGCGCGGGTCCGCGATAATTGGCGGAAGAAGGGTCCGGCGTGGTATCGATGCGCTGCCACTGCGCGTCAAAATTGCGGTTGAGGTCCACGCCCGCGGCATTCGCCTTCCAGGTAAAGAGATATTGCCGCAACGGCAGCTTTGTGTACTCCATGCAACGGTCCTGTTCGTAGATGGCCATGATCTCCGGCGTCGCCTCTCCTGTTTGGCTGATCGCCACGCCGTCCGGATTGGTCATGGGCAGGATATGCACCAATACGCCCTTGGGTACGCCGGAGGAAAGCAGCCGGTCCAACTGCCGCATGGCAAGGAGCGTGGTCATATATTCCCGCGCATGGATGCTCGCCTGGATGAGCACATGCTTGTTTGCCGCGGGGTCCCCGGCGCGCGCGGCGTAGATCGCGCGGTTTTGACGGGTATGGCCGATCACTTCCACCTGCAGCGTCCCCGGATATTTCGTTTTGAGCGCCGCAAGATCGCGCTGCATGCATTCATAGGTATAAGGGCCGGGTGGCCTGGCGCCCCACCCGCCAAAGAACAAACCGTATAAAAACAGGTAAATGCCTACGGTACAGATAAGAAACACCCCCGTCCTGCGTTTTTGCAAGGGCGTTCGCCCTCCCGTCCGCCCGGGCCGCCAAAGAACCGGCGCCCGGTCGTATCCTATTTATCATAAGCGGAATACTCCGCCTATTGTATGCTATGTACGGCCCGCACGGTTCATTCCGGCAGAAAGCGCGGCGCGCAGCCATGAACATTTTGTAAATCCGTAAGAGATTGCCGCGAAAGTATTGTACCTGTTGTCCATACTTGTTAGAGTAAAGAAAGCCGCCCACGTTTTTCCGGGCGGATGAAACCTCAGGAGGGATGCCATATGAAACGGTTCTTGTCGGGCATGCTTGCGGCCTTATTTCTGCTTGCCGTGCTGCTACCCGCAAAGGATGCGAAGGCCAGCGTGCTTTCCGGTTACACCAGCAAGGTGGATTACGACAACACCGATCCCAACCGCTACAAGATCGACATCGACCTTGTCAACCAGATCATCACCGTATATGAAAAAGGCGCTACCGGCGCTTATGACAATATGGTGCTCCAGAGCCTGTGCACCACGGGCAATGAGGAGAACCCCACGGGTTCCGGCACATTCAAGCTGGGGCATCTGAAAGAGCGCTTTGGCTACTTTGTAGCATTCGGCCAGTATGCGCAGTACTGGACGCAGGTGGTGCGCGGCGTATACATCCACTCCGTGATGTATGACAGCAAATCCATCACCGATATGTCCAAGAGCGCATACAACGGGCTGGGGAAAAATCTTTCCCACGGCTGCGTCCGGGTGCTGCCCCATGTTGCGCAGTGGATCTTCTACAACTGCCCGCCCGGCACCGTCTGCGCCATTGTGAAGAACCGGGAAAAGAACGAAGCGCTGCGTAGCACGCTCAAGGCGGATATCGTGAGCTATGCAAACTACAAGCAGCCCGTAGATTTTAAAACCGATCCGCCCATTGTCACGGCTACCGTGGTGACGGATAACGTGCCGGTGCGCACCGGGTTCTCCGCCAGCAAGGATACGACGGTGGTCACGCTCTCCGCGGGCGCCGCGCTCAAGATCCTGCAGGTTGGGCCTGACTGGTGCAAGGTGCAAACATCCAAGGGCAAGCTTGGCTATGTGCAGACAAAGTTCCTTTTGATGGACCCCAACACCATGGTGCCCGTGCATCCGATCTACCTTGCAACGGATAAGACCTCCCTCTACAAGTCCCCCAGCACCAAGGCCGCCACGCTGTATGAGTTTGAAAAAGGCGAAGCAATTGAGGTAATTGGGACGACGGATAAATATTGGCTGACGGCCAGGGTAGGCGACGACTACGGCTATGTCCGCGTCAAGTACCTGACCAAGGACTCCTCCGCCGTTTCCGTGCCGGTTGAAAGTACCGCCCCGTCCTTAACGGATATACAGGCGCGGGTCAAGGATGGCATCATCGCCAACTTCCGGAGCGGCCCGGGCAGCAGCTTCCCCGTGATTGCCGAGCTTTCGGCAGGCACGCCGCTCAAGCTCCTTTCCGCCGAGGGCAACTGGTACAAGGCCGAGGCGAACGGGCAGATCGGATACCTCTCCACCGTCTGCGTTGCCTTCAATTAATCAGAGCAATAAATAAAAACGCCGCGCCTGTATCGAAGGCGCGGCGTTTGTTTTTGAACTGTGATTTTAAAAATTGAACTCGCCGCTCCAATCGAACCGGCCAGATTCCTCCAGGCTTTTGGGCCAGTGCGCGCACCAGCCGGGAACGCGGGGCTTTGCGACGCGGTCCAGGCTCGGCGTATAGGGTTTGAGATCCAGCACCGGAGAGCCGTCGTCCGCGTCGATATACCCCAGCTGGATAAGGCCTTTTTGAGGGTCCAGCGTAAGCACCTCCGCAGTGGAAAGCGCAACGGGATTGGGCCGCACGGGTGAACGGGTGGCGAATATCCCCATGGTTTCGGGCGCATTCTTGTAAGGCTGCGGCGCTGTGAGCACCTTGCGATAATCGGGAGCATCAACCTCATGAAACCACCAGAGCACATTGATGTGGGAAAACGCATTGAGCCCCTCCAAAGCGGGCGTATACTCCGGCTCCAGCCGCACAAACATGCCTTCCTCCCGGATTTCGATATGCCCGATCGGCGTCAACGTGAAGCGCTGCATAATCATACCTCCATGTTTTGATTTGTTGATATGCTTCACGTTAAGGCCTGACACCGTGTGAGAGTCAAGCAAAATCTTCCTTCTGTTTTAACGGGATTTGCAGCTCGGTCAGATACCGCTCCGGCTCTTCCTCATTCCATGGGCCGCGGTGCACGATCTGCCGGTTGGGCCAGAGCAGTTCATATTGGCCGTTTTGCTCCAAGAAGCGCAGGAAGGACGCGTATGCCCCTGAAATGCGCGCAAACGGCCCGTATACCATGGTGTAGGCCATAAGCGGCACGGGCTCTATCTGCCGGAATACGAAACCGTCTTGATCCTCCCCCATCCGGGCGACTTCCGCGCAGATTTCCACATCCACATGGTCTTCCCGGTGGTCCTGATCATGATAAAGGGCAAACGCAACGCCATCCGCCTGTATGCCGTGCCGCTCCGCAAACGCCGTCATGCGCTGCCAAAGCGCGCCTTCCGCAAAATAATCGGGAAGGACTTCCCGCAGGCACAACGCCTGATAACCGGGCACGCTTTTGACGCACACATTATAGTGCATGGCAAGCGTCTCGTTGCCGATATCCCGCATTGCGCGCGTCAATTTTTCCATGCGCTGCTGTTCTGTTTGAATGGCTGCGGCAACCTCCTGCCGTTTCGCTTCAAAACGCTCCGACAACCGGTCCTCCCCTTCCGTTACGGCCGCAGCGATTTCCGAAACGGAAAAGCCCGCGTCCCGCAGGAACACGATTTTGTTGAGCAGAGGAATTTGCTCGATTGCATACTGCCGGTAGCCTGTGAACGGGTCGATATGAGCCGGTTTGAGCACCCCCGCCTCATCGTAATACCGGAGCATACGAATGGATACCTTGGTCAGTTTGGAGAAATCGCCTATCTTGAACACAACGCCACCCCCAGAATTTACTATACCATACCGGAAAGGACGTGAAAAACGAATTTTGCCCGGGCCGATGCCCCGAAAATACCGAAAATCCAGGTTATTTCCTTGCATACGGATCATAACTGTGCTACAATACCTCTTGCTAACGTCCTTCTTGCCGGGCACATGGATGTCCGGCCAATTTAGACCATAAGGAGGTGAAATGCGTGAACGCATACGAAGCGCTTTACATCATCACGCCGGAGCTCGAGGCAGAGGTCATCAAAACCCTCATCCAGAAGTATTCCGACATCGTAACATCCAACGGCGGTGAAGTTTCGAAGATTGACGAATGGGGCAAAACCCGTCTCGCTTATCCGATCGATTACAAGACCGAAGGCTATTATGTATTGATGACGTTCAACGGTGCGCCGGAGTTCCCCAAAGAGCTCGAGCGTAACTTTAAGAACGACGAAAGTCTGCTTAGGTACATGGTTACCCGGAAAGAGGCGTAACGATGTCGCTTTTGCATGTCTGCGCACGGAAAGTCGCTGCCTGAAAGGAAGGTTGAAGCATGAACAAGATCATTCTCATCGGCAACCTGACGAATGACCCGGAAACCCGCACCACGCAGTCCGGCGTTTCTGTTTGCTCATTCAACATCGCAGTCAACCGCCGCTTTTCACAGGCCGGCGGCGAGCGCCAGACGGATTTTTTCCGCATCAACGCATGGCGGCAGTTGGGCGATAACTGCCAGCGCTTTTTGGCCAAGGGCCGCAAAGTGGCAGTGGTAGGCGAGCTGCAACCCCGTACCTACGAGGATAAAAACGGCGCAACGCGTATGTCGCTTGACATTACGGCGGACGAGGTGGAATTCCTCACGCCCAAGAACGCGGAAGGCGGCGCCCCTTATTCGGGCGGTGCGCCCGCCTACACGTCGGGAAGCGGCCAGAAGAACGCTTCGCCGCTGCCGGACCTTGCAGGTTTTGAAAACATCAGCGAGGACGAGCTTCCTTTCTGAGGAGCGCGTCCGGCCCACCCCCAGGATTGAAAGATAGGAGGAATACCCATGGAAGAACGTAAAATGCGTCCGCGCGGCGGGCGTAAGGGCAGGCGCAAGGTCTGCCAGTTCTGCGTGGATAAGATGGAGCATATCGACTATAAGGATACCGCACGCCTGCGCAAGTGCATCACTGAGCGCGGCAAGATCATGCCCCGCCGGATGTCCGGCGTGTGCGCAAAGCACCAGCGTGATCTGGCAATTGCCATCAAGCGGGCCCGCGTCGTCGCCCTTCTTCCCTACGTATCGGACTAAGATACACAGAACAAACACCTTATGGACGCTTAGCACAAAAGAGCAGCAACCGCTGCTCTTTTTTTATTCGCATAAAATGGCCCTCTTCAAAGCTTCCACCACAGCGTATTGCCCTGCCAGTACTGCGTAAAGCCGCAACGTTCCAATACCCGCTGGGACGGCAGGTTTTCGCGTTCCGTTTCGGCAATGACATGTTTTACCCGTGCTTCATGAAGCGCCCAATGGCACATGGCGGCAACGGCTTCCGTCATATATCCGCGCCCGCAGTGCGCTTCCCCAAGCCCGTAGCCGATTTCCACTTCCCCGTTCTGGTCCGGCACATTCTTAAAATCCGCCGATCCCACCACCGCGCCGTCTTCCTTGCGTATTAAAAACCAGAACGTATGGAACAGCGTGTTCGCTTCATCCCGCTCCACCGTTTCAAGCTGCCCCTGTACGATGTTCAGGAATTCGCCTGCCAGCGGTTCGGCGCGGTAGGCGCAACCTAGTTCGCGCTCGAGCGTATGTACATCCTCTATCCACAGCCGCAGCTGCCGGGCGTCAAGCGGCACAAGCAGCAGCCGTTCCGTCTCCAGTTTCATATTGTTCCCCTTAACCATATTTGTTTTATTTTACCATGGACATATGGCACTTTTCCATTTGTTTCGGAATGCCCTTTTGTTCGTATTCATATCAATGAAAAATATTTTTTATTCCGGGCAGACTTTCATGCAAAATTGCGCATGCTCTATTCGTTTATATGGATGAGGAGGTGGAAAGAGCGCATGCATGCCCAACCCGATCTCAACAACGCGATCAAACATGCGGTCAAAACGCATTCAACGAGCCTTGTGCGGCTTGCGTTCACCTATACCAGGAACGTGCAGGACGCCGAGGATATCGTGCAGGAGGTATTTTTCACCTACCTTGAAAAAGCGCCGGCCTTTGTGGACGAAGCGCATGAAAAGGCCTGGCTCATCCGCGTAACGGCCAACAAGTGCAAGGACGCGCTGCGCAGGCGCAAAAACGCGCCGCTGCCTTTGAATGAGGACATCCTGAGCCTTCCCCCGGAGGAACACACGCTGCTTTCTGCGGTATTGGAACTGGAGGACAAATATAAGCTGCCGCTGCATCTCCACTACTACGAAGGGTATTCCATTGCGGAAATCGCGCGCATCCTCCAGGCCAACCCCGCCACGGTGGGCTCGTGGCTGCAGCGCGGGAGGGCGCTCCTGAAAAACCAGCTAGGAGGGGTTTTCGATGTTTGATCAAAAGACGTACCGCTCGGCCATGGAGCATATCCATCCGCACGCGGGCTTTGAAGAAAAAACGCTCTCTTTGCTCCAACAAAAACAGAACAGCAAGAAGAAAGAAGGATTTTATATGAAGGCGAAAAAATTGGGGTTCCTTTACGGCGGCATTGCCGCGTGCCTGCTCCTGCTGCTGGGCGGTTACGCCCTGTTCAATTCCAACGCCAACGTTGCCCCGCAGGCAACCGTGCCGCCCACGACCGCGAAGGCGATGGTGAACATCGACGGCATCATCGACGAAGTCTCGGAAGACGGCCTCTCCTTCCGCGTTGGCGACCTTTGGGTGCGGGTGGATGAAAACACCATGTACGGCATCCCCGGCCCCAACGCGCTCCCCGCCGAGGAGCAGCTTGTGAGCAAGACATTCCTTGTCGGCAACGCCGTTTCCGGCTATACGGAGGACGACCCGGCCTCGGGCTCGGTCTACGCGCTGCGCATTTACAACAACTTTCCGGCGGGGCAATAATGTAGGAATATAAGCAATTCACAGGCTGGCGGCTCCATTGGGCCGCCAGCCTTTTTCATACAATTCGTACACACGCAACGGAAACGCTTTGAAAAAGAGCATTGCGCGAGAAGCCGGAAAGGATTTTCTATGATATGCTGTTACACAAGGAAGTGATGGTATGCACGCGTGGCAGGCAATCCAGACCGCGGTCAACTATATTGAAGAAAACCTGGACAAGCCCATCCCACTGGAAGCTCTGGCGAGTACGGCCGCGTTGTCGCCCTACTATTTCCAGCGCCTGTTTGCACGCCTGGTCCGAAAGCCTGTACAGGAATATTGTAAGCTCAGGCGTCTTTCAAAAGCCTGCGACGCACTCCAGCATAAGGGCATACGGGTTTTGGATGTTGCGCTCGCATACGGGTTCTCCAGCCATGCGAATTTTACGCGCGCATTTAAAGCGGCCTATGGGATTACCCCGGAAGAATACCGCAGGCGCCCTGTCATACTCAACCAATTTATCAAACCTGATCTTCTGCTACACTACACGCCGGTTACGGAAGGCGTGCCGCTGATTACGGACGGCATGGTGGTGGAAGTGACCCGCAGGCGGCTTCATGAGCCATGCATCATATCCGGGCTGTCGGGAGAACTGCCAATCTCTGAACTGACCGGAGGCAGGACGACCGGAGTGGCCACAGCCGGGATACTGTGGGATACGTTCCACCAGAAAAAGGAGGCCATTCCCCACCTGCTGTCCGGCAGCGCGAAATATGGCGTGCTGCATCTCAATGGCGCATCGGAAGGGCATTGCATCTATCTTGCGGGGGCGAAAGCGCATGCGCCCGCCGGAGGGTACGCAAGCTTTACGCTTCCCTGCGGCGAATACATTGTGTGCGGTTTTGAAGCGGCAAACTTTAAAGAGCTGATCGGTTCCGCGGTGTTTCTCGCTGCCTCCTATATGGAGGGCTGGCTCAAAAAGCAAGGCATACGCTGCGGAAATTTTGCAGCCGAAGTTTACTACGATATCCGGCCGGACGCTTGCTATATGGAGCAATGGATTCCCGTCATGCAACAAGCAGAAGGAGCCGGCGAAATCAGATAAACAAGGAGGCGCCCCCTATGGCAGCCGTATCCAACATCACGTTGATTGAACAGCGGGAGCAGCCTGTGCTCTCCGTACGCAAGACCATCCATTTTGATCACTTTGCGAAGACAGCAAAAGAAGCTTTTGAAGCGATTGCGGCATATGCCCGGGAAAACGCGCTGTTGTTTTCCGGCTGCCCGTTTGTATGCTATCACAATGCGGATCTTACGGATTTGGATGTGGAACTGGGTTTTCCAGTCGCGGCGCCGCAAGCGGGGAACGGCACGGTCACAGGACGCACCATCCCGTCTCACAAAGCGGCGTGCGGCATCTTCCTGGGGCCGTATACGCAAACCGATCCGCTGATGATGGAGATTTTTTCGTGGATCGGGCAAAACGGGTACCAGCCGCACGGAGACATCTACCATTACTATCTCAATGACGAGAACCGTCCGGAAAGCGAACTGCTCACCCAAATTGCCGTCGCGGTATTGTAGCTATCATTCTCCAGAAAGGGGCAGGCCTTCCGCCTGCCTCTTTTTGTCAC
Source organism: Bacillota bacterium (assembly GCA_023455425.1). GTDB lineage: Bacteria > Bacillota > Clostridia > Christensenellales > CAG-138 > JAEYLA01. The sequence goes on along the minus strand of JAEYCM010000046.1, from coordinate 52,634 downwards.
CGCCACATCTTTCGATAGGCGTACGGCGTCATCCCCTCGTGGTCGCGGAACAGCTTGATCAGGTAGCTCGGGTTTTCCACGCCGATCCGCTCGGAAATTTCATAAACCGGCATAGCCGTAGTGCGCAGCAGCTCCTTGGCGTGGTTGATGCGCAGATTGTTGAGGTACTGCGCGGGAGAAACGCCAAAGTGCGCCTTGAACTGCCGCTGGAGGTGGTATTTGCTGATGGAAAGATGCGCCGAAAGCATATCCAACGTAAGCTTCTCTTCGTAATGCGCCTCAAGGTACTGGGCCGCCCGAAACAGATATTCCTCTGCGCCGTAAGGGGCAATGCTCTGCGCATTTAAAATGAGCTCGGTCAGCAGTTCCACGATGTGCATGGAGGCGATAAGATCGCTGTTGACGCTGCGCGGGCGGTAGAGCTGCAACAGCCGGTCCAGATAAAACGGCACATGCGAGGAAACGGGGATATGGATGACGTTTGCGCCTTCCTTTACAAACAGCTCATAGTAATGCGCAACAGAAAGGCCGTATACGTGCGCGAATTTCAAATGCCAGGTTCCTTCCGGCCCCGTTTCGTAGCGCTGGAAGGGCATGCAATCCAAGAATGCGATATCCCCCGGCAGCAGAGAATACTCCTTTTCCCCGTACGTGAGTTTCCCGGAGCCGCCCAGCGTATAGAGCAGCAGGTAGGAGGGCAGGCTGTCCCGCTCGGTATAATAGCGTCTGCCTGCCTTGAGTTCACCCAGCTCCTGCGCATAGAAGTAGCGCGTCTTGTCAAACAGGTTGGGCGTAACGGTTGTGATATAGGAATCCTCCGAAATATCCAGCGCCGCTTTGGCGGTATAGTCCTTCATTCCGTCCCTGCCTTTCCCGCATAATTATCAATTCAGCAATATTCTCGTATTCTGGTTGTAGCATACCGCGCTTATCCGGCTTGGTCAACCTTATACTACCCAGAGCAAAAACAAACGTACGAAATCAGGGCATCCTCTTCCCCGTTTGAGTATATTGCGCAATATTTTGTTATATTGCCGCAAGTTCATAGGATGCGTTTTTTTATCGCGGCGGATATAATAAGGCTGTAAGAATATCAAGCGCGTCGCGTGAGGCTTTTCGCTGCATCTGCCCAACGATCTGAAATCTAAAGAAACAGAGGAAATGAATATGAGTATGCTGCAACCGCTCTCCCGCCCGGCAAAACCGAGGATCGGGCTGTATACCGTTGGATTAAAGGCGTATTGGGACCAGTTTCACGGCCTTCGGGAGCGACTGATCGCCTACGGCGAATTCATCAAAACCCGCATGTCCGAATGGGGCGATGTCTATTTTTACGGCCTTGTGGACGACAGCGCAAGCGGCAGGCAGGCGGGCGAATGGTTCAATGAACGGAACGTGGATATCGTGTTCTGCCATTCGGGCACCTATATCACCAGCGACAGCGTGCTGCCCGTGCATTTAAGCTGCAAAGCGCCCGCGGTGCTACTAAACCTCCAGCCCACCGCACAGATCAACTACAAAAAAACGACCACAGGGGAATGGCTGGCCAACTGCGGCGCATGCCCCGTGCCAGAAATCACCTATGCGTGCAACCGCGCGGGGATCGATATCCAAGTTATCAACGGCTTACTCGGTATGCCGGAAACCTATCCCGGCTCCCTCGCGGAAGAAAACACGGCGGATCGCCCCGAGTCCGTGCTTGCCTGGAAGGAGATTTCGGAATACATCCGCGCGGCGGGCGTCAAGCGCATGCTCAAGTCCTCCCGCTTCGGGTTCCTGGGCGGCAATTACAGCGGCATGCTCGATATGTACAACGACTTTACAATGTACGAGGCGGTATTCGGCCTGCATGTGGAAATATTGGAGATGTGCGACCTTGCCCATGTGATGAATGCCGTCACGCCGGAGGAAGTCGCCGCAAAACGCGCGGAAATAGACCGTTTCTTTGTGCTTTCCGACGCGCCCGTTGCGGACAGCATCGCGAGCATCCCCACCGAGGAGCAGCTCAACTGGTCCGCCACCGTCGCCGCGGCGCAGGAACGGTTTGTAAAAGAACGCAAGCTCGACGCGCTGACCTACTATTACCACGGCGCGGACAACAACGAGTATGAGCAGATCCAGTCCGGCTTTATTGTGGGCCACTCGCTCTTAACCGCCCGCTCCGTTCCCTGCGCGGGCGAGGGCGATATGAAGACGGATATCGCCATGAAAATCTGCGATACGCTTGGTGTGGGCGGTAGCTATTCCGAGATCGTCACGGTGGATTATCTCAACTCCACCATACTGTTGGGGCACGATGGGCCATTCCACATCGCCATTGCGGACGGCACCCCTATATTACGCGGCATGGGCGTATACCATGGCAAGAAGGGTGCTGGCATTTCCGTGGAGGCGAAAGTCAAAAACGGACCTGTCACCACGCTGGGCCTCACGCAGCAGCGGGATGGGAAGTTCAAGTTTATCATTTCCGAAGGCGTTGCGACCGACGAGGAAATCATGACCATCGGCAACACGCAGACGCAGGTGGACTTTGGCGTACATCCCGACCGCTACATGGACAAGTGGTTCCGTGAAGCGCCGCCGCACCATTGCAGCATGAGCGTCGGCCATAATAAAGAACTGTTCCTGAAAGTCGCAAAGCTGCTGGGCGTGGACGCCGTGGTCGTTTAAATAAAGAAAAGCGGAGCGATGCCCGCACCTCACTTCAGGGACATATCCCTTAAGAGTTCCATATAAAAACCCGCGGATAACAGGCGGTGCCATAGAACTACGTGCACGGATACATATATTGCATATTGTATCCGTGTTCGTTATGATTGGAAAAGAGTAGCAGGCATAGGAAGTGTGGCTAAGCGTCCGAAAATTATTCGTGAAAATTTTGGAGTGTATCGCAATGAACAGGTATGAAGAAGGGATAACATTACTGGAGGAGAAGTTTGGCGACGGCAAGGATAATCTGATTTCCCTTGCGACGATCGCGCGGGAGTTGGGCGCTGACGGAAAGCCCCGCCCGGCTGTCCGCAATGTGGACGCCTATTATGAAGATGGCACGTTTTATGTTGTTACATATGCAAAGTCCAACAAAATGCAGCAAATCGCGCACAACCCGGAGGTTTCGGTTTGTGGCGAGTGGTTTACCGCCTATGGAGCAGGTGAAAACCTCGGTTGGGTTCTCGACCCCAAAAACGCTGAAATTAGAGCCAAGCTTCGCACAGCTTTTGCCATATGGTACGATGAGGCAAACAACGAAGAAGATGAAAATTGCTGTATTTTAGCAATCCATCTCACAAGGGGGATATTGAATGTAAACCATTGGGAAAAATTGTACTACATAGATTTTGTCAACAAGACGGACACAGGGTTTTTTTAAATGGTGAGAGCTTCTCAAGCTTTCCGGACGGTGATTCCAACTTTGCAATGGACGAGGAGTCGAACTGATTGATACATTGAGGCATTAAGAGAGGGAAGTATGCGGGTAGGAGATAAAATAGTATTTGACAAATATGAATGGCGCGTGCTTGACCTACAAAACAATATGGCTTTGATTATAACCGAAGACATCGTAGCATTGCACGCCTACCACAACCGCCCTGGCGATGTGACCTGGGCCGACTGCGAACTGAGGAGATACCTGAACGGTGCGTTCTATGATACGTTCAGCGAAGCGAATCGGGCAAGAATTATGGCGGTTACGAATAAAAACTCTGAAAATCCCTGGTATGGCGCAAAGGGCGGGGACGATACGCGGGATTCCATATTTCTTTTGAGCATTGAAGAAACAGTGTGCAAATACTTCGGTGACAGCAGCAAGAACCTTGAAAACCGCAGCGCCAAACAACGATACTGGTTTCAAAAGAAAGATGAAAACAACAGCAAGCGAAAATCAGCCTTCGATGGATACGGATGGTGGTGGTGGCTTCGCACACCCGGGCGTGACAACAGGAGAGCCGTGTACATCCACGGCGACGGCAATATCGGCATTCAGGGAAACGGCACGTTCAGATACAGCAGCAACACGCTTCACCCTTCAACAGGCGATAACAGCGGCGGCGTTCGTCCCGCGCTGTGGCTGAAGCTGTAAGGTAATTTGCATCATCGCAAATAAGCGTTCTCTCCCTGCCCTTATTTTCCGGCTCTGCATAGCATTGAATCCGCAAACAAAAGCGGTGAGGAAATATCCTCACCGCTTTTGTGCTTTCTTGTCTCACAACCGGCTGCCGCGGTTTTGAGCTTTACCCATTGTTATAGAGTTGCTCTAGTTTTGTATCCAGGGCATCCACATCCCCCGTAGTAAGGGAATAATACATGGCATCCTGTTCGTCTGTAGAACTGCAATATTCAATCTCATTCCGATCAAGATATAGAACGAATAAATCGTTGCCCAACCCATCTTTGCAGCGAATGCTCCAAGAATAGCCGGGCGCCGGGGTATGCTTTGGGCCGCTGTACGGAATAAGCCCCGCCTCCTGAACGGCCAGGACAACCGTAACGGCATCTTCTCCGGTAAACTGCTTCCCCGGCGGTGGGGCGTCCCTGTTTAACTCCACCACCCCGTCTGCAGGCACCAGCGCTGCAAAATCCGCCAGTACGGACTGCTCGGTTTCCACATACTTCGGCTGGTGGGCAAACAGCATGACGAGAACAAACAGCGCAACCGCGCCAAGCAACAAGAAAATATTGGTCTTTTCCTGCATGGCTCCTCCCTTCCATCGCGGAAGCGATAAAGCTCAAAAAAGAAAGCGTCGGAGAAATCCGGCGCTTCAATCCATTCATTTTATAATTGCTCCGAAGCGGGCGGGATGCAGCCATCCGGAAACTCAGGCGAGCAAACGGTTTCGTCAAATACAATATCATCGTCGTTTTTCCTCATGACAGATGCCTCCTTGTTTGTTTTGCTGTTGTCCTATTGATACCGCCGTTATGGGTGTTTGAAACAACATATGTTTAAAGCACGCGCGCCATGCCGGCGGCGCGGATGCCGGGGACCGCGCAGGAGCCTTCCCCAAACGCCGCGTCCATCCCGGAACGGTATTCTTCCAACAAATCCAGCGGCACCCACGCCTGTATGGTGCCCGCAAACCCGCCGCCGTGCACCCGGAATGCGCCCCTGTTTTTGAGCAGATGCTCGCTGAAACAGAGCGCCGCCGCCACCGGTTCCTGTTGCGGATTTGCAGCAAGGTAGACATTTTGCAGATACATGAAGGAGGATTGCCCGCTTTCCCGCACCAACGCCAGGAAGCGTTCCACATCCCCATCCTTCAATGCGTTCGCCTGCTGTTCCACCCGCGCGTGATCCCGGAAGAAATGCGCCGCGCGCAAAAACGCCCGATCCCCGCACGCCTTTCGAATTTTGGCGGCGTTTCCATAAAGCGCTTCCTCCGTCACATCCCGCAGCACTTCCCCGCCCAAGGCCCTTGCCACGGCCCGCATTTCCACCGTCACCGCGCCGTATTCGGCGGTGAGTCCTTCGTGGTTTCCATGGGTGTCCGTGATGCATAGGGCATACCCCTGTGTTGCGACGGGGATGGGTTCCACCACCGGCGAAAGCGGGTCTAAGAAATCCATACGCACAAAACCGCCCACGGCGCAGGCCATTTGGTCCATCAGGCCGCAGGGTTTGCCGAAATACTCGTTTTCCGCATAGCGGCTGATGATGGCGGCCTCAACGGGCTCCAGCCGCCCTTCGTTATACAGATGGCTTTGGATACAGCAGAGCAGCACCTCAAACGCCGCGCTCGAAGATAGCCCCGAGCCGCGCAGCACATCGGATACCATATACGCCCGAAACCCGCCCACATGGTAGCCGCGCTGCCGCATACCCGCTGCAGTGCCCCGGATGAGCGCCGCAGAGGTCTCCTTTTCCTCCCGCTTTACGGCAAGGTCGGAAATGTCGATGCGAATACCCCCGAACCCTTCCGAATACAGCTCCACCGTGCCGTCCTCCGTTGGCGACGCAGCGCAGAGCATATCGAGCTCCACCGCCGCCGCAAGCACCGCGCCATGGTTGTGGTCCGTATGGTTGCCGCCCACTTCCGTGCGGCCGGGCGCGGAAAACAACGAAATCTCGTGCTCCCCAAAGTGTTTGGCATATCCTGCCGCGACCTGAACGCAACGCGTGCGCGCCGCGGGAATGTCGGAATACACGCGAGAAAGCGCCGAATCAAGCGCACTCGTTTTGATCTGTTCCGCCAGTTTGGATGCAAGCATTTGTACACCCCCCAATGCCTCCTATTGTACATGAATTTTACAGTTGCGCAAAGGGGGAACTGCTGTTGAAGGAACATAAAGGCCGCACAGCTTGTGCGGCCGAATGATAATAATTTTGGAGGCTCTGCCTCCAAGCCTCCGCTTAGGATTGCAACGGCCCTAAGAACCCTTTTTAAAGACGTACAATTTCGGGACAGAGTTACCAAAAGGACGTTACGTCCCTTTGGTAGGGGTATGGGGGCAAAGCCCACGTGATCAAGACCGTCGTTACTCCGTCGGCAGATCCACGCCGATCAGCGCGCCGCCCTCGCCCGTCTGCACGGTGGGCAGCTTGCCGTCCCACTTGTTGATCATCTCATAATCGATGATACTTTGGTTAAGAGATTCAGCGAGCTTGCGGTTGGCCTCGGCCTGCGCATCCGCCTCCACGGCAATCTGCTTTGCCTTTGCTTCCGCTTCAATGACGGCGGCTTCCGCTGCGGCCTGGGCAGCAATGACCTTCTGCTTTGCGGTGGCTTCCGCGATGACGACCGCCTGCTCCTGTTCGGTGCGGGTCTTGATGAGGTTCTGTTCCGCTACCTGCTTTTGCTCGATGGCGGCGATGTATTCATCCGAGAAGTCCCAATCGATGATATTGAAATCCTCCACCACGATACCGGAATTGGAGAGCTTCTGCTTCATGTTGTTGTCCAGTTCCACAGAAACCGTGCTGCGGTCCGCAACAAGGGTGCTTGCGGTGTATTCCGCGACGACCGCCTTTAACACCTCATGTACGGCGGGGACGACCAATACGCTTTCATAGGCGTTGCCGACATTCCGGTAGATCGTCTGGCTCATGCCCTTATCAATGCGGTAATTGACCGCAAGCTTGGCAGAAACCGTCTGCAAGTCCTTGGAGAACGCCTGCGTGTCGACCTCCAGCTTGACGATGCGGTTGTTGATGAAGATCACCTGCTGCGCGAAGGGAATTTTAAAATGCATGCCCTCCTGCAGCACGATATCGCTGACCCGGCCCAGCGTCATGACCACGCCCGTATGCCCGGCAGGCACCACGACCACGCTGCCCAGCACCACGGCTAGCGCAATGATCGCAATGATTGCGGTCAGTACAACCTTACCCCCCGATACTTTTCCATCCTTGTTTTTAAACATGTTGCTCCTCCATGTATGGTTTTACTATTTATAAAAAGCTAACGCTTTTTATTGTTCGCGTAAGCGAAATAAATTTGCCTGCGCTCCCGGCACTGCGCGGCGCGCGCCGCTATCGCGTCACGATACTAATCCCGTTTCGAAAACGAGAATAGTATAAAAAGGACTACAATGAGTATACCATAGTGCAGGGGCACGTGGAGAGACATAATATGGCATGGCCACGGAACAGGTTTAACATTTTCGTGAACTCTTTGCGGGAAGTGCCGGACAAACGCAGCCAAGGTTGGCAAAACAGAAAAATCTGCTATACTTGAGGGTGCAGCAAGCCCGTATCTAGGCGGGCAAAGGGGGCATTGCATGGAAAAAAGATCCTTCGTGCGCGGTGCGGCGATACTCGCGATTGCGGGATTGATTGTAAAATTCATCGGCGCAGTTTACCGCATTCCGTTAGCCAACATCGTCGGCATAGAGGCGATGTCCTATTATGAGATCGTCTACCGCTACTACACCTGGCTTCTTGTCATTTCCTCGGCGGGCTTACCGACCGCAATTTCCAAGCTCGTTTCCGAACGTGTGACGCTGGGGGATTACCGTGGTGCGCGTGCAGTATTCAAGACCGCATTCCGGCTGCTTTTGATCATCGGCGTTGCGACCACGTTGATTATGTTCGCTGGCGCAGACGCACTTTCTTCTATTTCCTATCCAGCCGAAGCAACGGCGGAAATTGCAAAACAGGCACTTTCCTTTAGGGCGCTTGCCCCCGCATTGCTGTTCGTTTCGATCATGTGCGCCTACCGCGGTTACCTGCAGGGCATGCAACAAATGGTGGGCACCGCCTTCTCCCAGGTGGCGGAGCAATTGGGCAAACTCGCCATCGGCTTCACGCTCGCCATCTACTTCCTGCCGCAGGGGCCTGAATACGCGGCCATGGGCGCGTTGATCGGCGTGAGCGGTTCGGAGCTTGTCGGCCTCTTGGTAATCTGGGTCTTCTACCTCCGGCGCAAAAAGGAATTCTCTTTGCAGATCGCGGCCACGCCGCGCAGCAAGGAAAAGGCTTCTTTCAACTCCATCTCCAAGAAAATACTCGCCATTGCAGTGCCGGTGACGATCGGCGCTTCCGTGATGCCGGTGGTGGGAATCATAGACAGCGCGTTCATCATCCGCATTTTGGAGGGCATTGGCTATACTGTGCAGGAGGCACGCAATGCGTACTCGCTGCTCTATGCGGTCGTAACGCCCATCATCAATATGCCCGCCGTACTGACTTCTGCGCTTGCGATGAGCCTTGTGCCCGCCATTTCCGCCTACATGGCGAAGAAGGACGCAAAAAAGGTCCGATCAGCCGGGCGCACGGGACTCAAGCTTGCGTTGGTCATTGGCACGCCATGCGCCATTGGGCTCTTCGCGCTGGCGGAGCCGATATTGGGCATGCTCTTTCACTCCCTTACCCCAACTGAACTAAAACTGGCCGCAGAACTTCTTCAGACGGCCTGTATCGGCGTGGTGTTCCTTTCTATCGTCCAGACGCTTACGGGCATCATACAGGGCCTGGGCAGGCCTACGGTACCCGTCATCAACATGGTGTTCGGCGGAGTCCTGAAGGTCGTGACCATGCTTGTTTTGATGCATATACCGGAAATCAACATACAGGGCGCCGCGGTCTCCACTGTAGTCTGCTATGCTTCAGCGGGGATACTGGATATCATATATCTCGTGCGCAAGACGGGCATGAAGCTGAATCTTTACGATGTGTTCGGCAAGCCGATCCTTTCTTCTGCGCTGATGGGTATCCTCGTCATGTTCCTGTACCGCGCCATTTCGGACCACGCGAGCGCCACGGTAGCGACGCTTGGTTCCGTGCTTGCGGGCGTGATGCTCTACGCTGTGCTCGCGGTGGTACTGAAGATGTTCAGCGCGGAAGACCTACAGTTTATCCCCGGCGGCAACCGGCTCAGAAAGGTGTTCCGGGTGTAAGGATTTTTCACGGGGGCCTTGCCTCCGTGCCCCCACCAAAGGGACGTTACGTCCCTTTAGAAACCCCTCGCGAAAACGCCCAAATTGGGCGTTTCAAAAAGATTAATAAGCATTTTCTTTTGTTACTTTTCTTTCGTGGAAAGAAAAGTAACGTATCCTTTGTACTTAAAGGAGCTATACAATGCCCACGCTGACCATCGCCGCGCTTTCCACCCCAGAGACCATTTCCTGTGCCGCGCTTGACGCCTGCAAAAAAGCGGACAAGCTGTATCTGCAAACGGCGCATACACCCTGCGCAAAGCCCGTCCTTGCGGCAGGGCTGCCTTACGCGACGATGGACGACCTGTATGAGCGGACGGAAGATTTTGACGCGCTGCGCGAAGGGGTCTTTGACCGCCTGCTTGCGGCGTGCCTGGAAGGCGACGTGGTATACGCCGTGCCCGGGCGGGGCATGGGGGATGCGCTGATACCCCTTAAAGAAAAGGCTGCCGCTGCAACTATCAGCGTACGCGTTTTGCCGGGCGTTACGTATGCGCAGGCCGCGCTCTCACAGGCAGGCATGGATTACGCAGCCTATGTCACGGCCGCGGCAAATGCGCTGCCGGAACCGATTGACCCGAAGCTGCCGCTTGCCGTTGAGGAGCTGGATACGAAGATCCGCGCGGGCGAAGTCAAGCTTGCGCTGACGGAATACTATCCGGACGAGCATCCCGTCCTGCTTTTTACAATGGATGAAACGGGGGCTTATCAAAGCAAAACCATCCCGCTTTATACATTGGACAGGCCGGATTGCTTCCACGCCACAACGGTGCTGCTTGTTCCCCCTGCGGAGTTTTTGTCCCTCACACGATTTGGCTACCAGGAGCTTGCGGCGGTCATGCACACGCTGCGCGCGCCGGGCGGCTGCCCGTGGGACCGGGAACAGACGCATGAAAGCCTCAAAAAGACGATGATTGAGGAATGCTACGAGGTGCTCGACGCCATCGATCAGAAAGACGATGCGGCGCTTTGCGAAGAACTGGGCGACGTGCTGCTGCAGATCGTGTTCCATGCCGAGATGGCTGCGGAACAACGGCGGTTTACCGGCCGGGATGTGACCACCGGTATTGTGCAGAAACTCATTTACCGGCACCCGCACGTGTTCGGCACAGGCCGGGCGGACACGCCGGACGCCGTGGTGGAAAAATGGGAGCAGCTCAAGAAGAAGGAGAAGCACTTTTCCTCCCAGACCGAGGTGCTGCAGGCGGTACCCAAAAACCTCCCCGCACTGATGCGGGCGTATAAATTGCAGAAGAAAGCCGCCCAGGTGGGCTTTGACTGGGGCAGCGCCAGGGAAGCCTTCCACAAGCTGCCCGAGGAAACGGAAGAACTGCGCCAGGCCATGGAAGCAAACGAGCATGTAGCCGAGGAGATGGGCGATCTCTTGTTTGCCGCCGTCAATGTTTGCAGGCTTTTGCATCTGGAACCGGAAGAGATATTGACCAGCGCCAGCGAGAAATTCCTCTCCCGGTTTGCCGGGATGGAGGCGCTTGCGTTAAATGGAGGTCGTTCATTTGAAACGATGACGCTTGATGAGCAGGAAATGTTGTGGCAGGCTGTTAAAAGTGCCGAAAATAGGCAAAAATAAGGCATAAGGGGCTTGTATATCGGCAAAAAGGCTGATACAATAGGTTTCGGCATAATAATGCTAAATGAAACACTGAACATTTAAGGAGGATAATCCACTTATGAACAAAACGGATCTGATCGCTGCCGTCGCGCAGAAGAGCGAGCTTTCCAAGAAGGACGCCGAAAAGGCGATCAATGCTTTTGTAGACACCGTCACCGCTTCTTTGAAGGCCGGTGAGAAGGTTCAGATGGTTGGCTTTGGCGTGTTCGAAGTCAAGAGCCGCGAAGCGCGCAAGGGCCACAACCCCATGACCGGGGCCGAAATCGACATCCCCGCGTCCAAGGCTCCCTCTTTCAAAGCCGGCAAAGCTTTCAAGGACGCTTTGAACTAAATTGCCCTCCGCATACACAGCGGGCTGCCTATACTAGGCAGCCCGCTTTTTCACCCTATCCGGCCAGGCAACAGCCCGGCCGGCATTCATCAGCTGCGCCTGCGCCCGGAATTGGAAAGAATGAGAATCGGTGTTCCTTCTAAAAGCGTATCGCCCACCTCCGGGTTCCAATCCTCAAGCTGATCGACCGTGACGCCATAGCGCTTGCCGATGTCCCACAGCGCTTCACCGGCATTCGCCATATGGACGTAAATGCCGTTTTCCCGCGAAACGGGAACCGCTTCCTCCATGCCTACGGCAAGCTCCATCTGCTGCCGTTCAAACACCCTTGCCTGCGTTTCAAGCAAGTATTCTACCTGCACGGAACGCCCCGTACCCATGCCGCGCACCTCGAGCGCACGCACGTTCACCATCGCGTCCGCCGTGTACGGGACATCGACCACGCAGCGGAACGGGATATCCTCTTCAAAGACGCTGGTAGCGCCGCTACTGTCCGCGTACACCACGGAAGTGACCAGTATGCCGTCCACCCCAAGCTGGCCGTTGTTGTCCGTAAGACCAAGTACGGTGGGCCGGGCAGAGGTAAATATGACGCGCGCGACTTCCGGGTCTTCATCCGGCACGCGCAACGTCTCCGTAATCCTGCACAGGCCGGTTGTGGTGGAAACAGGCGTAAGCTGCTCCATCGTCTGCCGCTGCACCTCCACGCCGCCGTCCGCCGAATAGGCGTCCGAAAGTGTGTTGACATCCTCGCGCGTGATGCACATAACCGAAATTTGTACGGTGGTGTTGAGCTCCAGGCTTTCGCCCGGCGTCGCCACATTCCCGGAAATATCCCGTACGCTGGGGGTTGCAAAAACCCGGGTGCAGGTGGAAACATCCATCTCCAACGGGATGAGTTCGCTGAATGGAGCGCGCAGCATCGCCTGCATCAGCCGGTTCTCTTCATCCAGATACAGCGCATAGAGGTATAACGTCCCCTCTACAGCCGCGCCATTTGCCTCCAGCGTTACATTGTCAATGTGCGGGGCCACGTTTACGCGCAGCACCTGAACGACGCCCGGCGCCTCAATCTCCTCCCTTGCGCGCAGGGAAACCTCCGCAACCGGACGGATGCGCCCAAGCTGCATCTGTTCATAGCGCGTTTGCAGGTTTCTTGCGTTGCGCACATCCGTGATGACCCGCGTGTTTTCATCCTGTTGCACGGTAGCATTGAGATCCGCCACCGCCTCCAGATGCGCGCGGTTGTTATCCAAAGTCGTCCGGATATCCATGAGCTGCGGCGTAACCTCCGCGCGCATGCCTTCTTCCGCGCCTTCCACCGGGATGCTGTGGTTGTATCGCGTGGATGCATGCACGTCAAAGGGCGTTCCTTCCGTGCTGACGCAGAGCAGCTGCAGCGTAAGCGTGCCGTCCACATCCACCCGGCCGTTTGCGCAGCGCGCAGTTTCGTTTTGAATTTGTGCATCCGTCTGCAAAATATGCTGTACGTCCCGCCCGGCAGGCATGGGAATATCGCCTTCTACAAACGCCTGCGCCGCGGTCCTGCCCGCCATGCGCTCCAGTTGCAATTCGCTCCAGATGGGTTCCATAGACTGCACCTCTCTCATTCGTCGTTCTGTCGTAACAATATATGAGGCACAGGACTTGGACAGACTTATTTTATTATTTTTTTGATATTTACCATTAATAATTTGCTTTATTCATGAGTCATGTAGATTGCAAAAACTTATTATCTCTTTGATCTTATCATTGATTCTGTTCATTAGAACATCCATATCAATCCGTCTTTTGCGGCGGCATGTACGCCGCAAAAGACACCTCTCGCAGCCGCCGACCGCGTCCGAAAGGATGCAGGCAGGCTGCGGAAAGCATCGCCAAGCGGCTCTGCCGTTTGGCGATGCCGTATCCCCTTCGATTTGCGCGGTGCATAGCGCCGCCAAATCGACATAGCAAAAGCGCCCGGTACATAGCCGGACGCCTTTGCCTCAGGAAGAAGAATATGAACGGTAAAAAGGATCAGAGCTCCCGCTAAGCCCTGGACCTTATACCTCGAATAAAAGCTTGGCGTAGGACGGCAGAGGCCAATAGGATTCAGCCGTAATCAGCTCAAGCGCGTCCGCCGCTTCGCGCACCGCGTTCATGGCAGGGACGACCACTTCATGGCAGTGAGTGGCATGTGCGAGCGTATCTCCTTCGGCTTCATGGGCGATGGCGGCGTCGAGCGCTTCGATCGCGCCGTATAGCTTACCGCTAAGATCGCTGACCTTAGAAGCGAGGCTCTTTTCCACATCGGAAGCGATGCCGATGCCGTTCTTCGCAATCGCCGTATCAACAAGCTTGCTTGCATAGGCAGATACAGCGGGCAAAATCCTCCGCCGGGCGAGATCCAGCGTGGTGACGGCCTCAATGGAAATCACCTTGATGTAGTTCTCCAAAGAGATCTCGTAACGGGAGTGCATTTCTTTTGCGGTCAGGATGCAATGCTTAGTAAAGAGCGCAATATTCTTTTCCGCCACCAGATGCGGAAGCGCCGCGACGGTGGATTTGAGGTTGAGTAAGCCGCGCTTTTCCGCTTCGGCCACCCATTCGTCGGAGTAGTTGTTGCCATTGAACAAAATGCGCTTGTGGGCAATGATGGTCTCGCGCACAAGTTTGGCGAGGGTTGCGTCAAAGTCCGCGGCTTTTTCCAGCTCATCCGCGAATACGGAAAGAGATTCCGCGACGATGGCGTTCAATACGTAGTTCGGACCGGCGATAGAGAACGAGGAGCCGAGCATGCGGAACTCGAACTTGTTGCCGGTGAACGCAAACGGCGAAGTACGGTTGCGGTCCGTGCTATCCTTGGGGATGGGGGGCAGTACACGCACGCCCATACCCATTTCGCCCTTCTTGGGCGCAAGGTAGTCGGCGTCCTGTTCAATGGCCTCCACAACGCCCATAAGCTCTTCACCCAGGAATATGGAAACGATGGCCGGAGGCGCTTCGTTCGCGCCCAGGCGGTGGTCGTTGCCCGCGCTTGCGACGGTGACGCGCAACAGATCCTGATAGTCGTCCACAGCCTTGATGACAGCGGCGAGGAACAGCAGGAACTGCTTGTTTTCCATCGGTGAGTTGCCGGGGTCGAGAAGGTTCATGCCGGTGTTGGTGGCGAGTGACCAGTTGTTGTGCTTGCCGCTGCCGTTGACGCCAGCGAACGGTTTTTCATGCAGCAGGCAGACAAGGCCGTGGCGCTTTGCGACCTTTTGCATGAGCTCCATGGTGAGCTGGTTATGGTCGGTCGCAATGTTGGTATCCGTGAATATAGGCGCAAGCTCGTGTTGGGCAGGCGCAACCTCGTTGTGTTCGGTCTTGGCGAGTACGCCAAGCTTCCACAGCTCATTGTCAAGATCCTGCATGTATGCGGCGATGCGGGGCTTGATGGCGCCAAAGTAATGGTCTTCCAACTCCTGACCCTTGGGCGGGCGGGAACCGAACAGGGTACGGCCTGTGAAGCGGAGGTCCGGACGGAGCTTATAGAGTTCCTCATCGATCAGGAAATATTCCTGCTCCGGGCCGACGGTGGAAACGACGCGGGTTACCTCCGAATGTCCAAAGAGCTTCAGTATGCGCAGCGCCTGGATATTGATGGCCTCCATGGACCGAAGCAGCGGGGTCTTTTTATCCAGCGCTTCGCCGCCATAGGAGCAGAACGCCGTGGGAATATAGAGGGTATTGTCCTTGATAAACGCGGGGCTGGTCGGATCCCACGCGGTGTAGCCGCGCGCTTCGAACGTGGCCCTCAGGCCGCCTGAGGGGAAGCTCGACGCATCCGGCTCGCCTTTAATGAGCTCTTTGCCGGAAAACTCCAGAATAATGCTGCCGTCCGAACAGGGGGAGAGAAAGCCGTCGTGTTTTTCCGCGGTAATGCCCGTCATCGGCTGGAACCAGTGGGTAAAGTGGGTAGCACCCTTTTCAACCGCCCAGTCCCGCATTGCGTTGGCCACGACATCCGCCACGCCGGGCTCCAGATCCTGCCCAAGGCGGATGGTCTGCTGAAGCTTGCGATACGTTTCTTTGGGTAGGCGCGCCTTCATGACCGCGCGGTTGAATACCATGCTGCCAAACAGTTCCTTAACCTCGCTCATGTTACTTCCTCCTAGTCAACTTTCTTGAAATTCATCCTAAAAAAATATGAGGGCGCCGTGCTAAAAGTTAGCACAGCGCCCTTGCTGCCCTTAAAGATACGATTACTTTACATGGTATGCGCGTGGTTTGTCAATGGATATTTATTTTAATAAATTGCCCGCGCTTTTTCGGCAGCCGCCTTTTGTGCTATAATAGCCGCTTGCGGCTATTTATTTATTATAGTCTTCTTATGCGCGTGCGATTTTCGCCTGCGGCCTAAACACACACGCGCTTTTATACTATATCCGCTTTTCTTCTATGGTATAATACGCATATTGTTCTGAAAGGAATGCGTATTTGTGCAGGCTACAAAAAAACAGGTGCTGATGGCGGAACTTGCCCTTCTTTTTGCGGGGCTTATTTGGGGCAGCGGCTTCGTCGTCATGAAGAATTCTTTGGACCTTTTACCCGTCAACTGGTTGCTTTGCTTCCGTTTCGCAATCG
Source organism: Bacillota bacterium (assembly GCA_023455425.1). Taxonomy (GTDB): domain Bacteria; phylum Bacillota; class Clostridia; order Christensenellales; family CAG-138; genus JAEYLA01. The sequence goes on along the minus strand of JAEYCM010000046.1, from coordinate 36,690 downwards.
CCGCCGTGATCTTGTGCACCATCCTGTGGAAGCGCGTATTGCGTATGAACAGGCAAATGCTCCTTGCGGGCATGGTATGCGGCGTACTTCTTTATGCGGGCTATTATGTGCAAACGCTGGGCCTAAACTATACAACGGCAGGCAACAACGCCTTCATCACCGCGATATATGTGGTGCTGGTGCCGCTGTTCCATTGGTTCATCAGCAGGAAAAGGCCGGGAACGCACGCCGCGCTGGCCGCCGTATTGTGTCTTTCGGGCGTAGGTATTATTGCGCTTCAGCAGGGCTCTCACGTCAACATCGGAGATGTGCTTACGTTTTTCTGCGGCATTTTATACGCCGTACACATCGTGGCGGTGGCACGCTTTACCGCGAACGGCATGGATGTGTTTTTGCTGACCGCGCTGCAGTTTTTGTTTGCCGCTGCAAGCGGCGCCATTGCGGGTGCGTTTTCCGAACCGTTCCCCACCCCCGAAATGCTGCTGCTGCCCGAGACCGTTTCCTCGCTTCTATACCTGGGGCTTGGGTGCACGCTGCTTGCGCTGCTGCTGGAGAATGTCGGTTTAAAGTACGCGCCGGTCTCCCACGCATCCCTGCTGATGAGTACGGAAGCGCCGTTTGGGTTCCTGTTTGGCATCGTATTCTTACAGGAGCCGTTTACGCTGCGCTTTCTTTTGGGCGCGTCCCTCATCGCAGGCTCGATTGTGCTTTCTGAACTCGGGCATAAGCTGCGCCGTAAAAAACAAGCGATTGAAGAAGAGGCCTGCCCCGTAGCCGTGACTGCTTTGTCGGCAGAACAGGAATAACGGCAGGAACAGCAGCGGGCAGATGATCCTCCGCCCGTTCCGTTATCAGCAGGCCCTTTTCAAGGGATTTGCCCTCGAACTCCCACCCAAGTGACACGCCCTTGGGAATCCCTTCTGCAAAGGACAACTGTAATCCTGTTTTTTTACACGCTAAAACGGACAGACGATCGTCTGTCCGTTTTATATCATTCTTCAGCCCTTTATCCTGCTTTGCTCATAACATCCGCCAGCACGGTCTTTGCGGCGGTGGAGGTAACTGTGGCGCCCGAGACCGTATCAAGCTTGGAGGGATCAAAGCCCGAAAGAGGCTTGCCCTTTAATTCCGAGAGCGTTTTGTTGTAGGTTTCTAGCGCCGCTTTGCCTACGCCCTCCGTCTCGTTCGGTCCTTCCAGATAAAAGTCCCCGATATTGCCGTCCACCAGCGTCAGCGTCGCGGTCACGTCCCCGCCATACCCCTTTGCCGAAGCCGTAATGCCCGCGCCCGGGGAAGCTCCCGGGGATGTGTCGGGAGAGGCCTCGGGAATCGTTCCATCGGGCGACACTTCAGGCGACGCGGCAGGAGATGTTTCCGGCGAGGCAGCGGGCGCTGTCTCTTCTGCGGGTAACGTACCTACCGTTCCCGTTGGGCTAGGCGTAACTTCCGGCGTGGTGGCGCAGGCGAATGCCGAAGTAAGCATGAGCACCAAGATCAAAACCAAAGCTGTTTTTTTCAATTTTATCAATCCTCCTGTACATTTTCTGTTAATATGCGCACAAAGGGCAAGGCTATACCATTGCCCGGCTTGCTGTGAAACGCGCCTTTATATGGGTAATGGCAGGCGCTTGATCAAAAAATAAGGCTCCGGAATATTCCGGAGCCTTTCCTCATCCTCACACGATTACGCCATGGGCGTAACGTCAAACATCCATTTTTCGCAGTCTTCCATGTTGCGGGAAAGCTCGCGGATATAGTTGCTCAGGCTGCTGACCTTCGTAACGGAGGTCATGCCCAGAAACTCGCGGTTGACGTCCATCAGTTGGCGGAAATAACCAAGCAGCGTGGTAAACCGTTCACGCTGGGCGGCAAGCTCCTGCTTCTGGTCGTTCAACTGCGCCTTCAACTCCTGGTTCTCTTCCATGAGCAGCGCGATATCCTCGCCGCCGTTCATTGCCTGCAGGCGCTGCTGCGCCGCGACGCCCTTTGCCGCGGATACGGCCAAAGCGCCTAAAGACTCAAAGAAAGCGGATACGTCTAGGCCCTCCACGCGGTCAAGTTGGTTCACAACGCCGCCCACCACATCCAATAGGCTGCCGCTTTGCTTGCGCGGCCTTCCGGCGCGGCGTACGGGCGCAGCCTTTTCAAACGGATCAAAAGCGGGCTGTCCCTGTTCCCGGAGCTCCTTGGCCACGCGCCGGACGAGCGCCGGGTTGCTCTTCAAGAGGGAACGGTACTTGTTCTGGTAGCGGAGCATGGCGCGGTTATCGCCATTGCCCATCTGCAATGTGCAGGCCCGCACGGAGACTCCGCGCGCCTGCGCACTCAACACGGTGGTGAGCAGGTGATGGATCTCTTCATCCGTAAACGGAATAAATGCCGGGTTGTGCTGGAGTTGCGCGTTGCTTCCGTTTTCCTGCTTGACGCGGGCGTAGTAATAATTGCGTATGCTGTTCGGCCTTCGGCCCGTGCGCTCCGCAACATCGTCAAACACCGCTTTAAGCGGCGCTCCTGCCTCGCGGGCGATGCGGACTGCCTCAAACAGCAAGGCGTCCTCCTGGGCGCTCCAACCCAGACGGGCGGAGTGTTGCTGTGTGTATTGACGGTTTTCTACAGTCATGATTGATCTCTCCCCTGTCATACTTTGGATGCAGTGAGTATTGCCATACCAACCAGGTTTATACCTGCATGCGTGCATGAATTTTTGCAATTTGTTCTCTAATGTTGGGAAACTGCGGCTATGACAGCTATTTCTTAGCTATTTCTATGCACGTTGACGCGGGGAAATGAAAACCCACCGATAAAAAGGTTCGCGGGCGTTTTTTATATCCTCAGTAAAAATTCTATGCCTGTACATATCCGGCTGTATGAATTTCAAAAGCGGGCAGGAAATTCTTTTCCATGCATCCCACACAGCCGATGTAATAAAAAAGGATGCCCATAAAGAACATCCTGCGTGTTGGAAAAGGTGGTACACCGAGGGTTCTACCCTCAAACACTCCCTTAGGGCTGTAACAGCCCTAAGCACCCATTTTGAAAACTATTTTAGGGCGGTTTCTGAAATAGATCCCCAGGGCTTTCCGAAGCTGTTGGGAACCCTACATTTTGTTGGGCGCTGTACCATAGCCCTGCGCAGGAATACCTTACCCCCGCGCGGCCGCCGGATACAGCGCCCATACTGGAATTCAATATAACAGCCGACGAAAGCGCTTCGGGACTTAAGGCTACTTGTACAGCGGGCCGAACGCGCTGCAGGCGCGGTAATCCGCAGCCTCAAGGTCATCCGTGCCAAACGCCGCCCAGGCCGCGGGACGGAAGATGTTTTCCTTCTCCACGTTGTGCATGGAAACGGGAATACGCAGCATGGAGGCAAACGTGATGAGGTCCGCGCCCACATGGCCGCAGCAGAACGCGCCGTGGTTTGCGCCCCAGTTGGCCATCACGCTGTACACATCCGTAAACGCGCCCTTGCCGGTTACGCGCGGCGCAAACCAGGTGGTGGGCCAGGTGGGATCGGTGCGGCCGTCGAGCTTTGCGTGTACTTCCGGGTCAAGCTCGCAGCTGTAGCCTTCTGCAAGCTGCAGGACAGGGCCAAGGCCTTTCACGTAATTGAGACGCGCCATGGTGACGGGCATGCCGCCGCGCGTGCCGCCGATGAAGTTGGATGAAAATCCGCCCCCGCGGAAGTAGCCCTTGTTGGCCGGGCACCACTGGGTCGCCTTGAGGCAGGCCTCAGCGTCCTCCTGGCTCATCTCATAGGAGGGTTTGATAGTGTGCTTGCCGTCACTCGTCTTGGCGGCGCCGGTGCCGTCCAGAGCCGCAGCGCCGGAGTTGATGAGGTGGATGATGCCGTTCTTGGCGTCGCCTGTCAATTCCTTGCCGGTCACGCGCTTGACAGCCTCCGGGCTCCAATAAGTGCGTACATCCGCGAAGATACCGGGCGTGTTGGTCAGCAGGTGCTCAAAGAGCATGGTCATGCCGTTGAGTGTGTCGTTTTCGGTGGCAAGGATATAGGAAGGACGGATGCCGTTCCAATCGAACTGGCTGTTAAGCATGGCCTCCAGGAAATCGAAATTCGGCTTGTAATCCGTCCACTGGCGCTGGCCCTGAATACCGCCCGCGATGGCGTTGTGGCCGCAGCTTTCCTCTATAAAGCCCAGCTCGGCCAGGCGGGGGTTGCCCACCATCAGGTCTCGTACGATCAGCATGCACTTGACGCAGAATTCCCACTGGGCGTCCTTTTCCTCGCGGGTAAACTGTTTGTCCGCGGGGTTGGGGTCGAAACCTTCTTTGCAGTGTTCCTTTGTCCACTTGAGCGCGCGCTCGAACTCTTCATGATCGTAAATGCCCAGGTCGACGCGGCGCAGGAGTTCCGTTTCATCCACCGACTCGGAGCGCATGCCGAAGTATTCCTGGAACATGTCCTGGTTGAGGATAGAGCCCGCAATGCCCATGCACATGGAGCCGATCTGCAGGTAGCTCTTGGCGCGAAGGGAAGCCGCCGCAACGCCCGCGCGGGCAAAGCGAAGGATCTTCTCCGAAACGTCCGCGGGGATGCTGTTGTCCGAAAGATCCTGCACATCACGGCCATAGATGCCGAATGCGGGCAGGCCCTTCTGCGCGTGGGCGGAAAGGACCGCCGCAAGATAGACCGCGCCCGGACGTTCCGTGCCGTTAAAGCCCCATACGGCCTTGATGGTCTTGGGGTCCATATCCATGGTCTCCGTGCCGTAGCACCAGCAGGGGGTGACGGTGAGGGTCACGCCCACGCCTTCGCGCTCGAACTTTTCCTGGCACTTGGCGGCCTCATACACGCCGCCGATGGTGGTATCCGCAATGACGACCTCCACGGGCGTGCCATCGGGATATTTGACGTTTTCAGAAATCAATTTGGCGGCGGACTTTGCCATGCCCATCGTTTTTTCTTCCAGCGATTCGCGTACGCCGTTGCGCCGGCCGTCGATGGTGGGGCGTATACCGATTTTTACCATAATAAGCTCCTTTCGTGGTGTCTCTATATTCTCCCGCATGCATTGCGTACGTATCCGCACGCCGTGCCGCAGGGGGTTATCCTTTTGCAATAGATAGCATGAACGTTCTACAATGCCATGGGAATTTTGTTAAGATGCCCCCCGCCAAGGGACGGGGGGCATTTTATTATGGATGATTCGCTTCTTTGATTAATCGTAGAGCAAGGGAGCGATCTTCGCGTCGTCCATGTTGGCGGCGGTGTAGTACTGGAACCCGGTGTCAACGATTTCGTCCACAGCTTCGCCGTTCATGGCCTTCACCGCGAGTTCAACCGCGAGGAAGCCGATCATGTACGGATCCTGGGTGATGGAACCATTGAACCAGCCGTTCTTGACAGCGTTCTTCTGGCTTGCGCCTGCGTCGAAGCCGATGACGGCGACGTCCTTATACTTGCCGTTCGTGCGGTCGAGATCCTGGCCGTCCGTGGTGGCGGCGAGCAGACCGGCAACAGCGCCTTCATTGGAGCAGAAGATGCCCGCAAGACCCTTCTTGGCAAAGAGACCCTGCGCGGTGGTCTGCATATCGGTGGTGTTGGTGGAGGCGGGAACGAGGATGTTCAGCTCCACGGAAACCTTGCCGGAGGTGGAAGCCTTCGCATACTTGTCATGACCGGTGATGGCGACTTCGCCAGCCTTCACGCCTTCAGAGAGCTCAGCCATCTTGTTGAGGAAGCCGACGGTACGGCCCACAACGGAAGCGGAGGTCGCATCCTGGCTCAATACGCCGATGATGACCGGACTTTCGGGAGTAGCGGCAGCGATCTTGTCCTGGACGAGCTTGAACATTTCTTCTGCAGCGCCTGCGCCGGCGTTTTCATTGTTGGTGGAGGCGGTGGAAGCGATGGTGCCTTCGGGCGCATTGGGAACGCCGGAGTCAAAGCCGACAACGGGGATGCCCTTTGCCTTGGTGTCGTTGAGCTGCGTGGTCACGGACTCGGTGTCGAGAGCGGCCAGGCACAGAGCGGCGGGGTTCTTTGCAAGAACCGCGTTGAGCTGGTCGATCTGGGTGCTGATTTCGGACTCGGACGGAGGACCGTCAAAGGTGATCTCAACGTTGTACTGAGCGGCGGCGGCATCCGCACCCGCTTTTACGGTCTGCCAGAACTGGTGCTGGAAGCCCTTGGAAATCATAGCAATGTAGGGTTTGCCAGCGGGCTGTTCCGCAGCGGGCGCTTCGGTGGCGGCGGCGGGCGCTTCGGTGGCGGCGGGAGCCTCAGGCGCGGGAGCCGGGGTCGCTGCGCAACCGAACGCTGCAATGCTCATCAGCACCACAAGCAGTATTGCGAGGGTCTTTTTCATAAGATTCTTTCCTCCTGTTTGTTATGGTTTACTTCCCGGCAGTTTTGCCGGAAACTGAAAATCAATTTGGTTTAGCCGACCTTGACCTTGTTGGCGGCTGCCATACGGTAATTGTCGATGAGCACCGCGCCAACGACCACAAAACCGGTGAAGAACGTCTGCCAATGGCCCTGCAGGCCCATAGACATCAGGCCCTGCTTCAATACGCTCATGACAAACACGCCGATGATGGTGCCTGTGAGGCTGCCGACACCGCCCGCCATGGAGGTGCCGCCGATGACGACGCCCGCGATGGCAAGGAGCTCAAGGCCGTTGCCCGTGCTCGGGATAATGGTGGTGTAGGCCGCGGCGTAGAAAATACCCGCAAGGCCGGAGAAGAAGCCGCACAGCGTGTACACGCCGGTGATCCAGCGCTGGGTTCTGATACCCGAGAGGCGCACAGCCTCATGGTTGGAACCGATGGCGAACGTATAGCGGCCAAAGCGCGTTTTATTGAGCAGCAGATATGCGATAAAGAACGCGACGATCAGCCAAACCACGCCGATCGGGAAGCCGGTGGCCGTCTTATAGAACACATACTTGAACCAACCGTCCGGCGTGCCCACGGTGGGATAGCGCATGGTCATCACCTTGGTGACGATTGCGCCAAAGCCCATGCCCATCATCTGGGTGCCCAGCGTTGCGATAAAGGGCGGGAGCTTCAAGTAAGCGACGAATACGCCGTTGATGATACCAATGATGGTGGCGACAACCACGGCGAGCACGAGCGCCACGATGATGGGCCATTTCCAGATGTTATACGCAGCGCCGCCCAGGAGCGCGCCGCACATCATGGTGGTGCCCAAAGAAAGGTCGATACCGCCGGTGATGATGACGAACGTGACGCCGATGGCCATGAAGCCGATATAATAGGAGGCATCCAGAATGTTGATCAGATAATCAACGGAAAAGAAGTTCGTCCCGAAGATGGAGAAGAACACATACAACAGAACCAGTACGCCAGGCGCCAGCAGTTTTTGCATGTTCAATTTGACTTTGTTGCTTTTTACGTTTTCCATGTTTCCACCTCAATTGTTTGCTGTCGCATAGTGCATGATGTTTTCCTGAGACGCCTCGCTGATGTCCACAGTGCCGGTGACAGCGCCTTCGTTCATGACGATGATGCGGTCGCTCATGCGCAGAAGCTCAGGCATTTCCGAAGAGATCATGATGATGGCCTTATGTTCCTCCGCGAGCTGGCGCATCAGCTTGTAAATTTCACTCTTTGCGCCGACGTCTATGCCGCGGGTGGGCTCATCGAATATGAGAATATCGCAGTTGCGGATGAGCCATTTTGCAATAACGATCTTCTGCTGGTTGCCGCCGGACAGATTTTTGACCAACTGCGCGGAGGTCGGCGTCTTGATGTTGATTTTATCGATGTACTCTTTGGTGGTTTTTTCAATTTTGCCGTCGCTGGTAAACGGGCCGAACGTATAGTTTTCGAGGCTGGGCAGTACGCAGTTGTCGCGCACGGAAAGCCCCGTCGCAAGGCCGAACGCCTTGCGGTCCTCGGAAAGATAGCCGATGCCCAGCCGCACCGCGTCGTAAGGGGATTTGATGGTCACTTGTTTGCCGTTTAAGAAAATTTCTCCGGAAACGAGTTCGTCCGCTCCAAAGAGCGCCCGCATGGTTTCCGTCCTGCCCGCCCCCATGAGCCCAGCAAAGCCCAGTATTTCACCGCGCCGTAGCGTGAAGGATACGTTTTTGACGTTCTTCGCGACCAGGTTGCGCGCTTCCAATACCACAGGCGCGCCTTCGGGGACGTCGCTCTTGCTCTTGGGTTCTTCATAAATGGTGCGGCCCACCATCATGGAAATGATCTGCTGCTTGGTGACGTCCGGCGTATTGACGGTACCCACATACTGGCCGTCCCGCATGACGGTGATGCGGTCCGTAATCACGGGCAGCTCGTCAAGCCGGTGGGAGATATAGATGATGCCGTGGCCCTTGGCGCGAAGATTCCGAATAAACTTGAACAGCTCCTGGATTTCGTTTTCGGTAAGCGCCGCGGTGGGTTCGTCCATGACCAACAGCTCGCTGTCGAAGGAAAGCGCCTTGGCGATTTCCACCATCTGCTGTTTGGCGACGGTGAGGGATTCGATGGTCGCCGTGGGGCTGATATCGATATGCAGCGAATCAAGAAGCTTTTTCGCCTCCTTGTTCGCCTTTGTGTCGTCCAGGAACACACCCTTTTTAAACTCACGGCCGATAAAAATATTTTCCGCCACCGTAAGATGCGGCATGAGATTCAATTCCTGGTGGATGATGCCGATCCTCAGTTCCTTTGCACGCTCGGGAGAGGTAATGTCCACCTCTTCCCCGCGGATGCGGATGGTACCTCCATCCTTTTTATAGATACCGTTCAATATCTTCATGAGCGTGGATTTGCCCGCGCCGTTTTCCCCGATAAGCGCATGCACCTCGCCCTCGTTGACGGTAAGTGCCGCGTTATCCAGCGCATGGACGCCGGGAAAATACTTCTGTATGTTTTCCATCTGGAGCAATACTTCTGCCATAGGTATCACCTCTTAGCCATGAATTTTAGCCCGACCGCACCGGTCCGCTTACAGCGCCCCGCTCCTTTGCTAGTGCGCCTGCCGCTTAAGTCTGTGAACTTTCGTAAAAAGTCGAAATCTGGAATTGTATTATCCGTTTTTCTGCGCTTTTATTCCAAATTGGCCGGTTTTCAATCCTTGCTGCTTTGTCGCTGTTGTTTTTATTGTGTTAATGCAATATATCACGTAACGTTTCGCTTGAATTATAACACATGCAAAATTGCATTGTCAACACGGAAATGTATTACTATACGGCCAGCTCGCATGGGCGGCAACTTCCTTCGATTTCTCCGGTATTTCCCTATTTCCCGGCATATTCCGCGGATGTTGCGCGATAGCGTTTGCAATTTGGCGAACCGTGTTTTTCCCTGCCGGCGCAGGGCTCAGCCCCGCTTGACAGCGGGTTACAGAGCATATTACAATAAGTGAAAGGTTTCGCGCAATTTTTGCTTCTAATTTAAGCGGGAGGAATCCAGTGTCCAATATTAAGGATGTCGCCAGGCTGACCGGCCTTTCCATATCCACTATATCCAAATACATCAACGGCGGAAATGTTCTTGAAGAAAACAAGGTGCTTATTGACCATGCCATCGACGTGCTGGATTTCAAGGTCAACCTGACGGCGCGGAGCCTGAAAACCAGCAAGACCATGACGGTGGGCGCGCTTTTGCCCTCCCTTTCCGTATCGTTTTTTTCCGACCTGTTTTCCATGATTGAGGGCCGCCTGCGCCAAGAAGGATATTCCCTGATCGTATGCAGCTACAACAACGACCCGGAGCAGGAATTGGATAAAGTCAAATTCCTGGTCGGTAAGCAGGTAGACGGCATCATATTCGTTCCCGGGCGCGTCGATGTGGAAAAGGTAAACGCCATCAAGGAGATCCAAAGCCACAAGGTGCCGCTCGTGCTGCTGGACCGGTGTATATCCGGCCTTGAGTACGACCGGATACTGGTGGACAATTCCGGCATTTCGTATGCCGCGGTGGAACACCTTTTGATGAACCGCCACCGCAGGATTGGCATCATGATGGGTCCCAACGACATTTCCACCGGCTATGAGCGTACGCTGGGCTACCAGCGCGTGCTTGCGGATTATTCCATACCGCTCGACCCTTCCCTGATGCGGATGGGCGATTTCAGCTATGAATCGGGCTACCGCCTGTTCTGCGAGTTTATGGATATGCAGGACCCGCCCACCGCGATATTCGCCACCAACTATGATATGACGCTCGGCGCGGTCACCGCCGCCTATGAGCGCAAGCTGAAAATCCCCGGTGATATCTCGTTTATCGGCTTTGACGAGGTCCGGCTCACCAAAATGTTCAACCCGCCGCTTTCCATCGTCATTCAGCCGATGGAGTTGATCGCCGAACAGACCGCGACGACATTGGTGCGGCGCATGCGGGAGGATTACACCTCCTTCCCACTGATGCTGCGCCTCAAGGGTGAACTGCTGCTCCACGAATCCGTCGCAACCCTTTGATTTATAACAAATTGCAATTCGATAGCCGGACTTGTTGCCGCGGGACGAAACGTTTCGCTGTATAGTTGTGCGCTAATTCGGATATGAATACCCGCATAAACGCTGCTTGAAGGAGGAAACAGATATGTTACTGGGCGTACCCAAGGTCCTTTCACCGGAGCTTTTGGCCACATTGTGCGAAATGGGACACAGCGACGTCATCGTATTGGGGGACGGAAACTTCCCCGGAAAACGATTCGCGCATGAGGGCAATTGCAAATTTTTGCGCGCCGACGGCATCGGCATCCCCGCGCTGCTGGAAGCCATTTTGCAGATGATGCCCTGCGACAGCTACGTACCCACGCCCGTCATGCTGATGGAAACCGCCGCGTGCGATAAAAACCTGGAAGTTCCCATCTGGGAAACATATAAGGAGATCGTCACCAAATATGAACCGCGCGGTATGAGCGCCATCGGCTTTTATGAGCGCTTCCGCTTCTATGAGGAAGCCAAGAAATCGTACTGCATCGTCCAGACCGGCGAAGAGGCGATCTACGCGAACGTGATGATCCAGAAGGGCGTTATCAAATAAGAACCCTATTTGAATGATACGAGGCGTGCGCATATGCGCACGCCCTAGTATCTATAAGCTTATTTGAGATTTAAAGTATCGGCGCTTTAACGCGCCGACGATTATTTTTTTGGTTTGGGGAAACTGCGTTTCCCCAAACCCCTTCCTAAAACGCCCGCCCAGGGGGAAATACCTATGTGGATACTCTCTAAAACGCTCGGGGCCTACGCATATGCGCAGGCCCCGTTTTCATAAACGATCCGGTCGCGTCATCCGCTCTGTTCCGGCGCGCAGGGCGGCTGTGCCTTGCGCTTGAAATATACCTGAACAACCAGCATGATGCCCGTTGTCGCCAACGCGACGGCAGCAAGCGCCATAAACGCCGATCGTATGCCCCAAAGCTCGGTCAGTACGCCGATGAGGGCGGGCAGCGCGGCGCCGCCCAGACTGCCGGTGGTGGACAAAACGCCCATTGCGGTTCCCGTATCCTCCGGGCATGCGCCCATGCCCAGGCTCGCGATGATGGGCCAGACCGGCCCGCAGGCGATGCCAGCCGCCGCACAGAGGATCAGCATGCCGGCCTCCCCCGTTACAAAGTACATCAGCACAATCAAACCCGTAATCAACGCAAACCCCAGAAGCACCACACGCCGGGGCTGGAAGCGTATTTGGCCGAACGCGATGCGTGAAAGCGCCGTGCAAAGCCAGAAAATGGCGATGCCGTATGCGCCGATACCCGCCTGTGAGAATTCCAGATGAAAAAAGCTATCGATAAAGAACGCAATGCCGCTTTCAATGCCCACGTAAAGGAACATGGCAATGCCCATGAACGCCAGCATCGGGGTTTTAAACAGCCGCAGCATATTCCCTCTTCGCGCCTCCTCCGTTTTAACGGCAGGAACGCGGGAAAGCAGCAGCAGGGGATACAGAAGCAGGTATCCCAAGCCCGCCGCCAGAAACACCACACGCCAGGACGCGCCGCGCAGCATGAAAAATTCCGATACCAGCGGCCCGGCCACCGCACCGATGCTGAACAGGCTTTGTACGACGTTCATGGTACGCGCGGACGCCCCGCCTTTGATATCCGAGACCACCGCGGCGGAAACACATTCCGTCACGGAAAACCCGGTGCCGATCAGCAGTACAGCCAGAATAAACACAAATGGCGAGCGGCTCAAAACGGCAAGCACGCAGCCCAGCACGAATACGGGCAGGAACATAAGCAAAATCCGCTTTTTCCCCACCCGGTCCGCCAGGCGGCCCACAAGAAGCGGCAACCCGGCCATAGCAAGAAACTGGAGCCCGGCAAGCACGCCCATCATGGATTCGGTCAGGGAAAATTCCTGCGCCACGCGCAGCAGCGCAAGCTGGAAGCCGCCCCACTCAAACCCAATAAAAAACATCATGCCCGCCGCAATGGGCACAAACGGAATATTGACGCGCCGCGAGGAAACCCCGGATTGCTGCATTTGCCTTCTCCTGACCAATATATGGATTTGAGACACCATACAGCATGTTACAGGAACAAATGAGGTGCGTCAACTATCCGGAGGATAGCAGCGGTCACAACTCGCCGGAGGCCCTGCCTCCAAACCTCTGTTTAGGGCCGTAACGGCCCTAAACACCCACCCCATCAACGCCCTAAAAATTAATCCGTCAGTGCGCCGTCCACGATATGCACCACGCGGCGGGCGTGGGCCGCCACCTGCATGTCGTGCGTGATCATGACGATGGTATGCCCCATATCGTTAAGCTTTTGAAACAGCTTTAAAACCTCCTGCCCGGTCCTGGTATCAAGAGCGCCGGTCGGTTCATCCGCGAGGAGCAGCTTTGGCTCGCCCACCAGCGCGCGGGCAATGGCCACGCGCTGCTGCTGCCCGCCCGAAAGCTCATTGGGCTTGTGCTGGATACGGTCTGTCATTTCGAGAAGCTCCAGCTTTTCAAGCGCCGTCCGCATGGCCTCTTTGTACGGCACGCCGCGCACCAGCAGCGGCATCATCACGTTCTGGAGCACCGTATACTTCCCAATAAGATGATACTTCTGAAAGATAAACCCCACCATGCGGTTGCGGATGATGGCCATCTCCTCATCTTCCATCTCATGGATGGGAAGACCCATCAGGTAATATTCGCCCTCCTGAAACGTATCCATGCAGCCGATGAGATTCATCAGCGTGGACTTTCCGCTGCCCGAAGGGCCCAATACGCCCAGGTACTCCCCCCGGCCTACGATGAGGGAGACATCTTTGAGCGCCTCCACCACACTGTCCCCCACGAAGAATCGCTTATGGATGGACCGGAGGTCTATGACATTCGCCGCCTGTTCCATTTTCGCCTCCTAGACAGAGAGGATGCGAACGGCGGTAATGGCGCCTTCCTCATTCAGGGAAAGGGCGAGCACCATGCCCTCGCTGACGTTGGAGAAATCCCCGGAACCGATCGCCATGCCTACAGGCAGCAGGTAGGTTGATGTCTCCCCCGTATAATCCAGGGACACACTGCGTCCCATCCCGCCTGAATTGCCGGACGCCTGTATGGATTGGACATTGTTTTCTCCGGAGAGCGCCTGCCCGCCACCTGGACGCTGGCCGGTACCAAAAGAACGCTTTTCCCCGCTGGGACGCTCGCCTGTCCCAAAGGTAACCGTCCCTTCGGGAACCTCCCCCTGCGGCGCTTCTCCAATCTGTACTTTCTGCCCTTCCGGCGCTTCCAGGCTTGAGGCTGTGCTCTGCTGCGGCTTGCCCAGGGCAAGCACGACCTCGTTGCCCACAATGCTTTCCACTTTCCCATAGACGGTGTTGCCGCCGTCTTCCATTGCCGGTTGCGCGGCGCCGTCCTTAATGAGCCCTTCCTGTTCTCCTTTTGTCGCGGAGCACCCCCACAGCAACAGCGGGAGCAATACGCACAACAGCATGATGATTCGTTTCATAGCATTCTCCTTATATTGATCCGTCCGGCTTGCTTTTTAGGCGTTAGACCAACAATACACTCCTTTTCAGAGACCTTGCCCCGAAGAGAGGTACTCTGGGTTCTTAGGGCCGTTACGGCCCTAAGCGGGAGTTTGAGGGCAGCGCCCTCAGCCCTCCTGTTACCCTGCCTTTGACGCTTTCTACTCCAAATTCATAGCCTCGATGGGCACCAATCTCGACGCCTTCCATGCAGGATAGAACCCGAACACCGTGCCGGTGATCACCGCGAACATAAGCGCCAATACATACCCCCACACGCTTGCTTCCACGCGCATGCCGAGCAGCTGCACCAGCGGCAACAGACCGAAACTGATGCCCACGCCGATCAATCCGCCGATCACGGAGATGATGCAGGCTTCCAGCAGGAATTCCAGCAGTATGGTCTTTTTGGAGCAGCCGATGGCTTTCAATAGCCCGATTTCAGACGTGCGCTCCTTGACGGAAACAAACATGACGTTCATAATGCCGATGCCGCCCACGATAAACACGATGGACGCAACGCCCAGCAGCAGCAGCGCCAGCGTGTTTGCGGAGCTAGAAGCCGCTTCCATGGCGCTGCCGGCGTCGCTTACGTCAAAGAAGCCGTCGGGATAATTTTCGGTCAGCAGCGCTTCGATATCCTCCATAATCCCGGGCACATCCTCTACGTTAACGGCTACCGCCGCAATCTTGGGCTCCGCCGAAGAGCCGAATATCTGCTTTTGCGCCGTGGTATAGGGGAGGTAGACCGCCGTATCGGGGCTGATGCCCGAAGAGACGTCGCCCATACTGTCCAGCACGCCCACAATCTCGTAATTCTTGCCGTCTATTGTCAGATAGTCTCCATACGCATAGGCGGCGTAGGTAAAGAGTTCTTCGGCCAGGCTGTAGCCGATGACGCAGACATAATCCTCATAGTCGGTATCCGTTTCCTCAATAAACCGCCCGTAGAGCACGGAGAGGTTGCTGACATTCCGATAATCCTCATATACGCCCACCACGGTGGAGGTCTTCTCTTCCTCCAGCGAACCGCCGTAAATAGCGGTCTCCCCGCTTTGCAGGATGGTCACCTCTTTTAGGCCAGGCACAAGGGAACGGATATCCTCCACATCGTCCGCCGTCAGGCGCACGGTGTTTTCCCGGCTGTTTCTTCCGCCGGGCATTCCGCCGCCTATGGAAAACGTCCTGCCGCCGGGCACGGTCATGCTGAACATCCCTCCGCCGCTTTGCTCAACCTGCCTGCGGATCTCATTGAAATCCACATTCGGCATAGCGCCGGCCATTGCACCCGGTCCTCCCTGCATCATGGCGTCCATATCCACGCCGTCGCCAACGCTCACGTCGATCGCGCCCGCGTTGAGATTTTTGAACTGGTCGGCCACGTCCGCCTGCCCGCCCCGGCCGATGGCGATAACGATGACGATGGTGGCTGCGCCCACGATAACGCCGAGTGACGTCATCATCATCTTGAACTTGTTCTCAATGATGTTGATCCAGACCAGCCGCAGGACCTCGGAAATCTGCATCATTCGCGTCCCACCGCACTTTCTGCCCGCACCGTATCCCCTTCCTGCAGGCCCTCCAGGATTTCCACATAGCGTCCGTCGGAAAATCCGGTCTTCACTTCTACCGTGACCGGTTCGCCGTCTACCAGCTTCTGCACGGTGGCGACGCCGTTGGTGTTGGTGACCGCCGCGACATTGACATATAGGACGTCGAGCGCCGCGCGCTGCAGGAGCGTAACATCCGCGCTCATGCCCTCGTACATCAGCTGCGCGTTCTCGCCCTTGAGCCGGACGTTGACCGTATAGCTCACGGTTGCCGCGCCCGAGCGGGAGGATTCCACCGTGATGGCGTCCACCTCCGCCTCAAAATCCCGGCCTTCGAACGCGTTCATGGTCACATTTGCTTCCTGGCCGATGAAGACGTTTAAAATATCCTCTTCGGATATGGTGATGGGCACGTATACGCTCGAGATATCCGTTAGGGTGCAAAGCGTCTGCTCCATGAGCATGCCGAGATCTTCGTTGTAGGTGACGTCAAAGGAATCGCCCGCCTCCACATTGACGCTTGCCACCATGCCGGTGCAGGGGGAGAGCACAAGCCCATCAAGCGCGATGCTTTCTTTGAGGTCTTCAATTTCCGCGGCAAGCTGGTCGTATTTCTCCTCCGCTGCGTCGACCGCCTGCTGGAGCTGCAGCTCCGCGAGTTCCAGCGTGGTTTTTGCCGTGGAGGCTTCGTTCTTTGCAAGCGCGCTGTTCTGGTCCGCGCTGGTACTCCCCGTGCTCAGCGCAAGATTTGCTTTTGCAAGGGCAAGCTCCGTCTTTTCCACATTGGCGGCAAGGGACGCAAGTTTTTCCGCAACATCATCCATATCTTCCACGTCGCTGCCGAACTTCTCTGTAAAATCCGTCTTGTATTCGTTATAAGCCGCCTGATAATCCGAAAGCTCTTCCTTGATGCCGGCAATATCCGAAGCGCTGCTGGGGGAAGCCGCCTGCGCCCGCGCAAGGTCGTCTTCGAGTTCTGCTACCCGCTCTTCCAAATTTTCAAGATAGGCCTTTGCGGATTTAAAGCTCGCGCTGGCCTGGAGATATTCTTCATACGCCTTCTGTGCAGCCGCATAGGCGGTCTGCGCGTTGGTTAAGGCAAGCTGCAGCTCCTCCACCGTCAGGTTCTCCTGGGAGGAAGCAAGCTTCCCGGTCTCGACGCTGAGGGCATACTCCTGCTGCGCTTTTAAAAGGCCTGTTTGCTGGTCCAGCTTCGCTTTTTCCACTTCCAGCGCCGCCTGCTCCAGCTCCAGCTCATAGCTTGCAAGGCCCGTTGAAATCTCTTCCGCGTCAAGCCTCAAAAGCGGGTCGCCCGCTTTCACGGAAGAACCTGCCTTGACATATACCTCCTCCACGGTGGAGGAAACCGGGAATGTCACGGTTTCCCGGTCCAGCGAGATGGAGGAGCTTTCGTTCTGCCCAACGATGATGTCGCCGCGCTCCACCTGGTATTCGCGGTAAAGCGTTTCGCTTTGCGCCGTCTTTTCCCCGGGCAGTACCAATAGGAGCACAGCAGCGGCGACGAGCAGCGCGCCGCCCCCAAGGAATATCCATTTCGTTTTCTTTGGACGCGCCCGCTCTTCCTTTTCACCCAGCATGGCTAATATCTCTTCCCCGCCATGCCTGCGCCTGCCCTTTTCACTCACCTTACGCTGCATCCTGTCTTACCCCTCCCGAATCAAAAACTGATCACGGCCCGAATTTCATTTTTTGCCATTATAGCGAACGTGCCTTTAAGAACCCTTAAAGAAAGGGACTTTGTCACAATCGAGCCAAAATCTGTACCTTTTTTGCCATGCTTTTTGAAGCTTATGGCCCACAAAACGGGGAAAAAGTGTGGTACGATACTGGCAGCGCCTGGATTTCATTTTTTAATACGACAGATACGAGGTGAAGCCGGTGAAGCTGTTGCTGGTGGAAGACGAACGGGCCATGACCGAGGCCTTGGAAGAAGCGTTTGTAAAAAGCGGCTATACGGTACAAATCGCCTACGACGGCACGGAAGGCATGCGCGTCGCGCTCAATGAATGCTTTGACGTCATCGTGCTGGATGTGATGCTGCCCGGGCAGCACAGCGGGCTTGCGATTTTGCGCGCCCTGCGCCAGCAGAAACGCTCCACTCCGGTCATGCTGCTGACCGCGCGCGCGGATGTGAGCGACCGGGTGGTGGGGCTGGACTGCGGGGCGGACGATTATCTGACCAAGCCCTTTGCGCTGGAGGAACTCTTAGCGCGCGTGCGGGCGCTCTCCCGCCGCACCGGAGAGCTGGAAAAAAGCGACGCGCTGCATTTTGCGGATATCACTCTGCTTCCGCGCGCCTATACGCTTTCGCGGGGGCAGGAAAGCGTAAGACTTTCGAAAAGAGAAACGGAAATATTCTCTTATTTTTTGCAGCGAAAGCATACGGCGGTGCAGAAGGAAGACCTGTATACCCGCATCTGGGGATATGACAACACGGCGGACATTTCCATTGTGGAGGTATACATCTCATTCTTGCGCAAGAAGCTTACCCACATCCATGCCCATGTGGAAATACAGAGCGTACGGGGCGTGGGCTACCGCCTGTTTGATACGCTATGAAGCGCAAAGAAACGCGGCAAAAAGCCGCAGTCTTAACAGAGGACGCCGCAGTCCAAAGGCTAAGGACGCGTATGGTGCGCATCAACATGGCGCTGCTGACCGGGGTGCTGTTGGGCGTCATCGCCATTTTGCTGCTATTGCTCGGCGCGCAGAACAGGCGCGTGACAGAGGAAACACTTGACCGCATGCTGAGCGCGCGCATCCAGGGCGGGCCGGGCATGCGCCCGCTGTTCGGCGGCGTGCTCATCGAATATGACGGGAACGGCGATATCCTGCGCCAGACCAATCCGCCCGAGCTTTCCAAAGAAACGGTGGAGCAAATGAAAGCCCTTGCGCTTTCCCAAGGCAAGGACAGCGGAGAGATCGTGTTCGACGAATACGCATTCGCGTACGATACGCGGGAAGCTGGCCCCGCACGCAAGATCGCGTTTGCGGACCTCAGTTCCCAGCGGGAGATGATGCGCAACGCCTTATTCATCTGCCTGGGCGCGGGGTCGTTGAGCCTTTTGGCGCTGTGGGGGCTTAGCATGTACCTTGCAATCCGCGCGGCGCAGCCGGTGCAGCAGGCATTCGAACGGCAGCGCGCATTTGTGGCGGACGCCTCCCATGAGCTGAAGACCCCGCTCGCCATACTTAACGCGAATTTATCGTTGCTCAAGGAATCGCTCCCCGAACCCGCGCCGGAACAAAAGTATTTGCGCGCCATGGAGGAGCAGGAAACGCGCATGGCCAGCCTGATTGCGGATATGCTGGAGCTTGCGCGGCTGGACGAGGCGCGCTCCCGTGCCGTATATGCGCAAACCAATCTGAGCGCGCTTGTGGAAGGACAGCTTCTTTCTTTTGACGCGCTCCTTTACGAGCAAGGGCTGGCACTGGAATCTTCCATTGCGCCCGGCATTATGATAGATGGCGATGCGCTTTCCTTAAAGAAGCTCGTATGCATTCTTCTTGATAACGCGTGCCGCCATACGACGCGCGGCGGATATGTGAAAGCGACGCTACAGACCGTGCGGGACGCCGCCGTGCTGACGGTAGAAAACAGCGGAGCGGGCATCGAGCCCGCGCATTTGGCGCATCTGTTTGACCGCTTCTACCGGGTGGACAGCGCCCGCGCGCGGGAAAGCGGGGGATATGGGCTGGGTCTCGCCATTGCCCAGGCGATCGTCACGGCGCACGGCGGGGAAATCCGGGCCGAAAGCGAAGTAGGGCAGTATACAAGGTTCGTGGCGACGTTCAAATAGCGCGGGTAAAAAAATGTGATATACTCATGCCATACTTTGCAAAATATTGTGTTTATTCTTTATAAAACTGTGGGGGCTCATGAAAACTGAATTTGATAAGTTTATTGACTTAGCTTTAAAGTACGAGCACTTTGAATCCTCGCTCAAATTAAGTTCAGCGCTCAATCTATTTCACTATACCTCTCCAGTAGGTTTACTAGGTATTCTAGATCATTCAGATGGCATACATTTGCATTTTACAAGGATGGATTGTCTAAACGACCTATCTGAGGGAAAGTTATTATCTGAGCATTACGATGCAGTCTGCAAAAAGCTTTTAAAAGAAGATCAGATTACTGAACTCCACTATAATGAAATAATCAATTTAGATCTACAGGATACCCGTGCTTTTCTCTTTCGCATAAATAATACCTCCAATTTCAAATTGGTTAAATATACTTCTTATTTGTGTTGCTTTTCATCGGATCAAGATTCTCTACCGATGTGGCGTTATTATTCAAAAAACAATCGTGATCAAGGGTACAATATTAAGTTCTGCAGCCATGTTTTCGAGAAGTTCTTTAGTCGCGAAGCCTTAGAAACACGCGGCCATGAGCTTGAACTCTACAAAATAAAATACTCTACCGAAGAAAATAAAGAGCTCATCTCGAAAATAATATTGGATTTTAAACCCTATATATTAAATCCAGAATTTAATTCTATTGCGAAGACTGTAATTCGGAATTATCTTACTAGATTAAAGTTCCAGTACAAGAGTCACCATTTTCAATCCGAAAATGAAATACGGGCAATATTATACGTTCCAGAGGAAATACCTATTGAAGCTACTGCCTACGCTCGATATGCTGTAAAATACAAAAATAGAGAAGGATTAATTGTCCCATATATTGATGTGCTTTTAGAGCGGAAATCTTGGGTTGTTGGAGCTACTATTGGTCCCCTTGTTGATCATACTTTAGCTAAACAATTATTATATACTTTTTTAAAAGATAAGGGATATAATCGGTGTGAATTACAAGATATTCAAACATCTCAAGTTCCAATCAGATATTGACTAAAGCCTCCGTCCGGATCCTGGTCCAGCGGAGGCTTTTTGCGGTCATACGCTTTGGGGCTTTTCGCTTTGCGGGTCACGGGGTTGAATGTGCCCCATGTGGCCCGTTGCGCGCTGTTGAGCGCGCGTTTCGCTTTTTTACTGAGCTTTTGTTTGGGGATGAATTTTTCCATTCTGTCGCAGCTCCCTTTCTTTTTGGGTTCTTAGGGCTGTTACAGCCCTAAGCGGGGTTTGGGGTAGCGCCCCAACGTAATCTTAACTTTGCGCCGGATTTACGGCGTATGGTATACTCAATACCAAGCCTATGGTGCGCACAATATTGGCGCATGATACCCAAAGTACACGAAAGGGAGTGGGGCAATGGAGATCGTATCCTATCTGGCGCTGGACGTGGAAACGCCCAACGCGCGCGCCGACGCGCTCTGCTCCATCGGGGTGGTCTATAAAGAATACGGGCAACCCGTGTTTGAACGGGAATACCTTGTAAACCCGGAAACGCACTTCGACCCGTACAACATCACCATCCACGGCATCACGCCGTCCATGGTATACGACGCGCCGCTCTTCCCCGAAGTGTGGGAAGAAATCGCTCCGTATGCGCTCAGGATGCCCGTGCTTGCGCACAGCGCGACGTTCGACCTTTCCGTCGTCAGCCGCACATTGCAGCGCTATGGGCTGCCCGCGCCTTCGTTTTCCTACATCTGCACGTGCCGGCTGGCCCGGCGTCATATTGAAAAGGAACGCTTTGGCAACCACCGGCTCAATACGCTGTGCGAAGGGCTGATGCTGCCGCTTGTGCGCCACCACAACGCGCTCTACGACGCGCAGGCCTGCGCCGCGCTCTTTGACCTGCTGCTGGACAAATATGGGGTGGACGAAAAAGATGTGCAGCAGTACCCGCCCGTGAAAAAAGCAGGCAAGCGTTCCCGTTCGGAAACCACCGTCGCGCCCTCCAAGAAGAAGGACAACATTTCTATTGATTTATAAGTCCGTTCCGCCGGAAGGCGATCCGATCAGGCTTGTCCTTTAGAACATGCCGCTGGACAAATACCGTTCCCCGGTATCCGGCAGCACCACGACGATTACCTTGCCACGGTTTTCCTGCCGTTTCCCGACCTGGAGCGCCGCATAAAGCGCAGCGCCCGAAGAGATGCCGCACAACAGCCCTTCCCGTTTTGCAAGCTCGCGCCCCGCTGCAAACGCATCTTCCCCGCTCACGGGGAATATCTCATCATAGATGCCGGTGTTCAGCACCTTGGGCACAAAGCCCGCGCCAAGGCCCTGCAGATTATGCGGGCGGTTTTTTCCGCCGCTCAATACAGGCGACTCCTTGGGCTCCACCGCGATTACCTGCAAGTGCGGAATACGGCCTTTGAGATATTCCCCCGCCCCTGTCAGCGTGCCGCCCGTACCCACGCCCGCAACGAGAATATCCACCTCTCCGCCCGTCTGGCAATAGATTTCAGGCCCGGTGGTGCGCCGGTGCATAGAGGGGTTTGCTACGTTGGTGAACTGACCGGGAATAAAGCTGTTGGGAATTTCACGGGCAAGCTCCTGCGCCTTATCGATCGCGCCCTGCATGCCAAGAGGCCCCGGGGTGAGCACCAGCTCCGCGCCGTAGGCCGCAAGCAGCGTCCGCCGTTCCAGGCTGCGGTTTTCCGGCATGGTGAGGATAACCCGGTAGCCCAATACCGCCGCCACCGCCGCAAGACCAATGCCGGTATTGCCGCTGGTGGGTTCGATAATGACGCTGCCTTCCCCGATCAACCCGCGCTCCTCGGCGTCCTGCAGCATGGCGTAGGCGACGCGGTCCTTTACGCTCCCGGCGGGATTGAAAAACTCCACCTTGCCCAATATCGCGGCGTCCACATGATGCGCCCGCGCGATGCGGCTGAGCGCGACAAGCGGAGTGTCGCCGATCAATTCCAATATGCTTTGCTTAATATCCGGCATTTGATTCTCCCCCCATTAAAAATGGAGCCGTCGCAAAAAAGCGGCGGCCATTCTATTCCCTAAAGCAAGGCGCTAGATGGAAAAATCCCACCCCATGCTCTGCGCCTGTTCGTCAGCAAGATCCTGCAGGGTCTTGCTTTCCAGATAGTCGTTGATGACCTTGGAAAGGCCTTCCCAGAACGGCAGTGTGGGACAGGTGCCCTTGCGGGGACACTGGTTTTCCGCATCCTCCAGACAGGCCACCGGCACAAGGTCCCCTTCCACCACGCGCAGGATGCTGCCCACCGTGTACTGAGAGGCATTTTTTACAAGCATATACCCGCCCATGGGCCCGCGGCTGCTGCGCAATAGACCCGCACGGGTGAGCGCGGTAACGATTTGTTCCAGATATTTGACGGATATCCCCTGCCTGCGCGAGATATCTTTTAACGAGATCCAGTCTCCGGTATTGTTCATAGCGATATCCAGCATCATACGCAACGCATATCTGCCTTTTGCAGAGATCTTCATATGATCACCTCTTTTTACTAATATACCACCATTCTACTATGGAAACAACAATCCGTACAACGGTTGGGCTTTTTTATAAAAAAACCGCCCGCAAAGCTTGCGGGCAGCCTTTTAAAAGATAATTGCTTGTTATGCGGGGTTGAACATGTCCTTGCCTACGCCGCAGACAGGGCATACCCAATCATCGGGGATGTCTTCAAAGGGGGTGCCGGGCGCGATACCGCCATCCGGATCGCCAACGGCGGGATCATACTCATAACCACACACGGAACAGACGTAAACCATAACATACCTCCTAGTTTATCAATTTCGCTCCAAACGATACAAAAAGGCCGGGCGGCGGTATCTTGCGCGCCCGTCCCTATTTGTTATGCGTTTTGGGCGTTTTTCGACGCCAAGTGGGCGTTGATGCGGTCTACCATATCATCCGCGTCAATGCCGTGGACGGCGCACGCCTGGCCAAGGTCTTCGCCATGGGCCATGATGCAGCCCAGGCAATGCATGCCCGAAGCCATCAGTATGTTTGCAATGCTCTGATCCATCTGAATGATATCCGCGATGGTCATATCCTTGTTTACCTGCATGATCGTTTCCTCCTGATTTACTTAAAGCCTCAGCTTTTGATTTCAAATTTGTTGCCGCAGCGGGTACAGGTCACCCGGAGTTTTCCCTTGCCGCGCGGGACCCGCAACCGCTGCGCGCACTGGGTGCAGAGAAAGTACTTATACTTGCGCCGCTCCGCAAACGTGGGGTTGTGGCCTGCGGTACGCGCATAGCTCCCGCTGAATACCGCCCGGAATTTATTTTTCAATGGCGTCCACCAGACGAGGAACTTTGCGTTCTCCGCGGCCCGCGCCGAAAAGTTCCGGGAAAACATCCTTACGATCATCCATATGATAAGCGCCGCGGATATGGCGGAAAACGCCAGCCCGACAATGCTGTATCTGGGCAAGAACATTCCGATCAGTACAAGTATGATCGCCACGATGCTTAACGCACGGTTCAGATGATCGTTTCCGTAGCGTCCCTGAAACATAAGCACTCTCCTTATAATACCACACATACGCGTATTTAACGCAGCGCATGAGAAAATTCCTTATAGCGCATCGGATCAGCCGATATGCCCTCTTTTCTGAACCCGTTATTGGCTTTCGTCTTTTTTAAGCAGCAGCATGCCGTAGGGCGCAATCAAGGCTGCAAGTCTATCACCAGAGAACGCCCATTCCTGATGGGTGAGCACATCATAAAACACGCCGTAAAGCGGGTAGGGGACCGCCGCGTCCGGCCCTTCCGAAAGGGATGCGGCGTCGAACACGATCTGCTGCGGCTCCGGCGAACGATTGCACAGCAGCAGTACCGCGGCCTCCGGCGCTTCTTCCAAAAACGCGTCCCGTCCCGAGGAGGTGTAGCGCAGGATGGCGAATATATCCGCGTTCACGGCACCCATACGGCAATACCCTGCCCGGAGCGCCGGATTTTTGGAACGAAGCGCGGTGAGCGTACGGTAGTATTCCAGCAGCGCCACGTCTTCCTGTCCCCAGGGGTAAGCCGCGCGGTTGAACGGATCCGCCATGCCGGCCATCCCCGCCTCGTCCCCATAATAGATGGAGGGAACGCCGGGCAGCGTCATTTGAATGGCCGCGGCAAGTATAAGCCGCGTGCGCCCAATCGCCTGGGCTTCGGGCGTAAGCGCGAATTCCGCCTGCGCCTCCCTGGTCAGCGCGTCCCGGTCCGGCGCGCCGGATAGCATGGTGAGCGCGCGAACGGTATCGTGCGTGGATAGGAGGTTCATAGAAGCGTAGTAAAACGGCTTGGGGTAATATTCCCGCAGCGTCTGCAACTCATGGCTGAGCGCGTGCGCATCCGTTTGATAGAGCAAATATGCCGCCACCGCGTTGCGGAAGGGATACCCCATGGCGCAATCGAGCGTCTTGCCCTGCACATACATGCGGAGGCCGCCGTAGGAGACTTTGTTGGAAGCGTCTTCCCAAACCTCGCCCAGGAGGACGCCGTTTGGATCGGCGGCTTTCAATCGCGCGCGCAGCAGGGCGATAAAAGCATCGGGCAGTTCATCCGCCACATCCAGCCGCCAGCTTGTGACGCCACGTTCCGCCCAGTAGCTGAGCAGCGAGTCCTTCTCGCCCGCGACAAACCGGGTATAGCCTTCGTCCAGCTCATCGACTTCCGGCAGTTCGGGGAACCCCCACCAGCAGCGGTAGCCATGCTCGTACCGGGGCCGAAAATCGTACCAACTGCGGTACGGGGACGCTTTGCTCTGGTACGCGCCGACGGAAGGGTAACGCGCGTATTTGTTGAAATATACGCTGTCCGCCCCCGTGTGGGAGAACACGCCGTCGAGCATCAGGCGAATTCCCTGCTGTTTTGCGGCCTCTGTGAGCGCAAGCAGCGCCTCGTTGCCGCCCAGAACCGGGTCCACCCGTTTGTAATCCGCCGTATCGTACCTGTGGTTGGACGCGCTTTCAAACACCGGGTTGAGGTAGAGCGTATCCACATGCAGGGACTTGAGATAGGGCAGCGCTTCGATGATGCCGTACAGGTCGCCGCAGTAAAAATCGTTGGGCGCGTAGTCCTCCTGCCCTTCCTCCGGCAAATACGCCGGTTGGGCGGACCAATCTTCCTGCACGCGCACCCGCCGCCCCAACGCCCGGTGATAGGCAATGCCGGGATTCGTGCCGTTTTGGAATAATTCGCTGCGGCGGAAGCGGTCCGGAAATATCTGATATAGTATCCCTTCCCGGAACGCGCGCGGAACCGTAAATGCGGGATCGTATACCGTGATCTGGTAGCCGGGCGGCTCATGCGAATACAGCGCGCCCTCCCCGCCTTCGCCGCCATAGAACAACGTCTTTCCATTGGGCGGGGTAAGCAGAAAGTAGTACCAGACAAGGCCGGGTTCCTTGGGCATATCCGCCGCGACCTCAAAATACACGCCCCCGTCGCCCGCTTTGCCCTGCATGGGCAGCAGCCGTTCCCGATTGTTGATCCACAGCCGCAGCGCAACCGTTGCGTTCGCATAGCGGGCGGTGACCCACAGGCGAAGCGTTACGGCTTCTCCGGCTCGAACAGCCCCGAACGGGGAACGGAAGCGCAGAAGGCGGGAATGGTGCAGCGCGTAGGCGGGCATGAAGTTCTCCTTTAAGTTTCCTCTTTTATTCTAAGCTTGTAAGCATTTTATCTCAAGTATGCGGGCGGTTATGTTTCCACATTGTCACATTGCATTCACACAGGCGCAGGAAAACATACGCCAAAGCCCCCGTCTTCCGCGCGCGGCACTTTTTCTAAATGAAATATGCCTTCAAAGCTAGACCCTCAGCCGCTTCATGATCTCCTCTTTGACTTCGCGCTTGCGTTCGATCAAAAACAGGATCAGCCCAATTGCAAACGCAGGGATAATGACGAACCACGACCATTGCAACTGCACCTGCATGCTGTTGTACAGATCCAGCAGGCACTCCAGCCCCATGACGCCCGCGCCCACCGCCATGATCGCCACGCCGACACGCTGCCAGCCCCGCACAAAGGATGTGCGCCACAGCAGCACCACGACAAGCGCCAGAAAGCCGTAAAGCAGCACCTGGGGCATGGCCAGGCGGGTATACCAATCCGAGGCCGGGTCCTGATAGTTGATCACGTATAAAAACAATAGCAGCGCGCAGACGTCGAGCGCCACAATCACCACGGGATGCAGCCGCGGATACAGAAGCGGGAATATCGCAAGCACCCAAACCAACACAAGGCTTGCGACCACATAGATGGACCAGGTAAAGCTGTCCTCGTATACGAGGTTGGCCATGACGCAGATAACGGCCGCCAACGCAAGCAGGACGCTGATGATAATGGCCGTATAGCGGCGCTCCACCTGATCCTGTATGGTTGCGATCCGCGCGCTGTATGAGCGGGGCACGGAAGGATCAAACGGCTCCTTGGGGTTTTTTGCCTCCACGCCGCAAAGCGGGCAGTTTTGCGCGCTTTTTTCAAGTTCCACGCCGCAATTAACGCAATATGCCATACCTTACGCTCCTTTCTAAGTGTGGTTGCTTTCCAAGAGCACATGCAGCCCCTGCCGGACGAGGGCACGGAAAAATGTGCGCTCTACATGCGGTTCCGCAATGGTGCGGGTAAACGTGATACACAGCGTATCCTCGTAGCTGATGACGCCGCATTCCACCGCGTTGTGCTTTGCCGTACATAGGACAAACAGGAAGTGGTCCACATAGGGTTCCAGCCCTTTGGGGACGCCCACGCTCCCGATATTGGATATGACGGAGGAAAACAGCTTTTCCCCGGTCATCTCATAGACGAACCGGATGCTCATTTTCTTTAAGAACAGCGGCACCACGCGCAGCACAAGATTGCGCTCATCCCCCACGTTCTTGGAAATGCGCGCGTTGAGGTTCTTTTCCGTAAACATGTAGCGGAAATAGTGGTGCACCTGCTCCAATATTTCTCCAAACGAAAAATCGCCCAGGTTGGGATCGATGCCGGGGTTGAGATACTGGGAAAAGTTGCGAAGCGTACGGGTGGGATAGTATTTCCGAAGGTTGACGGGTACACTGACCTTGACCGGCCTTAGCCGCCGCGTGTGGCCCGCAAGCTGCATGCTGTACAGCACATGGATGAGTGTGGCCGTTAAGTATTCCGTAAGCGAGACGTGATGGCGGCGGGCAAGCTCCAGCGCGGCGTTCACGCTCAGCTTCCCCGTAGTAATATACCTTACACCGTTGATAAGCGGGGTGCCAGTGGGGTGGTAGGCCTGCGGCTCTTTGCGCGTGGGGCGCGCGCCCATACGGGAAAACCGGGAGAATCCATCCTCCTGCTCTTCCGAATGGGGCGGCTCTTCAAGGGAAAGTACGCCGCACTCGGGCAGCACCTCCGCCCCCAGCTGGCGCGCGTATTCGCTGAGCAAGGTTTTAAAAAACGTCAGGCCCGCGCCGCCATCGCAGATGACATGCGCGATTTCGCAGGAAATGCGGTTGTTATGGACCTTGACGCGGAAAGGCAGTTCATTGCGCACAAGCGGCGGGCAGGGGTAGAGCGTATCCTCTTCCACCATGGCACGTTTATGGATCTGTTCGAGATAATACCAGAACACGCCCCGCCTTACCCGCACATAAAAGCCGGGAAACCGCGGCTGCATCCGGTCCAAGGCGCGCTGGAGCGCTTCTCGGTCTACCGCATCCTTCATCACCGCCGTAAAGCGGAATTGGGAGGTAAAGCCCTTGTTTGCGATGACGGGATAAATATTGGCCGCATTGTCAAGCGGGTACCAGTTGCGCTTCTGCATGGTTAGATTCCTCCGCCCGCATCCGGAGAGATATGCGTGACCATAAACTCGGCGATTCGCCCGATAGCGGCGCGGCTTTCGGGAATATCGAACACCTGGAAAACATGCCACATGTCTTCCCATTCGGAAAGCTCCACGTCTACACCGTCCCGTTTCATGGCGGCATAAAGTTTGCGCGAATCGCCCAGCAGCACCTCATGCGTGCCTACATGGATGAGCGTAGGCGGGAAGCCTGTAAAATCGGCGAATACGGGCGAGATAAACGGATCGAACAGGCTTTTTCCATAGGCGTAATACATGACCGCGCGCAGGAGCTTCCTGCGCTCCAGCAGCGGATCGACCGCTTTGTTTTCCACATAGCTTTCATCCGAAAGCGTCAGATCCACCCAGGGGGAAAGCGCCGCGATGGCCGCGGGCAACGGAAGCCCTTCTTCCCGCGCTTTGAGCGCCGTTGCCATCTCCAGCCCGCCCCCCGCGGAATCTCCCACAAACGCAATGCGGCTTGCGGAAAGCCCCAGGGACAGCATATGGCGGTATACCGCCATGGCGTCCTCCAGGGCCGCGGGGTAGGGGTTTTCCGGCGCGAGCCGGTATTCAAAGGAAAGCACGTTGCGCCCCGTGGCCTGTGCAAAATCCACCGCCAGCGGACGCGTGCTTGCAATGCTGCCCGCCATATACGCCCCGCCGTGGAAATAAAGGATCGCCTCATCCTCCGGCGCGCCAAGCGTATGGAACCATTCCGCGAGCACGCTGCCCACGCAGTCGGTGGCGACCACGATGTTTTCCGGCAATACGCGCGTATCCGCCGTGGCGATAATATCCTGCCCGATGCGCTCCATTTCCAGGCTGAGGTTGTTTAAAAGCGGACGAAAGCCGCGTATGGCGGCCTGCAAGATGTTGCTGACCCTGCTTGGCATACGCGGACCTCCTTTCATCAATCCCATATTAAAGAAGCGGAAACAGGAACCGCCGGGCTTTCGCGCCGTAGCCTCCTGCCCGCTCCTTAGATTGTATTGTTACCCGTACAAATCAGGACTGCACCAGGAACGCGTTGATGAACGCGTCCAGGTCGCCGTCCATCACGGCCTGGATGTTGCCGTTTTCAACGCCCGTCCGGTGGTCCTTGACAAGCGTATACGGCTGGAAGACGTAGGAGCGGATCTGGCTGCCCCACTCGATCTTCTTCATATCGCCCTTGATCTGGGCCATCTGCTCCATGCGCTCGCGTTCCTGCAATTCCAGCAGTTTGCCCTTGAGCATGCGCATGGCGGTTTCCTTATTCTGAAGCTGGCTGCGCTCGTTCTGGCACTGCACCACGATATTGGTGGGCAGGTGCGTGATGCGGATAGCGGAGGACGTCTTGTTGACATGCTGGCCGCCCGCGCCGCTGGAGCGGTAGGTATCGATGCGGAGGTCGTCCATATCGATCTCGATGTTGTTTTCGTCGTTGTCGAATATTGGCGCGACGTCCAACGAGGCAAACGACGTATGCCGCCTGCCCGAAGAATCGAACGGCGAAATGCGCACCAGACGGTGCACGCCCTTTTCCGCTTTCAGATAGCCGTAGGCGCTATCTCCCATGACCTCAAACGTCACGGATTTGACGCCCGCCTCGTCGCCGTCCAATAAATCCAACTCGCGTACCGTCCATCCGCGTACCGCGCAGAAGCGCGTATACATACGGTAGAGCATCTGCACCCAATCCTGCGCTTCCGTGCCGCCCGCGCCCGCATGCAGGGACAATACGGCGTTGGAGCTGTCGTATTCGCCCTTTAACAGCGTGGAAAGCCGCAGCTCTTCCACCTTGCGGCGGAACGCTTCGTACTCGCGCACGAGCTCTTCTTCCAGGGAGGCGTCCTGCGTTTCCTCGATCATCTCCACCAGCGTTTCCAAATCATCCGCTGCGGATTTCAATTTTCCGTACTTGCCGATCTTATTTTGTACGGCCTTTACGCGCTGGTTGACCTTGTTGGCGTTCTCCACATCGTCCCAGAAACCGGGCGCTGCCATCTGGTCCTCCAGCTTCTGCTGTTCGCTCTTCAACCCGGCGAGGTCAAAGAGAGTCACCTGCCTCTTTGAGCGTTTGGACCGACGCGGCGATCTGCTGCTTGTAATCGTCCAGTAAAATCAAAGTCTTCACATCCTTTAAATATAGGTGCGCTACTTTTCTTTCCACGAAAGAAAAGTAGCAAAAGAAAACATAAACATAGGGATTTTTAAGGGCTGTTACGGTCCTTAAACGGGGGGGCAGGGGCAGAGTCCCAGCCGCTCATTACGTTAAAGTATTATGCGCTTTTCCCGCAACAGTTTTTATACTTTTTCCCGCTGCCGCAGGGGCAGGGATCGTTGCGGCCCACAGTCCTGCCCCTTTTGGCGGGCTGGTTGCCTTCCGGGTTCGCGGTTTCAATGGGCACCGCAAGCTGTTCGCGCTGGGTCACCTTGGGCTGGAGCTGCGCGCCGAGCAGGAAGCGGATGGTCTCCTGCCTGATCTCCGTGATCATGGCGTCAAACATCTCAAAGCCTTCCTGCGTATAGGCGGCAACAGGCTCTTTCTGGCCGTAGGCACGAAGCCCGATGCCCTGGCGGAGCTGATCCATGGCGTCGATATGGTCCATCCAGTGGCTGTCCACGGCGCGCAGCAATGCAACGCGCTCCACCTCGCGCATATCGACGCCCGCGGCGGAAATCTCTTCTTCCTTCTTGGCGTAAAGCTCTTTGACAAACTCCGTAATGCGTTCGGTAACGGCTTTTGCGTTGAGCTTTTCCGCTTCGTTGGGCGCAAAGAGCATGCGGCGGGGTACGCGGCACAGATCGCAGATCTCATGCGACAATCCGGTCAGGTTCCATTCCTCCGGATATTCGGTGCCGGGGCAATAGGAAGAAACATAGCCTTCTACCACACCGCCGAGCATTTCCAACAGGGACTGGTGGATGTCTTCGCCCATCAGCACGCGGCGGCGCTGGCCGTAGATGATCTCGCGCTGCTTGTTCATGACGTCGTCATACTGCAGCACGTTCTTGCGGATTTCAAAGTTGTTCATTTCCACGCGCTTCTGCGCGGATTCGATCTGCTTGGTGATCATGCCCATTTCAATGGGCACATCATCGTCCGGAGAGACCTTCTCCATCATGCTCTTGACGCGGTCCGCGCCAAAGCGGCGCATCAGCTCATCCTCCAGCGAGACATAGAAGCGGGTGCTGCCCGGGTCGCCCTGGCGGCCGCTTCGGCCTCTCAACTGGTTGTCGATACGGCGGCTTTCGTGCCGCTCGGTGCCGATGATGTGTAAACCGCCCAGGGCCACGACCTTGTCGTGTTCCGCATCGGTCTCGGCCTTGAACTTTTTATAGAGTTCATTATAGGTTTTGCGCGCCGCAAGGATTTCTTCATCCTCGGTATCGGCATGGCCGGTGGCTTCCTCAATGAGCCACTCCTCTATCCCGTCCCGCTTCATCTGCTCGCGCGCCATGAAATCCGGGTTACCGCCCAAAAGAATATCCGTACCGCGGCCGGCCATGTTGGTGGCGATGGTCACGCGGCCCAATTTACCGGCCTGGGCAACGATCTCCGCTTCCTTGGCGTGATGCTTGGCGTTCAATACCACATGCGGAACGCCTTTTCTGTCCAGCAGGCCGCTTAGGTATTCGCTGCGCTCCACGGAAATGGTGCCGACAAGTATGGGCTGGCCGGTTTTGTACATGCTTTCGATTTCGGCGACCACGGCGCGGAACTTGCCCGCCTCGGTGGTATAGACGACGTCGTTGTTGTCCTTACGGACCATATCGCGGTTGGTGGGGATCTCCACGACGTCGAGGTTGTAGATGGCGGTAAATTCCGTCTCCTCGGTCTTGGCGGTACCCGTCATACCGGCGAGCTTTTTGTACATGCGGAAATAGTTCTGGAACGTGATGGTGGCGAGCGTCTTGTTTTCCCGCTCCACCTTTACGCCTTCCTTGGCTTCGAGCGCCTGGTGCAACCCTTCGCTGTAGCGGCGGCCCAGCATGAGACGGCCTGTGAATTCGTCAACAATGATGACCTGGCCGTCCTGCACCACATAGTCGACATCCCGGTGGAAAATGGCGTGCGCCTTCAGCGCCTGCAAAATATGGTGGTTGAGCTCGGTGTTCTCGGTATCCGCAAGGCTCTCAACATTAAA
This sequence comes from Bacillota bacterium, assembly GCA_023455425.1. GTDB lineage: Bacteria > Bacillota > Clostridia > Christensenellales > CAG-138 > JAEYLA01. The sequence goes on along the minus strand of JAEYCM010000046.1, from coordinate 4,436 downwards.
AAACTTTTCCGCCTTGGTGATGCCTTCCTGCGTGAGTTGCACCGTCTTCTGCTTGATGTCCACCATGTAATCGCCTTCTTCAGGCTGTTCTTCCATGAGCATCTCGCTGCGGGTCTGCTTGACGATATCCGGCCCGCGTTCCAGCTTTAACACAAAGCGGTCCGCCTTTTCGTACAGGTCGGTCGTCTTTTCGCCGTGGCCGGAAATGATAAGCGGGGTGCGCGCCTCGTCGATCAAGATGCTGTCCACCTCGTCCACGATTGCGTAAGTCAGTTCCCGCTGCACCATCTGCTCGCGGTAGACCACCATGTTGTCCCTTAAATAATCAAAGCCCAACTCGTTGTTGGTGCCGTAGGTGATGTCGCAGCCGTAGGCCGCACGGCGCTCATCGTTGTCCATATCGTGGACGATGACGCCAACGGTTAGCCCAAGGAAGCGGTGGATCTTGCCCATCCACTGCGCGTCGCGCTTGGCCAAATAATCGTTGACGGTGACGATATGCACGCCTTCGCCGGTGAGGGCGTTGAGGTATGCGGGGAGCGTTGAGACAAGCGTCTTGCCTTCGCCCGTTTTCATCTCGGAAATACGGCCCTGGTGCAGCACGATACCGCCGATCAGCTGTACGTCAAAATGGCGCATGCCCACGGTGCGGACCGCGGCTTCGCGCACGGCGGCAAAGGCTTCGGGCAGCAGGCTGTCGAGCGTTTCTCCCTTACTCAGGCGCTCCTTGAACTCCGCGGTCTTGTTCCGAAGCTGTGCGTCCGTCAACGCCTGCATGGCGGGTTCAAGTTGATTGATCTGGTCCACGACAGGCCTTAGCTTTTTGAGCTTTGCTTCCGGCGTGGTGCCCAGAAGCTTATCAAAGAATCCCATATCGATCGCAGCGGCGCAAAAGCACGCTACCCTCCCATTATCGTAATTCCATCCCATTATAGCATGTACCATAGTCTGGTACAACGCGAATACCCGCGCCAAAACTTGAACTTTGCTTGAACAAGCTGCGGCAACAACATGACCGTCTGCGTTTTTATGTCAATCCATCCCGAATATTGTTTCTTTGGTATAATGGAAGAAAAACGCGCGGCCTATGCCGCACATTGCGGAGGCATCCGATATGCTTGACTTTCAAAACATACGATCCCGGTTTGGCAATACGATCACGGCGCTTTCTCAAACCCTGCACAGCCGCCCGGAATTGGGCCTGCAGGAATACGCCACCACCGCGCTCATTTGCGACGTGCTCGACAGCCTGGGGATCGAACGCGTTGATCTCGGACTTTCTACAGGCGCAGTGGGCATATTGCGCACAGGGAAAACGGGCCCCATAGTTGGCCTGCGCGCGGATATCGACGCACTCGGCCAACAGGAAGAGACGGATAGGCCCGACCGCTCGCAAACGGGCGGCGTCATGCACGCCTGCGGACACGACGTGCATACGGCGGGCTTGCTGGGCGCAGCCATGGCGCTTGCTGAGATGCGCGAGGAATTATCCGGCGATGTGGTGTTTGTGTTTCAGCCCGCGGAGGAAACGCTTGCAGGCGCGCGGCTGCTCATTGAAGCCGGGTTATTTACAAAAGCGCCGATGGACTGTATGTTTGGCCTCCACAATACCCCGCACCTTGCCGTAGGCACGGTGGGCATACGGGAAGGACACCTGATGGCGGCAAAGGACGCGTACCGCGCCTGCATGATCGGCCGCGGTGGGCACAGCAGCGCGCCGCAAAAAAATATAGATCCCATACTCGCGGCGGCGGCGGCCGTGCAGGGCGTCCACACTATCGTCAGCCGCAACGTGGGGCCGCTTTCCTCCGCCGTGGTCAATGTCAGCTATCTTTCCGGCGGATCGGAATTGGATCTGATCGTCAACGACGCAGTATTCGGCGGCACCATCCGCACTCACGAAGAAGGCGTACGAACCCGCGTGCTGGAGCGTCTGGAGACGATAACCGTTTCCACCGCCGAAGCATACGGCTGCAAATCGGATTTTTCGCACACGCCCATTACCCCCGCCGTGGTCAACCCGGCGATGCTCGTCCCCGTTGCCCGGCACGCCGCTTTGGCAACCGTGGAGGAAGGCCGTGTCGTGACCCCGCCGCTCAACATGGCCTCCGAGGATTTTGCGCTCTACGGTGAACACGTGCCGTCGTTCTTTTATTTCTTAGGCTCCGGTACACCGGGCGCGCGCAATTATTCCTGGCACAACCCACGCTTTTGCGCGCATGAAGAAACGCCTGTTTACGGCGCGGCGCTGCTTGCAAATTCAGTTGTTGCGGCGCAGGAGATGCTGCGGAATTGATGGAAGTTTACTTGGGGATGGCGTTGTAGATAGTCTCAAAGAGTTGTCTTTGCTCCTGATCGTTTCGGGGCAGGAACAGATACCCGCCCCCGTGTTTGAAATTGTCTATGGTGATCACACCCGCGTTGGTGATCATGAAAACATCGTGCTTTTCCGCCTCTTCGCCCTGGTAAACGAGGGACAGAATGATTGTCCGCGTGGGGCCGTAGGAGATCACGCCGCCATCTGGGAAACGCCTTGCATAGCTGTGGCTTTGAATGGCGGCAAGGACCGCCTGCGCTTCCTGTGGCGCAAGCTCCAGATTGGTTATGGAAAGGTCGCCGACATTTTCCCGAATATTGGCGACCACCCCGGTATACGTGCGGTTGAGTGCATGGGGAGCGGGAATGCCGAAATGCAGCATCAGGATAAAAACGCACACCGCAAGGAATGCGAGTATGCCCCCCGCTTTTTTCATGGCCTGTCCCTCCCGAAAAAAAGAATGCGGCGCATCTCCGGTATATCCGGCCGCTGACAACGCATCTCCAGTATACGGCGCGAGGGGCTGTTTGACAATTTTTTGTTGATGGGCTTTCGCCTTCCGCCTATGCGGCGGCGCTTTCCTGCTCCTCCATCCGCCATGGTATGGGCCAGGTATCCTGCGGGTTCTTTGCCCGTTCCGGCGGGGCGCGGTATACGCCAAGATAGGGCGAATACGTGTAGAAACGGATGGTTCCCTTCTCCTCGTCGATGCGCAAAAACCGGATATAGCCCCCGCCGCCCTGCCCGAGATTCTGGTAGTTGGCGATACACTGGTAGACGGTCCGGTCCGTTGCGCCGTCGCCGTCGTCATCGAACCGGATGGGAATGTTGTCCTCCGTATAGCGGTGCCCGCACAGCACCAGATAAATATTATAGTTCTGTTTGACGATTTCTTCCTGAAGCGTCTTGCCGTTGGAGCGCAGATGCGAGTTGCTGTCCAGATAATCATGCGTCAGCAGCACGCCCACCCGTTCCGGATAACGCTGGAATACCCGGTTGGCCCAAGCGATATCGTCACTGCCCGGCTGGTAGCTCAAATAGACAAACAAGTACTGTGTTGCGCCCAGTGTCATGAGATCATAATGGTTGCGGTTGTCTTCATACGAACCGCCATACCAGGGCTTGCCGGTATAGTATTTTTCTCCGAAGTACTTTTTGTAGTTGCTTAACCCGCTGTTCTTGCCGTGATCGTGGTTGCCCGCCAGCACCCCGTTCGGGATGTGGGCGATTTTGTCCATGGCCGCGCGCGCGTTCATCCACTGCGCCGTGCTGCCGCCGCTACCCACGATATCCCCCGTCATGGCGATGTACTGGATATTGAGCGCCGCTTGTTTTTCATTGAGATAGCCGGTCATGGAATGGAAAATGGGGGCAAGGGAGCCGTTATAATGCTGGGTATCCGAAAGCCACGCGATGGTGTACCCGCTGCCTGCGGCGCTCTGCCTGAGGCTGGAGCCGCTGTGTACCGGTACGCCGACAGCTGCCATATAAACGCGTTCCACCGATGCCGCGACCTGCTTCCATTCCATCTCGCCCGCAGGTTGCAGCTCCCCGAATGCCTTGCCGTAGACCGGCAGCAAGGCGGCTATCAGCAGCGTAAGCGTCAGGAATACGCGCCATCCCGCTGCGCAAGACTTCCCCATTGCATATCCTCCGATGCGTCTTTGTTACAGCATATGAATACCGTAATTGTATTGTCACATACAGGCGGACACACGTTGGTAAGCCTTGGGAAAGGATTGTGTAAGGTTTTCATGGTACCTACAATATATTAGGGTTAGAGAGGGCAAAGATGAACGAATCAGACTGTACCGCCGTTATTCGGGAGCAAACAAAGCGCGCGCTGTGGGAAATGGAAAACGTGGTGGACTGTATTCCGGACGATATATGGAACACGCCCTATTGCAACATGCCGCTCTACAAGCATGTTTATCACATGCTGCATTCGCTGGACCAATGGTTCATCAATCCCCGGCGCTATGCGGAGCCCGTGTTCCATATCCCAAACCTCAACAATCTGGATACCGTAACAGACATGGCGCTAACCCGCGAAGAGCTCCGCGCGTATTTTTCACAAGTGCGTGAGAAGATCGTGTGTTATCTTGAAAATCTGACGGAA
>JAEYCM010000029.1 GCA_023455425.1 Bacillota bacterium | reverse complement strand
ATGAATGTTGTGCATACGATATGGTTACGGTCTAAGCGAACTATACAACTCGATTTTGTAAAACTCAATAAGCGTGCATACGATAGCGGTTTAAAGCAAACAAAAAACGCAATATAGGAAAACACGGAGGGCTTCTATAGCCTTAGGTGTGCTTGCCGTTCCATGAAAAACAGAGGCCATGGCTAAATAGCGCTTTGCCGCATTGCATTGCCTTGTTGTGCATCGGATGGTACGGCGGGATGGAACGCTTGAAGTAAAAACGCAGAAGGAGTGGAGATCATGTCGGTTGAAAGTAATCTGAAAAAACTGTTTTCGTTAGAGGATAAAATCGTCGTACTGACGGGGGCTGCGGGCGGTATCGGCGCCGCGCTGTCAAAAGGGATGGCGGGTGCCGGCGCAGTCATATGCAATTGCGATATTAGTGAAAAAGGCCTTGCGGTGCTGGCGGATGAAATTGCGGCCGAGGGCGGCCAGGCGCGTTCTTATGTGATGGACGTTGTCAAGCGGGATAGCATACAGGCGGCGGTAGACGCAATTCTCGGGGAATTCGGCAGGATTGATGTATTGGTAAACGTTGCTGGCATCAACAAGCGCGAAGGACTTATGGATGTGACAGAGGAAACCTATGACAGGATCATGGATATCAATTTAAAAAGCGTATTCTTTGTAACGCAAGCCGTGGCCCCTGCAATGATGAAGGCGCATGGCGGAAGTATTATTAACATTGGCTCCCATAACGCGACGGCAATGTTGGGAGGGTGCAGCGTTTATGGGGCGACGAAGAGCGGCGTTGTGGCCCTTACGCGTTCTATGGCGGTTGAATGGGCAGAGTGGGGCATCCGCGCCAACGCGATTTCGCCCGGGCATATCCTTACGCCTCTAACACAGGTTACCTGGGATCATCCGACACGCGGCGATTACCTGCGGGACAGGATTGCGATGCGCAGGCCGGGTCATCCGGAAGAACTTTTGGGGATTACGGTACTGCTCGCTTCAGATGCATCCAGCTACATGTCCGGGTGCAATTACGTTGTGGATGGCGGATGCCTGTGCGGAGGCATGCCGTGGGATTATGACTCCGCGTATCATAATACGCAACAATAAAAAAACGCGAAGCTGGGCTGGATTGTTATAATGAAGTCAAAATAAAATCATCGCGCTGCAGTCGTACACGTTACGTGATTGCGGCGCGATTGTGTAAATAATAACAAATCTGGATCAGAGAATAACAAAATAGTATCACTGTTTTCGCATAATAGAACATATCATCAGGCGTCAGATGTATTGACAACGAGTGTGCAATTCGGCTAGGATTAATTAAACACTTCAAGGTTTACAGACTCGTGTACAGTTCAAAACGCAGTTAGCAAACTATCCTGATCATGCATAGGTGCAAAAAGGGGATAACAAAATATGAAATCAGTTTTCCTAAGAAATCTCAACGATATCAGTATCAAAGAAATTAGTAAGCCGACCTACCAAGAAGGATTTGCAATTGTCAAAATAAAGTCCATGGGAATCTGCGGTTCGGACATCGGTGCGTTCCGCGGCGTAAACCCTATAGTCAGTTATCCTCGCATCATCGGCCATGAGCTGGCAGGTATTGTGGAGGAGATCGGCGAAAACGCGGCCGGATTAAAAAAGGGCGACCGGGTCGTGGTTGATCCGTACCTTTGGTGCGGCCATTGCTACCCCTGCTCGCTGGGCAGAACCAATTGCTGCGAAACCCTCAAGTGCCTGGGCGTGCATACGGACGGCGGCATGACGGAATATCTGCTGCATCCTGCGCACATGCTGGTTCCGTTTTCGGATAACATTCCTTGGGAGCTTGCGCCCCTTTCGGAGCCGCTGACAATCTCCATGCACGGCATCCATCGCGCGCAGCTGACCACCGGCCAGCACATGGCAATCAACGGTGCGGGAACCATCGGGCTGCTGGCCGCGCTTGGAGCCATCGCTTACGGCGCGGAGCCCATACTGATCGATCCGGTGGCGGCACGCCTGGAGTATGCGAAAGAGCTTGGCGTAAGACATACCATCTGCATTCCAGAACAGGATGCGGTTGCACAAATCAGGGAAATTACCGGCGGCCGCATGGCGGAAGTCGTGATGGAGGCGTCCGGCGCCAATTCCGCCATCCGCGCCAGCCTGGATATGGTATCCTTTGCGGGTAAAATTGTGCTCACGGGGTGGCCAAAAGTGGAAACCTTCCTGCCGACAAACCTGATCACATCCAAAGAGCTGGATGTGTTGGGCGGCAGAAACAGCAAAAACGAATTTCCCGAAGCGCTCGAGCTGATTGAAAGCGGCAAGGTGGATGTGCGCGCGGTGCTCAGCAAGGTCATCCATATCGACCAGGTGCCCGACGCTGTGCGCGAGCTTTCGGAATACCCGGAACGTTACCTCAAAATTGTGGCGCTTACCGATTGACCTGCCTGAAAAGGAGCAACGTATCGATGGAAATTCCGTTCAACATTGATCTTGGCGGCAAGGTGGCTGTAGTGACCGGCGGTTCGGGCGTGCTGTGCCGGGAATTTTGTAGAGCGCTGGGTAAGTGCGGGGCCAAGGTGGCAATCATCGGCCGCAATTTTAACAAGGCGGAGAACGTTGCACTGGAGATTGCCGCGGAAGGTGGAGAAGCAGCCGCTTTTTCGGCGGATGTAACCGACAGGGCCAGCGTGGAGGCGGTTTATAACGCAGTGCTGGAGCGTTTCGGGAAATGCGATATCCTCATTAATGGCGCAGGAGGAAACGATCCCGCGGCGACAACGGATGACGAATTCTTTTCTGCGGATACTCTAAACGATCAGGCAAAAAAGAGTTTTTTTGATCTGGAGCCGGAGGGGTTCTCCAGAGTCTTTGACAAGAACATGGTGGGCGTACTCCTGCCCACACGGTTTTTTGGCCGGGATATGGCGTTGCGTGGTCAGGGCGTCGTTCTGAATATCAGCTCGATGAACGCGTATACGCCGCTGACCAAGATCCCCGCCTACAGCGCCGCAAAGGCGGCCGTATCAAACTTTACACAGTGGCTGGCGGTATACCTTTCCAAGAGCGGGATACGGGTAAACGCAATTGCGCCGGGGTTCATCTCCACCCAACAGAATAAGACGCTGCTTTGGAATCCGGACAATACGCCGACGGCACGTGCTGAAAAAATACTCAGGAATACACCCATGGGGCGCTTCGGCGAACCAAAGGAACTGCTGGGTACCCTGTTGTGGCTGCTGGATGAGAACAGTTCCGGATTTGTTACAGGCATTGTGGTGCCGGTGGATGGAGGCTTTTCCGCCTACAGCGGCGTATAGATTACGCCTTGATCAGAAGGGAAGAGGAGAACGAAGATATGCAGTTGAAAGAAGGATGTAAATATAGCCTGATGGTTCCCACAAGCATGGGCCTGCGCATGACGCCAAAGGATAGGCAGCCGGTCCATGTAAGCCGGGAATACCTGCTGCAGGCCAACAGCGCGGAAAGCAACGTATTGAGCGTTTCGGCGGCGCTTGGATTGAAGACCAAGGTTCTTACCGCATTTGTAAAAGAAAGCCCGTTGGCCGACTTCATTAAATCTGAGCTGCGCGCAAGAAATATTGATTTTGAAGGCATAGAGGTCCCTCAGGGCGGCCCGTGGGGATACCGGCACCATATCAACGTGGCGGACGGCGGCTACGGCCTGCGCGGCGCGCGCGTTTGGAATGACCGTGCGGGCGAGGTCGGCCGTACGCTCAACGCCAAGGATTTTGATCTTGATCGGATATTTCAAGAGGATGGCGTGCAGATCCTCCATATGTCGGGGCTGTTTGCCGCGATGTCTCCTGAAACCATCCGGTTCTGCCTGGATTGCGCCCACGCCGCAAAAGCGGCGGGATCCCTGATAGGGTTTGATTTAAACTATAGGGCTTCCTTCTGGAAGAACCGCGAGAAAGAGCTTCGGGAAGCGTTTGTAGAGCTCGCGTCCATTGCGGATATTCTGGTGGGCAACGAAGAAGATTTTCAGCTGGCGCTTGGGGTGCAAGGTCCGGAAGCAGGCGGTAAGGGCCTGGGTGACAAAACGGAAAGCTTCAAGGGAATGATCGAAGCGGTCAAAAAGCAGTTTCCCGGTACCGGTGTATTTGCTACCACCCTGCGCGAAGTGGTCAGCGCCAACGACAATTTATGGGGCGCTATCTTACATGTAGACGGAAAGTGGTATGTGGAAGAGCCCCGCAATATTCCCGTGCTTGACCGCATCGGCGGCGGCGATGGCTTTGTCAGCGGCCTGATGTACGGCATCCTCAAAGGCTGGGGACCTGAAAAATGGCTGCAGTTTGGGTGGGCGTCCGGCGCGCTGGTGGTAACATTGCTGACAGATTACGCCACGCCTGCGGACGAAGAGCAGATCTGGAGCATTTATCAGGGGAATGCGCGGGTAAAACGGTAAGCGATACGGAACCGTGCTTAGGAAGGGTCATATATGATGAAAGCGGATATTGGCTTGATTGGTCTGGCTGTCATGGGTGAGAACCTTGTCATGAACATGGAAAGCAAGGGCTTTACCGTTGCGGTCTATAACCGTACCGCACAGCGCGTACAGGACTTTATTGCGGGAAGGGCCAAAGGAAAGAACATCATCGGCGCCTACAGCCTAAACGAGCTGGCAGGCAGCCTGAAAAGGCCGCGCAAGGTGATGATCATGGTCAGAGCGGGCGCGGCAGTGGACGATACCATCGAAGCGCTGCTTTCTGTCCTTGAACCGGGTGATATCATCATAGACGGCGGAAATTCGCATTTCCCGGATACCACGCGCAGGACGAAGTATGTAGAACAGCGCGGGCTTCTTTACATTGGCACCGGTGTTTCCGGCGGCGAGGAGGGCGCGCTCAAGGGCCCGTCCATTATGCCGGGCGGTTCCGCTGCGGCCTGGCCTGCGGTAAAGCCGATCCTGCAGGCGATTTGCGCAAAGGTGGAGGACGGCTCCCCCTGCTGCGATTGGGTGGGCGAAAACGGCGCGGGCCATTTTGTAAAAATGGTGCACAACGGCATTGAGTATGGAGATATGCAGCTTATCTGTGAAGCATATCACCTCATGCGGGATATGCTTCACATGCAGGCAGGCGAAATGCATGAGGTATTTGCCCGCTGGAACGAGACGGAGCTCGACAGTTACCTGATTGAAATCACGCGCGATATCCTGGCCTTTCAGAGTGAAGACGGCACGCCTGTTGTGGATAGTATACTCGATACGGCAGGGCAGAAAGGGACGGGCAAGTGGACCTCGATCGCCGCGCTCGACGCGGGTTCTCCCCTTACCCTAATCAGTGAAGCGGTGTTCGCGCGCTGCCTTTCCGCGATCAAAGAAGAACGGGTTCGTACCGCGGGGATCTATAAGCGTACCATCCGGCCCTATACCCAGGATAAGGCGGAATTTTTAGAAAAGATGCGCAAGGCGCTCTATGCTTCAAAGATCATCTCCTATGCGCAGGGATATGCGCTCATGCGTGCGGCTGCTGCGGACTACGGATGGAACCTGAACTACGGCGGCATCGCGCTCATGTGGCGCGGCGGCTGCATCATCCGCAGTGTGTTTCTTGGCAAAATTAAGGAGGCGTTCGACCATGACCCGGCGCTTTCCAACCTGCTGATTGACCCCTTCTTCCGGCAGACCATCGAAAGCTGCGAGGAAGCCTGGCGCGACGTTGTGGCGGCGGCGGTGTCTTCCGGCGTGCCGGTCCCGGCGATGAGCGCCGCACTCTCGTACTTTGACGGCTATACCTGCGAGCGGTTGCCCGCAAACCTGCTGCAGGCCCAAAGAGATTATTTCGGCGCGCACACGTATGAGCGGATCGACCAGCCGCGCGGGGTATTTTTCCACACCAATTGGACCGGGCACAGCGGGAGCACCGCAGCAAGCACCTATAACGCTTAAACAAGGGTGGAGCGCCAATGTATATAGAAAAGCGAGCACAAACGGAAAATGGACTGACCGATGCAGAGATTACAGCACTGCTGGAGCAGTCGCTGGAGGGGCTCACAATAAAAAAAGTGCTGATTCTTCCGCCGGATTTTACCCGCTACCACTCCAAAGCCGGCTATATTACATGCGAATACCGCCGTATTTTGAAGGCGCGCGGCTGCCAGGTGGATATCATGCCTTCCTTGGGTACGCATGAGCCGGTCTCCCGCACGCAGTGGGAGAAAATGTTTCCCGGTATTCCGTATGAGGAAATGCTCATACACAACTGGCGTACGGACGTTGTACGGATTGGCGAAGTGCCCAAAGACTATCTCGATGAGATTACGGACGGCCTTTGGCAGGAAGAAATCCAATGCGATATTAACCGGATTGTAATGGATGAAAGCTACGATCTTATCTTGTCGCCCGGTCAGGTGGTGCCGCATGAAGTAATCGGCATGTCCAATGAGAGCAAAAATATTTTTGTCGGCGTTGGCGGCAGCGATATCATTAGTAAATCCCATATGGTCAGCGCCGTATTTGGCATTGAACGGTTGATGGGCAAAGACCATTCCCCGATACGCAAAATTTTTGATTACTGCCTGAAGCATCTTCTCAATAAGCGCCCGGTTCTGTTTGTGCTGACCGTTACGACCGCGCCGCAGGATGAAATTGTGACGCATGGCCTGTTTATCGGCAATGAACGCAGGGCGCTGGAGGAAGCAATCGCGCTGTCGCAGGAAAAGAACATTGTGTTTGTTGAAAAGCCCTTAAAAAAATGCGTGGTTTCCCTGCCGGATGACGAATTTAAAACAACATGGCTTGGCAACAAATCTGTTTACAGAACCCGTATGGCGATTGCCGACGGCGGTGAGCTGATTGTACTCGCTCCGGGGATCGTACGCTTTGGGGAGGATCTGGAAGTAGATGCGCTTGTACGCAAGTATGGATATAAAGGCAGGTTGCGTACGCTCGAAGCGTTCAAAAAGAACAGCGATCTGCAAGAGAACATGAGTGCGGCGGCGCATCTGATTCAAGGCTCTGCCGACGGACGCTTTTCCATTACCTATGCTGTGAAGGCCATTACGAAGGAAGAAGTGGAAGGCGTGGGATATCATGCGGCGGATTATGATGAAGTGATAACACGATATGATCCTAAAAAGCTGACATATGGCTGGAATACCATGTCTGATGGCGAAGAAATCTACTATATCCCGAATCCAGCGCTGGGTCTTTGGATTGACAGGGGAAGATTTCAGGCGGAATAGTACAACGAAACGGTCATTTTGTAGAACCATTTTTTATAAATACGTTAAGCCGCTGTTTTGTCATAAAAGGTATGACGACTAATGATTTTGTGAAAAAAACAATAATCGAGTTATAACAAACAAGGCATCTCTTATTCGCGCTTATATCTGGACTAAATTCAACCCTACGGTCCCTCCGAAAACGAAACATTGGGTTTAAAAGTTTGCTTAGCAAAAATAAAAAATAGGAAAGCGTGGCGAGTTAGATGGGTTACTCACAAAGCGATCTGCAGGAAGCCCGAAAAAGGGCCGTCGATATTCGCGCAGATATTATTGAGATGATACCTGCCGGCAAGGTAGGACATCTGGGTGGAAGCTGTTCTGTGGCGGATGTTACCGCGGGTTTGTACTTTAAGCACATGAACGTGTATGACGATCCAAAGGATCCCAGGCGCGACCGCTGCATTTTTAGCAAAGGTCATGCGGTGCTGGCACAATACGCCTGTTTTGCGGAACTCGGGTATGTTGACCGCAGCGAGCTTGCAAAGGTCAAAACCATGAACGGCCTTTTGCAGGGACATCCGGACATGGAAATGACGCCGGGGATTGAGGCGGTAACAGGCTCTTTGGGTCAGGGACTCTCGGTCTCTTTGGGCATGGCGATGGGGCTGAAGCTGGATGGAAGCACATCCAGAGTCTTTACTATTCTGGGTGACGGCGAACTTTCCGAAGGCCAGATATGGGAAGCGGTTATGGCTGCTTATGCTTACAAAGCGGATAACCTTTGCGCAATCGTAGACTACAATGGCATCCAGGCGACGGATGCCACCGAACGGGTTCTCCCCATACATGACTTAAAAGAAAAATGGACCGCGTTTGGCTGGCGCGCGATCGAGATAGACGGACACGATATGGAGCAAATTCTTGCGGCGCTTGATGAGGCGGCACAGGTGAAGGGGCGGCCTACCGTGATATTGGCGCGAACCGTTAAGGGCAAAGGGCTTCCCTTTGCAGAAGGTCTTGCGAAGTATCATAACGCTTCAATGAGTGAGGGCGAGTATGAACAGGCGCTTGCTGCCATCAAGCGGATGAGAATGGAGGTTTGACCCATGGAGATGAAGAATTGCAGAACAGCTTATGGCGAGTCTTTGGTGCGGCTTGGGGCTGCCGATCCGAACATTGTTGTGCTGGAAGCGGATCTTGGTAAATCCACCATGACCAATTTGTTTGGAGATCAATATCCGAAACGCTATTTCCAGATGGGTATTGCGGAGCAGAATATGGCGTCTGTCGCGGCAGGGCTCGCGCTGACCGGAAAGACAGCTTTTATCAATTCGTTTGCGGTATTTACTTCCGGCCGCGCATACGACCAGATTCGCTCTTCCATTTGCATTCCGAATCTGAACGTCAAGGTTTGCGGTTCCTCTGCAGGTCTTTCGGACTATGGCGATGGCAAGACGCACCAGTCCGTAGACGATATCGCTCTGATGCGCGTTTTGCCGCATATGACAGTGCTTTCTCCTGTTGACGCGGTGGAAACTGCCCAGATGATGAAAGCAATGTGCGAAGAGAAGGGCCCATGCTATATCCGCATTAACCGCAACGATCTGCCGGTCTATACAGATCCCCATCAGGAATACCGCATTGGCAAGATGAATCAGATCCGCGACGGCAAGGACGTGGTAGTGTTCGCCTCCGGTGTCATGGTCTCCCAGGCGGTAAAAGCGGCAGAGCTTCTTGAAACGGAAGGCATCTCGGTGCGGGTAGTCAATGTGAGCACTATCAAGCCGTTGGATGTGGAAGCGCTCTGGCGCTATTGCGAAGGCGTAAAAGGTGTTGTTACGGCGGAAGAACATAACGTTCATGGCGGTCTGGGGTCGGCGGTATGCGAAGCGCTTTCGTCGAGCAGGCTTCCCGTTCGCTTGCTTGGGATCAATGATTCTTTTGGACGGTCTGCGGAAAATTACACGCTGCTGCTGGAGTATTACCATCTGATGCCGGAAGATGTCGCAGAAAAAGTCAGGAGAGTATTGCAGGATTAAACAGCCGCAATACGTCTTTTCAAGCTGAAAGAGTGAAGCATATGAAACTGTCTCTTGTTAAGTCCGACAACATACCCCTCTCCGAAAAAGCCGCTGAAGAAATCATTAAATATATTCAGGAAAATCAGATGCAAAAAGGCGACCGGCTTCCCAATGAAACGAAGCTGATGGAGCAGTTGAATGTAAGCCGCAGTACCATCAGGGAAACCATGCGCTCGCTCCATTCCCGGGGGATTGTTATTATCCGGCAGGGAAGCGGAACCTATATTGCCAATTTTCCGGGCGTATCCGAGGACCCTTTAGGCCTGCAGTTCAAGTATGACCGGCACAGGGCATTGACGGATCTTTGGGAACTGCGTTTTATCATGGAACCGAGAATCGCCGCGCTTAGCGCCCTGCGTGCCAGTGAGAAAGACGTGGAAGAAATGCACCGTTTTTCGGGGCAGGTTGCTGATTGCATCAGAAGAGGCGTCAATCATCTTGAGCCGGACGTCGCATTCCATTGCAAGATTGCTGAAAGCACAGGCAACGATATTTTGAACGTGATTTTCCCGGAGATTGTGAAAGGAATACGACTTTTTACAACAGTGCTAGGAGACCGGATCCTCCATGATGTGATCTTGCATCATGAGAACATCGCCCAAGCCATCGGAAGAAGGGACGCAAAAGGAGCGTACGATGCCATGCGGGTGCATCTGGAACGAAACAAAGTCGCGATTGAAGATTACATCAGCCAGGATGGCGCTGAAACAAACCGTAACGACAGGAGGAAAAGACAATTATGCGAGTTGGATTTATCGGATTGGGCATTATGGGAAAGCCCATGGCCAAAAACCTGATCAAAGCGGGTTATGATCTGAAGGTTTACGACATTATGGCCGCGGCTGTGGACGAGGTTGTCGCAGCCGGAGCAAAGCGCGGTGAGAACAATGCGGATGTAGCGAAGGACAGCGATATTGTGATTACCATGCTGCCCAATTCCCCTCACGTAAAAGCCGCGGTGCTTGGTGAAAACGGCGTGCTGGATGGCGCTAAGTCCGGAACTATTCTGGTGGATATGAGCTCCATCAATCCTATTGCTTCAAAAGAAATTTGCGCCAAAGTGGAAAAGAAGGGCTGCTTTATGCTGGATGCGCCCGTATCCGGCGGAGAGCCCAAAGCCATCGACGGCACGCTTGCCATCATGGTCGGCGGCAAGCAGGAGCTGTTTGAGCAGGTAAAGGACATTCTTGCTGTAATGGGCGCATCGGTAACGTTGTGCGGAGGCATTGGCGCCGGCAACACCACCAAACTGGCCAACCAGATTATTGTGGCTGCCAATATTGCCGCGGTGGGCGAGGCGCTGGTATTGGGCAAAAAAGCTGGCGTGGAACCGGAGGCCATTTATAAAGCGATCCGCGGCGGGCTCGCCGGGAGCACTGTAATGGATGCGAAAGCGCCCATGATGATGGACGGCAATTTCAAGCCGGGCTTCCGCATCAATCTGCATATTAAAGACCTCACCAATGCGCTTGATACCGGGCATGACGTAGGCGCGCCCCTGCCGTTGACCGCCGCTGTCATGGAAATGATGCAGTGGCTCAGAGCGACCGGTTATGAAGGAGAAGACCACAGCTCCCTGGTGCGTTACTATGAGTACCTTTCCAAAGCCGATGTCCGCAGGTAGCAGCAGCATTTCGTTTTAACAAACAGATCGGGGGATTTATCGTTGAAAGCGGTATATTACGTTGGCGATAACCACATGGAAATCCGCGATATTCCGATTCCGACGCCTAAAGCGGATGAATATCTGATCAAAATTGATGCCTGCGGCGTATGCGGGTCTGACTTGGAAGGGTATTTAGGCAAAACCGGACGGCGGATAGCACCCATGATTATGGGGCATGAATGCGCTGGAACGGTGGAAGAGGCCCCCGTAGGCAGCGCTTATCCAGTGGGCTGCAAGGTAGCGATTTTCCCCAAGTTTTTTTGCGGGGAGTGCGTTACCTGCAAGGAAGGAAACGTGAACCTCTGCCCCAATGCCCGCTTTCTGGGGGTCATGGATTACGATGGTGCGATGACCGAATTTGTGTGCGTAAAAGAACAGTACTTAATTCCCTATCAGGGCGTGGGCGCGGACGTTGCATCTCTTGCCGAGCCCGCGGCGGTATCCTACAACGGCGTATTTAAATTTTCCGAGGAACAGATCAAAAACGCGCGAAACATTCTTGTTGTGGGGGCGGGGACCATCGGGCTGATGGCACTGCTCTGGCTCAAATACCGCGGCGCAAAACATGTCATTGTAAGCGACGCGGCGGACTTCAGGCTGCAGTTGGCGCTCCGTATGGGTGCCGATGCGGTTGTAAATCCCTTAAATGGCGATTTCGAACAGAATATCGTCACGCTTACCAATGGCGCCATGTGCGATTTGTCCGTTGAGGCTGTGGGAATTGCGCCTACCGCCCAGGCTTCTTTGGATGCATTAAAGCTCGCGGGCTGTGCTGTCTGGATCGGCAATGCGGCAAAAATGGTTTCCATCAACATGCAGAACGTGGTGACCAGAGAATTATCGATCAAGGGGAATTACATCTATTCGCTCGAAGACTTCGTTTCGTGTGTAAATCTGCTTTCGGAAAAGGCCATAGATGTCGAGCCGCTTATTACGCATTATTTGGATATGAGTAAGGGGGTGGAAGCGTTCGAGTTGTTAAAGAACAATAAGGATGGCAGAGTAATCAAAATTGTTCTTACCAATCCGTGAGGTCGGACCAGTTGTTGTCTAGTGAAAACGTACGAGCAAGGCTTGTTAAAAGACAAGAAGAAAGGGGAACTCAATCATGAAAAAACTGTTAGCGATCCTTCTTGCCCTGGTGTCACTGTTTAGCATTGCTGCCTGCGCAGCGCCCTCCGCCACGCCCCAAGCCCCGGCGGCAAATGCTCCCGCAAGCCAAGCCCCCGCGAGCGAAGCGCCCGCAGCCGCCCCTGCGGACGGCAATGTATTCCACATCAGCACGTATCTGCAGCTTTCGGGCAACAACGCCGAAGCCGGCAACAACGCCAAGAACGGCATCGACCTCGCCGTCAAGTACATCAATGAAAACGGCGGATTTAACGGCGCTACCGTTGTGATCGATCATTATGACAGCACCGGCAGCACGGAAGAAGCTGTAAAGATCGTTCAGAAGGTAATTGAAAACAAGTCGGCCGACGCAGTCGTAGGGTCCGTAAACTCCAACGAAGTTTCTGCCTGCATTCCGTACCTCAACCAGGCTGAAATCTACAATTTCGGTTTGGGCACCTCCGCCACCTGGATGATGGATGAGAGCATGATCTGGACCTTCCGTGCCAGCGCCAACAACAACCGCATCGCGCCCTTGGATGTTGACATGATCATGGATATGGGCTTCAAGAACGTCGCGATCATCAGCGGCACCGACGATACCGGCAAGTCTACTGCGACCGCTTTTGAAGAAGCCTGCAAGGAAAAGGGCCTGCCTGTGACGACGCGTCAGGAATGCGATACCGCCGATACCGACTTCAGCGGCCAGATCACCCAGATTCTCGCGACCGATCCCGACATCATCTTCATGTCGCTCATCGGCGATACCTTTGGCCCCTTTGTAAAGCAGCTGCGCAACATGGGCTATAAGGGCATGCTGGCCTGCAAAGAGTGCTTCTCTCCCGCTTATCAGCAGGTTGCGGGCATTGAAAACTCCAACTACATCATCTATGTGTATCCCTACGTCCCCTATAAGACCGTTGAAGAGTGCACCATCCCTTACATGAAGAGCATGCTTGAAAAGTACTATGCGGCTTATGGAAAGACCCCGACCCATGAATCCGCATACCGCGGCTGGGACACCATGATGGCGATGTGGGAAGCCAGCAAGATCGCCGGTTCCAACGACAGCAAGGCACTGCGCGATGCGACCCACAAGGTCAAGATCGAAGGCTTGGGCGGCACGCTCGATTACACCAAGGGCGACCGCGAAGGCTACAGTGCGTTCAACTCCTTCGTACTGCTCAACGAGCAGAACATCGTGCTCGACGAATGGCTCGCTTCGGGTGGCTATGAAGCCTACAAAGCAGCCACCGGCCGCGACCGCTAAACGCGGGCTACGCACAAACCAGTTTCTTTGAGGCCAGGGTCCTCGAGCCAAAGGAAGCGGGCGAAACGCGCAGGGCTTCGTCCGCTTCTTTGGCTAATACGAATTCGCGCTTAATTCCATTGCATAGCGGCGGTCATTCTTCTGAATGACCGCGTTGCAGAAGCTTGAAATAGCGCTGCTGTTCTTGCATTTTCGCGCTCTGTCAGACAAAAAATTCCTAACCGCTATACAACGAGCTTAATCGCACATTGGTACAGCCACCTAGCTGATGCTGAATAGGAGGGAATACAGTGTTTAAAATTCTGCTTATCAACGGCCTGATTATCGGGGGTATCTACGGCTTGATCGCGCTGGGATACAGTCTGATTTACAGAGCCTCCGGCCTGATGAGCTTTGCGCAGGGCGATATGATCACGCTGGGCGCCTATCTGGGGTTAACTTTTTACAGTATACTTGGGCTGCCCATTTATGTGGCATTCCTGCTCACGTTTGCATGCGCTTTCATGGTGGGCATATTGCTGGAAAAAGGTGTAATACGGGCATTACTCAATAAAAACGTCTTGCCAATTTATATCGTCCTGGCCACAATCGCCATTTCGTATATCATTCAAAACTCCACGCAGGCGTTTTTTGGCACAACGACGCTGCGTTTTCCACAGGTATTCAAAGAGAGCACATTTACCATTTTCGGTGTGACCGCGCAGGCGGAAGCATTTGCCTGCCTTGGGGTTTCGCTCTTTTTGATGGTTCTGCTGCATCTGTTCATGACACAGACCAAATTCGGCACAGCAATGCGCAGCGCCGCGATGGATCCGCTTGCGGCTGAATCCTGCGGCATCAATACCTCACTGAGTACCGGCGTCACATGGGGACTCTCGGCGGCAGTCGCTTCCATTGCCGGCATGCTGCTCGGGCCGATGTATGGCGTCTACACCACACTGGGCTCTCTTGTTGGCAGAAAGGGCTTCGCGGGCGCGGTTGTCGGCGGATACGGCAACATGTACGGCGCCATGATCGGCGGTGTCATTTTAGGCCTGGTGGAAACCTTTGTGGCAGGCTACTGGACGGGAACATATAAAAACCTCATTGCATACGCAATCCTGATCCTGTTCCTGTTCATCAAACCCACCGGCATTTTCAACGAGAAAGCCATTCAGGACGTTTAATCGGTTCGGCAGAATGGAGGTATTGATTTGAACAACATCATAAAAACGAAGAAACTGCCGCTCGTTGGCGGCATGGCCATAGGGCTTTGCGCGCTTCCCTTCCTGGTAAGGATGGTTGCGGGCAACCAGTATCCGTTGCTGATTATGTGCATCATGCTGGTTTATGTCATGGCGGTCTCGGGGCTTGATATTCTGTTTGGATACAGCGGCCAGATTTCCCTCGGCCATGCGGCGTTCTTTACGCTCGGCGCGTACACAACGGGTCTGCTCAACATGTATTTTAGCCTTCCGCTGTATCTCACCATACCTGCGGGAGCGGTTCTTGCAGCGGGTATTGGCGCGTTGCTTGCGTACCCTGCTTCCAAACTGAAGTTTCACTTTTTGTCCCTGGCTACGGTAGCCTTTGGGGAAATCACTTATTATTTCCTCTATACATCGCCGGGCGGGTTTACGCATGACTTTAAGGGAATCAACGTTGTAAGCATCAGCTTTCTGGGCGAGGATTATCTCAAGTGGTATTTCTTCCTGTTGGCGATTGTAATTCTGGTGCTTTTGGCGAAAACCTCCCTGGTAAATTCCCGCGTTGGGCGCGCCTTTATTGCCATCCGTGAAAATACACACGCGGCAGACGGTATGGGAATCAACGTACGGAAAAACAAGGTCATCGCGTTTGCGGTCAGCGCATTTCTTACCGGCCTTGCGGGCGCGCTGTATGTGCATCTGATTAAGTACATCAGCCCCGAAACGTCGATGCAGAAGCAATCGGTTCTTCTTTTGACCATGCTGCTGTTTGGCGGGACAGCCTCCCTGTTTGGGACGATTCTCGGCGTTATCAGCATTGAGATTCTGATGGAGTGCATACGCCCTCTGCAGGAATATCAGATGCTTTTTTACGGCATTCTGCTGCTCGTCGTCATTGTCGCGCTACCCGGCGGTATTTACGGCGGCATTCGGGATTTATTCACCAGCGTCCGCAGAAAGCAGGCCGCAAGGAAATTTAAACTGAATGCAGGGAGTCAATCCGAGCAAAAGGACGGTGACGTATAATGCTGGAGACCAATAAAGTCACGATCAAGTTTGGCGGATTGACTGCCGTAAACGGAGTGAGCATTCGCGTAGAGCCCAACAAGATCACCGCTCTGATTGGCCCCAACGGCGCGGGAAAAACTACGCTGTTCAACTGCATCAGCGGCGTATACAAGCTCACAAGCGGCGAGGTCATGCTAAACGGCGTGCACCTTGAGGGCAAACGCGGTTTCCAGATTAACGAAGCGGGCATCGCCCGTACCTATCAGGTCATCAATCTGTTCTGGAAAATGAACGTGCTCGAAAACGTGCTGGTGGGTATGAATTCCCGCTTAAAGGCAACGTTCTGGGATTCCCTTTTCAACACGAAAAAGAAGCGGGAAGAAGAGGAGCGCATCCGCAACCGGGCGCATGAGCTATTACGGTTTGTGGGACTGGACGAATATGCGTTTGCACCCGCATCCAGCCTTTCCTACGGGAAGCAGCGCCTGCTTGAAATTGTACGCGGCCTTGCAAGCGACCCGAAGATCATTCTGCTTGACGAACCTGCGGCAGGTATGAACACCGCCGAAAAGGCGGAACTTGACGTGCTGCTCAAAAAAATTCTTGATACCGGCGTCACCATACTGGTGGTGGAGCACGATATGAAGCTGATCATGAACGTGAGCGATTATATCTACGTGCTGTGCAACGGCATGCTGCTCGCGCAGGGGAGCCCTAAGGAAATACAGGAGAACCCCGAGGTAATCGCAGCCTATCTGGGAGGTGATGAGTAATGGCAAAGCTTCTGGAGTTGATTGATTTTCATTATTATTACGGCAGCATCCATTCCGTCAAAGGCATCAACCTGCATGTTAACGAAGGGGAAATGGTAACCCTGATTGGCGCGAACGGCGCTGGGAAGACGACGACGCTGCAATCCATTTCGGGCTTGACCAAGCGCAGAGGCGTAGTAGGGAAAATTCTGTATAACGGGCAGGAAATCCAAGCCTATCCCGGCTCCAAAGTGGCCGGTATCGGCATTGCGCAGGCGCTTGAGGGAAGGCATGTGTTTTCCAAGCTGTCCGTGGAAGAAAACCTGAAAATGGGCGCTTACCTCAGGAAGGATACCAAGAACATCAAAACCGATATGGACGACGTTTACCGCCGTTTTCCGCGTTTGCTCGAACGCCGCACGCAGATGGCGGGCACGCTTTCCGGTGGTGAGCAGCAGATGCTTGCAATCGGCAGGGCGCTGCTGGGCAGGCCGAAGCTTCTGCTTCTGGATGAGCCCTCCCTGGGGTTGGCGCCGTTGATCGTCAAGGAAATTTTTGTGGCGGTCAATGATATCAACCGCGAGGGCACCACAGTGCTGTTTGTGGAACAGAACTCCAAAATCGCACTCTCCACGGCGCACAGGGGATACGTCATGCAGACCGGCGAGATCGTCATGTCCGATACGTGCGAAAGGCTTCTGGAGAATGAGGAAGTGAAAAACGCATACCTGGGCTGCTGACGCAGGTATGCCGCTCGTGTTTCCATGATGAACGGGACGTTTTCGTTCCCGGCACATGGGGAAGGAGAAGGGAAAATCATGTTGTTTCAATATGGGATACAGTGTGCGCTTGAACAATTGCCTGAGCGCATGCCTGCTGTCTTCCGGGGAACCATCCGGGAGGTGGCAAATGCCTCCCGGATGGCCGGCTATGATGCGATGGAGCTTTATATCCATGACCCGAAGGAGCAGGATGCCTTGGAGCTGAAGGCCGCGGCTGCGGACAATGGCCTAAAGTATTGCGGGATCTGCACGGGGCTTGAGTATATCTTCAACAAGCTTTGCGTTACCTCGGGCAGCCCCGCCATACGGCAGGCCGCCGTTGACAGGCTCAAGGAGCACCTTGACCTGGGCGCGCAACTAAATTGCCCTGTGGTGGTCGGCACCATGCGCGGCAATATCCCCGACGCTTCTTACCGGGAGGAATATTTAAATAGGCTCGCCGATTGCCTGCGCGAACTCAATGCCCACGCCCAGTCCGTTGGCGGCGGCCTGCTGGTGGAGAATATCCACCAATACGTGTCCAACTATTTGTGCACGGTTACTGAGGTTGGCGATTATATCCGGAGCCTGGGGCTGTCCCACCTCAAGCTGCATGCCGATACCCACTCGATGCATATTGAGGATAAAAATCCCACCGATGTGCTCAGAAGGTATGCGGATGTGCTCGGCTATGTGCATTTCTCGGACTCCAACCGGGGATACCCGGGGGCAGGCGCCATCGATTTTAAGGCCTACTACCATGCGCTATTGGATATTGGTTACAAGGGGTATGTCACGGTCGAATGCCAGCCCTATCCCACCCAGGAAGCGTGCGCCGAACGATCGATGGAGTATCTAAAGAGCATGGAATGCGCGGCGCTGCTCGAAAGAAAGCAGTTCAAGGAGTAACACGATGCAGGAAAATAGATATTTACAATGGCTTTCTTCCCAAACACAGTCCATCTATTGGCATGATTCCGCTGTCCGTTCCGAGCAGCTTGAAGGGTTTCATAACGGCGCTGCCGGCATGACGACAAACCCGTTTCTGATCAATTCCACGCTGCGCAACGATACCGCGTTCTGGAAGGAGCGCCTTGCTTCGCTGCCTGTGGGGTTAAAGGGGACAGAGAAGGTGCTTGCTTTGGCCCAATGCGTGACTGGGTTTTATGCGGAAGAGGTAAGGCCGGTTTTCGAACAGGGGCTTGTAGGCAAGGGATATGTTTGCGCGCAGACCAATCCCAATTATACCGGGGACGCGGCCTATATGATTGAACAGGCGAAAACGTTGGCGTCCTGGGCGAAAAACATCGTTGTGAAGCTGCCTGCTACCCGCGCGGGCATTGAAGCATATGAAGAATGCACAGCCTTGGGACTAAATGTAGCGGCTACCGTCAGCTTTACGGTGCCGCAGGTGCTCGCCGTGGGCGAGGCAAGGGCAAGGGGCAAGGCGCGCGCGGAGCGCAACGGCGTGAAGCCGGGCCTGGGCATTGCCGTGCTGATGGTTGGGCGGCTGGACGATTATCTGAGGGATGTGGCGCACGATTCCTGCCCTGAGGTCGGGGAGGATTGCATCGTGCAGGCCGGTACGGCCTGCATCAAGCGCGCGTATCAGATATTCAACGAACGCGGATATGACGCCTTCCTGATGCCTGCGGGCTGCCGCGGCGCAAACCATATTGTGGATCTGGCGGGCGCAAACATGATCATGTCCATCGCGCCCAAAATTGCAAAGATGCTTGCGGATGTCGATGTGTTTGAAGAGCGCATCGATGTGCCGGTAGAGCCTGCCGTGATCGACCGGCTGATGAAAATGCCCGAGTTCCGCAAGGCCTATGAGCCGGACGGCATGAAGCCCGAAGAATTCATCACCTTTGGCTCCACCAACAGAACCACCACGCAGTTTATTGAGTGCGGCTGGAATCCGATTGCGGAGTTCTCCTACGAAGCACGGTAGCGATGAAAGGAAGGCAAATGTTTTCTTTAGCTGGAAAAATAGCGCTCATCACGGGCGCCGCCCAGGGGATTGGGAAAACGTCCGCTGAAAAGATGGCGGAGATGGGCGCGAAAGTCGTTGTGACGGACATCAATCAGGAAAAGATCGATGCCGTTGTCCATAGCATCAGGGAAAACGGCGGAGAAGCGATCGGCGCGGTCATGAATGTGGCCAGCAACGACAGCATCGGCGCGGCCATACAAACGGCTGTGGAAGCTTTTGGCGGTATCGACATTGTTGTAAACAGTGCGGGCATCTTAGGAACCTCCAGCATCGAAGAGATGCAGCGGGACGGCGAATGGAACCGCGTCTTGGATATCGATCTGTCGGGCACCTTTTTTGTGAGCCAGTATGCGCTGCCGTATTTAAAAAAGAGCAGTGCGGGCCGTATTATCAACATTGCTTCCGTGACGGGAAGAAACGGCGGCTTTGAAGGCTCCATGAGCTATGCCGCGGCAAAGGGCGGCGTGGTCGCCATCACCAGAGGCATGGCAAGGCACCTTGCAAAGCATCAGATCACCGTAAACGCGGTTTGCCCGGCGACGACGGAGACGGAAATGCTCGAAGGATATACAGAGGAGCGGATTGCAAGCCAGGTCACGCACATTCTGCTTGGCCGTGTCGGCAAGCGCGAGGAGATCGCCGGCGCGGTATGCTACCTGGCGTCCGATGAGGCCGCGTTTGTAACGGGCATGATGCTCGATATCAACGGCGGCGCATATTTTGGTTGATTTAGACAAAGCGTCACGCAATAATGGAAAAAGATACTGCCTTTTACTGATTCCAAACGGGACTGCGTTCCTGTCTGGAATTGGTATTACATTGGGGAGGTGGATGAGATGAAAATCGTGGTATTGGATGGCTATACGCTCAACCCCGGGGATCTTAGCTGGGCAGGGTTGGAGGCGTTGGGGGAGCTGCGGGTCTATGACAGGACGCCCGAACAGGAGGTGCCTGCGCGCATCGGAGATGCGGATATTGTATATACCAACAAAACGCCCATTACGCGCATGGCGATGGATGCATGCCCGAACATCAAATTCATTGGCGTACTGGCAACAGGCTACAATATTGTTGACGTAGCGGCCGCAAAGGAAAAAGGAATTGTGGTAACAAACATTCCAACGTATGGTACTGCGGCTGTAGGACAGTTTGCCATCGGCCTGCTGCTTGAAATTTGCCACCACATCGGCCACCACAGCAAGGCGGTCATTGCGGATGGGCGCTGGACATCGAACGCAGACTGGTGCTTTTGGGATTATCCGCTGATTGAACTCGATGGCAAGACCATGGGCATCGTCGGGTTCGGCCGTATTGGACAGGCAACCGGGCGCATTGCGCAGGCGCTCGGCATGCGGGTGCTGGCGTTTGACGCCTACAAAAACCCCGAGCTTGAAAGTGACACCTGCAAATACGTTGCGCTTGAAGAGCTGCTTGCGAGTTCCGATGTGATTGCGCTCCATTGCCCGCTTTTGCCGGAGACGGAAGGGATTATTAATAAGGAAAGCATCGCAAAAATGAAAGATGGCGTGATCATTCTCAACAACAGCCGCGGTCCGCTGATTGTGGAGGCGGATCTGGCCGCGGCGCTCAATGCGGGGAAGGTGTATGCCGCGGGACTGGATGTGGTTTCGTCAGAGCCCATCCGCAGCGATAACCCCCTGCTTACGGCAAAGAACTGCATCATCACCCCGCATATCAGCTGGGCGCCGAAGGAGAGCCGGAAGCGGCTGATGGAGATTGCCGTTTCCAACCTTGCCGCGTTCCGGGATGGGTCGCCTGTCAACGTGGTAAACGCATAGCGGCATAACGGAGGATCAACGAATGAAGATACTTGTTGCCCCGGATTCTTTTAAGGGCAGTTTAAGTGCGCAGGATGTGGCAAAAAGCCTGCGGGAGGGCATTCTCCGCGTTGCTCCTGAGATTCGGGTGGACCTGCTTCCGGTAGCGGATGGCGGGGAAGGCACCTGCGCCGCGATCGTTGCGGCGATCGGCGGAGAACTCATCAAAAGGACTGTGACCGGGCCAAACGGCAACCCTGCAGAGGCGTTTCTCGGTATTGCGGGCGATTTGGCCATCATCGAAATGGCGGCGGCGTCCGGCCTTGCGCTGGTACCGGCGGGTGAACTACGCCCGCGGGAAGCCACGACCTACGGCACGGGCGAACTGATGCGGCATGCGCTTGACGCCGGCTGCAAACAGATTGTCATGGGCATTGGCGGTTCCGCTACCACGGACGGCGGGGCAGGCATGGCACAGGCGCTCGGCGTGCGTTTGCTCGATGTGGACGGTCGCGAGCTGGGCCGTGGCGGCGGCGAACTAAAAAGGCTTGCAAGCATAGATGTTTCCCAAATGGACCCGAGGATTGCCGCCTGCGAAATTACCGTAGCGACGGATGTATCCAACCCCCTGTATGGGGAAAGCGGATGTGCCGCCGTATATGGCCCGCAAAAAGGCTGCGATGCGCAGGATGTTGCGGCGCTCGATGGCAATATGCGCCATTATGCGCGTATATTGCAGGAGCAGCTCAAAAAAGACGTTGCGCTGGTTCCCGGCGCGGGCGCCGCGGGCGGTTTGGGTGCGGGATTGCTTGCTTTTTGCGGCGCGACCCTCAAGAGCGGCGTGGATACGGTGCTGGATGCGGTAGAATTTGAACGGCATGTGCTCGACGCCGATCTTGTGATTACCGGTGAGGGCCGTATCGATTTTCAATCCGCGTTTGGCAAGTTGCCTGTAGGCGTAGCAAAGCGCGCAAAGGCGGCGGCAAATGTGCCTGTAATCGCGGTGGTTGGAAGTATTGGGCAGGGGGCCGAGGCTGTTTACGGACATGGCATCGACGCCATCATTAGCATCATAGACAGGCCGATGCCGCTTCAGGAAGCAATCGATGGCGCGCCGGAGCTCCTTGTAAACACCGCGGAGCGCCTGATGCGAATTCTTAAGGCCGGGCGCACACCGGCGCTTTAAGGCCGTGATATAAAGCCGCTGAAAACAAAGCTTTCAGCGGCATTTTATTACCCATAGTACTACTTGACTACAATAGAATGTATCCAGGTGCCTATGCGGACATGCGCCAGGAAAATAATATAGCGAATAAGCTCATATTGAGCATAGCAGGAGCATTCCCGTCTGATGTATCCCATGCAGAAGAAACTGTCTGAACAAATAGAGTTTCAGTTGGAAAAGATGTCATCGCGCATAGAGTTTAGCATGCTATCATGTCAGGCAGTTCGGTTCCTCTTCAAACTACAGGAAGGTTATTGTCCTACTTCCGAATTATGGACACGTTCCCGTACGGCCCTGCGGCGTTTCATTTCTGCGGAACGGGCAATGAGCAGTCCCACGACTGCGAACAGCAGCAGCGCCCCGCCGCCGCATAGCAGGTAGAATACAGTCTTGCTAAGAATAATTTCGTTGGCCTGTTCCGGTATGGGGGAGGACTCAACCTGTTCCGGCGCGGGGGTTACTTGCGTTTCGGGAGGCAACGAAGGCTTTATGGGGCGCGCAGGCAGTACGACGTAGCGCTGAAGAGATTCATCCTCGGCGTTGTATACATAATAGCCGGTCTCACCGTCGGGGTTGCGCGCATACAGCAGGTAAATTTCGCCCTGCGCATCCTGGGATTTCCAAGCCGTATATTCCTTTTCGCCGATCGTCAGCGTCGTTTCCGAGAATCCCTCCGGCAGGGTCACACTGCCGTCCGGCTCAAGCAGGATATAGGATTTGGACACGGAGGATACCGTTTGATAGGGGTACAGGGCGTCCGCTGCCGCGTCAAAAATATAGTAGCCGCCTAAGTTGCCTGCGGCATTTGAAAGGTATAGTAGCGTTGGCGCGTCGCTGTCTTCTACTTTGGCCGCAGCCACCGT
Source organism: Bacillota bacterium (assembly GCA_023455425.1). Lineage (GTDB taxonomy): Bacteria > Bacillota > Clostridia > Christensenellales > CAG-138 > JAEYLA01. The sequence continues at coordinate 89,109 of JAEYCM010000029.1, read as the reverse complement.
TTCCCCATGGTAATTTAACGTGGTTATAGAATAGCCTGAGGGTATCGTCACGTTCTCAAGCGAACGCCAGATATACATGCTTTCGGAAGCATTCTTTACATTCTGCGCCAGGACGCCCTCCGCGGCATAGTTGAGCGGCGTAGGCGCAGGCGTCGGGGCGGGGGCGGATACCGAAACGGATACGCTTGCTTTTGCGCCCGCCTGTTCCGCGCCGTCATAGCCCAATATCTTTTCGATGGAAGCTTCTATTTGCGTGCTGCCCGCGCCCGCCGCCGTAAAGCGTATGCGGGCGGTCAGGGTGTCCGCACCGCCCTTTTGGGCGGAGACCATGTTCAAAAATCCGTCGGACGCGCCTCCCTCGCTTTCGGCATAGGTCAGCACGGCGGGATTATAACTGAAAACACCCTCCGCGATCGCCATGCCCTTGCCGTTCACGGTGATGACAACCTCCACGGTATCGCCCGCCTGTATGCTGGAGGTATCCGTCTGCGCGCTGACCGTTGTGGATGCGGATGCCATCGAGGGCAGCAGCAAAAGCAATAGCGCCAGCGTCAGCGCAGCGGCTTTTTTATTTTTTATCACTCTTTTCATCTTGCTTCGCTCCCTTGCGATAATTTCGCGTCGCCGTTGACATATCGGATAAGCAGGAGGAGATCTGAGACGTCCGCCGCGCCGTCATGGTTGACATCCGCCGCGCGAAGGCGCGCGCCGGTAAGCAGCGTTTCGCGCAGCAGGTGGCTTTGCAGGGCGGAAACATCGCTTTCGGCTATTTTGCCGTCGCCGTCAAGATCGCCGAATAATACGATGGGCAAATCGAAAAACGCCTTATCCCCGTCATACGTAACGCGCACGAAATACCCTGTGCACACGCTCCCTGTCGCTTTTGCGCCTTTTACATTGACCACGCTGAGCTTCCCATCCGATGAGAGCTTTCCAAGCAGCGCTTCCGCCGATGTTCCGACAGAAATTCCGCTCACACCCCATTCATTTACCTTGTAGGCATCGCTGCTGATATTCGGCGCGCTCTCATACGTGCCCACGGTAATGAGCGTAGTGTCCCGATAGTAAAACGAAAGGATGTCGGTATACGGCTGGCCTGCCCGCGCCCGCTCCTGCGCCCCGCGCTGCGAAAGACCCACGCCGTGGCCGTAGCGCCGCTCGGTCAGATACCATCCTGCATACTCCTTGCCGCCGGAGCGGTATACGCCCCGCTCCGCCCCGCGCATCCGAAGGCGCGTCTTCTTTGCCCCGATACGGCCCAAGGTGTCTGTAAAGCTGCCAAATTTCAATTCCTCAAGGGCAAGGGTCACGGTGAGCTGGCCGGTTTTCTGCTGCCCGTCCTCGTCATAGCCGACCGTAAGCGTCACATCCGCCTCGGTATAGCTCCGGCTTGGCTGATCATGGCTGGGGGTTTTGGGCGTGACCGCCACCGTGGCAAGCAGGGATACGTCCCGCCCCGCCGCTTCGTATGCAGCGCGTTCCAGCGCAAGCAGCACAAAAGGGTCCATGAGCCGCAGGGTTTCCTGGGTATATGTTTGTGGGATAAAGGATTTTTCCTCTATGCTTGATGTGTTGAGAAGGTCGAACGGATCGTCCGCATGGACGTAATAGGGGAGATCGTTTTCCCATACGTTGCCGGTTTTTTCCGTCTGTCCGCCGTTCGAGGCGGAATAATACGCCTCTATCATTTCTCCGTCATAGGTGAGCACCTGGCCGCTTGTTGCGTCCACCGCTGCTATGGCCCGTGTGTTTTTGCTGGCGTAGCCCCGGTATACCTGATCCTGCGAGGTATCCAATAAATCATACGCGCGGCTTAAGTACCTGGAACATCTTGCCGCCGCGTAACCGCGCGCGCAGACCGCCTGCGCTTTCAACGCGTCGATGGGGAAAAGATTGCTCATTTCATGCGGCACAACGCCGTACAGGTATTGCTCGGTCGGCAGCGTATTGATGGCGCGCACCGCACCCTCATATACGTCGAACGTCATATTGCCAAGGTAGGTACAGGTGCCGTACTCGGAATTTTTCAGGCGGATATAGTCCGTCCGTTCGCCATAGCCGCCGCTTAAAAGCGTAATAGAGGCGGCGGTGACGGTTTTGCCGCCAACCGTAATGGAAACGCGCGCGCCTATGGCCGAAACCTGCAGTTCGTCATTGCCAACGGCAAGGTCGGGCGCCTCTTTTAAGGTGAAGTCGCCTACGGGCGTGAACGAGACGGCCTGCTGCTTCCCAAGTGAAAGCAGTACGCGCACATCCGCGGAGAACACCGCCGCCCGCGTGGGCATGGCCGCGCCCACAAGCAGCAGCGCAAGGCATAGAACTGCAATGTATCTGTTTTTGCGCATATGTTGCCTCATGAAAACCGATTTATTTCGACATAAATATATTTTATGATATCCTTTGTAAAATAAGCGGTCAATGGCGGCGCTGCCCAAATCGGCTCTTTGGGTGTCCAAATTGTGTTAATATTCAGTGAACTTACTATGAACAGGCGTTTTAATTAATCGCAACAGCGGCTTTAGGGCCGCTGTTGCGATTTTGCAGTAGGTACTGTGGCAAGAGAATACGGGATATTAAGTTAAAATCTCTGTCAAAAAGTGTTTTGGCACCAAAATTGCAATATAACATGTAGAGGGGAAATACACTTCCATGTACTTCGGCGGGCGATTGCAGCCGTGAACACAGAGACAGCCGTAAAAGGCTGCATAGCAGAACGCTAAGGCCGATCGATCTACTGCTCCGGACTTCCATGCGCTTTATGGGATACTACCATCTTTATATTAGAGTTTCCATTGCAAAATCGATGCGGAGGGAAAATCAAGTGGTACAGAGAGGCGTTACCGTAAAAAATCCGGCAGGCTTTCATGCGCGGCCCGCCTCGCAGCTGGTAAGTTTAAGCAAGACGTTCAAAAGTAAAATCCAAATAGAGGCGGGCGACCGGAGTTGTGACGCGAAAAGCATGCTGAGCGTGCTGCGCTGTTGCATTAAAATTGGGGAAACCGTCACCATCACGGCAGACGGCGAAGATGAAACGCTTGCGCTTGAACAAATTACGTCGCTGATCGATTCCCTGGAAGAATAAGTTTCGATTTCGCCGGGTCCGGTTGCAAACGGGCCTTGATGCTTTGTATCAGCCGCGGCCGCGGACCGTTGCCGAAAAGCATTCCGGCGAAAAGAAAACATCTGCCAAGATCCGTACTGCCCGCCAATCATTTTCCATAGCAGGAGATGCAGCCTAGGACGGGTCAGACAGGAGGAAGGCAAATAAAAGGGGGGGATGTTTTGAAGCATATCGTTCAAATGGTTCTCTTTCAAAAAAACAGTAAAAGGAGTGAGACAAATTGGTATTTAGCGCAATCCTCGTCGCACTAATCGCAACGTGCAGCACGTGGTGGTTCAGCCACTCCATCACAAGAACCTGGTTGTATCCGCTGTGGTCCGGCTTCCTGGTAGGCCTTGTAATGGGAAAGCCGCTCGAAGGTATGATGATCGCGGCAGCCATCAACCTGCCGTATGTCGGCTTCATCACCGCCGGAGGTTCCATGCCCGGCAACCCGATGTTTGCGGGGCCGGTCGGCACGGCGCTGGCGCTGGTCTCCGGGCTTGACATCTACACGGCCACTACGGTTGGCGTCATACTCGGTTCGGTCGCAATCCTTTCCTGGAACGCCTACATGTCCATCAATGCCATTTGGGTGCACATCGCGGATAAATACGCCGCGCAGGGAAACCTGAAAATGATCCGGGTCATGAACTATGTACCTTCTTTCTTTGTATCGCTCATACTCAACGGTATCCCCGCATTCCTGGTGGTGATGTACGGGCAGGGCTTCGGCGCCTGGCTGCAGACCTTCCCGCAGGCAATCATTTCCGCGTTCGGCGTAGTCGGCGCCCTGATGCCGGCGCTTGGTATCGGCATGCTGCTCAATTATCTCGGAAAGCCGAAACTGATTCCGTTCTTCTTTGCGGGATTCTTCCTGACGGAGTACATGAAGCTGGATACGATGGCGATTGCGGTCATCGCGGCAATCATTGGGGTATTGTTCTACATGTTCGGCAAGAAACAGCAAGAAACGAAAGGAGATGCGTAAGCCATGGCGGAAAAAACTTTAAGAAAATCCGATCTGGTCAAGCATTGGCTCCTTGGCTATTCCAGCGAGACGTGCTACAACTATGAGCGCCTGCAGGCGCTGGGCAACGCGAACTCCATTCAGCCCATTATCAAACGGCTTTACAATGAGGATCAGTATGCGGAGGAAATCTCCAAGTATATGGTGTTCTTCAATACGGAGCCGTCCTTTATGGGTACCGTCATACATGGCATTACGGCGGCGATGGAAGAGAAACGCGCCAACGGGGAAGACATTTCCGCGGAGGATATCAACTCTGTCCGTCTTGCGCTGATGGGGCCGCTGGCCGGCATCGGCGATGTGGTTTCCCAGTCCATCGTATATCCCGTGCTTGCGGGTATCTGCATACAGCTTGCCCTTGCCGGCAATTTCTTTGGACCCATCCTCTTTGAGGTAGGCTACAAGGTCATCATGCTGGTGTTAGGGTACAACATGTATATGCTCGGCTACCGAAAAGGCCGCGACGCGATACTGGATATGCTCAAGGGCGGCCAGATGAACAGGCTGATCGAAGTGTTCAGTATCATTGGCTTGATGGTGGTGGGCAATATGGCGGTCAGCCGTGTTTCCGTCCATATTCCGGTGGAGTGGGTATTCAGCAACGCGCTTGGGCAGGTCACGCTCAATTTGCAGACAGGGGTGCTTGACGCGCTGCTTCCGGGCATACTGCCCCTTGGTATTACGCTGGGCGTATGGGCGCTGCTCAAGAAGCGCGTAAAGCCGCTCACGATCATTCTCCTAATTTTTGCTGTCGGCATCGTGTGCTCGCTCCTTGGTATTCTGGCTGCATAAGCCTGTTGAACGAAAAACGCGGCGCGGAGAAAATTTCTCCGCGCTGCGGCACAGGCTGAGAGGAGTCTTACGGCATGAAGAAACCTATCAAAATTTCCCCCTCCATCATGTGTTGCAAGCTTTGGGATGTTGTCCCGTATGTACGCGCATTTGAGGAGGCGGGGCTCGATTCCATCCACTTTGATGTCATGGACGGACATTATGTAAAAAACATCATGCTGGGCACCGTCTTTTATAGAAACATCAAGGAGATCACCAACATTCCCGTGGATATTCACCTGATGTGCACGGAGCCGGAGCGGTTTCTGGATTATTTCATGCCTGCTCCCGGCGACAGGGTCTGTTTCCATCCAGAGACCTCAGCGCACCCTTACCGTTTGCTGCAGGAGATACAGGCAAGGGGCCTCAAAGCGGGCGTTGTGTTAAATCCCGGTACGCCGGTTTCGCTTTTGGGAGAGTACAAGAGCGTGCTGGATTATGTGCTGCTGATGACGGTGAATCCGGGCTTTGCCGGGCAAATGATGGTGCCGGATGCGCTGGACAAAATCAGGCGTATCATTGCAAGGCTCAGGGCCTGCGGCATGACACGGGTGGAACTCTTTGTTGACGGAAATACGACTTTTGAAAATGCGCCGAAGATGGCGGCAGCCGGAGCAAACGGCCTTGTGGTTGGCACCTCTTCGCTGATAAAGGGCATAGATGGGTTCTGTGAACGATATCAAGAATATACCACGCTGATTCAAAACAGTGTGGAATAAATGGGAGCTGGAGAAATAAGGTATGGTAGGAGCAATCATATTAAGTCATGGCGACCTTGCGGATTCCCTGGTAAAAAGCGCGGGAATGCTGGTGGGGGACGCGAAGCAGGTTGTGGCTGCAGGCATATTTCCGAACGATACACCGGAGCAGTTTGAAGAATACATGCGCATCTGTCTGGAAAACGTGGATACCGGAGACGGCGTCGTAGCACTCGTGGACCTGTATGGCGGAACGCCGAATAATATCATATTCAAACTCGCTCATGAAATGAAAAACATCCGTATTGTAACGGGCGTGAATTTGCCGATGCTGGTGTACCTTCTGACGGAGCGCCAGCCGGAAATGGGGATTCAGGAGCTGGTGGACGGGCTCGTGGCTTCCGGCAGGGACGGGATTGCCGAGTTCGGACGATAAAATCGCTTAAGGGAGGAACGGATGATGGAAAATCTGCTTTTTACCAGGATTGATGACCGCCTTATACATGGGCAGGTTGTTGCCGCGTGGCTCAGGGCGTATTCGAGCGTATCGCATATCCTTGTCATAGACGATCAGGCGTCCAGGGACGATTTTATGCAGCAAATGTTCAAAATGCTCGTTCCCAGCGACATTACGATTGAGATACGGAGCGTGGAAGAAGCCGCCGAAATGATGCGCAGAGGGCTACTAAAACCCACGATGGTCATTGTAAAAGTGCCCCTCACGCTCAAGCGCCTGATGGACGCGGGCATCAAATTTGAAAAGATCAACATCGGCGGCATGGGTATGAGCGCCGGCCGCAAAAAGTTGTTTCAGAATATTTCGTCTACGCCCGAAGAAAATGAGATTTTCCGTGAAATCATGAAAAACGGCGTAACGCTTGAAATACAGATCATCCCTGCGGCGAAAACCGTCAATGTAGCGACCATTCTAAAATAAGAGGTACTTCATGAAAGCTGCAAGATTGCACGCCATTGGCGATTTCCGTGTGGATGATGTGCCGGTGCCCGGCCCGGTTGGGGAGCAGCTGTTGCTGCAGGTCGGCTCCTGCGGCATTTGCGGTTCCGATATCCCACGCATATTCACACTGGGTACCAGCAGGCAGAAATACCCGCTCGCGCTTGGGCATGAGTTTGGCGGCCGTATCGTAGCCGTAGGGGATCAGGCAGACCCGGCGCTGGTGGGAAAAAAGGGCGCGATATTTCCCTGCATTCCCTGCCGGAAATGCGGTCCCTGCCTTTCCGCGAACTACGCGATGTGCCTGAACTATGATTATCTGGGGTCAAGAAGCGACGGCGGATTTGCCGAATACTGCCTTGTTCCTTCCAAGTGGCATTTTGTAGAGTCGTTTAACCCTGAAACCAGCATGGATGCGCTGGCCATGGTGGAGCCCTGTACCGTTGCACAGCATGCGGTGCGAAAGAGCGGGTTGCGCGCCGGTTATTCACTTGTCATACTGGGCGCAGGTCCCATCGGCATTATGGCTGCCCGCTGGGCAAGGCTGTTTGGGGCGGGCATGGTGCTGCTTGTGGATGTGGTGGAAGAAAAGGTGGCGTTTGCGCGGGAACGCGGCGAAACCGTTGTCAACGGCAAAACACAGGATGTTGTGGCGGAACTGCGCAGGATAAACGGCGGCAATCTTGCCGATGTCGTCATAGAGGGGACCGGGGTAGCGGTAGGGCAGGCGATCGACTGCGCCAGGACATTCGGTATGGTCACTCTTTTGGGCAACCCGCACGCGGATACCGCCATCAAGCTCCAACAGCACAGCGATATCCTCCGTAAGGAGCTCACGCTGCAGGGCGTTTGGAATTCCCATTATGCCGCAACGCCCATCAACGAGTGGAAATATACCGTGGAAATGCTGGATGCCGGGAGGATGCAGGTGGAGGACCTCATTACCCACCGCTGCTGCCTGGAGGACCTACCGCAGCTTTGCGCCGATATCTACGAACGCAGCGTGACGATCTGCAAGGCGATGTACAGCGGGGACCTCAAATGCTAGCGCAATATACGGAGCTCATACTCGATGAACTCGCGCAATCCCTGCGCCGGATAGACAACGCCCAGCTTGATCGTTTTTTGGAAGAACTGATAATGCCCAGGCGCGTATTGTGCGTGGGCGTGGGCAGGGTGCTGATTTCCATGAAGGCGTGGGTCAAACGGATGGTGCACCTCTCCATTGATATCGATTATGTGGGCAGTGAAACCGAGCGCCCAATCGGCAAGGGGGACCTGCTGATTGTCGCGTCGTCCTCCGGAGAAAGCGTATTTCCCGTTTCGATTGCACGGATTGCAAAGCAGAAAGGGGCAGCCATCGCCTATGTGGGGTGCACCAAGACAAGCACCTGTGCGATGCTTGCGGATTTTTGCGTCTTGCTCCCGGGGCGGACCAAGTTCGCGCAAAGCGGCGAATTTGCGTCCAGACAGCCGATGTCCACGCTCTTTGAGCAACAATTGTACCTGCTGTGCGATATACTCACGCTCGAAATTATGGGAAAAAAGGGCTGGAGCGAGGCGGATATCAAAGACAGGCATGCCAATCTTGAATAGGAGGCGGTGTTTATGGCGTTCCGAGAAATCAGGCCCAAGCTTCAGCTCACGTTTGATGAATTTATACAGACATGGCGCGCGCTTATTCTGGAGTATTATTCCCGGGCGCTCGATCCCGGGTTGACCGACCGGGAACTGGAACTCAAAGAAGAAGGGGTGCTAAGGTACTCTATGGAGCTCTCGGCTATCCTGCTGTCTATTGCGCTCCGGGCATGGAATGCAAGAAAGCAGATCTCCGAGCAAATCCGGCGGCAGGTCTCGGATGCGGTGGTTGACAGCTTCTATGAGAAACTCTTCGATAGAGAGTATCAGGAAAACCGGGCCGAATATGCCGCGTATTTCAAAAGCAGATATGAACGCTTTCTTCAAATTTGTCCCAACATTGCGGATAAGGATGAAAGAAAACGTCAGGCCGAATTGATCGGACTTGCGCGCTATCTTGTAGCGCAGGTATCCAAGAAGCCGGAACAGGAAAACGCACAGGCGATTGAACAGCTGGGCATCGTGTTTTTCAGCGCGGCGCCGGTGTTTCTTGCCATGGCCAGCAATTCCGCGCCGGATGTCGGCACCATCATGGGAAAACCGAAATTCATTGTGCAAAAATAAAGACGTGTTCGGATAAAGATAAACGGGGATGACGCCTCGTTTCAAAGTGCCAATACCACTTGAGGGTTTTAAGGTATCGGCGCTATAGAGCGCCGACGATAAGTGTGTTGGGGAAACTACGTTTCCCCAACACACCCTTCCTTAGGAATGTCGTCCTTAGGGGGCGCGGGGGCGATGCCTTAAGGAATATATGTCGACGACTTTTGAGAAGCAGAAACGGGGCTTTACCCGTTTTTTATTTGTTGAGCACCAGAGACATGATCTGCTCCAGCATATCATATTCCTCATCCGGTATGATGATATGGAACACGCTTTCAAGCGGCTCCATTGCTTTTTGCATATCTTCCGCGGCGTGCTGTGCGGGCGTATCGCAGCGGCTTTCAAATATCAGCCGTTCCACCATGGAACACAAATGAATAAACAGCATCAGCCGCTTGGCAGGCCCAAGCTTATTGCGCGTGGCTTCCAGGCGGTCTACACAATCGTTCAGATATGGCATGATCTTTTCTCCGTCCAGATAGAACAGGTAGCCGCGCATATGCTTTCCGGAAAAGAACATCTCTTCAAGCGCGCTTGCCTGCCTGCTTTCCCAGGGTTCCTCGACGCGCTTGTTGACGTGATATGTGCGCAGAATGTCCGTGATGCGATCGATGCCGCTGCCCAGGACGAACTCCTCCGCTGAAATAAAAGGATATCCCATGTCCAGCCCCACGTCCATACCGATCACGCAAATAATATCGCGCACAGAGGAAAGCTCAGCAAGGCGGTCTTTGAGGGAGCTTACCGATGCGATATCCATTGTAATAATATCAATATCCTCGGGCAGGTTGAATTTCTTTTCAATCATGTTCTTCAGCTTGACCGCGGCGCCGCAACCCGAGATGCAGGCGGTCACAATCGTATACTTTTCTTTGGGAGGAAGCGCCTGCGCTTCCTCCGCATGCGGCACATGGCCGTCGGGAGCGAACTGCTTAAGATGTACGCGGATCTGCTGTGCGGTGGCGTGATGCTCTACCGCGAGAAGCGCCGCTTCTATGACCAAAGAGGTATCGATATCATCCATTACAGTAAGTGACGGGCTTTCAAAGGACCGGCAGATTGCGCGCAGCCATTCGGAGTCGGCAAGGACCGCAATGCCGCCGTATTCGCACATTTGCGCAAGCTTCTTTTCTATGGCCGATTTTAGGGCGTCCTCCGTCCCCATTTCCGTCACGTCCAGATACTGTACGTAGTCCTTGCCGAGGATGCCGTTTGCCACCTTTGCCATGGTACGCGCGCTGCCTAAGCCCTTGCAGATCACAAGCGTGCCGCAGCGCAGCCGCTCGGCAGTATCGTCTGCGATACGCAGCAGAAGGTTGGCCAACAGCCCGGCTTCATCATCCGGAACTTCGGGCGCATACGCTTCGCGAAGTTTTCTTACAATCTCCTCCGCTGTGGCAAACACATCCGCGTGATCCTGCCGGATATAGGAAAGCATCGGGCAGACGATCGGCTTGCCCGAAAGCACCCGTGAAATGACGCCGTTGAAATGGAACGCGAGCGCGATGCGGTATTGTTCGCTCAGCGCAATACCCAATCTGCGCTTGAGGAGGATACCCGCCTGTTTTGCCATATCCAGCGCCGGATCGGAAAGATAGTCGACAATGGTTTCCTCACCCTGCGCGCGTTTGCGCATCAGATCCTGAAAATAGCCCTCCACATCCATCATCATCGCGAGCTCAATGTAGTCCCTGTCCACATTGCTTTTCGCGTACTCAAGATGCCGATCCTCCAGGATATCGTAAATGTCGCTGCGTTTGAGTACCGTGGCGTTTTCCGGCTTTTCACCGCCGTCGGCGTGGATTTCAAGATTTCCGGAGATCAGGTTGATATCCGAATAGATGTGCCGCACCTTGCGGATTCCTTCCTTTACATGGAGTGGAAGTTGCAGGATGCTGACGTTAATATACGTGTTGCCGTCCATTAGGCAGTTTACATAGGAGCGGGCGCAGGCGACCTTGATGTCGTTTTCCAGCTGCCCCACGTTGCCGGGACAATGATAGGCTAAGAGCGCCTTGACGGCGATGGAATCGACCTTCAGATCCCGCCTGAGCTTACCCCCTTCCAGCGTAAAAAACTGCTTGATCAGATTCAGCCGCTCAAGCGGGGTGCGTTCCGATAGCGCGGGCAGCCTGACGGTAATGGGAACGCGGCGGTTAAAGGCGGAAAGCAGCGCCGACTCTTTATTTTCCGTGGTGGCCATAATGAGGATCGGGTGCGCAATACGCGTGACGTCCGCTTCCCCCAGACGCCGGTACTGGCCGAAATCCATCAGGGAAAACAGCATTTCCTGTGCCGTTCCGGGCAGGCGATGCGCTTCATCCAGAAACAGTACGCCATGGTCCGCCTGCTCGACAAGGCCGATGTGCTCGTCTTCCGCGCCGGTGAATGCGCCCCGTGCGTACCCAAAGAGCTGTGCGATGATGAGCTGCGGATTGTGCGCATAGTCCGCGCAATTGAAGGAAATGAAGGCTGCGTTTTCCTTCAGCCTGCCCGCCTTTTTGGCGTATTCGTATAGGAGCCTGGCAAACGTCGTCTTGCCTGTGCCCGTTTGCCCCTCAATCAGCATGGGGATACCGTTGAGCGGATAGAGTACGGCGGCTTTGGCCTTTTCAATCTCCATGCTCATGCTGCCGTTGTAGCCTATAAAGTTTTCAAATACGCCGTTGGCGTCGGCAACATTGCCCGCCGCGGCCGATTGATCCGGCATGGGGGTAAGCACCGCCAGGCTTGCCCGGTATTTTACCGGCCAGCCTGGAAGTTTTTCTACCAGTTCCTCATCAAAGAGACGGTTGAGGTCAGAACTGACGTTTGAACGGCTCGCGCCTACGGCGTCGGCGATTTCCTCCGTGGTATAGACTGCTTCCATGCCGTACTGGTTCTTCATTTTGCGCAGGAACTCATAGATCATCTGTTTTCTGGTCACGTTTTCCTCCCCGATGAGGCGGCGATATGCAGCTCATCCCGATATTTCGCAACGGTTCTTCTGGAAAGCGCGACGCCGTGTCTCGCATAAAGCAGTTCGGCAAGCTTTTGATCGCTATAGGGGGCGCGTTTGTCTTCGGCGGCAATGCAATGTATAAGCAGCTCCTGTACTCGATCGGCGCATACGCCCGGCGCGCAAGGTCGTGTAAACAGCGATTTTGCCTCAAACACCCGGTTGTTCATCAATACATATTTATTAGACAGCGCGCGCGTGATAACGGACGGATGCAATCCCAGGCAATGCGCCACATCCTTCATCAGCAGGCAATTGAGATGGCCGCCCGAAAGATAGCCCGTTTGGGCGTCAACGGCAAGCTGCAGCGCGTTTTTGAGCGTTTCGTTGCGGCGCTCGAGACAGTACAAAAAACGCTGCGCATAAAACAATCCCTCATGCGCAAAGCGTTTGCCCGTCGTATCCGTCGCAACGCTCTTCAGATAGGACTGACTTACGGAAATTCTGGGAAGCGCGTGCTCAAATAATTCTACCGTAAACCCGCCGCGCGGACAGGGAACGATGCGTGCGTCTGGCACCACCGTTTGGCCAGTGGTGCCTCCGTCCACGGGGTGTGGATGCAATTTGGAAAGTTGCAGCCGCGCGTTATTGAGCCGCTCCGCTGTCCAACCCGGCAGCCGAAGGATGACGGGGTCGTCTCCACGGGAAAGCGGAACATATGCTTCTGTTAGCAGCGCCCACGCGTCGCTTTTTTGCATGGAATGCCGGGCAAGCTGCAGCAGGAAGCATTCCTTTATGGAACGCGCCCCAATCCCCGCAGGCTCCAGCGTTTGGAGAAACGCAAGCGCGCGGGCAAGTATTGCCTCCGGAACGCCTGTTTCATGCGCCAATTCCGAAAGCTCTTCGCGCAGATATCCATCGTCGTCCAGCCTGTCGACAAGCAATGCCGCGGCCTTTTTGAGCGGCTCATCCGATATAAGAACCAGTTCAAGGCGCAATTCGTCCCGGAAATCCTCCCGCGCGACGCAAAGCGCTTCCACAAACTCGCCGTCGGTTCCGCCATAGTCGATTTCCAGGCAGGGGTTTCGTTCCGCCTCCTGCATGATATGGGCGGACAGATCCCGGAGATCATACGAAAGCAGCCGGATGATCTGCTTATGCCAATGAGACAGCCTAAAGTCCAGTTTGTACCCGAACTGAAGCGAGAGGCCATGTTTGTTTTGCATTGCGTATCCCTGTAAAGAAGTCCAAAGAAACTCAAAGAGGAGAGCATGAAGCAAGGTAATATAATGAATTCATTCTATCATATTCACAATCAGGAGGAAACTATTATAAATGTTCATACCGGGATATGAAAAACATGTAGTGTCCAGCAACAATAGAAATTAAAATCAGCAACCGCCGAAAAACCGCATTTTCCGGCGGTTTTCTGTTGCCCGTGGGACTATTTCGGATACAACCGAAATGCGCTGGAAAAATAACAATAGCGAATAAGCTCATATTGAGCATAGTAGGCGCATTCCCGATGGATGGCGCCTATGTTAGAGTAAGTGCATGAAATCCATATAAGTCATATACGCTTTTCGCCATCCATGAAAGCACACCGGAAATATTCATTTTCTTGTTTGTGCAAAGCTCACTCCGAACAAACTAAAACCGGCGTTTTGGAAAATCGTGTCTCAATTTTCTCCGTTCTCTTCGGGTTGACAGCAACAGCTGCCTTGAGTAAGCTGCTGTTCAAAAGCCGGGGAGGATAAAATATGCGGATATCAGGATACAATGAGGTGTTTCAGGCGCGCAAGGCAATCAAAGTGCCCCAACGTGAATAACCGAATCGATGCAAAACGGAATTGGATTGCCGGCACTGCTGCCAACACGCCGGTGCTCTGACGACTTGGGAAAAACGGGTTGCAATCGAAGCGTCTACCGTCTGCTTTTATTGCCGCTTCTCCAAAATCAGAGCTTGCCGGGGGACGCTTAAGGGAGGATATTGTGACTGAATTTGAGGAGCTTGCATTAAAGAAAATAACCAAGGATTACTTGGTTGACTGTATTTACAACAGGCTGAATGTCATTACGGGGAAATACGGCATCAGCAACGCGGAAATCAGCAAGCGTATCGGTTGGGACCCGGCAGGGTTTAACCAGAAATACAACCGGAGCAATGATTTGCGCATCACAACATTCATCAAAATCTATGTGGCGCTTTTGGATTTGGTAGCGGAAAAAGAAGCGGAGCTGGGTTTGGATGATATAGAGTCCATGAATGTGCGCTTGGATGATTTGATTACGCAGCACGAGTTGGATATCGGGGTTTTATTCAACCATATCAGCGCTGCCGCAGAGGGAAACGCGACATTTCTGGATAAGGCGCATTATGTGACAACCTATAAGGGCATGAAGCCGTTTGTGCTGGTCAGCAGGAGGAACAAGCGGTTTAACGACAGGGAGATTGCGGTGTATATCCAGTATTACAAATTGGCCGCTTCCGCCGATGCGAAGTAAGACGTGGACCGGAGGATCTATGCAAAAGCTATTTAACCATCCAGCAAAAATGGTAGATGAGTCGATCATTGGATTCGTGAAATGCTACCGCAACTATGTGGCGCATACCGAATGCAGGCGGACGCTCAAGTATATTGGCGCACCCGTTGCGGGGAAAGTGGGCGTTGTTGCGGGAGGCGGGTCGGGGCACGATCCCGCGTTCATGGGATATATCGGGAAAAACATGCTGGATGCGGTCGCCATAGGCGATACGTTTACGCCTCCCTCGGTGGACGCGTTTTACGCCGCCTTTAAAGCGGCGGACGCCGGAAAAGGGATCGTCTGCCTGCTGGGAAACTACCCGAAGGATATTGCCAACGCCCGGATCGCGGTTTCGCGGATCGCGGCGGAAGGAACCGCCGTGCGGACCGTGATCGTAAACGACGACGTGGCGGCGGATGACCCGAACGTGCGCCGCGGTATGACGGGAGAGGTCCTGCTTTGGAAAATAGGCGGGGCTGCTGCGGCGTCCGGTTATGATCTTGACGCGGTCGTTGCCGTTACAGAAAAAGCGGTGAGGCAAATCCGCAGCATCGGCATCGGACTTGCAAGCTGCATTATTCCCGAGGTAGGGCGTCCGAACTACCTCATTGAAATGGGGACCATGGAAATCGGCGTAGGGCATCATGGGCTGTCCAGCAAGGACACCTGCAAGCTCAAATCGGCAAACGATACGGCGGATATCATGATCCGGGAAATTCTCCAGGATATGCCGCTCGATAAAGGGGATACGGCCGCCGTGCTGATTTCAGGCCTGGGCAATACGATGCTGAGCGAATTGCACATCCTGTACAGCCGTATCTACGATGTGCTCTTGGAAAAAGGGATCGGCATCCATCAGGCGTTTGTCGGGAACTTTTTTACATCGCTCGATATGATGGGAGCAACCCTTTCCATTATGAGCTTGGATGAAGAATTGGTTCGTCTATTGGATCTTCCCGCGCATCCGGTCGCGTTGAATCTCTTTATGATTTAGCGTCATGGAACAAGTGCAGGAACCAGGAACAGGAGAGAAAGACATGAGTTTGATCGAATTGGCGGACATTCGCAAAAGTTATTACGGCGTCGAGGTGCTGCACTCTGTCAATTTTACGCTTCGCGCGGGAACCGTTCACGCGTTGATGGGGGAAAACGGGGCGGGGAAATCCACGTTGGTCAAAATTATCGCGGGCATTCACCGCTCGGATTCGGGCGTCATCAAAATTGAAGGCAAGGCCGTGGATATCGAAAGCCCTTTAAAGGCGCGGGAATTGGGGATTGCAATGATCCACCAGGAGCTGTCCCCCGTCTATGAAATGTCCGTCGCCGAAAACATTTATTTGGGCCGTGAGCCTTGCAAAATGGGCTTTATCGATTACAGGCGGATGTACAGGCAGACCGCGGAACTGCTCGATGCGCTCAACATTTCTATCAATCCCAAAGCAAAGATGAAAAGCCTGCGCGTAGCGGATCAGCAGATGGTGGAGATCGCAAAGGCCATTTCCCAAAATGCGCGCATTGTCATCATGGACGAACCTACCTCCGCAATCACCGATCATGAGGTGGAAAGCCTCCTGCGAATGATTGATGATATGAAAGCCCGTGGAACCGGCATTGTTTACATTTCCCACAAGCTTGATGAAATATTCCGGGTCGCGGATGATATCACCGTTTTGCGTGATGGGAATTACGTCAACACATGGGCGTCCAAAGAGGTCGATTCCGGCGCCCTGATTCGCAGCATGGTTGGCCGCGAGCTGACGGCGCAGTATCCCAAGGTGGAAGTTCCCGTCGGCGAGGCTGTGCTGGAGGTGAAAAAGCTTAGTAGAGCCGACGAATACGAGGATATCAGCTTTACACTGCATAAGGGCGAAATACTGGGCTTTGTGGGGCTAGTAGGCTCGGGTCGAACGGAACTCATGCACACCCTGTTCGGAATGAGCCAGGCAGACTCCGGCGAAATCCTCCTCAACGGGAAACAGGTCTGTTTCAAACGGCCGCAGGAAGCGATTGCCAACGGCCTTGCGTATGTGACGGAGGACCGCAAACGGGAAGGGCTTGTGATGCCCATGAGCGTCCATCATAACGTTACGCTGTCTTCCCTGCGGGAATTCACCCAAGCCGGATTGTTGCGCGGCAGAAAGGAAACCGCTGCCGTAAAGGAACAGGTGGACGGATTGAACATCAAAATAGCAAATCCGCAGCAGCCTGTAAAATCGCTTTCGGGCGGCAACCAGCAGAAGGTTGTCCTGGCAAAATGGATGATCACAGCGCCCAACATCATGATATTCGACGAGCCGACCCGCGGCATCGATGTAGGCGCAAAAGCTGAAATTTACAGGATTATGTGCGAATACGTCGCCCAGGGGAACGCCATCATCATGGTTTCGTCCGAAATGCCCGAGGCAATGGGCATGTCCGACCGAATCATCGTTTTAAGCAACCACAAATGCAGCGGCGAGATCAGCCGGAATGAATTTTCACAGGAGGCGATCGTCCAGATGCAGTTTCAGCACATGTCAAAAACCGTGACAAATGATAGGAGAGACGGCAATGAGTAATCCTTCTGTTGGCCTGGTCGAAAGAAAACGCAAAGCCTCGCGCAGGCAAATCATTTCAACGTTTGGCTCCCTGATCGGGTTAATTCTTCTTATTATCATCATGAGTTCGCTCAAGTCCAACTTTTTAAGCTTGGGAAACATACGGAATATCCTGCGGATCGCCTCCATCAACGGCCTGCTGGCCGTGGGCATGACGTTTGTTGTGCTGACCGGCGGCATTGATCTTTCGGTAGGCGCAATCATGGGCTGCGCGGGTATGTTTTCCGCTTACTTTGCCCAAGCCACATTGGGACATCCGTGGTATGTGGCCGTACTGATCGGCATTGGCGTGGGTCTGGTGCTTGGCTCCTTTAACGGCGTTTGCATTTCCTATTTAAAAGTGCCCGCTTTCGTAGGCACGCTGGGCACCATGAGCATTGCCAAAGGCGTTACCTTTCTATTAACGGACGCCAAGCCCATTCCCGGTTTAAACGACGCGTTCAAATTTATCGGCGGCGGCAGCATCGGCGAATGGCTTCCCGTTCCTATAGTGGTCATGCTTATCGTGCTCTTGACCTGCTTTATCCTGCTGTATAAGACACGGTATGGGCGGTATCTCTTCGCGGTTGGCGGAAACCTGAATGCCGCGCATGTTTCCGGTATCAATACGAAAAGCATCATCTGCTCCGTTTATGTCATTTCCGGCGTGCTGGCCGCTTTGGCGGGCATTATTACTACCGCCCGCGTTACCTCGGGGGTTACTTCCACCGGCGACGGCTATGAGACCAATGCCATTGCGATGGTGGTAATCGGCGGCACCAGCCTCGCCGGGGGCCGCGGACGCCTGTGGGGCACGATCATCGGCATCCTGCTGCTCCAGTGCCTGACCAATGGATTGGATATGCTCGGCGTTAACGCGTACTACCAGCTCATCATCAAAGGCTTCGTCGTCATCGGCGCCGTTATGCTGGACGGCCTGAACGCGGATTAACCAAGTAGAATACCCTTTCAGCCGCAAAAGCGGCTGAGAAAATAATAAGGAGGAAAGAACATGAAACGTCCTATGAAATGGTCCACGATGATTTTGGCGCTCCTGATGCTTGTCTTTGCGCTCAGTGCGTGCGCTCCCGCCGCAACGCCCTCCGAACCCGCAGCCCCTGAGGCGCCCGCAACCGAAGCGCCCGCATCCGAGCCCCCCGCAACCGAAGCGCCTGCCGCCGATACCGGCAAAGTCAAAATAGGGGCAACGTATTACAGCCTGCAAAATGAATTCACCATGCGGATGGACAACGCCGGCAAAAAATTCTGCGAGGAAAACGGAATTGAATTCCTTTCCTACGACGGCAACTATGATACCGCTACGCAGCTTTCCCAGGTTGAAACCATGATTGCCGACGGCTGCGACGCCATTATTCTCAACCCGCACGATGCCGTTGCATCCGCAGCCTGCGTGGAACTGGCCAACAAGGCCGGAATTCCGGTGGTTGGGGTCAACACCATGGTGCAGAGCGACCTGTTAACCTCCTATGTTGGCTCTCAGGACGTATCCGCGGGCGAAGATATCATGAACTACATGATCAAGTACCTGAATAAGGATGCGTTCAACATTGTCATCATCGAAGGGCCCATGGGGCAATCCGCACAGCTCCAGCGCATTGAAGGCATTGAGAATGTGCTCAAGAACTATCCCAATATCAAGGAGCTTGCCCGCAATACCGCAAACTGGTCCCGCTCGGAAGCCATGACGCTGATGGAAACCTGGATCAGCACATTTGGCGATGAGATCGATGCGGTGATCGCGGAAAACGACGAGATGGCGCTGGGCGCACGCGAAGCGATCGTGGCTGCGGGTATGGACATCCCCTGCATCGGCATTGACGGCATTACGGACGCCGTGGCCGCCATTCAGAACGGGAACATGATCGCAAGCGACTTCCAGAACGCGGAAGGTCAGATGATCGGCGCAATCGAAACTGCGGTAAAGGCCATCAAGGGCGAGCAGGTAGAGAAGTTCTATTGGATCCCCTTTGAAATGATTACGCCTGAAAACGCGGCGGAGTATGTCAATAAGTATTAAGCCACTGCGTATTGGCTAAACGGAATGGTAGAAAAGGCGGATAGAAAAATCCGTCCGCCTTTTCTCTTAATCCTAACCAATAACTCCAATCGATTTTAGGAGGTGTTCGTATGCTCAAATATGAAGGCGTAGATCTGGATTTTTCGCTTGCGGGAAAAACCGCCGTTATTACCGGGGGCGCTGCGGGGATCGGCTACGCGACGGCCAAGTTCTTCCATGATAAGGGCGCCCGTCTGGTCCTTGCCGACTTGAATCCCAGGGTTGATGAAATTGCAAGTGCGCTTGGAGACAGCATCGGCGTGCCCGGAAATGTCTGCGATCCGGGGTACCCGGAAGAAGTCATCAAAGCGGGCGTCAAAGCCTTTGGGCAAATTGATATTTTACTCAACAGCGCGGGCATTGTCCTGCTGGAAAACGCCGAGAGTACCAGCGCGGAGGACTGGCACAAGACCATCAACATCAATCTGTCCGCCAGTTTCTTTATGGCGCAGGCGGTAGGCAAATACATGATCGACTACAAGATTGGCGGATGCATTGTCAATATGGCGTCCCAGGCCGGCGTCATCGCGCTTGACAAACATGTGGCCTACTGCGCAAGCAAGGGCGGCATCATCGCCATGACCAAGGTGATGGCCAAAGAATGGGGCAAATACGGCATCCGCGTAAACGCCGTTTCTCCGACTGTTGTACTGACTGAACTGGGCCACAAAGCATGGGACGGCCCGGTAGGCGACGCTTTTAAAAAGGAGATGCCCTCCGAGCGCTTTGCCGAACCCGAGGAAATTGCCGCCTGCATTGCATTCCTGTGCAGCAAGGCTGCCGGAATGATTACCGGGCACAACCTGCTTGTGGACGGCGGATATACGATCAAATAAAGCTGTAGTTTGGAGGATGGAGCATGCAGCGGATTTTAAATAATCCAGACCGCATTGTCGATGAAATGTTGGAAGGATTTGTGGAATGCCACAGCGATATTGTCAAGCGGGTAAAAACCAGCGAAGACAATCAAAGGGGCGTTGTGGCGGCGCTGGCCGCTCCCGTCCAGGGCAAAGTGGGGGTGGTCACCGGAGGAGGGTCCGGGCATAAGCCGGCGTTTATCGGATATGTGGGCGTAAATATGTGCGATGCCGCCGCAGTGGGCGAAATCTGTTCTTCCCCGACGGCCGTGGCATTTTTAGAGGCATTCCATGCAGCCGACGGCGGCGCGGGCGTCGCCTGCCTGTATGGAAACTATTCCGGCGACAACATGAACGTCAAGATGGCCGTTAAGATGGCCAAACGCGAGAACATCACTGTCAAGACCGTCATTGCGAACGACGATGTCGCCTCCGCGCCTAAAGATCAGCGGGAAAAGCGCCGCGGCGTAGCCGGCGAAATTTTTATGTGGAAATGCGGAGGCGCAAAGGCCTCCAAGGGAGCCTTACTGGATGAGGTAATCGCTTCCGCGCAGAAAGCGATCGACAACACGCGCAGCGTGGGCATTGGGCTGACGCCCTGCACGCTTCCTGCCGTAGGACATCCTAATTTTGAGATTAAGCCCGGTACCATGGAAGTAGGCATCGGCCACCACGGAGAACCCGGCATTGAAGTATGCCCCCTGGAAAGCGCTGCGGATATGGCCAAGCGAATGGTGGATATTGTAGTGCCGGATTATCCCTATCAGGCGGGCGATGAAGTAGCCGTGCTGATTTCCGGCCTGGGCGCTACGCCCGTCATGGAACTGTATGTACTGTTTCAGGAGGTGGCGAGCCTGCTCCGCGCACAGGGCATCCATATATACCGCTCCTATGTGGGCAATTATTTCACTTCGCTGGATATGATGGGCGCCACGCTTACCGTTATGAAGCTGGACGACGAACTCAAAGAACTATTGGATATGCCGGTAAACAGCGTGGGACTCAAGCAGTTTTAGTGGGGGAGAACAGCAATGGATGTTATAAAGAACCGCGATGGGCGTGAGATTTTGCTCGCCATGGTCCGCGCAATTCAGCAGAACAAACAATATCTGGGCGACGTGGACGGATTGATCGGCGATGGCGATCATGGCATGAACATGAACAAAGGGTTTACCCTATACGGCGAGCAGCTGGGGGATCAGGAGACTTCCTTTTCGGACGGGCTCTTTGACTTAGGCACTGTGCTGATGAACAAAATCGGCGGTTCGATGGGCCCGATTTATGGCACCGTGTTTATGGAAATGGCGGATCAGGCCGAAGACGCGGAGGATATCACGCTGCCCCTGTTCGGGGAAATGCTGCAGGCTGCGCTCGATGGCCTTTATGGGATTGTGGATGCGCGCCCGGGTGACAAAACCCTGGTGGATACCCTGTACCCCGCTTTGCAGGCCATACGGACGGCTGTTGAGGAGGGGAAAACGCTCCCCCAGGCGTTGGAGGATATGAAGGCTGCGGCGGAAAAGGGCAAGGAAAGCACCAGGGAAATGGTGGCCAAATATGGACGTTCCTCCAGGCTAGGCGAACGCTCCCGCGGCGTCTTGGACGCCGGCGCGGTTTCCTGCTGCATCATTCTGCAGGCAATGGCGGATGGCATGCTGCGGGCGCTGGACAGGTGAATGTTAGGAAGGTGAATAAAATGCACACAATTGCGATCGGGTGTGATCCCAATGCCGCCGAAAGCAAACAGGCGATCATCAGCTTGCTTACCCAAAACGGCTATTCCGTAGCCGACTTGGGCAGCGATGATCCCATTTACGCCAATGTAGCCGTGCGCGTTGCGGAAGCGGTGGTAAACAAGGAATACGACAGGGGCATCCTCATCTGCGGTACGGGCATAGGAGTCAGCATTGCGGCAAACAAGGTGAAGGGCGCTTATGCCGCGGTCATAGCGGATGTTTATTCGGCCGAACGCGCCCGCAAGAGCAACGACGTGAAGATCGCGTGCTTTGGCGCGTTTACCACCGGCGTCAAATTGATGGAAAAGCTGGTGGAGGTATTTTTGACTTCCGAGTTTGAACCAGGCAGCGCTTCGCAGGTAAAGGTGGATCGCATCCATGCGTATGAGTGCTGATTTTATATGAAAACGGCGTTTCTCGCAGGGGAGCCGGCGGTTGAATACTTAAAAAAGCTGTAGGGATAAGCCATGGGAAATGATACGCATATTCGACAACGCGCGGCAGATACGCTCGAGCAGCTATGCGAAGTCTATCGCGTCTATTTGGAGGAAAATCAGGAGCAGCAGCCCTCCCCAAACATACTTTCCAGACTCTTTGGCGGGTGGTTTGCGAGTTCTGATCCGCAGAAGATGGAACCTGTACATCGGGAGTTTCTTCAGGCGGTAGAGAATATAGCCGGGCGATTGGCTGGGTTGCTGGAGCAATTGAAGCGGGATCATACCGACTTATGCCAAGCATATGCGCAGCGGGCGATATCCATCATGCTGGTTCCAAAGACGGAAAAAGAGAAATCGGCGGCCGAATGGTATATGGCCGCAGCGGAATATCAGAGCGCGATGCTGCTGCCCTACCTGAGCAGGTTTGAACTGCGGCGCGTTCGGGATGGCATGCTCAAACGTACGCCCAAACGCCTGATGTATCCAAAGGAAAAGGAACTGCTCGAACAAATAGAATTTCACCTGGAAAGTTACCGCTGAAATTGGTATACAGCCAAATGCAAAAGAGGAAGCGATGAGGTAACGCGCGGTGCTTCCCATGTCAGGTGCTGCTCACGGGAAAATAACGCGCGCTGATGTATTCTTTGTAGTCAATGTTGTGCCACCCGCCGGACTGGCGTGTCTGTTTCGCCCTTGCGAATAATACCGTTATGAATTTGAATGGGATAGCAGTACTGCTATCCCATTTCTAATGTAGTAAGAAACAAATTAACATTACCGATAGGAAAAGCTGAAGGACGCAGAAAAACGCCCTGACCTCACTATTCCCATTTTCCTACGCGGTCGGGGTCGCCGCCGGGGTCGCTGTAGGCGCGGGCGTAGCGGAGCGCTCGGGCAGGGCGCTGTAGACGGCCTCGGGCAGGCGGGATTTGCTCACGTCACGCTGTGAGATATTCGCGGCCTCACACAACGCGCGCATGCGCACGTAGAGTACGGACTGGGCGGCGTGGATGGCGCGCGCGTCGAACGGCACGTCGAGATCGGCATGTTCGGCGCGGGTGGACAGCGCGCGTAGTATGGAGATCTGCTCGAAAAGCGCATAGGTTGGGCTTTCGGTCGGATATTGGCCGGCGGCGTCGGCGGGGAACGCCGCCTTGACCTTGGGGCGTGCGAGCAGGTATTCCGCATCCGATACATCGGCGCGCGCCGCTCTTGCCGCGATGTCCGCGAGCACGTAGTGGATGTCGTAGCGCGGGTTCACCGCGATGTCGATGCCGTAAATGCCTTTGATGAGCGCGGCAAGCTTTTCGTTGTCAATGAGGTAATAGTTCGCGCTGGAATAGGGCGTGTCGCTGCGGTATTCGCCCACGAGAGTGTGGCGGCGGATATCGTCCATGGTCAACTGCATGCCGAACGCGGCGATGGCGGCCACCTGTTCCGCATTCAGGTTGGTGTGCAGGTATTTTTTGATGGAGCGGTATATCTTGGGAAAGTTCTTGAGCTGGTCCTTGCTTTTCAACTGCTCGAATATGGCGAAGAGGATGCGCTGCTGGCGGTCGTTGCGGCCCGTGTCGGTGCTGATGCCCTTGCGCGCGCGCACATAATCGAGCACGTCCTGCCCGTTGAGCTTCTGGTAGCCGGGGCGCAGCGTACGGCCGTTGAGGCGTATGGTCAGGTCGACATCATAATATACCCCGCCCATGGCGTTGACCACGCCCTTGAGCCCGTCCATGTCCACGCCCGCGTAGTAATCGATGGGAACGCCGAGCAGCTTGGATACCGTCTGCATGGCGAATTGATAGCCGCGCGTGCTCTCGCTGCCGCCCTTGGCGAACGCGGCGTTGATCTTCCATTTGCCGTTTTTGCTGTAAAGCTTGCCCTTGTCGTTGTAGATGGGCGCGTAGCTGTCACGCGGCACGGAGATAAGGTCCACGCTCTTATCCTGAAAATTGACCGTCAGCAGCATGAGCACGTCGGACCGGAAATCGTTGCTCTCGTCGCGGTAGACGTCGTTCTCTTCCACCGTGCGCTCGGGGCTGCTGTCGTACCCCACAAGCAGTATGTTCACGCGCTCGTTCATATACTCAAGATTTGCCGGCGTGGGCGCAGGGGTGGGGATTGCCGTAGCGGTGGGCGTTACGGTCGGCATAACGCCCGGCGTGGCCGTAACGGTCGGCGTAACGGCCGGCGCGGTCGCGGTTGCCGCAGGTATGACGGCGGTAGTGGCGGGTTGGGGGGATCTAAACGCCTGCATGGGGTCCTCGAATACAACGAACAGCGTGCGGCCGAGTACCAGCAGCCCTGCGAGCGCAAGCAACAGCAGCCCTGCGCGGATCATCCGCCCGGCTTTCCCCGTCTTCTTGCCGCCTGCATCCATGGCGTATCCCCCTTTCACCGTTTGTTGCTATGGTAATATGACGCGCGGGGATTGTAAAGGTGTCAACAGAGAGTGAGGGAAATATTGGCTTACAGGAAGGGCGCGTTGAGGCCATCCCCAGGAAATTTGTTTTATAGCTGGCGCGAATAAAAACGTGATTCGGCGCTTGCTGTTATAAAAATACGGCAATTTTTCACACAAATAATCGACACCTCTTGATACATAATAACCAAAGAGGTGTAATATGAAGAAACTTATTGCTCTATTTTTGGTTCTTTGCGCACTTACTATTTGGATGCCGGGCAGTAAAGACGCGATCGGTGGCAAGACAGAAGCCGAAGCAATTACCGAACAATCGGTGATGACTGTGGATGCAAGCAATTATATTGCAGCATATATTCAAGACAAGCTCAACGCGTTCACCAAGGCATTGGAGTCTTTGGATAACACCAAGCAAGGCTGGGGGCAAGGAAGGCAGGTTGATCGCGATAACCGGCCTGTATCCGCTGTTGCGTTTCAAAACAAATACGGAAAGTACGACGCCATATTTATAAAAGAAAATACAAATGAAATTTATCTTACGTTTGATGAAGGATATGAAAATGGGTATACTCCGAAAATATTGGACGTATTAAAACAAAAGGGTGTTCCGGCTGTATTTTTTGTGACTTACGACTATGCAAAACGAAATCCCGAGCTTGTTCAGCGCATGATTGATGAAGGGCATGTTGTTGGAAATCATAGTTATACCCACCCTTCCATGCCGACTTTGAGTATTGAAAAAGCGTCCATCGAGATTACGACCCTGCACAACTATATCAAGGACAACTTTGATTACACTATGACGCTGTTTCGGCCTCCGATGGGAGAGTTCTCGGAAAGGACGCTCGCCTTAACGCAAAGCCTTGGATATCAATCCGTTTTTTGGAGCTTTGCATATGTGGACTGGGATACGAAGAAACAGATGGGCGCGGATAAGGCTTACGCAAAAGTGGTAGGCGGCCTCCATAACGGCGCGGTTTATCTTCTTCATGCCGTTTCAAAAGATAACGCGGAAATTTTAGGCGCGTTCATTGATGAGGCGAAAAAACAAGGCTTCAAATTTTCAAAATTATCTTAGTATTAAACATAACGGAAGCTGCGAACGATACCCGCGAGTACTGGCAAAGTCATCGATCTCATGGAGGCGAGCCAGCGCCGGGATGATGAACAAGAAAAGGAACGGCGTAATTTTATGACCGCAAAGCTGACCGAATACAACCAGAAACGGAATTTCGAACGGACGCTGGAGCCTGAAGGCGAAACGGAACATTCCGGGGAGGGCTTGCGGTTTGCCGTACAGCACCATTTGGCCCGTAACGATCACTACGATCTGCGTCTGGAATGGGACGGCGTTCTTTTGAGCTGGGCGGTACCCAAGGGCCCTTCCTACAATACCCGGGACAAGCGGCTGGCCGTGCAGGTGGAGGCGCATCCCCTGGAATACAGAAACTTTGAAGGCACCATTCCAAAGGGGGAATATGGCGGCGGAGTTGTCATGCTTTGGGATGAAGGCTCCTGGGAGCCCTATACGGATGTGGAGGGCGGACTTCGCGAAGGGATGCTCAAGTTTGTTCTCAAGGGAAGAAGGTTAAAGGGCAAGTGGGCCTTGGTACGTTTGAAGCCGAAAGCGGGCGAAACGAAGGAGAACTGGCTTCTGCTCAAGGAAAAAGACGAATACGTAAAGCCAGACGACGGAATTTCCGAGTTCACGACCAGTATCAAAACCGGACGCACCATGGCGGAAATTGAGGCGGGGAAAGACGAAACAATCTCCCGGAACCCCTTCAGCAGGGCCGATGTACAGCTCGCCAAATTGGTAAGCACCATTCCCGCGGGCGGGGATTGGCTCTATGAACTCAAATACGACGGCTACAGGATCCTCGCGTTTATCGAAGGCAACAGCGTCCGACTCATCACCAGGAACGGTCAGGACTATACAAGGCGGTTCCGTGACGTTGCCGGTTCCCTTATCGACTTGGCTGCCGGAAGGGCGATGGTTCTCGATGGCGAGATGGTCATTACGGACGCGGCAGGCAAGACGGATTTTCAGGCTTTGCAGAACTATATGAAAAACCCTGCGGCGCAAAATCTGACCTATATCATATTCGACCTCCTTGCGTTGGATGGCGAGGACCTGCGGGGAAGACGCCTGACTGACAGAAAGGAAAAGCTGGAAGCCCTCATGAAGGACGCTCCGAAACATCTTTATTACAGCCGGCATGTCAGAGGAAGCGGGAAGGAAAGCCTCGCTGCCGCCTGTGGGACGGGTGCGGAAGGGATTATAGGAAAAAAAGCCGATTCCATCTACAGCGGGACGAGAAACGGCGACTGGATCAAATTGAAATGTGATAACAGGCAGGAATGTGTTATCGGCGGATATACGCTTTCCGATAAAAAAACGAGCGGGATAAGTTCGCTTCTCCTTGGCGTCTATGAAGGGCCGGAGTTGATCTATGCCGGACGCGCCGGTACGGGCCTAAGCGAGGCCGATAGGGAAGATCTTGAGAAAAAGTTTGAAAGCTTAAAAAGGGCGAAGCCCCCTTTCAAATCCGCGCCCAAGCCCAGGTCAAATGAGAAAATCACATGGCTTGAACCTGAGCTGGCGGCGGAAATCAAGTTTGCGGAATGGACCGAAGACAATCTATTAAGGCAAGCCAGCTACAAAGGCCTGCGGACGGATAAGGAGCCCGGGGAGATAAAAAAGGAAAAAGCGGATGGTGAGAGTGTGCCGCAATCATCCGCCAAAGAAATGGAGAAACCAATGCAAGCGAGCGCCAAGAGCATGATCATCAAAGGAGTAAAGATTACCAGCCCGGATAAGGTGCTATTTGACGATCCCGAAATCACCAAAGCGGATGTAATTCGCTATTATGCAAGTGTGTCGGAGCGGATGCTGCCGTATGTGGGCCATAGAATACTTAGTATTGTACGCTGCCCCAAGGGCGTATCGGAGGCATGCTTTTATAAGAAGCATCCGGGGCCGGACAGCAAGGGGATCGTCACAATGCCGGTTTCCAACAGCGACGGAGAAACGGAAGATTACTTCTATATTGAAAACGAATCAGGGCTGCTGTATGAAGCGCAGATGGGCACGCTGGAATTCCACATATGGGGAAGCCGTGTGGATGCGCTTGAAAAGCCTGATATGATGGTATTTGATCTGGACCCGGACGAAGGAATGGACCTGGCCACGATACGCCGGGGCGTGCTGGACATGAAAAGCATACTGGCTGAGCTTTCGCTCAACTCGTACCTCAAGACCAGCGGCGGCAAAGGGTACCATGTGGTCGTCCCTTTAGCACCTGCCGCTTCGTGGGACGCGTTTCACGATTTCGCAAGGAGTGTTGCCGAGGTGATGGAGCAGAAGTGGCCCGACCGGTATACAAGCAACGTCAGAAAGGCGAAGCGAAAAGAGAAAATATTCATCGACTGGATTCGAAACGGCAGAGGCGCCACAAGCATTGCCCCCTACTCCATAAGAGCAAGAAAGGGGGCGCGGGTGTCCATGCCTATCACATGGGATGAACTTAACACGGTCGCGCCCGACGGCATCACGATGGCGGACGCACTTTTACGGATCGGCGGCAACGACCCCTGGAAAGATTTTTGGAAGAATACGCAGACGCTCAAATGAACAAGCGACGACCATCTGGGTAAAGAAAAAATAAGCGCATTATGAACATAACAGGACGCCGACAACTTTCTATTTGGCGGGAGGTAAACGCAGGGTCAAAAGAGTATGATGGGCGCAGGTGATAGGCATGTTCTTTGTTTCTTGGGAACCTTTCAGTGTGCGCATACGTCATATGGAAAAAGGGAGAAAGGAGCCAAAATGAAAAAGAGTGTAGGAATTGTTGCCATGGTGGTTCTCATGCTGACGATGGCAGCTTGCGCGCAAGGCCCCGATATCGACAGCCTTACCCTTTCCGAATACGGCGAACTGAACGACGCGGGCATTGTGATGCGCATCGTGGACGAAACGGTGACCACCCGGACGGATTCAGTGATGATTGCGTACAGCAATTATACGGATACCGAGGTCGTGTTCGGTAAAGAGCCGCGTCTTGAAATTGAGAACGAGGGCAGCTGGTACGTTGTACCCGTCAAGGAGGATGCAGCGTGGGAGGAAATTGCCTATATACTGCCGCCGGGCGAGAGCGAGGAAAAGGAGTTCTCATTCAAATCGTATTATGGAACTCTGGACCCCGGCCATTACCGAATTGTCAAAACGTTCTTCTCGGATAGCGGCAATGTGACAGCAGCCGTTGAATTTGACATACAATAAAGCGGCGCCGCGGGTTGACGCCGTTAAGTCGTTTTTCCGCTTTGCATGCATGGTTGTAGAAGGGGTGTAAGGCATAGTGAGCTATGCCGACCGAGGCGCTTCATCAGCTGTTTGCTTCAGGCACTTACAGATTGACAAGCCGCCATCCGCTTGATACATTCATACATATAAGGCGGACTTAGGGGGAAATGCATTGACCATCAAAGATATCGCGAGGCTTGCCAATGTATCCGTAGCGACCGTTTCCAAGGTAATCAACGGCAAAGCGGAGAGTATCAGCAGCGAGACGAAAGCAAAGATTTTTGCGATCATCGAGCGCGAGAACTATGTTCCCTATAAGAAAGTGATCGACCGTGCGAACCGAAATGCCAACATGGTGGCTTTGATCGTGAGCGATCTGAGCGATATCTTTTCGAGCGAGCTGGCGCGCGGCGTGGAGGATTACTTTTTTGTGCGCGATTTCAATGTGATCATCGCAAGCTGCGACAATGACGCGCCCAAAAATACAAAGCTCATCAATATGCTCAAAAAGCAGAACATCCGGGGGCTCATTCAGTTCCCGCAACCGAATACCAGCGAAGAATCCCTGCAAATGCTTGAGCGGGAAAACATATTTACCGTCATTATGGACGATTATCTTCAAACGCCCAATGTGACCAAGACATATTTCAATAACCGCGGCGGCGTCCGTACCGCGGTCGAATACCTCATTGAGCAGGGACATTCGCGCATCGGCGCGATTTTCCCGAAAACGCGAAAGCCCTATATGCAGGAACGCTTTGAGGGCTTCAGCCTTGCGCTTAACGAGCATGGGCTCGCGTTTGACCCGTCGCTTATCTATCAATCCGATGCCATGCCGCGCAAGCAATGCGGTTACGAAGGCGCGAAGCATCTGTTTGCGCAAAAGGTCTCCGCCATCTTCTGCTGTGACGACCATGTCGCGCTGGGCGTTTATCGGGCGGCGCAGGAAAACCGCATGAGCATCCCCGGCGATCTTTCGGTGATCGGTTTTGACGATACGATTTTCTGTGAGCTGCTGGAGCCGAACTTAACCAGTATACGCCAATCTGCCTACGAGATCGGGCAGCGCAGCGCCGAGCTGCTTTACCACAAAATCATCAATCGGCCCGTCACGCAGAGCGTGCAGGTACAGCCGCAATTGATCGTGCGCAGCAGCGTGGCCGCACCCAGAAAGGATTTTTACGTAAAAAAGAAAATCGCCGTGTTCGGCGAGCTGCGCATGGATACGTTTATTTATATGGACGCGTCGTATTCCGGCCATGCAAAGTCTGTACAAACCCGTGCCGGCGGCTGGGCGCTGCACAAGTCCGTTGAGTTGCTGCAGCCCGACGCGCTCCTATACGTGGTTGGCTGCTTGGGAAATGATGCGCAGGGACATAAGTTGGTTGAGGCAATCATGGAAAAGGGTATTAAAACCAACGGCATCGTGTTCGACAGGCAATTGCCCACGGGCTCCGCGTTTATCACCGTATCGCCCGGGGGAGAGCAAGGCGAGGTGGCCTGCCTTGGCGCGAATGCGGCGCTTGAGCGGATTGAAGCGCAGGAATACCGGTGGCTTTTCGAGAGCATCGACGTGTGCGTTATCGCGGCCGACGCGCCCGAACGCCTTAAAAAAGCGGCAGAGGAACTCTGCCGCCAGTATCGTGTGCAGTTGATCAAAGGGTAAGTTTCTTCGACCCTTCTATACAGAGTTCCACAAGCGTATCTAGTTTGACTTCGCGCATCCCGCGCACATAGGTAATCAGCGTGTCTCCGATTGGCGTGAGCCATTTGGGGGGAATGCGCGCGCCCTTCATTGCGCCAAGCACCGCGCCGAGCATGGCGGTGTTGCAATCTACATCCTGCCCCGCGTACGCGGCAATGCGCATCGTCTCGTCAAAATCGCTTTGACCGAACCATAGCGCCACGATCTCAATTGCAGCATTTGGATAGGCATGCGTCAGGTTGTATTGTTCAAACCGCTTGGCGCACGCTTGGAGCGCACTCTCTGCGTCCATGTGTTCGCAGCATTCCATTGTGAAGGAAACAACGGCCTTAAATTCGCTCTTATCCGGCACTGACCGGGCGGCTGCCGCGAGCAGCGCCCTTACGTCGTTTTCAACGAACGCGAGCGAGGTAAGCACAGCGTTGAAAATCTCGCCGATGATGCCGTTGTTGTGGTGCGATACGCAACCGTCCAGAAACGCAAGCTGCCCGGCGCGCCGCGCATTGCCCGGCGCAACGTACCCGCACACGGCGCCGCGCATCTGCGCGCCGATCCACTCCCTGTAAGGATTGTTTAACTTGCCCGAAAGCGGCGGCAGGATGCCCAGCGCAATGTTTTTGAGCGCGATATCCTCCGCCGACCAGCCGTACGGGATCCGTGCGGCCCATTCCTCCGCGATGCTCCCGGAGGAAAAGGGAGTATCGCCGTTTAACGCCTTCAGGAAGGCGAGCTCGTACGTAATATCGTCATTGTACAGGCTGATGGGTTTCAGATAACCGTCTATCCCGTCAAGCGCTGCGCGAATCTGGTGGCCGGAGTATCCTTCAATCGCCGTGCCGAAAGCGCCGCCCGCAATTTGGCCCAGCCAGCTAAGCCTGAGCTGCGCGCGAAACGCGTCGGAGTCCAAGTTTACAGGCGTTATTGGGGGGTACTGGGAATCTTTCGCCATCTCATCAAACGTTTCGTATATCCGGTAATTCCAATACGGGTGCTCCGGGAGTTTAGGCGCCGTTGCAAGTGCTCCGGCGAGCTGCGCCGTAATGCGGTGGAGCAGCACAAGATCATCGGCCTCGCGGGCCTTGAGCCCGGCGTGCAGCAGCGCTTCCGCCTTAGATACGTCATGCCCCATGTTTTCCATGGACTGCACCGCTCCCGCCATGAGCGACGAGGGAGCGCCCGACCCAGGCGCAAAGCTTAGCCAGAGCGCGCGCAGCGTACCGTCCGCAACGCGCTGGCTGTCGTTCATCTCCCAATCCTCCGCCGTCTCTTGCCGGATCACCACAGGCGCGTCATCCACAATCTTCTTTGCAATTTCCCAGGCCTTCATACGACGGTCTCCGCCAGCTTCTCAATGCTGCTGCAAACCAGCTTACTGAACGCCTCACGATGGACGGTGTTGAGGCAGAGCACATTGTCCCGCGCCTGCGTGCGTTTTGTTCTTCCGCGTTCTTCGCCGGCAAGCGCCACTTCGATGCCCATCCGTGTGCCGCTGAAAAGCTCGGGATGGATTAGATAAGCCACAGCACACGGGTCATGCAGCATGCAGCCGGTCGCGCCAAAAAGTATGCTTTTGCTCCCGTAAAAATCCATCAATTCGCAAAAAAAACGGCCTACCGCGCCGCGGCTGCGTAAATATTCGAACTCATCGGCATGGATGATTGCTTTTTCTGTCACGTCCAGCCCGCACATCACGATGGGCAGCCCGGAAGCAAACACAATATGAGCCGCCTCGGGGTCGACAAATATGTTGAATTCCGCGTATTCGGTGATATTGCCGTGCTGCAGGCCGCCGCCCATGAGAACGATGCGTTCTATGCCACACTTTAGCTGCGGGTAGGTCTTTAACAGCAGCGCGATGTTTGTCAGCGGGCCGATGGCAACGATCGTGAGCTTTTCGCCGTCGCGCTCGATTTCCTCCTTGAGAACCTCCACCGCGCAGCGAAGATCCGGCGCAGGCGTGATGCCGGGCAGAGCGGCAGGGCCATCCATACCCGATTCGCCGTGGAACTCGGAGGAAATATACGGCGCATTGATCAGCGGGGCTTCCGCGCCTGCCGCAATCGTTACGTCTCTTTTTGCAACAGCGGCGACGATATGCGCGTTTCGTACCATGTTATCAAGCGTATTGTTGCCGCAAACCGTAGTGATCGCCCGTATGTCCAGATCATGTGCAAACGCCATCAAAATAGCGACGGCATCATCATGTCCGGGGTCACAGTCGATGATGATCCTCATGTAACATTACCTTTCTTTTATGCCTTCTTCATTTTCCGCAACGGATTTTTCTTGCGTGAGACTGAAATGGAGTACGCCACTAGGCCGATCAGCGTCGCCGTGTAG
This sequence comes from Bacillota bacterium, assembly GCA_023455425.1. Taxonomy (GTDB): domain Bacteria; phylum Bacillota; class Clostridia; order Christensenellales; family CAG-138; genus JAEYLA01. The sequence goes on along the minus strand of JAEYCM010000029.1, from coordinate 56,337 downwards.
GGGATGATGCGGATAAACTCCGACGGAACGCTGTAGATGCCCAGTGCGTTCGAAAGCGCGTCCGCGAAGCCGAACAGGAACGATGTAGCGGCTGTACCGATGGGCGAGCTTCTGCCCATCGCCTCGGCCGCGATCGCCGTCCAGCCGCGCCCGGCAATCATATCGCGCGAGAACCAGGAAACGTACCCCATGGACATGAACGCGCCGCCCATGCCCGCAAGCAGGCCGCTGATCAACAGCGCGATCACCCGCGTGCGGTTTACGTGGATACCGACCGAGGTTGCCGCCTGCGGATTTTCCCCCACCGCGCGCAGCTTGAACCCGAAGGGCGTTCTGCGCATCATCAGCGCGACGACAATTATGGAGAGAATCGCGCAATAGGTGAGCACGTTGTGCCCGGAGAAAATACCCCCCAGGATGGGGATATCCTTGATGAGGGGAATGTCCACCTGCGGGAGAACCTTGCTGGGAAGACTGGCGCTCGTGCCTTTATCATGCGTGAACAGATACAGGAAAAAGATCGTTCCTCCGCTCGAAAAAAGGTTCAGGGCGATGCCGCCCAGGATGACGTTGGTCTTATAATAGAGCGTAAAGAACGCGAGCACTGCTGCGAGCAATATCCCAAACGCAACGGCACCTAATAGCCCAGCCCACGCGCTTGCCGTAAACGCGCTGACTACGACGCCTACAAACGCGCTAAAGAGCATGATGCCTTCGAGCGCGATGTTGGGCGTACCGGCGGTGTTGGCAACAACGGCGGCCATCGCCGCAAAGAGGATGGGCGTTGTAACGCGCAGCACCGAATAGGCAAAGTCGGTAGAGAAGATAATCCCTAATAAGTCAGGCATGCTTCGTTACCTCCTTGAGCACCAGGCGCTGCTTGTAGCTGTGCAAAAACCGCTCCGCGCTGATAAGCAGGATGATAATCCCCTGCAAAATAAACACCATTTCGCTGGGTACGTCCGAAAGCCGCGCAACCATATCCGCCCCCACGCGGATATACGCCAGAAACAGTGCCGAAGCGACAACGCCGCCCGGTTTGTTGCGCGCAAGCATGGCGACGAGCGCGCCGTCAAACCCATAACCGGGGAGGCCCGTCCACTCAAACTTCTGGTGCATCCCCAGCGTTTCGATCGCACCGCCCATGCCAGCGATCAGCCCTGCAAGCAGGTGCGCCAGGATAATGACCTTGAAGGTATTGATTCCTGAATAATCTGCAAACCGCTTGTTCATGCCCGTTATGCGGATTTCATAGCCCCACTTTGTACGGTACATGAAGATATAGGTAAGTAAAACCATAAGCAGCACGATGATGAGCCCCGAATGCAGCCTCGTACCGGGCAGTATGCGGGAAAGCACTGCCGTTGTCTCGTACTTTACCGAGATGACTGCCGTCGCGGTGACATCGCGCAGGTGATAGTTCATGATATATTGCCCGATTCCAAGGAGAATGCTGTTGAGCATCAGCGACGTTACAAGCTCGCTGGCGTTCCACTTTGCCTTAAAAAAGCCAGGAATCGCCATAATCAGCATGCCTACGACGCCGCCTGCAAAGATCGCCAACGGCTGATGAATAAACGCGGGCAGTTTTAAAAATATTGCAATCGCGGAGGCCACCGTTGCGCTCATGAAGAACACGCCCTCCCCGCCCAGGTTAAACAGCGAGGCCTGGAACACCACCGCCATAGCAAGCCCCGCGAACATCAGCGGGATGGCGAGCTCCACCACGTTGCCGATATAGCGCAGCGACCGGATTGGTCCAAGAAGAAAAGTAGAAATGGCCTCCAAAGGCTGCTCGCTGATCAAAAGAATGATCCCAAAGCCAATCAGCACCGCGGTGAAAATCGCAACCAGGGTGCGGAGCGCTTCAAACCGGGTTTCCCTATTCATAAAGCGCCTCCTTGATCCGTTTTTCATCATGCCGCTCTACTCCAAGCATGTAAAGTCCGAGCTCGTGTTCCTTCACGTTTGAAGCGTCCTCAAAATAGGCTACAATCTCGCCGCCATACATGACGAGCAGGCTGTCCGAAAGCTCCATGACCTCGTTGAGATCCGCGGAAATCAGCAGGATTGCGCAGCCGTCCATGCGCATTTGCAGCAGCTTTTGGTGGATGATCTGGGCCGCGCCGACATCCACCCCGCGGGTCGGCTGCTCTGCAATGAGCACGTGTGGGCCGCCAAAGCATTCTCTTGCGACGACAACTTTTTGCATATTGCCGCCCGAAAGCATGGACAGCTTTTGTGAAGGGGAAAAGCATTTGATGCCGTATTCCTCCACGGCTTGCTTGGAGACACTTTCGAGTGCGCGCTGCCGCAGCAGCCCGTATTTGCAAAACGGCTCTTTTGCGTACTTGTTGGAAATGAGATTTTCGAGGATGCTGCCCTCTTTGGCCGAACCCACCTCGATACGGTCTTCCGGGATGTATCCAAAGCTCCGGCGGCGCAGTTGCGCGCCGCTTAGCGCGCAGATGTCCTTGCCCTCCATACGTATGGAGCCCGCATGCGGGCTGAGCCCGCGCGAGAGGAGCTTTGCAAGCTGTGCCTGCCCGTTTCCCTCAACGCCCGCGATGCCCACAATGCGTCCGCCCAGGACGCCGAAGCTCACGTTCTTTACAAACGGCACGCCGCTTTCTCCATAATAGGTAAGCCCTTTTACCTCGAGCAGCGGCTTGCCGGGAGAAACGGCGGGTTTTTCAAAATTCGTTACGATATCTCTGCCCACGATGAAATTGGATATCTGCTGCTCGGATAGGTCGGCCGTTCTATATTCGCCCACGCGCTTGCCTTGCCGCATGATCGTAATGCTGTCGGATATGGCCTTTACCTCGCGGATTTTATGGGAGATGAAAATGATGGTATGCCCATGCTTTTTCAGGCTTTTGAGTTCCTCGAAGAGCTGCTCCGTCTCCTGCGGCGTCAGCACGGCGGTGGGCTCATCGAGTATAATGATCTTTGCGCCGCGTATAAGCGTTTTGAGAATCTCGATCTTCTGCTTCATGCCGACCGAGATTTCCGAAACCCGCGCGCGCGCATCTACGGAGAGATTGTATTTCTGGCTGAGTTCGTTGGTGATCTCGATGCATCGCTGCTGATCCACAAAAAGGCCCTTTCGGGGCTCCATGTCCAAAAGGATGTTTTGGGCAACGGTAAAAGAATCCACAAGCATAAAATGCTGGTGCACCATGCCGATGCCGCTGCTGATCGCGTCCTTGGAGGACGAGAAAGAACACGGCTTGCCATCAAGAACAATCCTGCCGCTCGTTGGCTTTTCCATGCCGAACAGGATCTTCATGAGCGTAGATTTCCCGGCGCCGTTTTCGCCCACCAACGCATGGATCTCGCCAGCCTTGAGGTTGAAACTGACGCCGTCGTTGGCCACAATGCCGTTGTCGTAAATCTTGGATATGTTCTCCATCGAAAGCAAAAGTTGTGACATGCTTGCCTCCTATCAAAGAGCATCTCAAAAAACTCCATTCGTCCCGCCCTGCTTTTGGAGCGGAAACGTGCATATCCTTAGCCGGCACGCACGTTTCCGCTCTTTTAGCATCCCGGCCTTTCAGCCTAAGATTGCGCTCAAACGAGTTTTAAGAGATGCCCATAAACGAGCAGGGGTGTTCCCCTGTTCCGGCCCGGTTGCTTCTATGGACGGACCGAATTTCTCAGCGCCTCAATTTCGGAAGTCTCTTTACCGAACGCGGTATCGATTGTAATTTCGTCAGCCGCGATCTTAGACTCGATTTCGTCGATCTTGGCTTGGTCGTCGGCGCTCACAAGCTTCTTGTAGATTTCGTTCTTCGCGAGGCCGACGCCGTTTTCTTTCACGCCGAGAGCTTCGTAATGGCCATAGAGCCGGCCCGAACGGTGCTCGGAAACGGCGCGTAGGATGCACTCGTCAATTCTTTTTACCGCGGAGGTAATGATGCAGTCCGCCTTGGCGGGATCGCTGTCGATAAAGGCGGCCGCCTGGTCGGAATCTACGCCGATGACCAGCTTGTTGAGTTCCTTGGCTGCGTCGATGACGCCCAAGCCCGTCTGTCCGGCCGCCTGGTAGATGATGCCTACGCCGGAGTTGTACATGGCGATGGCATGTTCCTTGCCCTTGGCGGCATCCGTGAAGCTGCCCGCATAGGAGACGGCGACCTTCACTTCCGGCATGACATATTGTGCACCCTGAATGTAGCCGATCAGGAAATCATTGATACCGGGGATATCCATGCCGCCGATGAAGCCGATCTTAGCTTCGCCCGCTTCCTTGGCCTTAAGCGCCGCAAGCGCACCAGCCATGTAGCTCAGCTCGTTCGTTTTATAGAAGGCCGAGTACATATTGGGCGTGACCTCCTCTTTGGAGGTATCGAAGTTGATGAAGTGTTTCTCGGGATGGTCGAGAGCTGTCTGCTGGAGCAGATCGAAAATCTCCACATTGCCCGTGATGATGATATCCCAATCCTGCTCGGCAAAGTCGAGCAGCGTGGGTTCCCATTTGGTCTGGTCCGTACCCATCTCAACGACTTTTGTTTCAGCACCCAGGGTTTCCTTGACGAGCGTCATGCCCGCATTCGCCATGTCGAAGAAGGATTTGTCCCCCAGGTTGCCGGGCACAAGCAGCGCAACCTTCAAGGGCTCTTCCGCATCGGCAGGAGACACGGTATTCGCGGCATCCGGCTGCGCGGGCGTTTCCTGCTCCGCGCCTGGCACCTCGGCAGGTGCGGCGCTCGGGCTGGGCGCTGCAGGCTGGGAGCAACCGGCCAGTGCGAGAAGCATCAGCAGTGCCAAAACGATACAAAATGTGCGTTTCATAGTTCCCCTCCATCATCGTTTATGTATTTCAAACAAGCAAGGATGGCTCCTTGGCTTGGTTTGAACCGTCTCAAGGACGTTAGGAAAACATTTACCTAAACTTGTTTCCTGAATAATTATTAAAATGGTATCATGAAGATTTATTGTTGTCAATCGGATACTTTTGTATTCTGCACGCGCTCTTTGCATAGGGCGCTGCGAAGAAAAGAGGAAGAAAATCATGGCGGCGGGAATAGGCCTGCTTGCCCGCGTCCGTTTTGAATTTGTAGCGGCTTTTTAGCAAAAAAGCGGGCGTAAAATGAATATACAAAAGGAGGGAAATTCATGCAGCGGGCAGCAGTGATTTGTAGCAGAAAAAGAAAGCGGCTTTTCATCCCGCAAGGACTGAAAAGCCGCTTTCAGTAGGCTATAGTGATTTGGGCATTATGCCAAATATATCGGTCTAACACTTGCTATTTATATGTAATCGCACCATATTCCATGATGCTCTGGGCAAGATCAACTCGAGGCCCTGCGAAACAGAGCCGCCTTGCCGATAATGCGGTTGTACAGGGCTGCTGTCCGCGGTGTTCACGGTATCCGGCGCATAGCCGTTTAAGGAAACCCACTCTAAAATATCGTTGCAAGCCAGATTTGACAAACTGAATTGGCAGGTAATGTCGTGTTCGAGGTTCTTGTTAATAAGAAACAGCGCCAAGCTGCTCTGATCCGCAGAAAGCACGGCGGCACAGTCGATATAGGAAATGCCTTTACCGGCAGCGCAATCATAAGCAGGTGCGTCCATATCCACTTTGAGCGCTGTGCCGCGCCCGTACTTTGATGTGTACAGAAACGGGTAGTAGGTGGTCTGCGCCCACGCCCGCCCTCCCGGTTCCGTCATGATGGGAGCAATTGTGTTAACAAGCTGGGCCAGACACGCAATCTTGACAACATCCGCGTTGTTGATCAGCGTAGTGAGCATGCTGCCCACTAAGAGCGCGTCGGCAAAGTCGTAGGTTTCCTCCTCGATAGGGCGTGCGTTGATCCACTTGGGCGGCGCTTCGCAATCCTTTCTGAAATGGTACCAGACGTTCCATTCGTCAAAGGAAAGATTGATCTCTTTATCAATATTTTTTTCCGCTTTGATCTCCCTGCAGATGGAGGCCACTTCCTTAATAAAACCGTCCATCTTCACATTGTTCGCCAGAAACGAGGGGACGTCGCCTTCCATGTTCGTGTAATACGTGTGCAAAGAGAGGTAGTCCACATATTCATAGGTATGGCGCAAAACGGTGCGTTCCCAGTCGCCAAATGTGGGCATTTCGCGGAAAGAACTCCCGCACACCACCAACTCGATATCCGGATCGAGCCACTTCATCATCTTGGCCGTTTCGCAGGCGATGCGGCCATATTCTTCGGCTGTCTTGGCGCATATCTGCCAGGGGCCGTCCATTTCGTTGCCGAGGCACCACAATTTTACATTGTGCGGCAAGAGATACCCGTGTGAGATGCGCATATTGCTGTAATAGGTACCGCCGGGGAAGTTGCAGTATTCCAAGAGGTTGGCGGCGTCCTGCGCGCCGCGGGTACCCAGGTTGACAGCCAGCATGGGCTGCGCATCTACCAGCTTAAGAAAATCCATAAACTCATTGGTGCCGACCTGGTTAGGCTCCAGCGCGAACCAGGCCAATTCGGGCCGCACGGGACGGGCGGCTCTGGGGCCGACGCCATCCTCCCAGCGATAGCCCGAAACAAAATTGCCGCCTGGGTAGCGCACAACGGGAATACGCAGCGGACGGATGAGGTCGGCGACGTCCTGCCGAAAGCCGTTCTGGTTGGCGGCGGGATGCTCCGGCTCATAGATTCCCGTATAGACGGCTCGCCCCATGTGTTCAATAAACGATCCGTACAACCGCTCGTCAATGGCGGAGATGGCATCCCTGGTATCAATCCTGATTTCAGCTTTCAGCTCCATAGCTCTCCTTATCATTTGGGCGCGTAAGCGCAGGTGGATTCCCGCTCAACCACCGTGCAGGAAAGCATCAGTTTTTGCCCCTCTGCCACCTGGTGACCGGAGAGGATATCCAGCATCATACGTGTTGCGCTCTGTCCGATTTCAAACAGCGGCAGCGCCACCGTACTCAACGTAGGCCTGCAGGCGGTGCTGATCTCCCGGTTGTCAAACCCGATGAGCGCGATATCCCGGCCAACCTGTATGCCGTGCTGATTGCAGTATTCAATCACACCCGTCGCCATCAGATCGTTCTGGGCAAATATCGCAGTCACGCCCGCCTCCAGCAGCGGGCCGCAAAGGCTGTATCCCTGATCCCGCTCCCAATCCCCATGCACCGTCAGGCGCGGATTGTAGGGAATCCCGTTTGTGTAGAGCGCCTCCTGATACCCCAATATGCGGTTTGAGGTATGAATGCTTTCGGAAAGCCCCGCTATTACGCCGATGCTGCGGTGGCCTTTGTCGATTAAAAGCTGGGTTGCCTTGTATGCCGCCTTTTGATCGTCATACAATACAGAGGGTACGCCCGGATCCGTGCTGTAGCAGTATGCATATACAAACGGAATGCCTCGCCTGTTCCTTAGCGGCGCGACCGCATGGCTGTGGCACCCCACATAAATAATACCGTCCACCTGTTTGGAAAGCATGGTATCCACCAAAGAATTCGCGATCTCCTCGCACTCTTCCTGGTTGCGCGGCCGGTTGCCGTAGCGTTTGTGAAAACGCAGGTTTCCTAATATATAGTGATAGGAATGTGCTTCACAGTATGCGTCAATTCCGTCTACAATATCGGGCGCGTTAAATACGGTAAGATCTTCGGTAATGACGCCCAGCGTACGGCTCTGGCCGTTCTTAAGACTGCGCGCGTTGAGGTTGGGTCGGTAATTGAGTTCCTTGGCAGCGGCAAGCACCGCATTGACCGCGGTCTTGCTTACGCCCTTCTTGCCGTTAAGCACTTTGGAAACCGTGGCTATGGATACTTCCGCCTTTTCTGCAATTTCGCGAATGGTTGCCATATATGTCCCCTTTCCGCTGTTGCTTGTGGCACAAGCATACCATATAAACGTTTACCATTCAAGGTATATTTCCCTACGGCAAGCCGCATATATTGCCGTTAAATTGTCGTTTTTTCGCATTGGGCGAAACAATGATGTAAAACGTTTACCAATGCTTTTGTTTTTATAATGTCCTTTATTTTTGATCGAAACTTTCTTTATATTAGCCAAAAATCATATGTTTTATTTTGTGCAAACCTCTTTACAAGCTTTCATGCGCCCGATATATTATAGGTACATGGTAAACGTTTAATTATTTCTTATCAATAAATGAATGGGAGCATGCGGGTATGACAACGCAGTCTTGGGTTCCCGGCCTGAATAACATCAAAATTAAAGACCCATTGTGGAAAAAATATGTGGATATGGTGGCCCGCGTCATTGTCCCATACCAGTGGGATATTCTCAATGATCGCATTCCAGAAGCTTCCGCATCCCATTGTCTCAACAACTTTCGCATTGCCGCCGGAGAAAAGGAAGGCTCGCGGCAGGGCGTTGTGTTTCTGGATACGGATGTTTATAAGTGGCTGGAAACCGTAGCCTACTGCATCGAAAACGGCACAGGCGTGGAGCATGAAGCAATCGCGGATGAGGTAATCGATCTCATTGGCCGGGCACAGCAGCCGGACGGGTATTTAAACACCTATTATACGCTGACCGAACCCAATGCGCGCTGGAGCAACCTTGTGGAAGGCCACGAGCTTTACAGCGCAGGATATTTGATCGAGGCCGCCGTCGCCTACTATACCGCAACGGGAAAAGATACGCTGCTGCATATCGCCAGACGCTTTGCGGACCTGATCTGTATGGAATTTGGCCCGGACGAGGGCCAGCGCAAAGGGTACCCCGGCCACCAGGAGATTGAGATTGCGCTGATCCGCCTTTATCGCTGCACGGGAGAAGCCCGTTATCTTGCCTGCGCCAGGTACTTTATTGATGAGCGCGGCAAGGAGCCGAATTATTTTTTGGAGGAAATTGAGCGGCGTGGCGGCAAGTGCATTTTCCCTGAATTTCGCGAATACGACATCCGCTACGCGCAGGCACATATGCCCCCGAAATTGCAGCAGACCGCAGAGGGTCACGCCGTACGCGCCATGTATATGTTCTGCGCCATGGCGGACCTGGCAAAAGAATACGGGGATCAGGACCTTCTCCATGCCTGCCGCACGCTCTTTGATAATGTCACGCAAAAGCGCATGTATGTTACCGGCGGCATCGGTTCCTCCGGTATATTTGAACGGTTCACCACGGATTATCATCTGCCCAACGACTCTTGCTATTGCGAAACCTGCGCTTCCATCGGCCTCGCGATGTTTGGCCGCCGCATGGCCGCAGCGGAACATGACGCCTCCTATTATGGGGCGGTGGAACGCGCGCTCTATAATACCGTGCTTGCGGGCGTTGGCGCGGAAGGAGACCGGTACTTTTATGTAAACCCGCTTGAAGTCTGGCCTCCCGCGTGCATGGAATACACCTCCATGAATCATGTCCGGCCCGGGCGGCAGCGCTGGTTTGATGTGGCTTGTTGCCCGACCAACGCCGCGCGCACGCTGGCCTCATTGGGACACTACATCTATGCGCAGGACGGGGATACCGTTTATATCAACCTCTTTATCTCTTCCTCGTTTGACATCCATGCACAAAGCGCCCGCGCGATGCTGGATATGGACGCCAACCTGACGCAGGGCGGAGCCGTTTCCATACAGGTTGATGTAACGTCTGGGCCTCTTGCTTTGGCCATACGCATACCCGAATATGCCCATGCGCCCACCTTTACCCACAATGGCAATCCTGTTACGCCCGAAATCCGATCCGGCTATGCCATATTCCAATTACAAGACAAAGGGCACTATGAGATTGGGGCCGATCTGCACATCCGCCCCATGTGGATGTCCGCCGACCCCCGCGTGCGGGATGACGCCGGAAAGACCGCCCTCACCTACGGCCCTTTTGTCTACTGTCTGGAAGAAACGGATAACGGCGGCGATCTTGCGTGTGTGTTTGTACGCCCCAACACGACTATCACACAGGAGAACAGTTCGGAGTTCCCCGGAGATCTTCCCGCACTTTCCTACCCCGGATTGCGGCTCGCGCGGGATGGATACAAGGATCAGTCTCTGTACCGGCCGGCGGAATATCCGCTGCACGAAGCAAGGTGTAAGGCAGTCCCTTATTTTTACTGGGGCAACCGCACGCCGGGCGAAATGCTGGTGTGGCAGAAGCTTGCTTTATATGGCCCGGACAGAACATAACAAACCGCCGCGAAAACAATTTATACGGGAACAGGCCCGTTGCCGTATAAAAGAATAATAGAAATGGAAGGGTGTGTTTTGAGTGAACAAAACAAAACGGTTCCTTGTATACCTGTTGTGCGCGCTGATGGCCCTTAGCGCGTTCGCATGCACCCCAGCAGCAACACCGCCCGCAGAACCCACGGCGCCGCCGCCCGCGTCTCCCGCGCAGGAACCCGCCGCGCAAACGGAGAAGATTACGATCACGTTCTCATTATGGGGCGACCCTGCGGAGCAGGAAACGACACAGAAGGCGCTCGACGTATACAACGAACAGCAGGACAAAGTATATGTGAAAGCGATGCAGATTGGGCGTGACGAATACAACGAAAAGCTTCAGACCATGGCCACGTCAGGCGAAATGCCGGATTGTGGAATGGTCGCGGAAGATACCGTTATCGGTTGGGCAAAGGATGGCCTGCTGTCCGATGTGGATATCTATGCAGGTCAGGATAATTTGCCGCTCGACTATCTTGCGTTCAAATATGGCGGTAAAACCGTTGCTTATTCTGCTGCTAACGAAGTCTTGGCCCTTTGGTACAATAAGCAAATGTTCGATGACGCCGGCGTACCTTATCCCCCCGCTACGCTTGATGAAGCATGGACATGGGATGAATTTATCGAGGTAGCCAAGAAACTGACAATAGACGCCAATGGCAAACATCCGGGCGAAGCCGGCTTCGACAAGAACAATATCGTACAGTACGGCGCTTATGTCAATCAATATACATGGCAGCTTGAAGTATGGGCACTTTCAAACGGCGGCAGCTTTTTCTCGCCCGACGGCAAGACAGTAACGTTTGATGATGCGGCTGTAGAAGCTATGCAAAAAGTGTTTGATTTGCACTTAGTGGAAAATGTCGCGCCGTTAAACGACGGGACGCAGGATAATGGTTTTGCCAGCTCCTTAGGCGCAGGAAACGTTGCCATGTGTACAGAAGGACAGTGGGCTACAGGCTTCAGGGGCGCAGGCTTTGACGGTATTGATTATGGCGTGGGCGTGCTGCCTTATATGAAGCAGAAGGCCAATATCTGCACAGGCGGTCCGACAGGCGTATTTGCCACATCGCAGCACCCGGAAGAAGCTGCGGAATTCTTAAGATGGTACAACAGCGAAGAAAACAACTTTGGTACGATCCTTGCCGGATGGTGGATGCCTACCAAACTGAATTGGTATACCGATGCAGCTCTGCTCAAAACGTGGGTCGATGATTGCGAATTCCGCCAGCCGTTAACAGCCGAAGCTTACAAAACAGCTATTGTAGACGTCGCTTTAGATTTTGACGTAACCAAATCTACAGCATGGTACTATACGCCAAACACCTATGAAGTGCTGGTGAAAACATTACAACCGGCACTGGTTGAAGCGATTAACGGCAGCAAGACGGCCAAAGACGTTGTCGCAGGCGTTCGTGATGCGATGCAAGCTGAACTCAGCCGGTAAAAACGGTTGGGCATTGTGAAGTAACGTATGGGGTAAAAGGGGCGCCTGAAATGCAAATGCGTATGCGGGCGCCCCTGGCTTTATAACCATGAAAGTGGGATAATGTTGACATGAAAAAATTAGAAAAGAAAAAGAGAGCAAAAATCGCAATCAAAGAACAGCGTGCGGCGTATCTTTTTTTGATTCCCGCGTTTCTTGGTTTGTCGTTCATTACATATCTGCCTTTATTGGCCGCTTTCGGCATCAGTTTAACAGACTTGAACGTAGGCCATTTCGTAAAAGGCGGTACGCTGCCACCGGTCAAATTTGTTGGGCTTGATAATTTTATTGATATCTTTCAAAGCCCGAGTATTGACTTTCTCAATTCGATTCGCGTAACCGTATATTTCGCGCTGATTGCCGTTGTCGGGAGTATCATTTACTCCATGATGATAGCGATGCTCTTAAACCGCAAGATTCCCGCCCGCGGATTTTTCCGGGCGATTTTCTATATTCCGTATATCCTTCCCGCCACCGCGGTCATGATCAGCTGGTGGTTTTTATTAAAGTATGACGGCGGTCTGATCAACTATATCCTTGTAAATTTAGGCTTAGGAAAATCCTATTTCCTGTCTTCCGCGGACACGGCAATACCTTCGCTGGCGCTTATCGCTGTTTGGACAAGCGGCAACCTGATCGTCATATTTTTGGCAGGGCTGCAAAACGTGCCCCGGGTATATCATGAGGCGGCGGAAATTGACGGCGCAAACTCCTGGCAGCGGTTTTGGCATGTTACGATCCCCTGCATGACGCCTATCATCTTTTATAATCTATTGATGAGCCTTGTCGTCAATCTGCAAGTTGTCGTACCCGCGCTGGCCGTTACAAAAGGCGGGCCGGGAAAATCTACAATGTTTATGACGTATTTGATGTACCAGACAGGGTTTAAAAGCAGGGAATTGGGAAAAGCCGGCGCGATTGCGTTTGTGTTTTTCATAGTGGCCGCGATACTAGCCTTTATATTGTTCGCTACATCCAAAACCTGGATATTCAATGAGGGGGGAGATGATAAATAATGAACGAAACCGTTCATCCAATCAATAATAAAAAAAAGAGCGCGCCCGTTAAAAGCTCCTTTAAAAGTAAAGAACAACGTCAGAAGATCGCGAATAGCATTTCGTTTATTACCCTCATCTTAATCGCCGCTATCGTCATGCTGCCGTTATGGTGGATGGTCCGCTCTTCGCTTATGAAAAGCCTCGATATCTTCAGATGGCCGCCGCAGTTTTTTCCGCCGGAATGGTTGTTTTCCAATTATAATATCAAGCCGACTACGTTTGACTTTTGGCGGTATTTAGGCAATACGCTGCTTATTGTGGTTCCCTGTGTCGTTTTCGGAACGATCACGGCGGTATTTTGCGGCTATGCTTTTGCGCGGCTGCGCTTTAAAGGGAAGACATTTTTATTTGCTCTTTGCGTGGGTTCGATGTTGCTGCCGACTATGGTAACGCTTATTCCGCTCTACATATCATGGGCGAGCCTGGGGCTTACAGATACATACTGGCCGTTGATCCTTCCGTATCTTTGCGGCGGCGGAGCGTTTAATATCTTTCTGATCCGGCAGTTTATCAGGACGCTTCCCAAAGAGTTGGACGAGGCGGCCGTCATCGACGGAGCCGGCTATATGCGTACGCTGACAAGCATCATTGTTCCCTCTATCCGGCCGGCGATCATCGTTGTGGCCCTTTTAATCTTCATTACAACCTGGAACGATCTGCTGCAACAAACAATTTATATTACTTCACGGGAAAAGTATACGATGGCGGTAGGGCTAACCACTTTCATGGGCTCGTTCAAAAACGATTACGCGGGGATGTTTGCGGCTACCTGCCTTTCGTTCTTGCCGGGCGTGATCGTTTATCTGATAGGCCAGCGTTATTTTGTCGAGGGCATTGTGATGACCGGCATGAAGAACTGATATGGAAGAGAAGCTTGGCGGCGTTTGGGCGCTGATAAAAAAGAGAAGGGTTGCTCCGGGCAAGGGAGTGACAGGTGCGCCGCCCGAACGGGGGATTAGACGCTTTGGATTCCTGCTATGGAACCACGTATGGAAACTGATCGCGCTGAATCTGATGTTTCTGGCTTTCAGCATCCCTGTGGTCACCATGCCGGCGGCGGTATGCGGCATGAACCGGGCGCTCATCGTGCTTGTACGCGAGGGGAACTGCTTTTTATGGGATGAGTTCTGGAAAGAATTTAAAGCCAACCTGTTCAAAAGCCTACCTTTTGGCGCTATATTCGTGTTTTTGATGTTCGACAGCTATTATGCATTAAGCATGAAGACATCGGGAGGCGGTGCTATCGGCGTACTGATGACCGGCGTGGGATGTTGCCTTCTGATGCTTGCCATACTTTTCTTCAGCTACGTGTTTATTCTTCTTCCGGCATTGGATTTGAAAAATCGTTATATCGCGAAAAACGCGTTTATCCTGATGATGACGGAATGGAAGACGAACATGGTGATCATGGGCATCACATTGGTATCCGCGTTATTCCTGGCGGCACTTTTTCCTTTTACCATCATACCGGCGTTATTGATCTGGTTTGCGATGGCACAGCTCGCCGTTTGCACTGCGGTGAACGGCCCTCTGCAAAGGCGTATTATAGGACCCTTTGAACAAAGCCAAACGCAAGATATTCATAGTAATTTAAATGCTCATACATAAAAACAACGTACACCTCTGCTTAGCGCAGAGGTGTACGAGCAATCTGAGAAGATATCAGCGCATAAAGGTTATACGATGGTCAGCATAAAATGGGAAGCTATGAGGTCAAAGCTTCCCATTGTTTCATCATTTCCCGGGTAAGACCGGCATTATTGCGCTGGAACAATTTTTGTTTTGCTGATAAGATCCGGCAGCGTTTGCTTTCTTTTTGTAAGCAGAAGTATGACCGAGCAAAGCAATATTCCCGCGCTGACAGCCTGGTAGGTTACCGAGGCGTTTATACCGGTGAGCATCTGCAGCAATGAAAGCAGGTTGATAGCGGTGGTCGTCGTGCTACCCTGGAGCAAAAAGACGCCCACGAGTTCCCGTACCAGAAGCGCAGAAAACGTCAGTGAGGCAGCGCCGGCGTGGGATAGGTGAAGTTTCATAAGCCGGCGACCCGGCGTCTGCCCATTTTTGTTCAAAGGAAACACGCAGAAATACAAAACATAGATGACAACGGATAAAACGGTCGCGATGATTGCCTGAGAAACGGGCAGGTTGTCGATCCGGTTGACGATCACAAGATCCCGGCTGTTGATGGACTGAAAAACGACGGAAGGGATCATGGCAAGGAGGGTGCTGAGATACCAGTCCACCAGAAAGGAGATCAGTCTTTTCAAATATGGATAAGAAACAGGTTTTAACGGCATATGCCCTCCTTATTTTGAAAACGAGACCAGAATGGCGATGAATTCCTCATAAGATTTAGAGTCCAGCAGGCTTTTGAGCTTCTTTTCTTCTGAGATCACCTCGGTGATGAAATCGAAAATATCCTTAAAAAAGAGCCTGTCCTGCAGATTGATTGCCAGCAGGAATACGATATTCACCCTGCTGCTGTTCCATTGAATCGCGTTGGGGTGAATCGAAACCACGATTGCGGAATTGAGCGCGCACATCTCCAGCGGATGGGGCATCGCGATATTGGTATATGCGCTGGAGCTGACCTGCTCCCGTTCAAACAGTTTCTTTTTAAAGTTGCTGTCGATATAGCCCTGCTCCTCCAGCGCGTCCGCCATGCGGTCGATGGCGTCGTTTTGATCCCGAAAGGGTTCGTTGACGAAGAAGAGCTCCTTTTTGAACATGACTTTTAACTTGGATTCCACCTTCGCCTTGATTCTGTCCTTAAGTGTTTCCTCAATTTTCAGGGAAACGGCGAGGATATCCTTATTTGTCAGATAGACGGAAATTTGTACAAACGGTTTGCCCGGGTAACTCTTGATGGGCATCGTGCTGATAATGAGGTCATAATCCGAGTACGCGTCCAATGCGTCCTGCGAGGAAACGACGCCCGTGAGCATTAGGCTGTCCCCGAATATCACGGCGAATTTCTTCTGGAGATCGGCTGAACCGGTGAAATAGTGCGGGTTGATCAATACCGCCCGGAGATGGTGCTTAATGACCTTTCTTTCCTCAATGGCGACGCCAATGTGAAGCGCAATGTAGGAGATTTCATCCTCGCTGAGCGTGCAGCGCAATTCCTGCCGTATAATGTTGGCCGCAAAAACGGAAACGTCATAGATGAACGGATAGGCGTTTTTGATTTCCAGCGTTTGCGGGTTGCGCAAAGTGACGCCGTTTCGCAGCCGAATAGCCATGTTTTTGATGTGTAAAGCAAACCGCACGGAAAAATCCTGGTTGACGATGGAAATGTTGTAGGTCTCCTTCACCCTCGTCTGAATCAACGAAACAAGGCTGATGATATCCTCACCTACAAAGTTGCTTAATTGCTCGGTGTTCACATCGTTTATGGAATCGGATATCGCCCTGGTCATGACCAAAAGCGCAATATCGTAGATCTCGGTCTGCGTAAACGCCGCGCCGAATTCCTGCTCCACCCGTGGGAGGATATCGTTGACGATTTCTTGGATATGCGGGTTGACATGGCCTTCCCACCCAAGAAGCGTCTCCTGAGATTGCGGAGCCGAGGCTGCGGACCGCTCCAAATTCAAGCCAATCTGCATCACAAGATTCAGCACCGAAAAATCATCCATGAAATAATGATGCTTTCGCAGCGCTTCCTGAACGATGCCGTTGACAATGGCGAGATCAAAATGCGGCAGATAGCTTTGGATGAGCTTGAGGCTAAGGAAGGACCCCTGGGAATCTTCATAAATCAGCTTGCTGATCAGCTTTTTTTTGTTACCTTCCAGCCCCTCTATGGATACGAAATTGTTCTTGGTCTTGATGGAGAGATCAAAATCCGCAAGCTCGGCTTTGAGCTTGGTTAGCTCGTTGATGAGCGTAACGGGGGATATGATCAACTCATCGGCGAGCGTATCCATGTTGCAAGTGTCCGTTTCCAGCAGGAGTTTGCGCAGTATCGCCTTTTTCCTGTCCTCCTGCGTCTGCGGCAACGCCGCATCCTGTTGTGCTTGTGCGATCACTTTAGACAGCTGTTTTTTATCCCGTACCAGAAAGCCGTCGCGGGAGGATTCGATCAGATCCGGTTCCTGCGCATTGATATCATGGATGTAATGTTTGATGCTCCGGACGGGAATCCCCAACTGAGCGGATATGGAAAAAGACGTGACCCAGTCGCTCTGGCTGCTGAGGAATTTTAATATATAAGCGTGTTTTTCCCTCATATCGTCAGCTCCTCGAATTTTATTATATGAAGGCTGCAAAAAACTATCAACATCTTGACTTGCACTTTACCGGTGCAAGACCAAGTATAAAAAGCCTTTGCCCTTCATGTCATAATTGGTACAACAGTTGAAGGGGATGACTCCTTTCAGCCACAAACGGAGGCATAGCGATGGATGCAATTCAAGAGTGCATGAAAATGACTTCTTTCGGAGGTGAAGCGAAAAGCCTTGCCATACAGGCGATCCGGCTTGCAAGGAAAGGCGCGTTCCAAGAATCGGAGCAAACCATGCAAAAAGCGCAGGAAGCGCTGGTAAAAGGCCATCAGGCCCATATGGAACTCTTGAGCTATGATGCGAATACCGGGGACCTGAGGGTGACAATATTTATGGTGCACGCGGCGGATCATCTCAACGCAGCGGAGACGGTATATGATCTTGCCGAGGAAATGATTCTTTTATATAAGGAAGGCAAGCATGTATAAAATTGCATTGGTTTGTCAGCACGGGGCCAGTACGGGCCTGTGCGTAAGAAAAATGATCGAAGCCGCGCAAAAGCTGGGGATAGAGAGCAATATCGCGGCCTATTCGGACTCCCAGATGGACAGCCTTGTTCAGAATATGGACTGTATCCTGCTGGGGCCGCAGCTTGCATTCAGGTTGAATCAGTTCAAGGACGCATATCCCGTTTATGCAAAAAGAATTGCCGTGATCAACGCCATGGATTTCGGCATGATGGACGGAGCAAAAATTTTGAAGGATGCGGTTGCATTGATTCAAAAAGCACAATAAACGGAGGGGTATTATTATGGAGGCTTTCATCGGTTCCCTGCAAAAGTGGCTGATGCCGCTTGCGGACAAGATCTCGAATAATAAGTTCATGAGCGCCTTGGGCCGTACGTTCCAGCTGCTTCTGCCCGTCATCATTATCGGCTCGTTTGCGTGTCTGGGCGCATTTCTGGACATTCCTTTCTGGCAGAGCTTTGTAACCTCCACGGGATTGCAGGCCATATTCATGACCATCCAGTCTCTGACGCTGAGCCTGATTGCGCTCTATGTCGTGATCGTCCTGCCGTTCCAATACGCCGAAAAGATCGAAATCAACCCCACTTCGGCTTCCGTGATTTCGGTGATGGCGTTCCTGCTGCTGACTCCGCACGAAATCTACACCAACATCCCCATGCAATGGCTTGGCTACACCGGCCTGTTCGGGGCGCTGATCGTAGCCGGATTGGTTCCGAAGTTTATCAAATTCCTGCTCAAACGCAAAATCTATATACGCATGCCCAAAGGCGTTCCGCCTATCGTGGAGGATTCGTTCGCATCCTTGGTGCCTGCGTTGTTCGTGATGGTGATTGCGGTGGTCATTTCAAAGCTGCTCTCACTCACCAGTTTCGGGAATTTCCATAACGTGATCTATACCATCATTCAGGCGCCCCTGCAAGGGTTCGGGCTGTCGCTGCCTGCGTATCTCGTGATGCAGATCGTATGCACGCTGCTGATGTTCTGCGGTATTCACGGCAATACGGTATTTGCCACCTTCATTCCGCTGACGATGGCGGCGAGCGCGCAGAACCTTGCGGCGCTGGCGGCGGGGCAGAGCCTGCCCAACATCATCACCAGTTCCTTCTCGGTTCTCTGCCAGCCCGGCGGCATCGGCGGCACATTCGGCCTTGCGTTCATGCTGGCGTTCTTGGCAAAATCCAAGCGGCTTAAGACCTTAGGCAAGATGTCCATCGTGCCCGCGATATTCGGCATCAATGAACCTCTGATATTTGGCATCCCGATCTTACTCAACCCTCTGCTCTTTATCCCTTATGTGCTGTCCCCCATCGTCTGCACAGTCGTCAGCTATGCGGCGATCGCGATCGGGATCGTCCCCAGGCTCACCGGCGTCGAGGTCAACTGGACGATGCCGCAGATCGTTTCCGGTTTCATCGCCCAGGGCTGGCAGGCTGCGGTGCTGCAGGTGGTGCTCATTGGCCTGACAACACTGATATGGTTCCCATTCTTCCGTATGGTGGATAAGCAGATCAGCGCCGAAGAAGCGAATGCCGAACAGCTGGAGCTGAAGGAGCTCGCGTAAACGCCAAATTTCTTAGGATGGGAGGAGGGAATAGTGTCAAGCTATTCCCTTTCCTTTCTTTACGAATGAAAAGGAGGCAGTATGCAATTCCAAAACCTGTTTACGCCCATCAAGATCAACGGCATGGTTTCACGTAACCGCATTGTCGCTACGCCGATCGGGGACTTTTTTGAAGAAAAGGCGCTGGGTGGCGCGGGGATCGTTATTTGCGGGCATACCGTCGTGGACCCGGGGCGTTCCAGCTTCGCAAGCCCCGACGAACCCTATGTCTTTCACAAATACTCCGTGGAGGAGGCCCAGCAGAGAATCCGCAAGTGCCACCAGGCGGGAGCCCGCGCGTCGCTGGAACTGTTCCATGCCGGGCAGTACGCCAGGGTGAAAGACTATGCGATAGGTCCCATTGGGTTTGTGCGGGAGGACGGTACAGAGGTAAGGGCGATGACGCCCGAGATGATGCAGCACGCCGCCGCATGTTTTGCGCGGGCGGCCAGGGATGCGCGCGACCTGGGCTTCGACATGGTGTTCTTGCATTTCGGGCACGGCTGGCTGCCCGCGCAGTTTTTATCCCCCCTGTTCAACAAACGCACCGACGAATACGGCGGCCCATTTGAGAACAGGGTAAAGTTTCCCCTGCTGATATTGGAGAAGGTGCGCGAAGCGGTGGGGCCGAAATTCCCGGTAGATATGCGTATCAGCGCGGTGGAATGGGTGGAAGGTTCCATCGAATTTTCCGATACGCTGCGCTTTATCAAGTTGGCGGAACCGCTGATCGACACCGTGCAGATTTCCGCGGGGCTGGACATCAACCACGAAGGCAACGTGCATATGGTCACGACAAACTTCAAGGGCCATATGGTCAACGCGGAGTATGCGCGCGAAGTCAAGCGGAATGTGCGCATCCCGGTCTCGGTTGTCGGCGCGGTGATGAACCCGGCGGAAGCCGAACGGTTGATTGCGGACGGCACGGTGGATATGGCCGCCTTCGGCCGAAGCTTTATCGCCGATCCCAACTGGCCCGACAAGGCGAAAGAGGGAAGGGCGGACGATATCGCCCCCTGTATCCGCTGTATGTATTGTTACCATATTTCCACCGAGCGTAAAAACGTCGGCTGTTCCGTCAACCCTCGGTACCGGAATGAAGACTTCGTTCCCGCCAAAATTGAAAAAGCGGAGCGCATCAAGCGCGTGGTGGTCGTGGGCGGCGGCCCCGGCGGCATGTCGGCAGCGATTGCAGCAAGGCAAAGGGGGCATGAGGTCATCCTCTTTGAAAAGTCCGATCGCCTCGGGGGCGTCTTGCGGTATGTGGAACGGGAGCATTACAAGCAGGATATCCGGCTTTATCTAAAATACTTGGTGGGACAGATCCAAAAGAGCGGCGCAGATGTCCGCCTGAATACGGCGGCGACGCCCGAGTTGGTTCGGGAATTGAAGCCCGACGCGCTTTTTATCGCCGTAGGGTCGCTGCCGGTCACGCCGCCTATCGAAGGCATCCATAATAAGAATGTGATCGGGTTTTACGAGGCGATCGAAAACGAGGACGCAATCGGGCAGGATATCGTGATTATCGGCGGCGGCGCTATTGGCGCTGAGCTCGGGCTGGAACTGGCCGAGCTAAAAGGACGGAACGTGACGATTGTAGAGCTGACCAACAAGATCGCGGCGCAGGGCAACCTGCTGTACCGGATCGCACTGCGGCAAAAGATGGACGCCACGCCGGCATTATCGTGCCTGATGGAGACGACTTGCAAAATAATTACTCCTGAAGGCGTCAACGTTCTATCAAAGGACGGCGCAGAGCGGTTGATCAAAGCCGATACCGTTATCGTGGCGACCGGGGTCGCGCCCAACCGTGCGTTGGCCGAAAGCTTTTTGGGGATTACGCCGGATACGTTTCTAATCGGAGATTGCGACAAACCCAGAAAGATCATGGAAGCCGAATTTGAAGGACATACCATCGCTTCACATCTATAGGAGGGCGATATGCAGTTGCCAGAGAATTTTTTATGGGGCGGCGCCGTGGCCGCAAACCAATGCGAGGGCGCGTATGATGCCAACGGCAAGGGCTTGAGCACGGCGGACGTTATGACGGCGGGACGTTTGGGCGTGCCGCGCGAGTATACCGGCGAAGTGCTGGAAGGGAAGTACTATCCCAGCCATCAGGCCATCGACTTTTACCACCGTTTCCGGGAGGATATCGCGCTGTTTGCCGAGATGGGGTTCAAATGCTTCCGCACGTCCATCAACTGGACCCGGATATTCCCGCAAGGCGACGAAATGGTTCCCAACGAAGCGGGACTGAAGTTTTACGACGAGCTGTTCGACGAATGCACGCGTTATGGCATCGAACCGGTGGTGACAATCTCCCATTACGAGACGCCGCTTGCGCTCGTCAAAAAGTATGGCTCCTGGAGCAACCGGCGCATGATCGGTTTCTACCTCAACTACTGTGATGCGATTTTTAAGAGGTACCGGGGCAAGGTCAAATATTGGATGACATTCAACGAAATCAATGTCATCACGCTCCATCCCGTTATGACAGCAGGCATTGCGGCGGAAGGGGCGGCGTTCGAGCGCACCGTGCTGCAGGCCGCGCACCATCAGCTTATCGCAAGCGCTAAAGCGGTGAAGCTGCTGCATGAAATTGATCCGGCCGCGAAGATCGGCATGATGATGCTCTACCCGACGTTCTATGCGGAAACCTGCAACCCCGAGGATCAGCTTCTGGCCATGAAGGCCATCGACAGTCACTATTATTTTTCGGACGTCCAGGTGCGGGGGGCGTATTCGACAAAGGCGCTGCGGTATCTTGCGCAAAAAGGGATTAAACTCCAGACACTCCCCGAAGACGACGGAACGCTTCGGGCAGGAAAGGTGGATTTTATCGGCTTCAGCTATTACAACAGCAATGTCGCCACCGCGCGCAAGGAGGCCATGTTCACGGGCGGCAACATGCTCAATGCGGTAAAGAACCCATATCTTGCGCAAAGCGACTGGGGTTGGTCCATCGATCCCGTCGGCTTGCGCATCGCGCTCAACAAACTGTATGACCGGTACCAAATTCCGCTGTTTGTCGTGGAAAACGGTCTGGGCGCCGAGGACCGCGTCGAAGCGGACGGCAGCATCCATGACCCATACCGCATCGATTACCTGCGCCGGCATGTGGAGGCGATAAAGGCGGCGATTCTTGAGGACGGTGTGGACTGCATCGGTTATACGCCCTGGGGCTGCATTGATTTAGTGAGCGCCTCGACCGGCGAGATGAAGAAGCGCTACGGTTTCATTTATGTGGACCGGGCGGACGACGGCGGCGGCAGCCTGAAAAGGACCCGCAAGGACTCGTTTTATTGGTATCAGGAATGCATCCGGACAAACGGAAAGAATATCTAGGAGGAAACGCGTGTACAGCAGGAAAACAACGATCATAAACAAATCAGGACTCCATGCGCGCCCGGCGTCGGATCTGACATTAAAGGCAAAAGAGTTTGCTTCTGAAATCACGATTGTTAATCTGGATAAGGAATCCCGGGAGATCAATGTAAAGTCCATCCTGAAGGTGCTTGCGGCGGCGATTCCTATGGGCGCCCGGGTTGAGATCCGGGCCGAGGGCGACGACGAGCGGGCGGCGGTGGACGCGCTTGTCCATCTGATCGATACGGGATTTGGGGAGTGAATGATAGTGCTGTTACCTTTTTATTGCCGAGAATGTGCCATACTGCTGTTCATTCAACTTATTGAAATTCCGCACGTTGAATTCAAGGTGCTTTCGCATCGCCTGGTCCGCAGCGCCCGGATCATGGCGCTCGATCGCTCCAATAATTTCATTGTGCACTTCCAACGCCTTAAGGCGCTCCACTTTATACGGCAGAATGTTAAAAAGCTGAATACCGCTGTCGATGACGGGGATGAGGTTGGGCATTACCTGATTTTGAGTGCTCTGCGCAATGCGGATGTGTAATTCCCTGTCCAAGGGGATATAATCTTCTTCCGCGATGGCTTTTTCCATAATTGCCTCATTGATGCGCTTCATGGCGATGATATCTTCCTCTTTGGCATTATCCGCCGCAAGGGCGGCGATTTGGGGCTCCAAAATCCACCGGATCTGCATTAGATCCTGTGCAAGTTTATATTTATCCTGAAAAAAGGCCAACCCCAGCGGATCGTCTACCAAGCCGGGATTTTCACATACAAAGGTTCCTCGGCCATGTTCAATCATTAAAATATTGCGTGAAACCAACAGCTTTACGGCTTCTCGTACGGTATTGCGACCTACCTGAAGTTCGTCGGCTAGCTGAAATTCGTTCGGCAATTTTTGGCCTGCCACCAGGTTGTTGTTGGCAATCAAACGAATAATTTGCTCGGCCACCTTTTCAGGCAACAATTTTTGTCCCTCGTTTACCGTTTTAAATAACATCTATCTTCCCCCATTCGTATGCGAAGAAATCACATCCTACGTGCGATGACATATTTTGATTATTATTTATCATAACAGGTTTTTGTCTTGTCAGCAAGCAGCTTTTAGGAATCACCCTGGAAATCAGATATGTTGTTTATAAAAAGAGGTTTGACAATGCTTGGAGGAGCATGCTATAATAGGCCCATCAAATTAATCCGACGTGTGACGTCGCATCGAAATCTTCTAATTATTAGTAATATTTCTTCAATTAAGTCTTAATCAGGTTTAACTTTACATCGGCATAATTGTGTAAATTTTATTTTTCCTTAAAGACATCCCACGTAGTATGTATTATAAGAAATTTGAAATTCTCTAAAGCGCATCAAGCCAACGAAGTTTACGCTTCACATGCGACCAATAAGGCATGCGGAGTGGAAACGATAAAAGGACGCTTCCAAAAAACAGAAAAGAGGGAGAAAGAAATGAAGAGGTTAAAATTGGGCATATGTTTCCTTGCTGTGGTGATGCTGTTTGCAACGGCATGCTCCACCACCCCGCCGGCGGCCAACGTAACCACTCCCCCCTCGGAGTCCACACCCGCGCCCGTAACCACCGCTGAACCCGCAGCTCCGGAAGGTGAACCCGCAGCCTTGGAGGGTACCGTTACATTCGGTGTAGTCGCCCCCATTACCGGAACGAACAAAATGGTTGGCGAATATGTCGTAAACGGTGCCAACCTGGCGGCACAGCATATCAATGCAAACGGCGGCATCCTGGGTAAGGAATTGGTCCTGGTGTTTGAAGACGAGGTGGATAACCTGCAGTCCTCGGTAAACGCTATGGTCAAGATCATGAACTATGACGAAGTAGTGGCGTTCTTTGGATCGACGTATTCCTCCAACTGCATCGCGGCCTCGCCGAACGTGCTGGAGAAAAAGATCACCATGTTTGCCGGCGGTTCCTCGGCCAATATCCCCAAGGAAAACAATCCGTACATTTGGCAGGCCCGCATGACAGACGATAAATCAGGCCTGCTGCTCGCAAAAGCGGCCACTGAAAACCTGGAGATGAAAAACCCTGCTATTCTGTATTCCACGGAGAGCTTTGGAGAAGGCCTGCGCGCCCAAACTGTCGCTTCCCTTGAGGAACTTGGCATTACCGTTCCCGCCGAAAAGCAGTTTGGCTTCGTGGTGGATGAGAAAAACTTCGCGCCCATCATCACCCAGATTCAAAATTCCGACGCCGACGGGTTGATCGCGATCGGCCACCAGATGCCTGCCGCCATCATCTGCCAGCAGGTGGACGCGGCAGGGCTTGATATCCCCTTGCTGGGTTCCTCCTCCTGGGCTTCCGCTGTCTGCCGTGAAAACGCCGGCGCAACCGCCAACGGCTGGTACGCTGTTGCGGATTGGACGGTCGAGGTAGCAACGCCCGAAGGGAAAACTTTTGCACAAGCTTATCGTCTCTCTTACGGCGCGGACTCCGATATGCCCGCCGTAACGGCCTACGACTCCATCATGCTCTTCAAGCAGGCCTGTGAACTTGCGGGCACCACTGAAGACAAAGCGGCCATCAACAGCGCGCTGGAGAAAATCGACGGCTATAAAGGCGCGATGTCCACCTACTATTATTCCCCGAACCGCTGCTTCAGCTCGAGCCAGTTCCTTACGCTGAATGTGGACGGAAAAGCCACCATGCTTGATACCGTGACCACCCGCTAAAGAAAAGTATAGGAAAACTTCCCGGCGGTTCTGGCTGCGAACTTCTTAAAAAGGAGATCAAGGTCCGGAACCGCCGGGCATACCTTTCAAATGCCGGGCTGCCTTAGCTGAGGAAGAGTTCCGGGCAGCCGCGGGGCGGCAGCGGTCGCCGCGGAAGCTTCCCGGCATGCGCCTCACGAAAATCCGTTTCCTTTGGATAGAACTATTCGGGGAAATCATAGACGAGGTAGAAATATGAATGTGAATACGATAATTTCCCTTGGCGTTAACGGTGTTGCCATGGGGATGATATACGCCCTGATGGCGATGGGCTTGATTTTGCTCATACGTGCAATCGGCGTTATGAATTTTGCCCAGGGCGATCTCTTAATGTTCGGCGCGTTTGCGACCTGCTGGCTGGTCGTGGACCTGAAGCTGCCGTTATACCTGATGATTCCGCTGGCAATGGTTTCATTTGCGCTCATCGGCACGATATTTATGTTTACGGTATACTGGCCGCTTCGAAACGCGACTTATCCGGCGGCGACCGTCATTTCCACGATGGGTGCTGCCATGGTGCTAAAGGAAGTCGCCACGCTCATCTGGGGCAGCCTGCCCCGTTCAATGCCGCCGCTGATGAGAAACCTCACAACAGGGAAAGCCGCGGTGCTCCGTATCGGCTCCATATCGCTGCAATGGCAATTCGTACTTACGATCATCGTGGGTATCGTGCTCATCGCGCTGGTGTTCATATTGTTTGAGAAGCTGTATGCAGGCCGCATGATGCAGGCTGCCGCGCAGGATAAATACGCGGCGGAGCTTTTGGGTATCCCCACGATCATCACGACGCTCGCGACCTATATCATCGTGGTGATACTTGCATCGGTCGGCGGTTACATGATCTCACCCATCTTTATGGTAAGCAATACCTTGGGCTCGCTGCAATTACGCGCTTTCGCGGGCGTGGTCATCGGCGGGTTCGGCAACATCAAGGGGGCTATTCTGGGATCCATCATCATCGGCTTGGTGGAGTCCTACAGCACCATCCAATTTTCCCAGTACAAGGACGCCGTGGTGTTTCTGGTGCTCATCGCCTTTTTGCTCGTGCGGCCCCAAGGGCTGTTTGGCGAAAAGATTGCGGATAAAGCGTGAGGTGTGTCCATATGAAAAAAAGAACGCTCAAGTTGAAACCAAACATCCTTATTTTGCTTCTTATCGGCATTGCTTTTTGCACCATCGCGCCGCTGAGCAACGAAGGGTATTCCATGATGGTTTTGAACCTTTCCCTGATATACGCGATCGCCGCTTATGGGCTTTCCGTAATGCTTGGCATGGGCGGCCAGCTTACGTTTGCAGCGGTGGCCTTTATGGGGCTTGGCGCCTATACCACCGCAAATCTATGCTCCGGACGCATGGGATTCTGGATGGAACCCATGGCGGCGCTTTTAATATCTCTTTTGATCGGCGGCGCCGTGGCCTTCCTGGTAGGGATGATACTGCTCAGATTGCGCGGGACCTATTTCACGTTTGCGACCATCGGTCTGGTGCAGGTGGCGTGGTCGTTCTACCTGAGCTATAAGCCCCTGTTCGGCGGGCCGGACGGCATATCCGGCATATCCACGTTGCGGCTGTTCGGTTGGTCGCCGCAGAATTACAACCAATGGTTTTTTATACTCGTAGGCTTTGTGGTCGCGGTAGCATTGTTGGTGGAACGCATCCGCCGCACCCAGCTGGGCCGCTCCCTCTCCGCCATACGTGACAACGAGATCGCGGCGCAGACACTTGGCATCAACGTGTATATGACAAAGGTGATCGCCTTTACCATTGCGGGCGTATTGGCGGCCCTGGCGGGCTCCCTGTACGCGATGCACAGCCAGTTTGTGTCTTCGGATATGTTCAACTTCGAACGGGCGACTTCCTATATCATTATGGCAATGTTGGGCGGCGTGAATAACACGGTGGGCATATTCGTCGGCTCGCTGCTGGTCACCATGCTGCCGGAATGGCTGCGCTTTATGCAGAGCTACCTGCAGCTCATCTATGGCGTGGGTGTGATACTGCTTATGGTGTTTATGCCTGACGGCCTCGCGGGGCTCGCCACAAAACTGCTCAAGGCGCTCAGGCGCAAAAGGGCAAAGAAACAGGCGGCTGCCGTCTTGTCCACCGATAAAAAGGAGGGAAGCGTATGAACCCGATATTGAGGCTGGACAAAGTATGCAAGCGCTTTGGCGGCGTCATAGCCGCCGACGAGATTACCTTCCAGGTCATGCCGGCACAGATCCACGGACTGATCGGCCCCAACGGGGCGGGCAAAAGCACGCTTATGAATCTCATCAGCGGCATCTACACGCCGGACTCCGGGAGCATATTTTTTGATGAACAGGATATCACCGCCTACCCCTCCCATGCGCGTGCCCGCATGGGTATTGGGCGCACGTTCCAGACGCCCAGGTTTTTACAGCGCTCCAACATCCGCGACAATCTTTTGCTGGGAACCGACCTTAACAACCAGATGGGGTACCTCAAAAGCTATTTCGGGAAAAAGGGCGCCAATTTTGAAGAAGAGCTCAAAGACGCGATGCGCTATCTGGACTTTACCTTTGACCTGGAGGACGATATCAACGCCCTGGCCTACGGCCAGCGCAAGCAGCTCGAAATCGTGCGCAGCATGCTGTCCCACCCGAAAATCATGCTGGTGGATGAACCCGCGGCGGGCCTGAACAACAAGGAGATCGACGACGTGATGGCGCTTTTGAACCATGCGGCCAGGGACAAGGGTATAGGCGTGCTTCTGATCGAGCATTCCATGGATATGATCATGAATATCTGCGAAAACATTGTGGTCATCAACTTTGGGAAAGTGATCTGTAACGGCGATCCCGAATGCGTGTCCAGCAACGACGCGGTGATAGAAGCGTACTTGGGGAGGAATTTGGAGCATGCTTGAGATCAAAAACCTGCACGCCTATTACGGCCCGATCGAAGCCCTCAAAGGGATCAACATGCGCGTGAAATCGGGAAGCATCACTTGCCTCATAGGCTCCAACGGCGCGGGCAAAACAACGCTGTTAAAAGCCATATCGGGCGTGATCCGGCGCACCGGCTCCATCCAGGCGGAGCACTGCGGGGAGCTGATCGATAAAAATGCCAACCACATCGCCCGGCAGGGGATCATCCATGTTCCGGAGGGGCGCCATATTTTCCCGGGCCTGACGGTGCATGACAACCTGGAAACCGGCACTATCAACTGGCACGGCTTCTTTGGCCGCAAGCCTTATGATAAGGAGCTCGAGGAAGTTTATACGCTGTTTCCGCACCTGAAGAAGCGGAAGGAGCAGCTGGGGTGGAGCCTTTCAGGCGGGGAGCAGCAGATGCTCGCCATCGGCCGCGGTATTATGGCGCATCCCAAGATTCTGATGCTGGATGAACCTTCCATGGGCCTTGCGCCCCTGGTGGTGGCCGAGCTTTTTGAAAAGATCGTCCAAATCAACAAACTGGGTATTCCTGTACTGCTGGTGGAACAGAACGCGCGCCTGGCGTTTGAAATCTCCGACTATGCCTATATCATCGACAGCGGAAAGGTGTTTTTAGAGGGGCCATCAGCCGAACTTAAAAACGATCCCCGCGTGGTACAGGCATATCTTGGGAAGATGGCTTCGGGCAGGAATTGTAATTAATGCGGGAGGAATAACATGAAAGCATTAGTAAAGTACGACGCTGGCCCTGGGAATATGGAGATCCGGGATGTTCCCGAGCCCTCGGCAGGTCCCGGTCAAATCAAGATTCAGGTGCACATGGCGGGCATATGCGGCTCGGACCTGCATATCTACCACAGCGATATCGCCATTCCGGTACGGCCTCCCGTAACGACGGGACACGAGTTTTCAGGCGTGGTAGCCGAAGTGGGAGAGGGCGTTACGGGCTTTGCCCCGGGTGATCGCGTCGTATCGGAAACAGCCTACGACTATTGCGGCATATGCGATTTCTGCCGCGAGGGATATTATAACCTTTGCGTAAGTCGCAAGACCCTCGGCTATTGGTATAACGGCGTATTTACCGATTATACCGTGGTGCCTGCCGGACGGGTGCATAAAATACCGGATTCGGTATCCGATACCGCCGCGGCCATGACGGAGCCTTTGGCCTGCGTATGCCACGCCGTTTATGATCTGTGCCGCATTGTACCGGGGGACCTGGTACTGGTATCCGGCCCTGGGGCGATTGGGCTCATGGCCATGCAGGTGGCCCGCGCCCACGGCGCAAAAGTGGTGGTCAGCGGCATGGAACGGGATGCGGCCCGTCTTGAATTGGCTAAGCAGCTTGGGGCGGACCATGTGGTCAATCTGGAGCGGCAGAACCTTGAGGAAGTGATCATGGGTCTGTCCCAAGGATATGGCGCGGATGTGGTGCTGGAATGCTCCGGTGCCGCACCCGGCATCGATATGGCGCTGCGGCTCATTAAAAAGAGGGGCTGGTTTACCCAGATCGGCTTGCCGGGGAAGGTAATCCCGTTCGATATTGAAAAGGTTTGCTATAAGGAACTGCATTTTTCCGGCTCGCTTGGCTCCCGCAATCATAGCTGGAGGCGCGCGCTAAAGCTGATGGAAGAAAAGAAGGTAATCCTGGAACCCCTGGCGGATGTGTGTTTGCCCATTTCCCAATGGGAGGAAGCGTTCCGCCGGTTCGAAAGCAAGGAAGGCTGTAAATTTTTCCTGATACCTGAAGGCGCCGGGGCAAAGGGATAGAGAGAAGAAGGGAGGATGACAATATGAGCTTGTCACCTGATAAAATTGAGCAATTGAACGCCTTGTGCAAGAAATTCCGCACGGATTTGGTGGAGCTTTTGTACCGTATCCAAACCGGACATCCGGGAGGGTCGCTATCGGTATGCGAAATTCTAACGGTTCTGTATTTTGAAAAGGCTTCGGTCGATCCGTCGAACCCCTGCTGGGAAGCGCGGGACCGCATCGTATTGACCAAGGGCCACGCGGCCCCCATGCTGTACCGCGTGCTGGCGGAGAAGGGCTTCTTCCCGGTTGAGGAAATGCGCACGCTGCGCCAGATCGATTCCCGCCTGCAGGGCCACCCCTGCTCCGCGGAGACGCCGGGGGTGGAGCTTTCCACAGGACCGCTTGGCATCGGGCTGTCGGCGTCGGTAGGCATGGCGCTGGGGACGCGGCTTTCGGGCAGTCCTTCCACTGTATACGCAGTGATGGGCGATGGTGAACTCAACGAGGGTACCGTGTGGGAGGCAGCCATGAGCGCAGCCAAATTCTCTCTTGACAACCTGGTGGTGATTGTGGATCACAACGGCGTGCAGCTCGACGGCACATGCGAGGATATTATGCCCATGGGCGATCTAGCGGCAAAATTCGCGGCATTCGGCTTTGCGGTGCTGCATTGCGACGGCCACGACGTGGCGGACCTGGCACAAAGCATCGACCAGGCAAAGCAAGTAAAGGGAAAACCAACGGTCATACTGGCGAAAACCGTAAAGGGCAAGGGCATTTCCTTTATGGAAGGCAAAAACATTTGGCATGGCAAGCCCATTAGCAACGAAGAATATGCCGCAGCAATGGCGGAGCTGGGAGGAGTGCAGCATGGCTAAAACAATTCGGGACGCATACGGCGAGAGCCTTCTCAAGTACGGAAAAGACAATGCTGATGTGGTGGTGTTGGACGCCGATGTCGCGTCTTCCACAAAATCCTCTATATTCGGCAAGGAATGCCCGGACCGGTTTTTCAATATGGGCATAGCGGAAGCAAATATGGTGGGCGTGGCGGCGGGCCTTGCCGCAACCGGAAAAATCCCGTTTATCAATACCTTCGCGGTGTTCCTGGCGTCTATCGGGCTGATAGGCGCGCGGGCTTTCGGCTCCTATTCCGGCCTAAACATGAAATTCATGGGCGCCTATGGCGGCATATCCGATTCCTATGACGGGCCCAGCCACCATTCTTTGGAGGATATCGCGATCATGCGCACGCTGCCGGGCTTCCAGGTGTTTGTGGCGGCGGATGAAGCGCAGACCGAATGGCTGACGAAGCATGCCATAGAAACCGAGGGGCCCATGTACATCCGCCTTTCCCGAGACGCCACCGCCGATGTTTACGCTCCCGGTACCGCGTTTGCGCCCGGCAGGGGCATGGTGCTGCGCGAAGGAACTGACGCTTCCATCATAGCCTGCGGTGTGATGGTGGGGCAGGCGCTCCGGGCCGCCGAAGAGCTTTCCCTTAGGGGCGTGGAAGTCCGGGTGGTGGATATGTTCTCTATAAAGCCCATTGACCGGGAACTGATACTCGATTGTGCAGCAAAGACCGGGCTGATCGTGACCGCCGAAGAGCACAGCGTGATAGGCGGCCTTGGCGGGGCGGTAGCGGAAGTGCTCAGCAGCGCTGGAAGCAGCGTGCCCCAGAGATTTATCGGGACAAACGACCGTCACACCGAATGCGGCCCTTATGGCGACCTGCTGCAGCGGTATTGCCTGGATGCCTCCGCCATCGTCAAATCGGTGGAGTCGGCGCTCAATGGAAAGTGAGACAAGTATGAAGCAAGCTGTTTTGACCGCACCCTATACCTTTGAACTGCGGGACGTTCCCGTGCCGCAGATTGCCCCGGAGCAGGTGTTGCTCCGGGTGGCGCGCGTAGGGGTATGCGGTTCGGATGTTCAGATGTACCATGGCCGCCACAAATATATGACCTATCCGGTCGTACCGGGGCATGAAGTCAGTGCCATTGTCCAGCAAGTGGGGGCGAGGGTACAGGGATATTCGGTAGGGGATAAGGTCACGGTGGAGCCACAGGTGTTCTGCGGCACGTGCCAGCCCTGCGCCATGGGGCGTTTCAACGTGTGCGAGAGCCTGAGGGTGATGGGCGTGCATATGGACGGATTTGCTGCAGAATTTGTAGCGGTGGACGCACAATACCTGCATCTTTGCCCGCCCGACATGGACCTGGACCTGATTGCACTGGTGGAACCGCTGGCTGTGGGAGTGGGGGCCGTGAAACGCGGCAATTACAAAAACGCCAACATCGCGGTGATCGGCGCGGGGACCATAGGCAATTTGATTGCGCAATCTGCCCGGGCGCTTGGCGCGGGCGATGTGCTCATCACAGATATAATGGACGCAAGGCTGGACTTGGCCAGGCGCTGCGGCATCGAAAAGGCGGTAAACACCAAGGCGGTACCGCTGCCGGACGCCATATTGCAGGCGTTCGGACCTAAAAAGGCGGATATCATCATTGACGCGGCCGCTACCGCATCCAGCTTCTCAAGCTGCCTCGCAGCGGCGCGCCCCAGTTCCGATATCATCATAACAGGCAACTACAAGGACCCCATGCAGCTCGAAGTTCCCTTGCTGCAGCGCCGGGAAGTCAATCTGATCGGCCATATGATGTACGTGCGGCAGGATTTTGCGGATGCCATCGCATTCCTCAAAGACGGCAGCATAAACGCCGAAGGGATCATTACAAGCCGCTTTGCCCTGCGAGACGTTGTGGACGGCTTTGCCAAGAGCGTAGAAAATGCTTCCCAGCAGATGAAAGTGGTTATGGATATCTCGGAAAACGATTGATGGATGAAATCTAAAATGTAATAGGAGGGATAGCAATGAGAGAGTCTATTCATAAGTATTTCAAGGTCGGCACCATTCAATGGATGAGTCATCCTCCCGCCAAGTATGACATTCTGGATTCGCTCAAAACCATTGCCACGGACGATTTCTTCGACGCAATAGAAGTAGGGCGGATCCAAGATGACGGCGTTCGGGCAGCGGCGAAGAAAATCCTTGAGCAGAGCCACATGAAGGTGTGCTATGGCGCGCAGCCCAGGCTCTTAGGCCCCAAGCTCAACCCCAACGATATCGACGAAGCGGGCCGCGAGGCCGCCGAAGCCACGTTGATTGATGCGGTGGACGAGGCGGAATACCTGGGGGCAAAGGGGATCGCCTTTTTGTCCGGAAAATGGAGCGAAGAAACCAAGGAACAAAATTATGCGCAGCTGTTGAAGACCACGCATGCAGTATGCACTTATGCGAAAACCAAAGGCATGATGGTGGAGCTTGAAGTGTTCGATTACGATATGGACAAAGCATCCCTTATCGGCCCGGCCCCGTTGGCCGCGCGCTTTGCGGCCGATATGCGCACCACATGCAGCAATTTCGGCTTGTTGGTAGACCTTTCGCATTTTCCCACCACCTACGAAACCAGCAAATTTGTCATTCAGGTACTCCGGCCTTACATTACGCACCTGCATTTTGGAAATGCCGTGGTAAAGAAGGGCTGCGACGCCTATGGGGATTTGCATCCCTGCTTTGGCTATCCCGACAGCGCCAACGATACGCAAGAGCTTTTGGAGTATTTCCGGGTATTGAAAAGCGAAGGGTTCTTTAACGCAGACGATCCATTGGTATTTTCCATGGAGGTCACACCACGGCCCGACCAGGACGGGGACATCATACTGGCTAACACAAAACGGGTGGTGAAGCGCGCGTGGGCGTTGCTGGAGGACTAGCGGCCCGCCCAATCCGTACAGTAATTGAACAGAGGAGGTTGTAATATGAAAATTGTCATTCTGGACGGTTATACCGAAAACCCCGGCGATCTGAGCTGGGCCGGGTTTGAAGCCTTGGGGGAATTGCGCGTTTATGACCGGACGGCGCCGGGCGATATCGTGACCCGAATTGGCGACGCCGACGCCGTCATCATCAATAAAACGCCCATCAGCAGGGATACTCTCAATGCGTGCCCGAGCGTCAAATATATCGGCGTGCTGGCCACCGGCTATAACGTGGTGGATACTGTGGCAGCAAAAGAAAAGGGCGTTGTGGTGACGAACATCCCCACTTACGGGACCACGGCAGTGGCACAGTTCGTGTTTGCACTGCTCTTAGAAATCTGCCATCACGTGGGCGCTCACAGCCAGGCGGTATACGACGGGGACTGGACCAACAATCAGGATTGGTGCTTTTGGAATTATCCGCTTATTGAGCTTGCCGGGAAAACCATGGGCATTATCGGTTTTGGACGCATCGGCCAGAATACGGCGCGCATTGCCACAGCCCTTGGCATGAAGGTGCTTGCCTATGACGAATACCAAAGCGAAGAGGCAAAACAATACGGGCAATATGTGACGCTGGACGAGCTTTTGAAGGAAAGCGACGTGATCTCGTTGCATTGCCCGCTGACGCCTTCTACGCAGGGGCTTATCAACCGCGAAACCATTGCGAAGATGAAAGATGGCGTCATCCTCATTAATACTTCGCGTGGGCCGCTGGTGGTCGAGAGCGATTTGGCCGAAGCCCTGAACAACGGTAAGGTATATGCTGCAGGGGCGGACGTTGTTTCAACCGAGCCTATCCGGGCGGACAATCCCCTGCTTGGCGCAAAGAACTGCTTCCTGACGCCACATATTGCATGGGCGCCCCAGGCAAGCCGCGCGCGTCTGATGGACATTGCGGTAAACAACCTGAAGGCTTACACGGACGGCAAGTCCGTCAATGTCGTAAACCGATAAATTCTTTGCAATATACGGACTATGGCGCGGTGCGCTGCGCCGCGCCATAGTCCGTTTTGGGCTCCATTCTATTACCCGGAGAAACAATTTCCTGGTACAAGGCTGCCCCCATACAGAAAGGAACCTGTCATGAAAAGATTCATTATTGCCCCCGACTCCTTCAAGGGAACGATGTCCGCAGATGAGGCCGCTTCCATTATGCAGAACGCGGTTCTTACACATATTCCGGATGCCCAAATAAAATGTCTGCCCATGGCGGATGGGGGAGAAGGAATGGTGGAGGCGTATCTGCGCATTCTGGGCGGAAAACGCAAAAACGCATGGGTATCGGGGCCGTTCGGCGAGCCAATGGAAGCCTTCTATGGCCTGCTTGCAGATAACACCGCCGTGATAGAAATGGCAGCCTGCGCGGGATTACCGCTTGTGGAGGGAAGGCGTGACCCGCTGCATGCGACGACAAAGGGCGTTGGCGAACTGATTCGTTTTGTAGAGCAGGAAGGCGCAGCGCGGATTGTAATGGGCATAGGGGGCAGCGCGACAAACGACTGCGGCATCGGCATGGCGGCGGCGCTCGGATACCTCTTTTTGGACGAAAAACGCCAACCGGTCGAGCCGCTGGCATGCAATATGCGCCGTATCAGGCATATTGAAAAGCCCGATCAACTTCCTGCAATCCCTATTATGGCTGCGTGTGATGTAGATAATCCGCTGTATGGTCCCGCTGGCGCAACGCATACCTTTGGGAGGCAAAAGGGCGCGGAAGACGATGTGCTGGCGTTGCTTGAGGCAGGGATTCAAAATGTGACGGAAGTCATTTTGCACGATTTAGGTGTAGCTGTAGCGAATGTACCCGGCGCAGGGGCGGCCGGCGGGCTGGGCGCAGGGCTGATTGCGTTCCTTGGCGCGGAACTCAGACCCGGAATTGATTTGTTGTTGGATACCTGCGGCTTTGATGAAATGCTGCAGGGCTGCGATATTGCATTGACCGGGGAAGGGAGAATAGACTGGCAAAGTGCGCACGGGAAAGTACCGGTCGGAATAGCCAGGCGCGCAAAAAAGGCAGACGTACCTTGCATTGCGTTGTGCGGCGCTGTCGGAGATGGTGCTCAAGCCGTATACGAACAGGGGATTACCGCGATATTCTCTGCCGTACGCGGCGCATCGGATTTTGACGGGATCAAGAAGACTTGCCACGAGGATCTTGCCATACTGGCGGATTCCGTTGTCAGATTGTTGTTGGCTATTGAGGGCTAATGCAAACATAACTATGTGAGGTGAAGGCCCGGTTGTAATAGAGTCTGTCCGCCTGAGTATGGCGATATTTCTTGATGGGCTGTTATGTAAGGTGATATTTGACCCGCAGAGGTGACAATGCCAGTTGTTTTATTTACGATACCTCCTTATACGATATGCTACGTTTGATAATTGTAACATCCCAGTAAGAATTCTATCCTTTTGAATGTTAGTAATGGTGGGGCGCCGCTGGACATTCTTGTGATGTTAGTAAAGCGTGATAAGTTCTTGGGGGTACTATCTTTAACTTGAATTTCTGTATATTTAGCCAATAGGAAACTGGGTTATGATGATTTGCGATATCCATTTGCTGTTATAATAAAGGAAATAATACTAAATAGGAGGCTTCAATATGCTGAAAATTGCAATCATCGTTGGCAGCACTCGCCCTGGACGGAATGGCGCGGCCGTAGCGCAATGGATATTTGAACAAGCGCAAAGGCGCAACGATGCACAGTTCGAGTTGGTGGATATAGCAGATTATCATTTACCGCTTCTGGATGAACCCATTCCTCCTTCCTTTGGACAATATATGCAGCCACATACACAGGCATGGTCCAGGAAGATTGCCGAATTTGACGGGTATGTTTTTGTGACTCCGGAGTATAACCATTCAACCTCCGGCGCTTTAAAAAATGCTATCGATTACCTGTACAGCGAATGGAACAATAAGGCCGCCAGTTTTGTCAGTTATGGCTCTATGAGCGGGGCCAGGGCGGTAGAGCAACTGCGGCCTGTTATGGCGGAACTTCAAATCGCAGATGTCCGCGCACAGGTAGCATTCTCACTCTTTACTGATTTTGAGAATTTCAGCGAATTCAAGCCGGACCCTCGCCATGAAGCAGAAGTTGATATCATGCTCGACCAAATTATTGCATGGGCCGGCGCCTTGAAAACGCTCCGATAATCTTTTTTATTAACCATAGATCTGTATGGACCGCAGCGAAAGAACTGCGGTCTTTTATATTGGTGTAGCACAATAGACGCTTGGCAGCATAGGCGCTAAAATATACCTACCTGCTAACAAGTAATCACTAAAGGAAGGAGGCATCACCACGCGTCAAGCGATTGCCAGGCTGCGAAAGGAGTCGGATACATGGGAAACCAGCGACAATTGCAGCGGGTCTGTCCAGCGTACATATACTGCTGAACAGGTAGCGAATATCCTTGGTGTAAAAATAAGAATCTTTATACATGCTACTTGTGGGTTCGAGGCCCTCATCCCAATCAATATGAAGAGACATCGAACAGGGTGCCTTTTGTATTGGCCCCAAAATGAACGGTTTGAAGCTGCATGAAGAGCCGAGTGCGCTTTCTGGTGGCTGGAGGTGCGTTTCACGCATTTTTTATAAATCTGATCGAGATTTCGATGACTACAACATTTATCTGGAGGTCAGATAAATGTTCTCTGTTTTCAACCTCCAACCTTGGCTTAACGCAGCGGAAATACTAGCCATCAAAAATATCGGAACAGGCAACCCCCTTTATGCTATTATGAAATCTACAAGCTAATCTACAAGCTAATGTAATCAAAATTTCCTGTTGACAACATCCAAATGAACGGTTATGATAATCCTCAGAAAACCGAATACGCTGTCTCATGATCGGGCAGCCAACGCATAAGAGCTATGATTGCACTTATTTTTAAATAAGTGCAATTTTTTTATGTCAATTTCTGTGTTCCCCTACAATTCTTACTGAAATGGAATGATGTGAATGGACAATAATTTATGTTTGGAGATGAATGGGATCATCAAATCCTTTCCCGGCGTGAAGGCGCTCAAGGATGTCGATTTCTCTCTCCGTTATGGGGAGATCCACGGTCTGCTGGGCGAAAACGGAGCGGGGAAATCCACCTTGATGAAGACGCTTGGCGGCGTGGAGATACCTGAAAGCGGCGAAATCTACATCGAAGGCGTGAAGGCTGAGATATTAACTCCACTGGATTCGCAAAAGCTGGGCGTTTCGTTCATACACCAGGAGCTTTCGCTGTTTCTGGATCTCGATATCGCCACGAATATCTTTATACAGGATATCCCCGCCAGCAACGGGCTGATCCATGAGAAAAAGCTCAAAGAAGCAACCAGGGACATCCTTGCTACCGTGGGCCTGAGCCATTATAATCCGGCAACGCTCGTAAAGAATTTGCAGATGGGGGAGCGGCAGCTCATAGAGATCGCCCGCTGCCTTACGATGGATACGAAAATCCTGGTACTGGACGAACCGACCTCTTCACTCACAAAGAAAGAAGTCGAAGCGCTGTTTGTTCTGATGCGCCGCCTGAAGGAGAGAGGCATTTCCATTATTTTTATCTCGCATCGGCTGGACGAGGTATTCGAGATTTGCGACAGGATCACCATCATGCGTGACGGAATGAAGATTGTCACCAAGGATACGAAGGAAACGAATACCTCTGAAATCGTCACGCTGATGATCGGGCGCCAATTGAGCGAAATGTTTGCAAGGGAGCGCATGGCGCCAGGCAAGGAGCTTTTGCGGGTGGAACATCTTTGCCGCGGGGAAAAATTCCAGGAGATCGATTTCAGTGTCCGGGCAGGCGAGATCGTGGGATTGTACGGCCTGATGGGATCGGGGCGGTCGGAAATTGTTCGCTCCATTTTCGGACTTGAAAAGTTCGATAAAGGCGATATCTATATCGAAGGCAAAAAAATCGCTATACGCCATCCGCTGGATGCGATTGAGAACGGCATAGGCCTCATCACGGAAAACCGGCGCGAAGAAGGACTGATGCTCCAGCAATCCGTTTTATTCAACCTGGTGGCCGCGAACCTTACGGCGCTTACAAAAAAAATACTGGGGTTTATCGACAGGAAAAGGGAACTCCAGATGTGCCAAATTAATGTGAAAAAACTCGGCATCAAGACATCCAATTTAAATAAAAAGGTCCAGTTTTTAAGCGGCGGCAACCAGCAGAAGGTGGTTATCGCAAAGTGGATCAACCGGAACCCCAAGGTGTTTATTCTGGACGAACCGACGCGCGGCGTGGATGTGGGCGCAAAGTACGAGATATACAGCATACTCTCCCAACAGGTCAAAGAGGGATCGGGCGTATTCGTTATATCGTCGGAATTCAATGAGATCATGGGGCTTTGCGACCGGATACTCGTCATACGAAAGGGCCAGATCGTCGCCTCGTTTGAACATAAGGATTTTAGTAAAGAAGCTTTGCTTGAAGCTTGCATGGGAGGAAACAGCTGATATGGGAAAAGCATTGAGCGGGAAATCTGTCACGAAATTGCTTCTCAATTACGGAATTTATGTGATGTTGGTGCTGGTATGCCTGATTCTGGCGCTGACCACCAGCTCTTTTCTGACCACGACCAATATCATTAACGTCCTGCTGCAGACCTCGATCATAGCGGTTATGGCGATTGGCGTAACATTTGTTATCATTACCGGCGGGAACGATCTTTCCATGGGCGGCGTTATGGCGATTGCCAGCGGCGTGGGCATCGGCATGATCAAGCTCCATAACTATCCATGGTGGCTCGGCATGATGATGATGATATTGATTGCGCTATTCTTCGGGATGGTTAACGGCGTCATCATTGCCTATGTAAAGGTACCCGCGTTCCTGGCGACACTGTCCACGCAGTTTATCGCAAGAGGGCTCACGCTGGTGATATCGGGCGGCTCATCTTGGTTTGGGCTGCCGGAACAGTTTACCTACATCGCTTCGGGCAAGTTCCTGGGTATTCCGCTCATGATTCTGACCGTGCTCGTCTTATACATCCTGTTCCATGTCCGCCTCAAGCATACGATATTCGGAAGACGAATCTACGCCGTGGGAAGCAACCGGGAATCCGCAAGGGTTTCGGGAATTAACGTGCAAAAGACTATTTTGTTCGCCTATATCCAGTGCGGTCTGCTCGTAGGCGTCGCAAGTATCATGCAGACAGCGCGCATGAACTCCTTTTGGGCGGCGATGGGCACCGGCCTTGAGTTCCAGGCTATCGCAGGCGCCATCATCGGCGGGACAAGCATGGCCGGCGGTGTCGGTTCGCTTCCGGGAACTTTTGTGGGCATCATGCTCATGGGCATCATCAACAACGCGCTCAATCTCTATGGCATCGACGCAAACTGGCAGGAAGCGGCGCGCGGGTTCGTGATAATGATCGCCGTCATTATAGACGCGATGCGCAACCGTTACAACACGACCGAGTAAAGGCCGCTGCCTGATACGGATCTATTATTCAGCCAGTTCTATTTCAAAGGCAGAGACTGCCCAATAACAAACAGGAGGATTACCATGAAAACAGCAAAACGTTTCCTTCCATTACTCTTGGTTGTAGCCCTTCTCATTTCCGCCGTTGCCTGCGCCGCGCCGGCCGCGGATACGCCGGAAGCTCCCGCGGCGCAGCAGGAAACCCCGGCAGCCGCCGCACCTGAAGCGACCGCTGAAGCAGCTCCTGCCGAACAGGACAAAACGTTTGTCTTCGGTATTTCCATGCCCCAGCTTGACAACGACGGCTTCAAAGCAAACTTGATCGGCATCAAACAGTTTGCATTGGAGAACGGGGTCGAACTTCTTACCGCGGATGCAAAGGGTACCGCCGACATGCAGATGCAGCAGATCGAGGACTTCATGACAAAAGGCGTTGACGCCATCGTGATGTGCCCCGTCGACTCCGGCGCGCTGGTGGCCGCGGTGGAAAAAGCGACCGCGGCGGGTATTCCCGTTATTTCCTTCGACCGTAACGTTTCTACCGATAAGCTTACCGGCCTTGCCGAATCCGACAACACCGCGCACGGCGCAAAGGCAGCCGACCTGATGAAGGAAGCCGCGGATAAGGCGGGCATTCCGGTATCCGAGCTTAAGGTGCTCGAGCTGATGGGCGCGCAGGCCACCACCGCTGGCCTCGAGCGGCATAACGGCTTTTCCACGCGCGCACAGGAGCTGGGCATCAACATCATCGCGTCCCTTCCTGCGGAATGGAAGATGGACCTTGCCTATAACGCAGTCATGGACGCATTCCAGGCGCACGACGACATCAACGCGATCTATGTGCCCAGCGATAACGCCCTCTACAGCGGCGTGGAATCCGCGCTGCTGCAATTGGGCAAACTGACCGAGATCGGGCAGGAAGGGCATATCATTATCACCACGACGGATGGCGGACCGCAGGGGCTCAAGGGCATCCGCAGCAAATATGTGGACGCGTGCGCCGCTCAGTCCAAGCTCGATATGAGCAGGGAAGCGATGGCGCTCGCCTATATGGCAGCACAGGGAAAAGAAATCACCGAGCCCATCATCCGCATCCAGCCGACCCCCATCACGATAGAAAACGTAGAGGATCCCAAACATTGGGCGAACGCCATCAACCAGTAACTTACCGGCTTTTGCGGCGCGGGCGTTCACCCGCGCCGCAAAAAGGGGACGCGC
Organism: Bacillota bacterium; assembly: GCA_023455425.1. Lineage (GTDB taxonomy): Bacteria > Bacillota > Clostridia > Christensenellales > CAG-138 > JAEYLA01. The sequence continues at coordinate 15,043 of JAEYCM010000029.1, read as the reverse complement.
CGGACAAAACGGTATTACAGCTGCAGTCAAGCAGAAAAGGAGAAAAGATATGAAGAGAAAGTATGCAGTCATTACGGGGTTTATGGGCAAAATTCAGGATCGCTTTGCGCAATACGCCCCGGAAAGAAGCTTTGAAACCATGGTACAGATGGCGTCCACCATCAAAGGCTGCTCGGGGCTTGAAGTGGTATACCCCCAGCAGGTGACGGACCCTGTCAAGGCAAAAGCGATATTGGACAACTACGGCATGGGCGTTGCGGCATTGAACGTCAACCTGAAGGGCGAACCCAAATGGCTGTTCGGCTCCATCAGCAGCCCGGACGCGGCTACCAGAAAGGAAGCCGCGACGTATATCAAAAACGGGCTGGATATCGCGGCCGGAATGGGCTGCGACAAGCTGACGGTGTCCTTCCTGAACGATGGGTCGGATTATCCGTTTGAACTTGATTTCATCCGCGCGTTCCATGATGCGGTAGAATGCATCCGGGAAGCGGGTATGCATAGAAACGATGTACGTCTGAGCCTAGAATACAAGCTTTCCGAGCCGCGCGTGCACGGGTTGCTCAACAATGCCGGCAAAATGGCGTATTTTTGCGAGAAGGTCGGTCTCCCCAATGTGGGCGTAACGCTCGATACCGGGCACGCACTGCAGTCACTGGAAGTATTGAGCGACTCCGTCGCGTTCCTTGGCACCACCGACCGGCTGTTCCATGTGCACGTCAACGACAATTACCGCAACTGGGATTGGGATATGGTGCCCGGAACTGTTAATTTCTGGGAATTTATGGAGTTCTGCATGTATCTGGATCGCGTGAACTATTCGGAATGGATCACGGCGGACGTGTTCCCGCAGCGGCACGATCCCGTTCGCATCATGGAAAAGACGTTCGAGTGGATGGATTACATGTTTGAAATCACGGACGCCATCACAAAGGAGAAGGATATCTTCCAGATGATGAACAACGGCTGCGACGCCTTTGAAATGATGGATTACGTGCGTAAATTTGTGAAGTAGGAAGAAGCGGAAATGGATTGCGCAAACCTGCAGGTAAAAGAAATCGGAAGCATTCGCCTGGTGAGGATCGACAGAGAGGACACTTTCAATAAACTGAGCATCCCCTGCATGAATGGGACTGTGGCGCTGCTCCATGAATACGCGGATGATCCGGGCTGCCGCAGCGTCATTCTAGCGGGCGGAAAGGAATTTTTCTGCTCGGGGGGCGAGCTGGGCGATTTCCGGAAAAAGACCACGATGGATATCAAGACGTTTGGCGCGGCGTTTATCGGGTTGCATACGGCCATGCAGCAATTCCCCAAGCCGATCATCGCCGCGGTGGAAGGGAACGCCTTTGGCGGCGGGTTCAGCCTTGTAGAAGCGTGCGATCTCGCGATCGGCGCGCAAAACGCTTTGTTTGCCGTTCCCGAAATATTGGACGGACTTGCCCCCGCCATGGGCCTTTCCGGGCTGTTTGCAAACCTTCCTAAGAAAGAGATCATGTCCCTGGGGCTTTTGGGAACCAAGCTTACCGCGCAGCAGGCGCTGCAGTGCGGGTTGCTCAACGAGGTCGTTCCCCAGGCGGAGGTCATGGGCAAGGCGCTGGAATTGGCGACATTTTTTGAAAACAAAAGCCCGACGGCTGTGCGGCTTTTTAAAGAACTGTATGCCGATATGGGATTTGCCGCCTACGAGAGGCGGCTTCGCCTTGGCCAATCCATGATGGTTGCGTTGTTCAAATCCAACGACGGCATGGAGGTCCTAAGCGGCAAGGAAGAAGACAGAGCGCCCCAATGGAAGGGAAACTAGCAGACTTGAAAGGAGACAGTATGGAGCTGTTCAAACCTTATTCCCTGGGCACAAACCTGATGAAAGGGTACTCGCTGGAGGAAGCGCTCCCGCTGATAAAGGAATGCGGATTTTTATATGCGGAACTTGCCTCCATCTTTAATATGTGCGAGCATATTGATCCCAAGGATATCACACCCGAGTATGCGGCATATGTGAAAATATTGCTTGAAAAAAGCGGGCTACAATGCCATGCCGTATCCGGACACGTCGATCTGACGGTGGACGAGCAATTTCGCGATTTTCTGAAAAAGATAGAGTTTACAGGAAGAATCGGCGCAAAAATACTCAACACCAACTCCGGGCCGCCCGAGCGCATCGACATCTTTTATAAAAACATGTCCGCGGTCATCGCGCAGGCGGAAAAGTGGAACGTCATCATCGGCCTGGAATCGCACGGGGATATTATCAGCACGGCACGCGAAAGCGCACATATTTTCAAACGCTTTCATCATCCGCTGGTCCGGCTCAATTACGATACGGGCAATACGTTGTTCTATTCTAACGGCACGGTTGTGATCGAGGAGGATATCAAGTACGGGCTGGAGTATCTGGAGCATATCCATTTAAAGGATATCCATATCGAAGGACAGAGCGTGGAATACCGCCCGATCGGGGATGGGGACATCAACTTCTCCGGCGTGTTTGCGGCGCTCAAAGAACTGGGCCGCCCGATCCCCTGCGGGCTTGAGATCCCCGTCCATGTCAAAGGCGTGCTGGGCAATATTAAGCCGGTCAATGTGCCCATGCCAAAGGAGGACATTCTCCTCGCGGTCAAACGTTCCACGGACTATGTCGAGGCGCTGCTGCGGTAAGCAGGCCAGCCGCAAGATGAGCGGTGCTTCATTGGTAAGCCGCCGACAAGCGGCAAAACACAGGGAGAGCCTTTTCAGGCTCTCCCTGTGTTTTGCAGGAATATTATGAAAACCACTGCCCTTTAAAGAATCACTTCCGGGATATTGATGGTGACCCGCGTGCCGGGATACGTGTTTTGGAACGATATTGTTCCCCGCAGGTCGATCATCACGATGGTTTTCACAATCGAGATACCAATACTGATAATGTTGTTGATATCAAAACCGTCCGGCAAGCCGACGCCGTTGTCCGTAACCACAATATCGGTGCTGTTCCTGTTCTTTACGCAGCTGATGCCGATATGCTTATCCGGCTGATCCTGAAAGGCATATTTCACGCTGTTTGTCAAAAGCTCGTTGATTACCATGGAAATGGAGGTCGCTTTGGCATATGGAATAAAGACTTCGTCCGCGTGTATGGAGACCTTGACGTCGTTTAAGTGAAATGTTTTCAAAACGCTTTTGATGATGCCCAGCAGGTCGATCGTTGCGGAACTGGCCCGCTTTGAGCAGAGCATCTCGTGGACATTGGCGATATTCTGTACGCGCTCCACAACGGAATCCAGCGCTTCTTCCACATTTCTGCTCCCGCCCTGTTTCACATAGAATTGCTGCATGTTCAAAAGGTTGATAACGATCTGCAGGTTGTTTTTGATTCTGTGGTTACTCTCCTGGAGCAACACGGAATTGCTCATCAGTTTTGAAGTCTCGATGATGATCTCGATTTCCTTGCAGAACGACCTCAGATATAACAGATGCTGTTCATCATAAATGAAATAGCGATTATACGTCAGTTGTAATAAGCCCTGCATTTTGGATTTTACATGTATGGGCAGGCAGATGAGCGTTTTTGCCGCCGGGTTGCGCTGCGAAAAATAATGGTGAAAATTGATGTCCTCAAAATTGGAATAAAAGACTTCGTATCGTTCGGCGTGCGCCGTATGGTATTTGATGAACTCATGGTTGAGCTCGTAGTTTTCCGCGTAGGTGCTGTTATAAAAGAAATAAAGCTGGTTGGAGATATCGTCCAGAAGATAAATGGCGGAAACGTCCGCATGCATGAGTTCGGCTATGCTCTGCGCAACATATTTGAGCGCGTCGCTAAGCTCATAATTGTTGGTCAGATACTCGGCGCCGGTATATAGCATGTTGAGCAATTCCGAGGCGGGTTCTTTTTTTGTATGTTCTTCCACAAGCGTCCTGCCGGAGAGCAGGTAAATCAGATGCTGGGGATTTTGCTTGACGCTTTGCGAATCGATACTCCCCAGAGGAATGCCATCCATTACCACCATAACCTGAGAAGCGATTTTGACCGAATCCTCCCACCTAGTCGTCAGATAAAGCACGTGCTTCTGTTTTTCCGTCAGCTTTTTTATAATCCTGCAGAAAATATCGGCATATTTGAAATCAAGAAGGGACAGAAGGCTGTCGAATACAAAAACGGACGGATTCAAAATATAAGAGCGGATGATATCCACAATGATCCGTTCGCTGATCGACATGTTTTTGAGGCTAACGTGCAAGTTGATATCGGTCCCAAATTCGCGTTGTATTTTTTTGCACAGTTCGCTGAGCTGTTTTTTTGAATAGGGGAGCAATGTCCGCTCGGCCAGCAATAGGTTCTCAAGGGCAGAGTACTCAAGGAAAAGATCGCTTTTGCGTTTGATGCAGCGGATAAAGGGGCGGCGGTATGCGTCCCGATGGCCGTTTATTTGCAAACTTCCCGGCTGTCCCTTTTGAGGCTGTTTCGCATCGATTTGATCCGCTTGATTCAGCAGGGCGAATAGTGCTCCGATATCGGTCTCCTTTACGCCTAAAAGTGCAACGCATTCTCCGGGCTGTATTTGGAGACCAAGGGAGGGGATTTCTAAGCAGGTATCGTGGTATGCGCAAAAGGTATGGCCGGATTGACGGAGAATCGCTTCATTGCTCATTGCCAATGACTCCGTTCATGCGGATCAATTCTCTGGCAATCTCAGAGACCTTTTTATTAGAATTGCGACTCTTTTTCTGCAGATAATCCATCGCCTGCTGCTCTTTGAAGCCGAACTCGTCCATCAGGATGCCCTTCGCCCGTTCTATCAATTTACGGACCTCCAATTTTTCCTGCATGTCTTTCAGTTCGTCCTGCATGGCGGAATACTCTTCAAATTTCTTGAGCGCCACTTCGATCGCCGCCTTCAGGCCGTCGATCGTGATCGGTTTTACCAGGTATCCGTAAGCGCCCTCGTCCACCGCGCGCTTTAATAATTCATCCTCCGAATAAGCGGTGATGAAGACGCAGGGGCACAGAATACCGGCGTCGTGGATGCTTTTGAGCGCACGGATACCGTCAAGCTTCGGCATGCTTACGTCCATCAATATCAAATCGGGCTTCAGCCTCTGCGCAAGCTCCACGGCCATGGCGCCATCATAAGCTTCGCCAATCACGATATGGCCCAGTTCGTGTAAAAATGTTTTGAAGCCCATGAGGACCATGGCTTCATCCTCAACCACCAAGACCCTAAGTGCTGCTTTTCTTACCATGTTATAATTCCTCCCGAACAACGGTGCTGTTAATTGGGAAGGCGTATCCTCTTTGAAGTGCAGATATCATACTTGTCGATGAAAGACATAAATAATGGGTTACCCGCCTGCCTGCTGACATTGCATGCATGACGGTATAAAACATTTATTGCGCAAGCTAATATGAAAAAACCTAAGACCAGAAACCTGACAGAAAGTCCGGAACAAACCCGCATGATAAGTATAGCAGACTACGGCATATGGCGCAATATTGCAGGGATAGCGGCGATTTTTGTGCTATTATAAAAACTGATGGAAGCAATTTGAAAGGATATCGACTTGGAGAGCGCTTCGATCGGCGAGATGAAGTAGCGCTATGGCTTTACCCATGCGGATCGGGCGGAGGCAAAGAAGTCCCGGCTCTCCTAATCCGAGAACAAATTTATGCTCAAAGAGATGTAGATGTTGCTCTACTTACGTAAGTTTCAAAATATTCCAGAACACAATATGCAGGTTGAGCAACCATTGCGGCGTAGTGCGGCATAAGCGCAATAGAATACTGTTTTATTTTTTTAGATGGAGTTTAGCTGAAAAGGGAAACGGCTTTCAGCCCAAAAGGCTGAAAGCCGCTAAACATAAGGGCTTTTTGGATTTCGTTGACAATTTAGATATTTTGGACTTGAGAAGAAAAAAAGCCGAAGGCCGATGCTTGCAGCGGAAGCTGAGCTCGCACGAGAAAAAAGGATACAGGAGGCAATGCTGGAGATAAAAAAGAAACACGGCAAGAATGCCATTCTTAAGGGTATGAATCTGGAGGAGGGCGCCACCACAGTAGACCGAAATAAGCAGATTGGAGGGCACAAGGCATGACAGGAGTATATGACGACATCATCAATCTACCGCGCCATGTCTCCACGACACACCCTCATATGGCAGTCGCTGACCGGGCAGCGCAGTTTTCGCCTTTTGCCGCCCTAACCGGTCATGATGCTGCCATCAGGGAAACTGCAAGATTGCCAGATGAGCGCATAGAATTGGACGAAACCTGGTCAAGCTAGAAATTTTGTAAAAGACGGAGGCAATAGCGGGTATAGCAAAGCAAGCTGCCGCAGATTGAGTTATCGCGCCAGCTACAAACCGTATTGGATCTAGCAGGCTTGTTGCCGCTCCATATATTCCTTTACTCGCGCATAGTAGATGCGTAGAAACTTATTGCAGCCAGCTATCATATAGACGTAATAATGCTTGCCCTCAGTGCGCTTTCTGTCAAGAAATTGGTATATAGGATCGTCGGTTGGAGCATTTTGCATAAGGCAAGCCATTATTTGAAATAGTGATTTTCGCAAAAGAGGAGAGCCACGTTTTGAGATACTTCTCTTTCGTGCTTCAAAGGTTCCGGACTGAAACGGAGGAGCGTCTACGCCCGCGTAGGCAACTAAACTTTGCTTGTTGCGGAAGCGTCTTACGTCACCAATTTCAGCCATGATTTGAGGCCCCAGCGTCTCTCCGACGCCATAAATGGACATGACTACATTGTATTCAGGAAGCTGAGCTGCCAGGTGTTGCATGTAGGTTTTTAGCATGGCGAGGGTTTCTGACATGGCGCTGTATTCCTTAATTGCACAGGCAACAAGTTGCTTCGTTGCCTCATTCATGGGAAAGATGCTGACAAGAGACCTGGAAAAGGTATATATCTGCTCAGCTTTGGCTGAACTCTTGTTGTATCCCGCTTTCTCGCACCAACGGTTGTAACTTCCAATGAACTTGTTCTTTGACATTTTCATTACGCAGGCTACATGCCAGAAATGCGCTACGAAGTCTACCCATTTTTCATGCCCGTCTTTGCGGGCCGGACTTGAAAACAGCGTATTAATTCCCGGATATGTCTTGTCAAGCATTGAAATTAGATTATTCTTAAGGGCGACCTTAAGTTTCATGTATTGGTAATACTGACGATTGTATGACTTAAGAGTAAGGCGTGTCTCTTCTTCGGGTGCATACGGAGTTAAATGTACCCAACGATCAAAGCCATAGTTTGCTATCTTAATTGCGTCCTTCTTGTCAGTCTTTATGCGCCGGATGGAGTTATTTCCGTAGTTGTGAATCAGCATAGGATGGACTACAGTAACAAAGATACCTGCGTCATGAAGGAAACGGGCAATAGGTTGGTAATAGCTCCCTGTGTATTCCATGATTACACGTGTCTCACCACTTAATCCAGAGATAAGGGTTGCCAGTTTCGACAGTTCGCTGTTTGAGTGCTCGATATCAAACGGCATGGCCACAATCTCTCCTAATGGCCTCAATACCGCAATGGTACTTTTGCCTTTGGATACGTCGATACCTACAGCATTCATTTGCATTCCTCCAAATGTGTATTTGTGTAATTGGATGCCATCTTAACTTATTGCCGATTCAATTTGCTTGGTGACACGAACGCATGGTTCAACCTGCTTAAAACGAACGCTACAATAAAGGGATGGTCGGCTGTTTCGCCTCCGGACGTAAAAGCCCAATAACACGATCGCCAGGCCAATTACTCCCTTTATTGTAGCTTAGGCAATGACAAAGAGAACACGGCTGGCTGCCGTATCCAATCCGTGTTCGTATAGTAGCAAGACACGAAGGATGCTTTGAACGATAGGCTGCGTATCATTGCGGACCTGATTGGGGAACATCCCGGAATCGCCATTACCTACTTTAAGCCGGATGAAAAGAAGCATGGCGGGGCCTATGTGACTACAATGGGTACGGCTAAGAGGATAGACAAATATGATCGGGCTATCCTTATGACCGATGGCACGGCGATCCCCATTGATGAAATAATCAGCATAGATGGCGAGATCTTTGAAATTATATGTGATGAATGGATTACAATGATTTCTTAAAATCCAACTCAGAAGGCGTTGTTGCCTGTGCCGATTTGTATCCTTTTCAGAAGCCTACGCAATCGGAAAGTAAATTTCGTTTATAATTATATTCGTCAAGAGAGATCCGGGATCTAAATAAGTTCGACTCACCTATCTATTTTGTTTCCCTTTTGCACATGTATCGCTACTTGCAAAAGATATTGAGTGGGGTCAGATATAGATATTTCGTCAAGAAGGTATTCCTCATAGGCATGGCCGCAAATCTTTAGATTTGCTTCTTCGATATAGCTATAAAGGCGGGAATATAAATGCTGGCTTTTGGCATACTCAGCGCGCTCCTGCCCGATGACATATAAGCCTTTGGGCTTTTTCGCGTTGGTTGGGTAGCTGCTCCCGCTTACAGGGCGATAGTAGTACCGGGAAGGATGGACAAAGTTGCCCTGCGTCAAATCTGCGTGGTCAATAATCGATCCCGTTGGCAGCCCGCGAATTACTTTGTTTTCCTCGCAAAAGCTGTAAAAGTCTATGAGATAGTACCAGCCCGTCAATATATGGCTGTCCGCCGGAAGTTGCGGCCCCAACAAAATCGGCGTCGCTTCGCACTCTTTCAGGACGATAACGTCGGAGCCAACACCCGTTTCGATCCCTTTTTCAGTTAAATCAATCCGGGTATCGAGCATGTCGCTGATTTGCGTCAGCGACATGATTTTTTCCTGTACAACCTGCTTTTGCACGCGAAGCATTCCAATGAGCGTTTCCGGGGAACGACCACTTAAATACGCTTTGATTTCTTTGAGAGGCATGCCAATCTCTCGCAATACGGTGATGACATTTGCAGTGTCGATCTGATGATACGTGTAATAGCGGTATTTATTGTTGTCATCGATCATGGCGGGTGACAAAAGCCCTATCTTGTCATAGAACAAAAGATTCCTTCGTGTAATTCCCGTCACCTGCGCAAATTCGCTGATTCTCATCTGATTGCTTTGCATGTTTTTCCCCTTTAGTCTTCTTAATGGCTTGACTATTCAGTATATGTATAGTTTATAATGCGGTCTTGTGAAAGTCAACGCCCGCTATTAGGAGGAACAGTTATGGTAAGTCAAAACACGCAAATCAACAAGCAATTTGCCAAGTATGTGGTTCCGTCAGTCGTCGGGATGCTTGTGCAGGCCCTTTATATTATTCTGGACGGCATTATTGTCGGGCAGGGCATCGGTGAAGTCGCCCTCGGCGCTGTCAACGTCGTATTCCCGTTCAGCATGCTCGTCGTGGCGCTGGCGATGCTGATCGCCGTAGGCGGTGCGAATGTCTATTCCTTTCATAAGGGCCAGGGTGAAGCGGAAAAAGCGAACAATATCTTCTGCCAGTGCCTATGGTTATCCATAATCGTCGGCGCTGTGCTGGCGTTAGGGGGCTTTTTCTTTCGTGAGCGCCTGTCCATATTTATGGGGGCGAATGAAGATCTGCTGCCCTATGCCATCCCCTATTTAAAATGGTCGGCTCCTTTCTCGCTGATTCAAATGGTCACCTTCGGTTTTTCCGTGTTTGTCCGCAACGACGAAAACCCTAAAATCGCCATGCTGGGTTCCGTTTTCGGGGCGGTCATCAACGCGATTCTCGATATTGTTTTCATCCTTATCCTGCACTACGGCATCGAAGTGGCTGCCATCACAAACGGTATTGGCATGACCATCGAGCTGGTATTCTACAGCAGCCACTTTATCCGTAAAAAAGGCGCGCTGCGCATCCGCAAGCCGGTCTTTCATTTTGGCGAGATAAAGAGAGTGTTGAGCAACGGCATCGCTTCCGCTTTGATGGAGTTCAGCGTACCCGCCCTCACGTTTTCGTATAACCTCGCGGTTGTACGCACCGCGGACACCCTGGGCGTGTCCGCTTATGCCATTGTCAGCTATGTATGCTCCATCATCAATATGGTCGTGATGGGTGTCGCGCAGGGTACGCAGCCGCTCATGAGCTTCCATCATGGCAAGGGAGAAAAGAACCCCTTTTCCCATGTGTACGGACTCGGGGTGCGCAGCAGCATCATTGCTTCCGTCGTACTGGTGGGCGTCTGCATTCTCTTTGGCAGATGGATCGTTCCTCTGTTCCATGCCGGTGGTTCTGTGGAACTAACGGAATTAACGGCGCATATGCTCCGCCAATACCCATTGGCCTATATCTTTATCGGCGTTACATTGATGAATATCCTCTTTTTCCAGACTACGGAGCGGAACGGCTATGCAACGCTGATTTCTTTCCTGCGCTGCCTGGGGTTCATTCAGGTGTTTTTGCTGGCTTCAACGTTTGTGCTCAACGCCAAAGGACTGTATTTTGCTTTCCTGGCCGGTGAGGTGTGCCACCTTGCCGTTTCGCAGTTATTGGTGAGAAAGACAAGAAAAGAAGAGGCATTCGGAATCGAAGAAGTGCCGGCTGTTACAGAACCGATCTATGCCAATGGAGGCTGCGTGATTACGATAAGCCGTGAATATGCTTCGGGCGGCCGTATCATTGGCCGCAAAGTGGCCGAGGCTTTGAACGTTCCCTTCTACGACAGGGAAATCATCGGCCTGTCCGCGCAAAAGGCACAGCTATCCGCCGGAGCCGTTGAGCATTCTGAAGAAAAAATGACAAAAGGCTATGAATACGGCCTGTACATCGGGCGCAAGTATATGCCGATTTCCGATCAGGTTTTTATCGCCCAAAGCAAGGTGATTGAGGAAATCGCGGGCAAGGGCTGCTGCGTCATCGTTGGCCGGTGCGCGGACCATATACTTCGGGATAACAAAAACAGCATCCACATTTTTATCCATGCCCCCTTTGAGCAGCGCGTCCGCTGGGCGGTCGGGAAATACGGCCTGCTCGTAGAAAACGCAGGGCAAGCTGTGAGGAACAACGATGAGGCGCGCGCGGGCTATTATAACCACTATACCGATGAAACATGGGGCGAGGCGCGTCACTATCACTTATCCATCAACAGCAGCATGGGCATAGAGCAATGCGTGGAGTTGATCCTGCACGCCGTAAAAGTAAAAGGCCATAACAGTGCCATGAACCAAATGTAATGCAAAGAATAATGAGCAGCAACCAATACTTGTGTTATGATGGAGATGTAATTTCGCATAGCAAAAAACGCCCTTGAGGCTACCTTCGCAGGTGCTTTAGGTGTCTCTTAGAAGTCTGGTACTAAGGCACAGATAAATTCCTATTTATCGAGCAATTTGAGGTACAGATTATTTATATAATGAGTGTCTATTGATTTGCTTGCTTATGGTATATAATATCAATAATGGGAAATCGAATATGGCTTAACTAATAGTAAAATTAGTGCTTCATAAATTTATTATACATCGTATATAATTATCGTTTATATGGGGGAATTATATGACACAAGCTAAACGACAATTTGTTCAAGAGTATATAAAGACATTGTCAGATGCGCTTGATGCCTATAACAACGTTGACCCTGATTATGTGGCTCAAGCGGAGAGCATGCTGTTTGATACCGTCATTGAAATCCGAAACGTATTTTCACAAGAACTTCCTAACATTGATGATGCAATTTTACTGCGGAACGGGACGGGTATTTGCGATGCAAATTCTGTACTTGGAATTCTAAAATTGCACTTAGTTGGCGATGCAAAAACTTATTCGGAAGAAGGAGTTAAAACCTCAAAAACCGAAACAATTCCTAAAATTTTTATTAGTCATAGAAGCGTAGATAAGAAAGTTGCCGATATTCTGGAAAGTTTCCTAACTGTTTGTGGAATTTCATACAGTAACATCTTTTGCTCTTCTCTTCCAGGAAATGATGTAGAAGAAAAGATATCTTCTGAAGTGAAAGAAAACTTGAGCGCGAGCATCTTGAATATAGTCTTATTATCGGCCGGCTATTATCAAAGTGCTTACTGCCAAAACGAAGCGGGAATTATATGGTTCCTTGACATAGAAAAGATAGTAATCGCGTTACCGGAGATTGATGAAAATGTAATGGAAGGATTCCTTAATAGTGAGCACAAAATTAGGCGGCTCAATAGCAAAAGTGACCTCTCTGCTATCTGCGATATTGTAAAAAGATGTTTCCCTGAGTTTATAACCTCAAGTGTCAAATTAAATGCCAATATTGACCGAGTTATTGAGCAATATAATGAAGTCATGAAGTCACGAATTGTATTACCTGCAACGTTTCCCATCGGAAACAATGCGCTTGAAAAAAGAGTTTTAAGCAGAGAGTTTTCTGACAAAGAATTAATGATTTTATATTATTTCTATGATACACAAACAAATTTTGTGGGCGATGACTTAATCAATATAAATCAATGGCTTGCGAAAAAGAAAATTAATTTTCCTATCAAAGACGGATTTGATATTTTAGTCGATGACGGGATTGTAAAATATACATATGGAAGCTTCGAACAATCAAGCTCATATAAAATGGTGATTGGTGCTTACAGAGAATTGCGTCGGCTTTCTCAAAATGCTGTAGAATTTCTTGAGCAGGCTTGTTCGAACCACAAAGAGGTAAAAGTCACTGTGGAAAGTGAAAACCCGGTTGAAAATTTAATTATCAAAGGCTTTACAACACCAGAAGTACTGTTTGTTAAATACATATTGGACTTGGAACGCAAAAATCTTTTTGCTGGCTGGCAGAGTGAACAAGAAATCAAAATGATTCAAAATTGGGAAGAAATTAACCAGTTGAATAATTGTCTTTCCCAGAATTATGCTGATGTACTTTCAAAACTGGAAATAAGGAAATTTATTGAGCCATGGGCGAAAACCTCTTATGGAAACATAAAGGAATATAGAATCAGAGATACGTTTTTAGGAAGTCTCAATAAACTCGAACAAGCGGCGTTGGACAAAATTGATACAATAACAATAGAAAGCAAGTATATTGAGCCTGAACTGCCATTTTAATTTTTTCATTATTTATTCGAAAAGATAAGCAAAATTATCTGTCTGTTGCGATGCCCATTATGTTTACAACAGATATTTGAGTTTCTATGCTTAATTTCTCATTATTGAGCAAAATTTGTTCTTCCCCGAACTTTCCATTATTTATATTATACTGCAAAGCATACAAGGGAATGAGGGCGCCTATATGAGCAACTATATCGAAGAGTATGTACAAATCAATGATATAGAGCAGTACTTTTTGCATTACCCCGCTCAATCGGACATAGTCATATTATTTCTTCACGGCGGACCCGGACAGTCTGAAGTGCATTTTGCTTATAAAACAAGACTATCTCAGCAGAATTGCAACGTCGTATATTACGACCAACGGGGGGCCGGAAAAACTCAAACAAAAAACAAAACAAAATCGCAAGACATCATGCTGGAAAACTTACTTGATGATTTGAGAGTAACTATCCAGTTCATCAGCAAGAGGTATGCTAATTCAAAGATTGTTTTGTTGGGACATTCATGGGGCAGCATCTTGGGCATTGAATACATAAAGCGGTATTCTGATACCGTGTCTGCCTATATCGGCATGGGACAAGTAGTCAATTTCTTAAAGGGTGAAAAAGTAGGCTTTGATTACTGTTATGAGCAAGTAAAACAAGGCAGCCATAAGGGCTCTATAAAAAAGATGAATCGCATCAAAGATTATCCGTTTTCAATCAATCAGAAGAACGCCTTAAAAATGATTGGACTCTTTAGGAGCATTCAGATGAAATATAAATTGGCCGGATATAGTGGAGGCAACGCCAAAATGCTTTCACTCTTCATGAAAAGTCCTCTTTTTTCATTGAATGATATTCCAACGCTTCTGTTCTCCATGCAAACAAATTGCAATCTCATAAATAACTTGCTCACATATGATACCTGTGATTTTACAAAATTCAATATTCCAGTCTATTTTATTTGCGGACGCAACGACTGGCAAGTTCCAAGCGTATTGGTAGAAAAATATTATTTCGATATTGTTGCCCCTGATAAGGCCTTGTATTGGATAGAGAACGCGGGACACTTGTCTGATATTGAAAATCCAAACGATTACAATGCCGCGCTAAGTGATATCTGTCAAAGGTTATGAGCATAATTTTTTCTTCCCCGAACTTCCCATTATTTATATATTTGGAGGAATCATAGTGACGGAAGAGTTTAAGATTACGTTATTAAGAGATACTGAAGACTTAAATAAATTGGCGGCTAATTGGTTTCATGAAAAGTGGAACGTGCCGCTGGATGCATATTTGGAAAGTATTCAAGAATGCCAGAAAAAACCGGGAAAAGTACCGCAGTGGTATCTCATGCTGAACGAAAATGAAATTATTGCCGGGTTGGGTGTTATAGAGAATGATTTTCACAAGAGGACGGATTTGACCCCCAATATTTGTGCTTTGTATGTAGAGAAGAGCTATAGGAATATGGGAATAGCAAAAAAGATGTTGGATTTTGTGTGTAGAGACTTATCCATGATGGGATATCTTGATGTATATTTGATAACTGAGCATACGGATTTTTATGAAAAATGTGGTTGGGACTTTATATCTATGGTAGAAGAAAATAATGGGCATATGACAAGAATGTATCATATTTCTTTAGAATAGATGGAAGGCGATCTACTATCCAATTATGAGTATAATGAGAGTTTTGTTTTGATATGCTTCGGGAGCTTTTGTAAGATATTTTCCATAATCGGCTTATAGGAGAAAGTATATGAGAGACACACTGCAAAACCGCTGCGAACTGTTCGTGGAAAACAGGGAGATCATTAAGTCCGCTTTCGGTTGGGAGAATTCCTACCTGTATCCGCTGTGCGCAAGCCTCTATGCCGTTCAAAACAGAGCGGCGGATGCGGCGGCCATGAAAGAAAGCAGGGAACTACTTAAAAGCAGAACGGGCATCTTCTCCAATTTTCGGGGCGCCTCCAAAATGGCAAGCGTGACGATGCTGGCGCTGTCTCCTGACCCGGAGGATATGCTGGACCGGATGCTGCGTGTGTACACAAAGCTGAAGGA
>JAEYCM010000051.1 GCA_023455425.1 Bacillota bacterium | reverse complement strand
GGCCCACCGGGCCTACCGGAACTGTTGGTGCTACTGGGCCCACCGGGCCTACCGGAACTGTTGGAGCTACTGGGCCCACTGGGCCTACCGGCGCTGTTGGTGCTACTGGGCCCACCGGGCCTACCGGAACTGTTGGTGCTACTGGGCCCACTGGGCCTACCGGCGCTGTTGGAGCTACAGGGCCTACTGGACCTACCGGTGATGCTGGTCCTACTGGTGCAACTGGTCCTACTGGTCCTGCCGGTGATGCTGGTCCTACTGGTGCAACTGGTCCTACTGGTCCTGCCGGAGACACTGGCCCCACCGGGCCGACTGGAGCTGTTGGAGCTACAGGGCCCACCGGGCCTACCGGCGCTGTTGGAGCTACAGGGCCCACCGGGCCTACCGGCGCTGTTGGTGCTACAGGTCCCACCGGGCCTACCGGAGCTGTTGGTGCTACAGGTCCCACCGGGCCTACTGGCGCTGTCGGCGCTACCGGGCCGACTGGTCCTACCGGTGATGCCGGGCCTACTGGCGACACTGGTCCCACTGGTGCTACAGGTGCAACTGGTCCTACTGGTCCTACCGGCGATACTGGAGATACCGGACCCACTGGCCCCACCGGCGCTGTCGGTGCTACCGGGCCTACTGGTCCTACCGGTGATACCGGGCCTGCTGGCGACACTGGTCCTACCGGGCCTACCGGCGTTACTGGAGATACCGGACCCACTGGCCCCACCGGCGCTGTCGGTGCTACCGGGCCTACTGGTCCTACCGGTGATGCTGGGCCTACTGGTGATACTGGTCCCACCGGCGATACTGGTCCGACGGGCGATACCGGTCCTACCGGTGATACTGGTCCTACCGGAGACACCGGGCCCACCGGCGATACTGGTCCGACAGGCGATACCGGTCCTACCGGGCCTACGGGCGCTACCGGTGATACCGGACCTACTGGCGACACTGGTCCTACCGGTGATACCGGGCCGACTGGCGATACTGGGCCTGCCGGACCCACTGGCCCCACCGGCGCTGTCGGCGCTACCGGGCCTACTGGCGACACTGGTCCTACCGGGCCTACTGGCGCTACTGGCGATACCGGGCCTACTGGTGATACCGGTCCTACAGGTGATACTGGTCCCACCGGAGACACCGGGCCTACTGGTGATACCGGTCCCACCGGACCCACTGGCGCTGTGGGTGCAACCGGGCCCACCGGACCCATCGGGCCTACAGGGCCTACCGGACCTACTGGCGATACCGGACCTGCCGGTGCACCAGCTTTATTGGCCATGGCTTTTGCCAACGATGCTGGAACAGCAGCTGCAGCACTTCCTCTATCCGGGGCTGGAGCCCGGACCGCAGCGCCTGAGGTTACCATCGCTTCCCAGAGAGCGGAAGTCCATTCCGGTAATCAGGTAAAAGTGGATTATGTCCTCAACTTTGATGAGATTACATCTGGAAACAGTGCGATCGCCTGCGAATTCCGTCTTTATAGAGATGGGATTCTCATCGATATCCGGCCCCTCATTTACCAGAACACGGCCGCAGGAACATACAGCTTCCCGATCGCAAGTACGTTTATTGACGTTGCGCCCGTTGCAACGATCAGTACGTATGAAGTGCGAATGGCCATCAATGCTTCCACAAACATTACATCGGTCATGACATCCAACCGTCATCTGAGCCTGATCGTATTGCCGTAACCAACACAAAAATCCGGATGTATTTCTTTCGAAATACATCCGGATTAAGAAATGCATTCTTCACATAAAGGCTGCGCGGAACCATCTGCGCAGCTTTTTATGCTTCGTTTATTCCAAAAAATCCTTCAGCTTTTTGCTGCGGCTGGGGTGGCGAAGCTTACGCAGCGCCTTCGCTTCAATCTGGCGGATGCGCTCCCTGGTCACGGCGAACTCTCTTCCGACTTCCTCAAGTGTCCTCGCTTTGCCGTCATCCAAGCCAAACCGCAGGCGCAGCACCTTTTCTTCGCGGGTGGTGAGCGTATCCAGTACATCCATCAGCTGCTCTTTTAGTAAGGTGCCCGCGACCACTTCCGCAGGTGCCGGCGCGTCGTCATCCGGGATGAAGTCTCCTAAGTGGCTATCCTCCTCCTCGCCGATGGGGGTTTCCAATGATACCGGCTCCTGCGCGATCTTGATGATCTCCCGCACTTTATCTTCCGTAATTCCCATTTCCTTCGCGATCTCATCCGGCCTTGGGTCACGCCCGTATTCCTGCAGCAACTGGCGGTTGACGCGGATGAGTTTGTTGATGGTTTCCACCATGTGGACGGGGATGCGGATGGTGCGCGCCTGGTCGGCGATGGCCCTTGTAATGGCCTGCCGGATCCACCAGGTGGCGTAGGTTGAGAATTTATAACCCTTGCGGTAATCGAACTTCTCCACGGCTTTGATCAAGCCGAGGTTGCCTTCCTGTATAAGATCCAAAAACAGCATGCCGCGCCCGACATACCGTTTGGCGATGGAAACCACCAGCCTCAGGTTCGCCTCCGCAAGCTGCTGCTTGGCATCCTGATCCCCCTCCGCCATACGCTGGGCGATTTCGACTTCCTCCGCGGCGGTTAACAGCGGAACCTTGCCAATCTCCTTGAGGTACATGCGTACCGGATCGTCGATATTGAGGCCTTCGGATACCGCAAGCTCCGTTTCAATGGCTACGATCTCCTCATTGATATCCGCAGGAAGCTCAATATCCTCTACGACGTCGATATTGAGCGCCTCAATTCGGTCGTAAACTCCTTCGACCTGTTCCTGATCCATTTCCTGCTCTTCCAGCGCGTCCATGATTTCCTTGTACGTCAGGACGCCCTTGGATTTGCCCTTTTCCAACAGATCGTTGATTTTTTTCATGCGGGGTTCTTTGTTTTCCAAAGAATGTCCCCTCCTTCTTCCCTTATTCTATTGCTGCACGCGCAGTTTTCTGCGCATGTGATCCAGCTCCGCAATGCGCCGCGTGAGCGCGAGTTTCTCTTCCAGCGGTATGGCCTCGCCTGTGGACCGCGACCGCAGTTCCCTGATCTCTTCCTCCGCATCCAAAAGCCTGATGCGCAGGATGCTGTCGTTCGCCAGTTTTTCCGGGTCCGCCATGGCGGTTTCCGTCTCCAATGCGCCGGAAACCTGCTGCGTTTCCTCAGGAGAAAGGGCGCTTAGCATCAGCGCAATATCCGGCTTGCTTCCTTCCGCATGGGCCGCAAGCAATACTTGCGCCACCATGCGGTACACCTCGTTGGTAAATACCTGCTCCTGTGTCATCCCGCAGGACACAACAGCCGCGACCGCCAGCTCCCCCTGAAGCATGGCCCGCAAAAGCGAAAGTTCCGCCAACTGCCTTGGCGAATGCTCCCCGCGGCTGCGCGCCCTATCCTGCGCGCGAAAGCGTGCCTGTTCCTGCGGCTTCTCCAATGTGGAACGCTCACCCTGCGCGCGCAGCGCTTCCACCGTAAATCCGGTATTGCGCGCAAGCGTCGCATAATACCGTTCGCGCTCCACCGGCTCCAGCCCTGCAATAAAGCGGCAGCCCGCAAGCGCGTATTCCTCGCGCCCGTCTTCGGTGGAAAGGTCAAAGCCTGCGGCCATACGCAAGAGCTTAAACGCATTGAGCGTAAGCGCCTCATCCCGCAGCTTGTCAAACGCCTCTTTGCCGTACTTGCGGGCAAAATCGTCCGGGTCAAGCCCTTCGGGCATGGCAATAACCCGCACCTTGAGCCCTTCCGCCACCAGGATGTCAAGGCCCCGCAGCGTGGCGTTCTGGCCCGCAGAGTCTCCGTCATAGGCGATATAGACGGTGGAGGCGTACCGCGCCATCAGGCGCGCCTGCTGCTGGGTGAGCGATGTGCCAAGCGACGCCACCGCGTTGGTAATACCCGCGGCATACAGGCTGATCACATCCATGTAACCCTCTACCAGTACAATATCGGCAATCTTTGCGCCTTTTAACAGATTGAGCGCATAGAGGTTATGGCGCTTGCTGTAAATTGGCGTATCGCCCGTATTAATATACTTTGGGGTATCATTCCCCATTGTGCGCGCTCCAAACCCCAAAACACGCGCATTTGTGCCTATGATGGGAAATGTTACCCTGTTGCGGTAAGCGTCATACACGCGCCCGGTTTTGGCGTTTTTTACGAGCAGCCCGGCTTCAATGAGTTCTTCTTCCGAAAAGCCGCCCGAAAGAAGATGCTTCATCAGCCGGTCCCAGGAATCCGGTGCATACCCTAAACCGAAACGGGTGACGATGGTAGCGTCCAATCCTCTTTGTGCAAGATATGCGCGGGCATGCGCTCCTTCGTCCGCCAAAAGAGATTTATGGAAAAATTCTGCAGCAGCCTTGGTTGCAGCATAGAGCCGTTCTCTCTTTGCGCGCTCCCGCCGCAAACTTTCATCGTCTGTTTCCTCCGGAAGCTCCATATTGGCGCGCTGCGCGAGGAACGCGATGGCTTCCGCATAAGGAAGCCGCTCCATTTCCATGGCAAACTGCACAATACCGCCCCCGGCGCCGCAGCCAAAGCAATAATAGAGCTGCTTGTCCGGCGAAACGGAAAAGGAAGGCGTCTTTTCGTTGTGGAACGGGCAAAGCCCCCACAGCTTTTTTCCCTTGGCGCGCAGCGTAACATAGGAGGAAACAAGGGAAACAATATCGTTTTTACTCAGCAGCGTTTCCATCCATGCTTCGTTGAACCGCGCCATTTTTCCCCCTTCCTTTCCGCTGCTTCCACTCCCGGTTACTGCCTTTTGGGCAACGCCCTAATATATTCGGTACATTTGTACGTATTCCTGCTAAGAAAAACAAAAATAAATATTAATTCCATTCTTCCGGCACAAACAGACGTTTATACAGGTTAATAGCGTACCGGTCCGTCATGCAGGCAATCCAGTCCGCAACAACCCGCTCGTTGCCGTCCGCCTCCGCGTTTAATAAAAACTCCGCGGGCAGTTGTTCCAAATGCCCCATATAGTATGTAAAGAGCGAGTGCACCACATGCTTGGCCTTTCCTTCCTCCCGCTTTGCGGCAAGGTTGAGGTACACATGGGAAAACATAAAATCCCGTAACGCTTCAAACGCCTGCTCCATTTCCAAAGACATTTGGACCTGGGGCTGCATAAAGCTATGCTCCACCACATCGATGATCATGGCATTGATGCGCGCGCCATGGGTCGCTCCCGCCACACGGACGCATTCCTCCGGCAGCTCGTCCGGTGAGATCACATGGGCGCGAACAGCGTCGTCGATATCGTGATTGATGTAGGCAATCCGGTCGGAAATACTCACAACCTTGCCTTCAAGCGTTGCGGGCTTGCCGGATTTTTTGTGGTGGAGGATTCCATCCCTTACTTCATACGTCAAGTTAAGCCCCACGCCGTTTTCCAGCTTTTCCACCACCCGCAGACTTTGCATGTTATGTTCAAAGCCGCCGGGTGCAAGCTCGTTTAGAACCTCTTCCCCCGCATGGCCAAAAGGTGTATGCCCAAGGTCGTGCCCCATGGCAATGGCTTCCGTGAGATCTTCATTGAGCCGCAAGGCGCGGGAGATGGTACGCGCAATCTGGGAAACTTCCAGCGTGTGCGTGAGCCTTGTGCGGTAATGATCCCCCTGCGGGGACAGAAACACCTGCGTTTTATGCTTGAGCCTGCGGAAGGATTTGCAGTGGATGATGCGGTCCCGATCCCGCTGGAATTCCGTGCGGATATCGCAGGCATCAAGCGGCCGTTCCCTCCCCCGCGTATGTTCAGAAAGCACGGCATAGGGGGAGAGCGTTTCACGCTCCCGCTGCTGGGTGAATAGCCTGTATTTCGCGCCGCATAAATCCTTCTCTTCCATATCGGTATTCCTCCCGTCCTACTTTAAGAAAAATCGGGGTTCCTTACTCCTATTTATACCCCATATATTGAAAAAATCCTTCTTTGTATGGCAAAACAGGGCTTTTAATAGGACTCAGCTTGTCAAAAAGCCTAAGATTAGGTTAGGGCTCTGCCCCAAACCCCGCTCAGGGCCGTAACGGCCCTAAGAACCCATTCCGGAAACGCCCTTATTTTTAGGGCGTTCCCGAAAAAAGGGATTCCCAAGGAACATTGTCCCTTGGGTGGGGGTTCGGGGGCAAAGCCCCTGAAAAAGAGTTGGCTGATAGCCTTAAATTCTTAAATATAGACTTTTCTATTTAGAGCAATTCATCCAGCCATGCGGTATTCATGGCGTCGCTGGGCATGCGCCAGTCCCCGCGCGGGGAAAGTGTAACGGAACCGACCTTGGGGCCATCCGGCAGACAGGAACGCTTGAACTGCTGGCTGAAGAACCGCTTGCAGAAGACAGTGAGCCAGTGGCGGATGGTCTGTTCGTCATATGTACCCTTGAAAGCGTATACCGCCATACGCAGTACTTTTTTCGGTTGCGCGCCCCAGCGGACCATGTGGTATAAAAAGAAGTCGTGTAGCGCATAAGGGCCAACAAGCTCCTCCGTCTGCTGGGTGATTTCCCCGCCGTCCGCGGGCAACAGTTCGGGACTGACCGGCGTATCAAGAATATCCATTAGCACGTCTTGAAGTGTCTTTGTCTTTGCGGTATCCGCAAGATAGCGCACGATATGACGGATGAGCGACTTCGGAACGGATGCGTTCACCGCGTACATGGACATATGATCTCCATTATAGGTCGCCCAGCCGAGCGCAAGCTCGGAAAGGTCGCCGGTGCCCACCACCATGCCGCCGCTTTGGTTGGCGATATCCATGAGCACCTGGGTGCGTTCGCGGGCCTGCCCGTTTTCAAATGTCACGTCGAACACATCTCCCGGGTGCCCGATATCTTTAAAATGCTGCTTCACTGCCGCCGTAATGTCCACTGTCCTGCACGGGATCCCCAGACAATCGCACAGCTTTTCCGCATTGGTGCGCGTACGGCCCGTGGTGCCAAAGCAGGGCATCGTCACCGCTAAGATATCGGAAGCGGGCCGTCCCGCAAGCTCCATCGCCCGCACGGCCACAAGCAGTGCGAGCGTCGAATCAAGCCCGCCCGAAATACCGATGACCACGGTCTTGCAGTTGGTGTGCACAATGCGTTTTTTAAGCCCGTGGGCCTGGATACGCAGGATGTCCTCGCAGCGCTCGTTTCGGTCGTGTAAATCCTGCGGGATAAACGGCGTGGGCGAAATTTCACGCGTGAGCTGCGTTTCCACGGTGGGCAGGAAAAATTCCGTAACCGCATACGGAATATGCCCTTCGGGCGGCTCCAGACCGAATGTGGTCATCCTGCGGCGCTCATGGATAAGGCGCTTGCAGTCAATTTCCGTTTCGATATAGGCCGTTTCTTCGGAAAAGGGTTCGGTTTCTTTGAGCATGGCCCCGTTTTCAGCGATGAGATTATGCCCGGCAAACACCATATCGGTGGTTGATTCTCCGTGCCCGGCGTCCGCATACAGGTATGCGCAGCACAACCTTGCGCTCTGGCTCTTTAAAAGCAGCCTTCTGTACGCGTCCTTGCCGATGGTCTCGTCGCTGGCGGAAAGGTTGAGGATGACCGTCGCTCCCTCGTTCGCCAGCGCGTTGGAGGGTGGATTGGGTACCCAAAGGTCCTCGCAGATTTCCACGCCGACGCACAGTTCCCGGAGCGTAGCGCAGCGGAAAAGCTGCTTTGTGCCAAACGGTACGCATTCCCCGCCCAGAATAATCTCGCTTTGCCTGCGGAGAGCCGGGGTGAACTGACGCGCCTCATAGAACTCCCCATAATTCGGCAGGTGCGTTTTTGGCACCACGCCCAGTATTCGTCCGTTATATAAAACGGCGGCGCAGTTGTAGAGCTTGCCCTCGCAGCGCAGCGGCACGCCGACCGCAATGAGCATCTCTTTGCCCCTGGTCCGATCCGTTAGGGCAAGGAGGGCGCTTTCCGCGGCGTCGAGCAGCGCGTCGTGCAAAAACAGATCCGAGCAGGTGTACCCTGTCAGGCATAATTCCGGCAGCAGCAGCACGCATACGCCCGCTTGGGCCGCGCGATCTATGATTTCCTGAATGCGCGCGGCATTGTATGCGCAGTCCCCCACCCGGATGTTCGGCGTCCCCGCCGCCACCTTGACAAACCCATGCCTCATAGTATCCTCCCAGCTTGTCCTGCTTGAAGCGGCTCTATCAGCCGCCAACGCTTAGATTACCCAACCATTGTGTATTTTACTATGAGTATTGTACTTCCCCGAATAGGCACCGTCAACCTGCCGGAAGAGCCGCCTGATCTGGTTGGGTTCTTCAAAGAAAAGAACAGATATGGAAAATTTAAAATTTTATCCGCGTTTACACCCATATAACACAACATTATAATTAAATTATAATAATCGCCGCGTATGTATGGCCCCCCATGTACGTCCGCATATGCGAAAGGAGCCACAGTATGGAAGAAACCCCCATTCCGTCCGAGCTCATCCCAACCGAAGCCCAGGCGGAACCAAAGCCCATAAAGAATAAGCGCGCCATATGGATTGCGTCCATAGCATTTGTGCTGCTTGTGCTCCTTGCAGGCGTGCTCTATTCCCAGAAGCTGCAGCGAGATGGAGAGAAGCGCCTTACGATCATCAACGCCGAGGTGTTCCGGGACGGAGTCGTCATAGACAGCGTCGCCGTAGGCGGCATGACAACGGAGCAGGCGCGCACCGCCGTGGAACAGGCGCAGCGCAAACGTGAAGAAGATATTGTCTTTCATCTGATATATGGCGGCAGGAAGTATCCGGCAAACGCTTCCGTCTTTGCATTTACATATGATACCGAAGCGGTTCTTGCAGAGGCGTTTTCCCTTGCGCACACCGGAACGCTTGAGGAACTGGAAGCGGAACTAAGCGATATCAGCGCGAACAAACGCTATTTCAACACGGCGGTTGTGCCGGACAAGCAGGAAGTGGAGGCTTTTGCCGCATCCCTTGCAAAAGAAATCGATACCCCGGCTATAGACGCGCAGTTTCGCGTGCTGATCGACAACTCCGCCGTGACGGAGGAAGAAAAGAAAACAAGCGTTTACGTGTTGGCAGCAGCCGCCACAACGCCCGAACAGCGTTTCCGCTATGAGCCGGAACAGGACGGCGTGCGTGTAGACCAGGAAACGCTCACCGAAGCCCTGCTTTTGATGGCGCAAAGCGGAAAGTATGAGGACATAGAAATCCCGGTAGAGCCCGTTAAAGCCAATGTAACGCTGACGGATATCCGGCAGCAGGTGGTGCTGCGCGCAAGCTCGTATACCTCCTTCAACAAATCCCCTTATAACCGCAACACGCGGGTGTTTAACATCAAGAAGGCGGCAGGGCTTATCAACGGCACTGTAATACAGCCGGGCGAAGTTTTTTCCACCAACGATACGCTGGGTTATCGTACCTATGGCAGCGGATGGAAGCCCGCCCCCGCCATTGTGCAGGGCCGCACCGAAGATCAGGCGGGCGGCGGCGTATGCCAGGTTTCCACCACCATGTATTTAAGCGTATTGAAATCGGATCTTGAAGTTGTTTACCGGCAGGGCCACTCGGGACGATTGAGCTATGTGGACGGCGGGCTTGATGCGACAATCGACAGCGGGCGCATTGATTTTACGTGGAAAAACAATACCGGCGCACCCATTTACGTATTCTGCTGGGTGGACGACAACGATAAGACCGTGCATTTTGAAATTTACGGCGCGCCTTTTCCGGAAGAATACGATGAGATCCGGCTTTCCTCCGAACATGTCGGAGGGATCTCTCCTTCCGGCTCCATGAAATACACCCTAGACCCCAGCAAGCCCGCAGGCTACAAAAAGGTATTTGTGGAGCGCAAATCCGGTTCCATCTGGCAATCCTACGCCACTTATCTTAAGGACGGCGTGGAAGTAAAAACCATCCCCGTGGCGAAAACCAAGTACAAAGCCTATGCCGGAGAGACCATCATAGGCCCCGGCACACCAAGCAAATAGTAGTAAATAACAACGCCCTGTTTAAACGGCAGGGCGTTATTTTATCCGAAGCATATAATGTCCCTTGGCGCAGGACCCCTTAATACATGTATTCTGTTTTTCAAGCACCTGGAGGGTAGTATGGGATATTTTCAAACACTGATTACCGTTTCAGAAGATTGTCCTATCAGCCAAAGCGCGATTCCGCAGCCGTTGCGCGGGAGGGAAACCGTCGCATGCATCCAGTACCGCCTGCTCAGCGGCGCGCCTTACCGCATGACCGAAGAAGAGCTCCTTTTTAGAGTATATTGCATACAAAACAACATCCCGGAACATGCGGAAGATCGTCAGCAACTATGGGATACATTCTTTTCCACGCCTAAAGCGTGCCTGCGCTCCTCTCCCCTTCCAAAAAAACATGGCTGGGGCATCCATTATGATGCGGACGGTAAAATCGCGCTGTACGGGATAGAGAGCGACATGTATCAGAAGTTGCTTGCGGATGAGACCGTAGCAAAACGAAAAGGTATGCGCAGCGCAAGGGTATAGTCCTTCTTTTGCAAAAACGGAAAAGAACGCAGCCAGACCGGCTGCGCCCTCGTTTTATTCGGTTACTCCATGTCCTCCCCGCCCGTGCGGGCATCATAGTCATCCAAAAAACTATGGATGCCGTCTTCATCCCGATAGCTGATGACGGTGGCCAGATTGATGTTCTCGGCGCTTGCAAATATGTTCTGCTCGATTTTGCGGTTGATCTTGCGGAAGTTTTTGATGAGCTCCTTCATTTCCTGCCGCTTTCCCCCGCCGCCATTGTCCCCCAATACGCAGTTTTCCGTAAACCGGCAGGCGCACTGGATAAACTTTAGCTCGTTGTACTGGCACCAGTGGCGGATATCCTCTTCCTTGACAAGGTACATGGGCCGGATGAGCTGCATACCGGGATGATTCGTGCTGTGGAGCTTGGGCATCATGGTGCGCATCTGCCCGCCGTAGAGCATGCTCATCAATATCGTTTCAATTACGTCATCAAAGTGGTGCCCCAGCGCGATCTTGTTGCAGTCGAGCGCCTGCGCGCGGCTGTATAATGCGCCGCGCCGCATCCTTGCGCAAAGGTAGCAGGGGGATTTTTCTTCATCCGCCACAATATCGAAGATATCCGTTTCAAATACGCGGATGGGCAGCCCCAATATCGCCGCGTTGTCCTCCACGCGCCGCCTGTTTTCCTTGTTATACCCCGGGTCCATCACAAGGAATTCCAGTTCAAACGGCACCCGGCCATGACGCTGGATTTCCTGCATGCATTTTGCCATCAGCATCGAATCCTTGCCGCCGGAAATGCACACGGCAATTTTATCGTTTTCCTGTATCAGCTCATACCGTCCTATGCCTAAGGCGAAGTTGCGCCAGATTTCCTTGCGAAACTTTTTGATGATGCTCCGTTCGATTTCCTGCAGCCTGTCCATTACTTCCTCCCGATCTCCTGATAGCAGGCGTCAAACGCCGCAAGAAACGCTCCGATATCCTCATCCGTTGTCCACCTTCCGATGCTCACCCGCAGCGTGGAAAGCGCAAGTTTGCGATCCTTTGTCAAAGCAAACACGGGCCGGGATACCGATTTGGGCGCGGTGCAGGCGGATTTGCCGGAAAGCGTAAAGCTCTTTTCCTCCAGCGCCCCTATCAGCTTCGGCGCGTCCCGCCCCGGCACGCTGACGTTGAGGATAAAAGGCAGCGCCTCCTTTGGGCTGTTGACGACGACGTCCGGATACTTTGCAAAATGCGCGCGCAGAAACGCGTTCTGCGCATGCGCCCTTTCCATGTTTTGCTCTAATTCCATACAAGCAAGTTTAAGCGCCTCCTCCATGGAAACGATCAGCGCGAGCGCGGGCGAGCCGCTGCGGTAAGGCGTCGTACTGTGCCCCCCGTGCATCTGCGGCTCCAGCAGCAGATCCGCGCGCTTTATGAGGGCGCCGATGCCGTTAAGGCCGTAGAATTTATGCGGCGCGAAACTGATGAGATCGGCCTGCGTCAGGGATACGGGCAGTTTCCCGACGGCCTGCGTGGCATCCACATGAAACACCGTATTCAGATAGCGGGCCTTTAAAAAGCTTCCGATTTCGTCAATATTCTGCACTACGCCAAGCTCGCTGTCCACATAGCAGCAGGAGAACAGCACGGTATCCGGGCGGAGCAGGCGGTTGAGATGTTCAAGATCGACTTTTCCATCCGGCAGGAGGTCCACATATTCCACCTCATAGCCCGCGGCCTGCAGCGCGCCCACCGCGCCGTGAACAGAGGAGTGCTCCAAAAACGTAGTGACGATATGCTTGCCCCGCCCCCGGTAATATTGCGCAATCCCCTTGATAGCGAGATTATTTGATTCCGTGGCGCCCGATGTGTAGATCAGCTCCCAGCCGGATAGGCCAAGAAGCTTCAATATATGTGTTGTGCTTTTCAATAGACGTTCTTCCGCCATCCTCCCAAGCCCATGCGGGGAATTGGGATTGGCAGGATAGTCTTTAGCCGCCTCACAAAAGACGGCAAGCACTTCTTCCTGTACCGGTGTATTGGCGGCATAGTCCAAATAGGTCATATACTGCGCCTTCTCCTTAAACGGCCCCGCCACAAAAACTGCGGCGGGGCTCTTTAATAATAGTATAGCGTCAGTAGGCACGCTTGTACAGGGTCAGTCTTCCTTTGCCGCTTCCCCCGCCGCTTTTGTGATGCGAATCTCGCAGGTCCTAGCACCTTTTGCAATGGTATCGCCAAGCTCGAATGAAAACGCATCATACCTGCTGATGATGCCACGGTCGCCGTCCATAGCGGTATCGCACAGCGCCTCGATTTTTTCCGCAGGGATATTGAGCTTTTGCCATGCCGCGACCAAAGGGCAATAGTGGAACGAGATGGTGAACGTATCCCCGTCCACTTTGGGGTCCATTTCAAATATCTTCTTGACGTTTTCATTGGCAAACGCGTCCGCAAACGTCTTCAAATCATCCGTTTGGGGAAATTTCACATCCCCGTGAAAACATCCGCAGCGGAATATGGCGTCCCGCGCAAAGCTGATGTCAAGCCCGCGCTTTTCCGCCTCCTCGATCAGCAGGGCAAACCAGGTCGCGCGGTGTTCGATGGCCGCGCGAAGGTCCTCGATGTGCGGTTCACGGATGGAAGGGGTATTGGTAATCATAGCTCTCTCCTTGTATCAAAAGTTTTAAGTAAAATCAGTTCGCGGCGGAATCCAGAGACTGCAGCGCAGCCTCGTCAAGGTTTTCCACTATTTCTCCCAGGTACGCTTTTTGCACTTCGGCGTTGTTCAATAGTTGCTTCGCGTCCCCGGAAAGGCGTACCGTTCCGGTTTCGAGCACATAGGCGCGGTGGGAAATGTGCAGCGCCATATTTGCGTTCTGTTCAATGAGGAGAACCGTCATGCCGCCTTTGTTGATGCGTTCAATCAGCTCAAATATCAGTTCCACCAGGTTGGGCGCAAGACCAAGAGAAGGTTCATCCAGCAGCAGCAGGCGCGGCTTTCCCATGAGCGCGCGGGCGATGGCGAGCATCTGCTGTTCCCCGCCCGAAAGCGTGCCGGCGAGCTGCTTTTTGCGCTCCGATAGCCTTGGAAACAGCGCGTACGCTTCTTCAAACGAAGAACGGATCTCCGCTTTGTCTTTGCGTGTATAGGCGCCAAGGCGAAGGTTCTCCTCCACTGTCAGGCGTGGGAATACCTCCCGCCCCTCCGGGCACAGGGTAATGCCCTTTTTGACGATGGCGCTCTGTTGTAGGCGCGTAATATCCGCGCCTTCGAACAGGATACTGCCGGAAGAAGGCGGCACAAGGCCCGTAATGGAGGCGAGCAGCGTGGACTTCCCCGCGCCGTTGGAACCAACAAGGCTTACGATCTCCCCGCGCTCCACACGCAGGCTGACGCCCTTGAGCGCATGGATGCTGCCGTAACGGGTATTCAGATCACGAACTTCAAGCATTTGCCCGTCCCTCCCCCAAGTAGGCCTTCGTGACCCGTTCGTTTTTGAGTATCTCGGCGGGCGTGCCTTCCGCGATCTTCTTGCCGTAATCGATCACATGGATATAATCCGAGCTGTTCATGACCACCTTCATGTCGTGCTCGATGAGCAGTATGGTAAAGCCCTGTTTTTTCAGCTCCAGAATAAACTGCCGGAGCGAGGCCGATTCCTGCGGGTTCATGCCCGCCGCCGGTTCATCGAGCAAAAGCAGCCGCGCGCCCGTGGCGATAGCACGGGCAATCTCCAACCGTCGTTGCTCTCCGTACGGGAGGCTGTCCGCATAATTGTGCGTACGGTCCTGCAGGGAAATCTCCCGCAGCAGCCCGACGGCGCGTGCTTTTGCCGCCGCCTCTTCCCGCTTGAAGCGCCTGCTGTGAAAGAGCGCATCAAAAAGGCCGTAATCCGTATGGATATGTGCGCCCAGGAGCACATTTTCCACCACCCGCATATCCGAAAAGAGGCGGATGTTCTGGAACGTGCGGGAGATGCCAAGCTTTACGATCTCCTGCGGCGTCTTGCCGTTGAGGCGCGTTCCTCCGAACATGATCTCTCCCGCAAATTCCGGATATACGCCGGTAAGAATGTTGAATATGGTGGTTTTCCCCGCGCCGTTAGGGCCGATGATGCTGACCACCTGCCCTTCCTCTACGGAAAAGCTTACACGGTCCACTGCGGTCAGCCCGCCAAAGCGCATGGTGATTTCTTTTGCTTCAAGAAGCGGCATCGGTTGTTCCCTCCTTTGCCTCATTGAGCGGATACGGCAGCCGGGAGCGGTACCCCAAGATTCCCTGCGGACGGAACCGCATCATTAAGATGAGTACCAGGCCGTATATGACAAACCGCCATTCCATGAAGGGCCGTGCGATTTCCGGGAAGGAAATGAGCAGCGCCGCCCCAAGGTACATGCCCACGGTCGTGCCCATGCCGCCTAATATCACGATGCTGACGATGAGTATGGAAACGTCGAACGAGAACGAGTTATGGTCGATATACCCTACCACCGTCGCGTAAAATCCGCCCGCGAGGCCCGACAATACGGCGGAAAGCACAAACGCGAGTATTTTGTAGCGCGTGGCCGGTATGCCCATCATGTTTGCGGCAAGTTCATCGGTCTTAATGGCGCGCCAGGCCCTGCCCACCTTGGATCGGGTAATGAACACGCAGATAAGCGTGGCGAGCGCCGCAAGCGCAAGCGCGAGGTAGTAGAGCCCATTGTTGGCAAGCGTCAGCTTAAGGCCGAACAACTCGGGCTTGGGGATGGCCTTTAGCCCCAACGTGCCGTTGGTGACGCTTTCCCAGTTCATGATGATCATTTTGACCACCTCGCCAAACCCCAGCGTCACGATGGCAAGATAGGTGCCCGAAAGCCGCATGGTGGGAAGCCCCAATAACAATCCGCATGCGCCCGAAAGCAGCGCGCCGATGATAAGCGCAGGAAAGAAATTGACGTCCAGCCGGAGCATCAAGAGCGAGGTCGTATACGCGCCGATGGCGAAAAACCCTGCGTGCCCAAGCGAAAGCTGCCCCGTGTAACCGATCAGCAGATTTAGCCCCTGCGCCAGTATGGCATAGATGGCGATGACAATCGCAATGCGCAGCACATACTGGGAAAAGCCCCAGAACGGGAATGTAAGCACTACGGCAAGAAAAGCAAGCATCAGCCACGTTTTGTTGCCCGCGATCCATCCTTCCAGGCCATATCCTTTAAACTTCATACCTTCGTCACCCCTTTTCTGCCGAAGAAACCGGAGGGCCGGATGATGAGTACCAGTATCAGGATAATGAAGGCAACTGAATCCCGGTAAGCGGACCCAAGCCATGTCGCCGCGAAGCTTTCCGCCACGCCGATAAACAGGCCGCCCACTATGGAGCCGTGCAGTACGCCGATGCCGCCGAGCACCGCCGCCGCAAACGCCTTCAAGCCCACCATGAATCCCATGGACGGATAGGCGATCTGGTAATACCCGCTGATCAGCGCGCCCGCAATGGCCGCGGAAGCGCCGCCAAGAAAGAATGTAAAGGAAATGATGAAGTTTGTGTTAATGCCCATAAGCCCCGCAGCTTTTGGGCTTTGTTCCACGCCGCGCATGGCAAGGCCGATCTTTGTGCTGTTGACGATCCATGTCAACCCGAAGAGCAGCAGCAAGGAGACCACAAACATCACAATCTGCATGGAGTTGATCTGCGCGCCGCCCACATTCAGCATGCCAAAATCATAAAAAGCCGGAAACGACTTTTTCTCGCTCCCGAACGCGATCATCAGCAGATTTTGTATGACATAGGATACGCCGATCGTCGTAATCAACGAAGAGATATTCGGTGAGCCTTTCTTTCGAAGCGGTTGGAGCGCCGTTTTATCGATCAAGATACCCAGCGTGCCGGTTAATATGACGCTCAGCGCAATCGCGGGCACCACGCCGAATTGAAACCCAACAAAAAGCAGCACCAGGTGCGCCCCGAACGCGTACACCGAGCCGTGCGAAAAATTCACCAGCCGCAGGATGCCAAACACCAGAGAATAGCCTACGGCAATGAGCGCGTACGCCATGCCCAGCGCCAGGCCATTGAGTAATTGTTGTAACAGCACTTGCTACAGTCCTTTCCTTGCAGTTGGAGCTATGCCCAAGCATACGTGCGGCGCGTTCCGGCCCACCGGAACGCGCCCGCACAGCCATAAAATCTTTTCCGGAGATCAGCCTTCGTAGCGGACAAACTTTCCGTCCTTGATGACGACCTTGGTATAGTTCTTTGCCGCGTCGCCGATTTCGTCAAACGTGGTCTGGCCGGTAATGCCGGGGTAATCAATATTCTGCACCGCGTCGCGCACCGCAGGGCGGTCGAGGGTGCCCGCGTTTTCAATAGCGGTCAAAAAGATGCCGATGGAGTCGTAGGCTTGCGCCGCAAGGGAAGAAGGTTCGGAGCCAAAGCGCTCGGTATACTTCGCTACAAAGCTTTGTACAGCGGGATCGTCCGAGTCGGAATAGAAGCTTACGGGAGCAAGGAGGCCTTCCACCGCGTCGCCACCCAGTTCAATGATCTGCTGCGTGTAAGCGTTGGAAACGCCCACCAGCTTGATCTCCGGGTTTACCGCCTTATACTGCTTTGCAATCGGGCCGTAGAGGCCATACATGCCCACAAGGACGACAGCTTCTGCGCCGGCATCCTCAAGCTTTGCGATGGCGGGGCTGTAATCGTCGGAGGTTTCCATGACGTCCTCATGCGCGACAAGAGTCAACGCGGGGTTTCCTTTAATGAGTTCGTCCGCAATGCCGCCCGCCGTGGTGCCCCAATCCGTCTTGATGGCGACGACGCCGACTTTGGATACCTTGAGGTCGTTGACCAGGATATCCACAATCACCTTGAATTCCTCGGAAATGACGGTGTTGTTGCGGAAAATATAATCGCCGATGCCGGAATAATCCGGGTGGGAGGCGCAGTTGGAGATTTCAATGATTTGGTTTTCTTCATAGGTGGGGGCTGCAGCCATGCTCACGCCGGAAGCAAAGTGGCCGAGTACGCCGATGATATCCTTGTCGCTGACGATCTTCTGCGCGATGGAAGTTGCTTCCTCCGCGGAGTTCTTATCGTCAAATTTTACAAGCTCAACGGGTTTGCCCAGCACGCCGCCTTTCGCGTTCCATTCTTCCACCATGATTTCCGCGGAGGTATAAAAGCTGTTGCCATATTCGGCGTTATCGCCGGTAAAGGGCAGCGCGACTGCGATTTTAACGGGGGTTGCGTCGGCTGCGGGCGTTGCTTCCGCCGCGGGCGCCTCTGCGGCGGGTTCCGTAGAAGCCGGGGTAGCTTCCGGCGCTGCGGCGTTCTGCGCGCAGCCCGCAAACACGCTAAGGATAAGCAGGAGTACAAGCATCAGGGAAATTCGCTTTTTCATTGGATCAGTTCCTTTCAAATTAATAAATATACAAATTTTACTTGCTCGCTTTTTCCTTTACATCTTTTGAAAGGCTACATCGCCCGCAGATGTTGCAGAATCTCATGATTGTCCTCCAAATTTTTGTTTTCATATCGAAATACTATGTTATGCAGTATATTCAATATGCATTCTCCTGTCAACCTTTTTTGTAACCAAATTGGTTTGTTATAATTTGCAAGAATCGTCTGGACAAAAGAAAAACCCGGCAAAATGCCGGGTCGGAAAGAACGGTTTTTTATTACTCGTACCGCAGTGCCTCTATGGGGTCAAGCCGCGCCGCCTTGTTGGCCGGGTAATAGCCAAAGAACACGCCGATCCCCATGGAAAAGCCGACCGCAATCAAGATGGAAGGAATATCCGGCCCCACCGGGGTGCCGATGAGGGAACTTCCGAAATATCCGAGCGCGCCGCCCAATATGACACCGATCGCTCCGCCGATCATACAGACGATCGTGCTTTCCACCACAAATTGGATGCGGATGTTCGCGTTTGTGGCCCCCAGCGCCTTGCGCGTGCCGATCTCCCGCGTACGCTCGGTGACCGAAACCAGCATGATATTCATCACGCCGATACCGCCCACCAGCAAGGAAATGCCTGCTATAATGGAAAGCGCGATGCTGATCGTACCCATTACGGTATCCACCTGATCGAGGATGTTCTCCATACTCATGGCCGTTGCGCGGAACTTCTCATTCTTTTCATAGTAGCGGTTGAAGAAATTCTCCAACTGGGAAACGAACGCGGCCGTATCCTGCGTATTGCGTGTGGTAACGATGAAATAATCGTATCCATCCGGTGAATTGTTCATGCGCTTGACGGTGGTAATGGGCAGCAGCAACTCCGTAGAAATATCCTTTTCATTGGCGGTAGAAAACGACATACCGGACTGCACGTATTTATAAACGCCGACGATATTGAAAGTATACGCTTCCTCGCCTATGGTAACCTTTAATTCCTGCCCAAGCGCGGATTGCGCACTGCCCTTAAACATGTTGTTTACAAGCTTATCGGAGACAACGGCGGAATTTCTTAGCCCGTCCATATCGCGCTCGCTGATCGTACGGCCTGCGACAAGTTCGATGTTATTTCCTTCCGTATAAAAAGCGTTCACGCCGGATACGCTGACGTTTGCGTACAGCCTGCCTTCCTGCGCGCGGCCTCTCCCGGCAGATTCCGAAACGCTGACGCCCGCAACCTCGTTGGGATAGCGCTGCAGCAGGTTCTCCATCATTTCATCGGTCAGCCGGCTGTCGTCGTCCGGATTGGCAGGTTGTATGAGCATGCCGCCAAACTGGTCGCCAGAGGCCTCTTCCTTGCTTTGCAGATACACATAGATATTGGTGGCCCCAAGGGATCCCATGGAGTTCGTGATAGCGCCGCTCAAGCTGTTTCCTACCGTCAATATGGCGATTACGGATGCGATGCCGATGATGATGCCAAGCATCGTCAAAAGCGCGCGCATCTTGTTCGCCCGTAAGCCTTCCAACGCAAGGCGGATGTTTTCCCCTAAATTCATTCCTTACCCTCCGCCGCGCCCTCTTGATAGATCATGCCGTCCCGCATGGTCAGCACGAGTCCCGTCTCCCTTGCAAGCCCGGGGTTATGCGTGATGAGCACGATTGTCTTGCCATGCTCCCGGTTGAGCGTATGGAACAGGTCCATCACCAGCCGCCCTGTCTTTGAATCCAAAGCGCCCGTGGGCTCATCCGCAAGGAGGATGGCCGGATCGTTTGCCATGGCGCGCGCAATGGCGACGCGCTGTTTTTGGCCGCCGGAAAGCTCGTTGGGCTGGTGGTTCATGCGGTCGTCCATTTCCACCATGGCCAGCAGCTCTTTCGCGCGCTCGGTACGCTCGCGCGCGGGCATTCCTGAGTACAGCATGGGAAGCTCCACATTTTTGAGCGCGTTGGTCCTGGGAATGAGGTTAAAGTTCTGGAACACGAAGCCAACCTTTTTGTTGCGGATGGCGGAAAGCTCCACGTCCTTTGCATCCTCTATAACGGTACCGTCTAGCTCATAGCTGCCTTCCGTCGCCCTGTCCAGCGCGCCGATGAGGTTCATCAGCGTGGATTTTCCGGAGCCGGAAGCGCCCACAATGGAGACGAACTCCCCCCGGTTCACCGTCAGATCAATGCCGTGCAAAATCTCCAGTTCGTTCGGCTGGCCGATATAGAACCGCTTGATGATATTTTGCATGCGGATAATCGTCGTTTGCATGCTTCCTCCGTCAACCGGCCGCCGCCGCATTAAACGCCGGGAACGCGCTCAAATCCACAATGGTCAGTTCCTGGTCCAGCTTCACTAAATACTTATCCGGGGTAGTCACCACCATAATGCCCGGGGCGATTTCATCGCCGGTGATGATGACGTCGATATCGTTTTCCTCCCCTTGCGTTACCTTGGTCTCCCGCAGCTTATACTTGCCGTTTTGCTGCTGCTCGGCGAGGAGCACGCATTTTTCCCCGTTGTCATTCTCATAGATCGCATCATAGGGTACGTAAATGACCCCCTGCTGCTGCGCAATGATGTAATTGAGCCGCACACTCATGCCGATGCGAAGGCCGGTATCCTTTGTGAGCACCTCGACCTCCGTGGCAAACAATACATCGCCCGTGGTGTCCGTTTCGCCTTTGGCGTTCTTGTTGGAGGTGGGCGCAATGCTTGTGATGCGCCCGTCGAACACTTCGTCGCCCGTGGCGTCGGATTTGATGGCGACGGGCATGCTGACCTTGACCGTCCCCACGTCGTAGCCTTTGACGGAGGTTTCCACCACAAGATTGTCGGTATCCTCAATTACAAACAGCAGCCCTGCGCCCGAAGCGCCGACGGTGGCGTATACCCCCGTCACGGTACCCGCGGCGGGTGCTTTGATCTTGGTTTCTTCCAAATCCTCCTGCAACTGCGCCAAAGACAATATGGCGCTGTCCATATTTGCGTTGATTTCCGCAGTGCTCAGGCTGTTTTTGCCGCTCTGCAGTTGTGTCTTTGCGCTGAACTGCGCGGCTTCCAACTGCTGCTGCGCGGTGATATATGCGTTATAGGCGCTTTCAATTGCATAGCGATATTCTGTCAAGGTGTTATCCGAAGTATCGTACTGCTCCTCAACCGCCTCAAGATTTGCCCGCGCCTTTTCCCATGCAATTCGAGCCGCTTCGACTTGTTCAGGTAAGCTCGAAGGGGTAGCATTCTTCAATTGATCATAAGTATTTTTCGCATTGCTGGCTGCACGTTCGGCTTCATCCAACGCATCATCAACGGTATCATCATAATTATTATAGGTGCGGATCGCCTTCTGCCAGTTGTCATAAGCAGTCTGCACGGCATTTTCCGCGCTGATGATGGAGGCGTTGAGGCCTTCATCCAACGCTTCCTTGGAAGAATTGTAGGCGTCCCGCGCGGTCTTCACCTGCTGCGCCGCAGCCTCGGCGGAAACGCCCGTGGAGACTTCCTTCGCTTCTATCTGGTCCTGTAGCGCGCTGCTGTCCAGTTCCGCTAACAGGTCACCTTCCTGCACCACGTCGCCAACCTCCACATGCACTGTCTGCACGGGATAGTTCTGAGTGGAATAGACATATTCGCTTGTCGCGCTCTCCACCGTTCCGGTAGCGCTGATAGAGTTTTCAAAATCCTGATAGGAAAGCACAAGGGTATCCGACTGCGCGAGTATATTTTGGGCTTGCTTTCCTATTTGCGAGCAAGTGTAAAACAATCCGGCAATGACAAGCACGATAACGCCCAGAATAATCCAGCGTCTGGTGCGTTTTTTGTTGCCTGCTCCCGTGTTGTTCCGCTTTTTTACCTTACGGACCTTTGTTCCACTCTCTTCCGGTTCAAGTCCCTGTTGTTTGGTCATTTCCATGTGTCGCTATACCCCTATACATTTCAAATCAATATTGCAACGGCCCATAGCCGCAATGGACAAATTATATATAGTAATGTTGAACAGAATATGAACATACTGTTCTTTTTCTATCAAGCGCGGTATTTGGGCGTTATTGTCTACTATATCCTTTTTCTACAAATAGTCAATTGCAATGCTTGTTCAAAATTGCCGTAAAAAGTTTCCATCAGAGTATTGACATTTCGATGTATCCGATATATGGTAGCAATAATATAACATACTAATCATATATGAATTTAGTTTTTTTAAAACCATAAATATAAAAGGAGCGTGTATGTATGAGCAACCAGGAAAACAGAAAGTGGCAGTTTGAGACCTTGCAGCTCCACGCGGGACAGGAGCAGCCGGACAGCGCAACGGATGCGCGCGCGGTACCCATTTACCAGACCTCCTCCTATGTGTTTCCCAGCGCCGCGAGCGCAGAGGCGCGGTTTGGGCTCACGGAAGCCGGGAACATCTATACCCGCATCATGAACCCGACGTCGAGCGTATTTGAAACACGCATTGCGGCGTTGGAAGGCGGCATCGGCGCTTTGGCCGTTGCTTCCGGCGCTGCCGCCGTCACCTACGCCATACAGAACATTGCTTCCGCGGGCGACCACATCGTTTCCGAAAAAACCATCTACGGCGGCACCTACAACCTGTTCCTCCACACGCTGCCCAAGTTCGGCATCACCACCACGTTTGTGGAACCCCTGGACCTTGCGGGATACGAGGCCGCCATACAGCCCAACACCAAGGCAATTTTTGTGGAGAGCCTGGGCAACCCGAATTCGGACGTTATTGATCTTGAAGGGATCGCCGCCATCGCGCACAAGCACAAGATCCCTCTTATTATTGACAATACTTTCTCCACCCCCTACCTGCTCAGGCCCATTGAGCACGGCGCGGATATCGTGGTGCACTCCGCCACCAAGTTTATCGGCGGGCATGGCACGTCCATCGGCGGCGTTATCATCGACAGCGGAAAATTCGATTGGGAGGCTTCCGGCAAATTCCCCGGTCTGACCGAGCCCGACCCAAGCTACCATGGCGTGGTTTATATCAAAGCGGTGGGCGCGGCGGCTTACATCACCAAAGCGCGCGTCACGCTGCTGCGCGATACCGGCGCGGCGCTTAGCCCGTTCAACGCCTTCCTGTTCCTGCAGGGTCTGGAGACGCTCTCTTTGCGCATCGAACGGCATGTAAGCAATACGCTCAGGGTGATCGATTTCTTAAAGAGCCATCCTAAAATAGAAAACGTCAACCATCCGTCGCTGCCAAATAGCCCTTCCCATACGCTGTACAGCAAATATTATCCCAACGGCGCGGGCTCCATCTTTACATTTGAGATCAAGGGCGGAGCGGAAGACGCCAAGGCGTTTATCGACAAGCTGCAGATCTTCTCCCTGCTTGCAAATGTCGCGGACGTAAAATCCCTCGTCATCCATCCGGCCAGCACCACCCACTCCCAGCTGACGGAGGAACAGCTTTTACAAAGCGGCATCAAACCCAACACCGTGCGTCTTTCCATCGGGACGGAGCATATCGACGATATCCTCTACGATATTGAGCAGGCGCTCAGCTAAAGTATAGCGGTATAACAAAGCCCTGTGCTCTTTAAGAAGCACAGGGCTTTATCATTTTTGGCAGCTCTTATCCCACTTGGGAAAGCGGGACTGATACATACATGCTTTCCCTATTGACGTTTCTTGGCAGACCGCCTAATATGGACAACATTCCTTTCGCGGTTGTATTGTGTTTACGGAAACTTCCGCAGTTTTTAAACGGACTGTTGCTTTCTTGCAGGTAAACCGGCTATCTTCGGACGCACAAGGAGACTTTATGTATTATATCGAAACCATATTTGACGCCGCATACTTGGTCCTGGCCATTACGCTTGGCATGATCATGCTGCGAAATGCCAAGGGAAACGTCAAGTACTCCCTGTTTGGGGGAATGGCCGTACTATTGGGCGCGGGGGACGCGTTCCACTTGGTGCCGCGCGTTTATTCCATGTGGAGTCCCGGCGGATTTGAAGCGAATGTGGCGGCCCTTGGCATAGGCAAGCTAATCACCTCCATCACCATGACAATATTTTATGTGCTGCTCTATTATGTATGGCGCAGCCGCTATGGAAAGGCAGAGCAAAAAGGCCTCACATTTGCCGTACTTGGGCTTGCCGCCGTACGCATCGTCCTGTGTTTGTTCCCGCAAAACGGCTGGACGCTTGCGTCTTCCCCGCTTTCGTGGGCCATTTACCGCAACATCCCGTTTGCAATTGTGGGCATATTAATGATCATTCTTTTTTACAGGGAAGCAAAGGCTATAAACGACTCGGCTTTCCGGCACATGTGGCTGGCCATTACATTGAGCTTTGCGTTCTATCTCCCCGTTGTGCTGTTTGCGGACCTGTTCCCGCCGGTGGGCGCGCTGATGCTGCCCAAGACCTTAACGTATGTTTGGATGATATGGATGGGCTATCATGAAATGAGAATGAACCGGACAGAAGCGGATTTGGCCTAACACAACTCCTATAAGCAAGAGCCCGGCAATATGCCGGGCTCTTGCTTATCTTAAGAACATTAAATCGTAATGACCTTGCCCGCTCCCTGCATGCGGGAGAGGATTTCGTACATGTTGCTGACTTTGCCGGCAGCAAGCTGATCCGCGAGGTTGTAAAAATTGAGGCAGGTCCCGCAGACCAGCACCTCCACCCCCCTCTTGATCAGGGCATTGATGCTATCAATCACCTGCTGTTCCCCGCCTGCGGGCAGTTTGACGCCGCCGTTCATGAACAGGACGCTGGTGGGGATGTCTTCGCTTTCGCTCAGGGTATAAAGGAACATCTTCATCAGGTTGTAGCCAAGGGTTTGGTCGCCTTCGCCCACGTGATCCTTCCCGATAAACACCGCATACCCGGCGCCGGGCGCACATTGGATATCAGCGGGCATCACGTTTTCCCCTGTCTTGCCCTCCCCGGTTATGCGCACTGTATAGCCGCCGTCCGTCTCGCTGGATTGAATTTCCCTTTGGTTGGCCTGGGCAAGCCGCGTAAGATTTTGTACGGCGATCGCATTATCCACCAGTACCGTGAGTTCCGTTTCCCCGGCATCGAGCTCTTTTTTTGCTAAAATAACCGGCTTGGGGCAAAGAAGTCCGCGCGCATCGATTTGTTTTGCCATACTATCCGCTCCGTTTCTTTTCTTCATGTCTATTGTATTATGCGATGATCAACTATCCATCATCATGCCGCTGCAGGTTGCTGTTTCATAGCCTTTGAAACAGCCATGACATACCGGACCAGCGCATAAACGACCAATATCCCGGCAATGGCCGTTAATACCGTTGCAATAACAGAAAGCGCCGGAACAGGCGTGCCCGCCTTACTATAAAATCCCGCAAGCTGTTTACATGCAATGCCGCTGATGACAAACGGAAACGTGAACGACGCATAGCTTGGATAAAACTTGAGCCTGAGAAGCCCGGGCAGCGCAGCAAGCACCATCAGGTACAGAACGCCTGCCAATACCGCAAGCATGATAAGTAAGGCCTGGGATTTTTCCGCCGCAGTATTCAGATACCCCGCAAGGCACAGGCTTGTAGGCGCTGCGAATATGCAGAACAGCGGGCGCGCAGGTTCCGGGATTTCCTTATATTTGAGATAGCGGTACCCGGCCAATCCCGAAATGGCAATCAGGCAGGCAACGCCGAAATAGAAGAGCGCAAGCCCAAACGGCTGCATGGAATAAGCGGGCGCGGTCACACTGGCCACCACAATGCCGACATATACAATGAAGTAGCTCGCAAACACCTTCTGCATCTGCAGTTTCAAAACGAAAGTTATCGTAAAATAGACGATCAGCGCCGCGTGGAGCGCAATGGCAATCCACCATACCCAAGCAGCGGCAACCCCCAAAATGGGTTTTGCGTAGACGCTTAGCAGCATCATACCCATGGGGAACGTACCGATCACGCTTGCCATAATTGGATTCTTCATATCCTCCCGGAATGCCCTGGGCAAAATAAGAAACTTCAATGCCAGCAATACGAACAGTACGAAAGATACCGTGCCGCAAAGCGTACGCAGCCATTCCCCGTAGCTTTGCAGCAGATTACCCAAAGCCGCAAAGCCCAGCATGACGCCGGAAAGCGGGAGCGGAATTGCCTGAAGCAGCTTTTTCATATCCTTCTCCTTATGCCGCCGCATCGTCCAGGTTAGTCAAAGAAAACTCGCGTATGATGATCTCCGCCACTTTGCGCGCGACCATACCCGTAAGGCTGATACACTGTTCCTTGTGCTCGCCCTTGCTCATGTCAAACTCCTTGGTAAGCACGCGGCAACACAGGGAATTCTTGCCGTTCGCTTCCTTAAAATAGTCATGCAGTTCCTTGGAAACGGCAAGATTTTTTTCCACCTTCGGGTCGCCCTGAACAGTACGGCCAAAAAACAGCCCCAGCGCCATGACCCCGCCGGATACCGCGCCGCACAGACACTTGCTTCGTCCAATCCCGATCGGAAACCCGGAAGCCATCGCGATAACTTCCTCGGGAACATCTAGTTCGAAATTGGACCGGATGGCGCTCATCAGCGCCTCCGAGCAAAAAAAGCCGCCGCGGAACAGATCCTCCGCGTCCCTGCCGATTTTGCTGACGCTGACTTCCTGTTTGATGTGCATTCGTGATCCTCCCTCGTAACGTACCGTATTGTTAGATATGATGATAGTCGTTATGTTTATATAAGTATAACGTTTGCAAGAACCTCTTACAACAGAAAAAGAGTGAATATATCATTCCTGCGCCGCCGGGCATTTCCCGTATAAACGCACACCTTCACGCAGAACATAACGAAAAAATGGAGGTGCACTATGCAGGACAAACCATCCACTTACCAGAATCAATCCCCCCAGACGCCGTCCGGCTTCCCGCCGCAGCATCAAAATAAGCAGCCCGGCG
Source organism: Bacillota bacterium (assembly GCA_023455425.1). Lineage (GTDB taxonomy): Bacteria > Bacillota > Clostridia > Christensenellales > CAG-138 > JAEYLA01. The sequence goes on along the minus strand of JAEYCM010000051.1, from coordinate 64,231 downwards.
ATCAGAAGGAAATGACCCCGCAGCCCGCGGCCAATAACCCGACCTATGACGGTTCCAATAAATTAAAGGGTAAGGTCGCCGTAATCACCGGCGGGGACAGCGGCATTGGACAGGCGGCGGCCCTCGCGTTTGCAAAAGAAGGCGCGGATATCGTGATCGTCCATTTGAGCAACGACGCGGACGCCGCTGAAACCAAAAAGCAGGTGGAGCAGGCAGGAAGGCGCTGCCTTGTGATCGCGGGCGACCTGAAGCAGGAGCAGACGGCGATAGACGCCATCGCAAAGACCATGCAGGAGTTTTCCCGCATCGACATACTGGTCAACAACGCCGCTGTACAATATCCCCAGCAGCGGCTGGAGGATATTACGGCCGAACAACTGCAGACCACGTTTGCAACAAATATTTTCAGTTATTTCTATATGGCAAAGGCAGCGCTCCCACATATGCAAAAGGGCGCATGCATCATCAACACCACCTCGGTTACCGCCTACGGCGGACATGATACGCTGTTGGATTATTCCTCCACCAAGGGCGCGATTGTGACGTTTACGCGTTCCTTGGCGCTTTCCCTGGCAAAACGCGGCATCCGGGTAAACGCTGTGGCGCCCGGCCCCGTCTGGACGCCGCTGATCCCCGCGAGCTTTGACGAGCAGAATGTCGCAACATTCGGGCAGGATACGCCGCTTGGGCGCGCGGCGCAGCCGTTCGAACTTGGGCCGACCTACGTTTATCTCGCGACGGACGATTCCGCCTACGTAACCGGACAGACGCTGCATGTGAACGGCGGCAAGTTTGTGTGTTCCTGATACATATATTTCTGTGAAGCCAATTTGCGGCGCAGAGTGCTCTTTTTGCGCCGCATTTTCCATCACCTTTTACAGCAAAAAAGTATATGATAAAAAACTGTTGCAAAAACTACTTATATCCGCTATAATTCACACTGCGAAAGAGGAATAAGAGCCTACTTAGCAAAGAATTTTTTGACCATCCTCCGCGCAGCGTAAAGGTGGATTAAGGCCAGACGGACAGCCGGGTCAAAAGCCGAAATTGGCAACTTTGTTGCCTTATTGATCGAGCCAGCGGGTTCGGAATTTATGGGTTAAGGCTGAGCGTTCAGCCATGTGCAAGTACTTGCGCAAACACTTGTGAACGATCAATAAGAGTAGTAAAAGTAATTCCTTGCTATATAGACTCTGATCACCAAAAGCTGAATACCGCGCAGAATGGGTCTGCCATGGGGGCAAACTGCGCAAAAACGGTTTTTGAAGAAAGATTGTATCGCCTGTGTACTGTGAGTGTTTATGCACAAAAGTACCGGGCGTTTTTATTTGCCCGCGATTACAAGAAGGAGAAGCGGCTTTATAATGGATAAGCTCAAACTCTACGGGTTCAACAACCTGACCAAGGCCCTCAGCTTCAACATCTATGACGTCTGCTATGCGAAGACGGAACGGGAGCAGCGGGATTATATCGCCTATATCGACGAGCAGTACAACTCCGAGCGGCTCACGGGTATTATGCATACGCTTTCGGATATGATCGGCGCACAGGTGTTAAACGTCAGCAAGCAGGATTATGACCCGCAGGGCGCGAGCGTCACATTCCTTCTCGCGGAGGAAAATGTGCGCTGTCTGCCAAGCGATATCGTACTGGCGCATTTGGATAAAAGCCATATTACCGTCCATACCTACCCCGAATACCACCCGGAGACAAGCATTGCGACATTCCGCGTGGATATCGACGTCGCCACCTGCGGGGAAATAACGCCGCTTCGAACGCTTGATTTCTTAATCGGCAGCTTTGACTCGGATATCATCACCATGGACTACCGCGTGCGCGGCTTTACAAGAAACCTCGACGGCAAAAAGGTGTTCATGGATCACAAAATCACATCCATACAGGATTATATCGATCCCGACATCCTGTTGAAGTACGATGTGATCGACGTTAACGTGTACCAGGCAAACCTCTTCCACAGCAAGATGATGCTAAAAGAGGTCAACCTGCAGAATTATCTGTTCAATACGGATATTTACGAACTTTCCCCCCGCGTGCGCCTTTCCATTATGGAAAACCTGCGCCGCGAAATGATCGAGATTTATTCCGGCCGGAACGTGTATGAATAAATCCGGCGGCCTTTATTAACAAAGAAAGGAGGTCGATTGGCTATGCTCAACCAGCACCGCGCCCCGCTGATGGAGGCCTTGGAGGAATTCCGCGCCATGCGCGTGGTCCCCTTTGACGTGCCCGGCCATAAACGTGGCAAGGGCAACCCGGAGCTGATGTCGTTTTTGGGGCGGGACTGTCTTTCTGTTGACGTCAACAGCATGAAGCCGCTCGACAACCTTTGCCACCCCGTAGGGGTCATTGCGGAGGCGGAGGCGTTGGCTGCGGAGGCGTTTCATGCGTCCCACGCTTTTTTTATGGTCGGCGGCACGACCTCCAGCGTGCAGAGCATGATACTCTCCGTCTGCAAACGGGGAGACAAGCTGATTTTGCCGCGCAATGTGCACCGAAGCGTGATCAATGCGCTGATATTGTGCGGGGCCATCCCCATTTATGTCAATCCGGAAACGGACGACCGGCTGGGTATCTCGCTGGGTATGCGGCTTACAAGCGTAAAGGCCGCCATGGATGCGCACCCGGAAGCGAAAGCCGTATTTTTAAATAACCCCACCTACTACGGCGTTTGTTCCAATATCGCTGAAATTACAAAGCTTGCCCACGCGCGGGGTATGATGGTATTGGCGGACGAAGCCCACGGCACGCATTTTTCCTTTGGGGAAAACATGCCCATTTCCGCAATGGCTGCGGGCGCGGATATGGCGGCGGTGAGCATGCACAAGTCCGGCGGCTCGCTGACCCAGAGCAGCCTTCTGCTGACGGGTCCCAACGTGAACGCCGATTATGTGCGGCAGGTTATTAACCTCACGCAGACCACAAGCGGCAATTACCTGCTTTTGGTCAGCCTCGATATTTCCAGAAAAAACCTTGCCCTGCGCGGCCAAAATATTTTTGCCCGCGTACAGGAGCTGACCGCCTACGCCCGGGAAGAGATCAATGAGATCGGCGATTATTACGCCTATGGCAAGGAACTTGTAAACGGCGATACGGTATTTGATTTTGATGTGACCAAGCTTTCCGTCAATACATTGGGCGCAGGGCTTGCGGGCATTGAGGTATATGATATCCTGCGGGACGAGTATGACATCCAGGTGGAGTTTGGCGACCTTGGCAACATCCTCGCCTATGTGTCCGTGGGCGACCGGGAGCGGGACATCGAGCGGCTGGTGAGCGCGCTTGCGGATATTCGGAGACGATATAGGAAGGATAAAGCGAACCTGATGCGGCATGAATACATCTCCCCGCAGGTAGCCGTCTCCCCGCAGGAAGCGTTCTACGCGCGCAAAGTGAGTCTGCCGCTTGAGCAAACGCACGGGCATATCTGCAGCGAATTCGTCATGTGCTACCCGCCCGGCATTCCAATCCTTGCCCCCGGCGAGCGCATTACGGCGGATATCATTGCCTATATCCGCTACGCCAAGGAGAAGGGCTGTTCCATGACCGGGCCGGAGGATCTCACCATTCAGCGGCTCAACGTACTGGAAGGAGACTAACATGCATTTGACATTTACCGAAATGCATACCCCCCGCGTAGGGCTTTCCATAGAGGTTGAAAAACAGCTCTGCTCCGAGCAGAGCGACTACCAGCTCATTGAAATATTTGAAAGCCAAGAGTTCGGCCGTTTTCTCGCTTTAGACGGCTTTATGATGTGCACGGAGAAGGATGAATTCATCTACCACGAAATGATGGTGCACGTGCCCATGGGCGTCAACCCGGAGGCAAAACGCGTGCTTGTCATCGGTGGCGGGGACGGCGGCGCGGTGCGCGAACTGTGCCGATACGACAGTGTCACGCATATTGACCTTGTGGAGATCGACGGGCGGGTGATCGACCTGTGCGAGCAATATCTTCCCTCCATCTCCTGCAGCCTAAAAGACCCGCGCGTCCACATCCATGTGCAGGACGGGCTGCGGTTTGTACGAAGCCGGGAGGATGAATACGACCTGATCTTAGTCGATTCCACCGACCCGTTCGGGCCCGGAGAAGGCCTGTTTACCCGGGAGTTCTACGGCCACTGCTACAAAGCGCTCCGTGAGGACGGTATCATGGTCAACCAGAACGAAAGCCCGTTCTATGAGGACGACGCAAAGGCCATGCAGCGGGCGCACCAGCGGATCGCCGCAACGTTCCCCATGTGCAAGCTCTACCAGGCGCATATCCCCTCTTACCCTTCCGGGCACTGGATGTTCGGGTTTGCGTCAAAAGGGCTGCATCCCGTCAAAAACCTCCAGTCCACCGCATGGAAGGCACTGGGGCTGAAAACACGGTATTACAACATCAATTTGCACCGCGCGTCCTTCGCGCTGCCCACTTTTGTACAGGAGCTTGCAGAGCATGTGGAAATCGAACATTGAACCCTACCTTGGATGCGACGCGTCCTATGAGGATGCTTCTATCGTCGTCTACGGCGCGCCGTTTGACTCCACCACCAGCAACCGGCCCGGCACGCGTTTTGCAAGCCGCGCCATGCGTGGGGAATCTTACGGCTTGGAAACCTACAGCCCGTATTTGGATGCAGACCTGACAGACTATTCCGTATTCGACGCGGGGGACCTCACGCTGTGCATTGGCGACGCGCGCTTAGCGTTAGCGGAAATCGAGCGTGCGGCGGAAACATTTTTGACAGACGGCAAGCTTCCGCTGATGATTGGCGGGGAGCATCTGGTCACACTCGGCGCGGTACGCGCGGTGGCGCGCAAATATCCGGATCTGCACATCATTCATTTTGATGCGCACGCCGACCTTCGGGAAGACTATTTGGGGGCAACGCTTTCGCACGCGACCGTCATGCGGCGCTGCGCGGAGCTAGTGGGCAATGGCCGTGTCTTCCAGTTCGGCATCCGTTCCGGCGAGCGGGCGGAATTCCTGTGGGGGAAAGAGCATGTGACCACCCAAAAGTTTGGCTTCTTCGGTTTGGAAGAAACGCTTAAAAGCCTGTCCGGCAAGCCCGTATACTTCTCGGTAGATCTTGATGTGATGGACCCGTCTGTCTTCCCCGGTACCGGAACGCCGGAACCCGGCGGCGTCAGTTTTTTGGAGCTGCTGCGCGCCATAGGCATGGTAGCGGACCGCGCGAACATCGTAGGCTGCGACCTTGTGGAGCTTTCCCCCATGCTGGACGCAAGCGGCGTTTCCACCGCCGTCGCCTGCAAACTGTTGCGAGAATTGCTGTTGCATCTTTCAGTCAAATAAACGAAATCAGTCTAGGAGGATAATAAAATGGGAAAAGCGTTGATTATCGGCTGCGGAGGCGTCGCCGGCGTTGCCATACACAAATGCGTACAGAACGCGGAGGTATTTTCTGAACTCGTCATCGCAAGCCGTACCAAGTCCAAGTGCGACGCGATTGCAGAGCAGCTGAAGGACCGGGGTACAAAGATCACCACCGCAAAAGTGGATGCGGATAACGTGGACGAACTGATTGCCCTCATTGAAAAAGAAAAGCCCGATGTGGTTTTAAACCTTGCGCTCCCCTACCAGGACCTTACCATTATGGACGCATGCCTTGCGACCAAGACCCACTATGTGGATACCGCAAACTACGAACCTGAGGATACCGCGAAGTTTGAATACAAATGGCAGTGGGCCTACCGCGATAAATTCAAGGAGGCCGGCATCACGGCGCTTCTTGGTTCCGGCTTTGACCCGGGCGTGACAAGCGTGTTTGCGGCGTACGCGTTGAAGCACCATTTTGACGAGATCCACGAAATCGACATCTTAGACTGCAACGGCGGGGACCACGGCTACCCGTTTGCCACCAACTTCAATCCCGAGATCAACATCCGAGAGGTAACCGCAAAGGGGAGCTATTGGGAAAACGGCGAATGGGTCGAAACCGAGCCCATGGAAATCAAACGCGAGTATGACTTCAAAAGCGTTGGCAAAAAAAACATGTACCTGCTCCACCATGAGGAACTTGAAAGCCTTGCCCTCAACATCCCCGGTATCCGCCGCATCCGGTTCTTTATGACGTTTGGGCAAAGCTACCTGACGCATTTGAAGTGCCTGGAAAACGTCGGCATGACAAGCATTGAGCCCATCGTGTACAACGGCGTTGAAATCGTGCCTTTGCAGTTCTTAAAGGCCGTATTGCCCGACCCTGCCTCCCTGGGACCGCGCACCGTCGGCAAGACCAACATTGGCTGTATCTTCAAAGGCGTGAAGGACGGCAAGGAAAAGACCTATTATCTCTACAACATCTGCGATCATCAGGAGTGCTACCGCGAGGTGGGCAGCCAGGCCATCAGCTATACGACCGGCGTGCCCGCCATGATTGGCACGATGCTGGTGATGAACGGAACCTGGGCTGCGCCCGGCGTATTCAACGTGGAGGAATTCGATCCCGATCCGTTCATGGACTCTTTGAATAAGTGGGGCCTTCCCTGGGAAGAGGATTTCAACCCCGTACTGGTACCGTAATGCAGGCGGGATTTGATGCGCTCCCCACCCCCTGCTATGTGGTTGACGAAGCGCTTTTAATCAAAAACCTCTCCATACTCGCGGACGTACAGCAACGAAGTGGTGCGAAGATACTGCTTGCGCAAAAAGCGTTCTCGATGTTCCGCGTATACCCGCTGCTGTCCCAATATCTCTACGGTACGGCGGCAAGCGGGCTGTTTGAAGCGCGCTTGGGGCGGGAACACTTCCCGGGCGAGGTACACGTCTACTCCCCCGCTTACCGCGAAAACGAGTTTGCGGAGATACTCCAAGTTTCCGACCATGTGCTGTTCAACAGCTTTGCGCAGTGGGAAAGATACAAGGATTGCGCGTTGGCTGCGGGAAAATCCTGCGGCCTGCGCGTCAATCCCGCCTGCTCCACGCAGGAGGGGCATGAAATCTACGACCCCTGCGCCCCCTGTTCGCGCCTTGGCGTCACAAAGGAGCAGTTTCAGCCGGACAAGATCGCAGGGATTGAAGGATTGCACTTCCACACTCTGTGTGAGCAGAATTCGGACGCGCTGGTCGCAACGCTTACCTGCTTTGAACGGGACTTTGGCGAATATCTTCATAGCATGAAGTGGCTCAATCTCGGCGGCGGGCACCATATTACGCGAGAGGACTACGATGTCGAGCTGCTTGTAAGCACTATCATCCGCCTGCGGGAAACCTATGGGGCGGAGGTATATCTGGAGCCGGGCGAAGCCGTTGCGCTCAACGCCGGATTTTTAGTCTCCACGGTGCTCGATACGCTCTATAACGGCATGGATATCGCCATACTCGATACTTCCGCCTCCTGCCATATGCCGGACGTGATCGAAATGCCCTACCGTCCCAATATCATAGGAGCGGGTAAGCCGAATGAAAAGAGGCACACCTTCCGTTTGGGCGGGCCTACCTGCTTGGCCGGAGACGTTATCGGCGATTATTCGTTTGACGCGCCGCTTAAAGCAGGCGACAAACTGGTATTCTGTGATATGGCGATTTATTCCATGGTAAAGAACAATACGTTCAACGGTATGCGTTTGCCCGATATCGTGCTAAAAAAACAGGACGGCTCGTTTGAAACCGTCCGGCAATTCGGATACGAAGATTTTAAGAATAGGTTATCATAAGAAAAAGCGGCGTCACGCCGCTTTCTTGTCGAGTAAAACTTAGCTCATATAGTCCTTGAACATCACCAGCAGTTCCGTGCGGCTGTTGATGCTGAGTTTCCGGTACATGGACGTGCAATAGGTATTAACAGTCGGGTACGCCAAAGATAAAATGCCCGAAATTTGCCGCATGGTATAGCCCTGAAGCAGCAGCTTGCACACATCCGTTTCGCGCTTGCTCAGTTTGTATTTCTTAAAGAGGAACAACTGCTCGTTGTCGATTTCCGATTTTTCCGCATCCTGTGTCCAGCTTTTGAAATGATCGTTGAGCATCAGCGGATAGAACGTGACCAGCAGCATCATGACGGTGGAAACGATGACCGAGGCCGCAATGGTCGCTTCCCGCATGCTTACAATCAAGTTCCCGGCGATAACCCCTGCGACCCCTCCGCAGATACCCACAAACACAATGGAGCGCTGGATATATTTGATGGAATGGAATTTCTTGCCCACAACGCCCAGCATGTAGTACATAGTGACGACGCCCATACTGTTGCCCGCGCCCAAAAACAGAGCAAATATAACCTCAAAAAACGGCTTCTGTTCCGCCAAAGCGGCACATAAAAGCCCTAACGACAGCAGGCAGAATGAAAAATTGACGACCACATGCATGCTCTTTTTTACTTTGGCAAACACCAAGAGGTAAATGCCCACGCCAAGGAGACCCCCAACATGGTACCAAATGGAAATAGGGTACGGCGTACCCGGTATGGCAAGGTTGAATATCCCCTTGCCCACGCCTTTAAAGAGTATGGCAAACACACAGCTGATAAATATCGTGATATACAGCTTGGGATGGAATATGGCCGCGCCCGCCGCGTTTTCTTCCGCTTTCTCGGTTACCGTATACTGCCGGAAGAACACAATGCCCAAAAGCCCTGTAAGCAGCATCGCAAAGGAGACGATCAACCCTTGCGTTTGGGAAAGCGTCCGCCAGAATGCGCTTTCCATCAGCAGGCCCACGCCGCAGATCAGCACATTGCTAAACAGCATCGCATAGAGTTTTTCGGTATTATTGAGCACAAACACATAGGGAGACAGAATGCTGATGTTTACAACGCCCATGCAGACAGCAATCAATATGGTGCAGACAAGCTGTACGGCCGGCGCTTTTATAACCAGGAGCGCAATCATGCCCGCAACAAGCAGGATCGCGCCGATACGCCCGACATTAACTGATTTTTCCTTTCGAATAAGAAATACGCAGACCGCGGAAGACAATAAGTTTATGATATGCATCATGCTCCGGATCTGTTCTCCGAACACGCTCTCTGTTGCGGGCGTCGCCGTCCACCAGGTGGAAAACGCCACTACCCAGGCATAATAAAACATCCAGATCCAAAAATACGGGAGGCTGCTTTTACGAAACGCCTTGAGATTGGCGGCCCGGCTGCCTTCGTGCTCAATGCTGGCTGCTTTTTTTCAAGTAGCTTCGTTTCCATCGCACACTCATCCTTCTGCCTTAGGCAGCCCGTTTTTATATATTGTTTTGTCAGGAAAAAAACATGGTTAACTGGTTTCCATTATACTGATTGGCCTATGTAAATTCAATCTCTTTACATCAGATGAGGAAAGGCTTATAAGCGCCATTTCTTGTAAACAATATAGCACAAATGGGCCTGAACCGCGACGTCCAAACCCGGGAAGACGTTTAAGCGGAAACAAGCGCATGCGCCTCATTAAAATAAATGACGACCAAAAAACACAGCGCCTCATGAGAAGAAATGAGGCGCTGTTTGACCGCCCTGTGGTGATCCCGCAAGGTCAGCCATTCCGTTCGCCATTGAGCGGAACAGTTATCTTTGTCATTTTGCTACCAGTATAGCGGAATGCGGTAAGCCATACAAGCCGAAAACAAACCAAATTTTACCTGATGTGGTTACAGCCTGAAATAATCCACGGCGCCCCTGAAGAGCGGCATATCGTAATTACCCGGCACATTTTGATAGAGGTATGGGCCTATCCGTTCGCTATGGGCCATTTTGCCCAATACCCGTCCATTTGGCGAGACGGCGCCCTCCACTGCGCCCATTGATCCGTTGGGGTTAGAACCGATATCCATGGTGGGCGATCCTGCTTCATCCACATACTGCGTCACAAGCTGCCCGTTCTCCGCCAGCATGTCAAACAACGGCTGCGGGCATAAAAAGCGCCCTTCCCCGTGGGAAACGGGGGCAGCGTAGACCTCCCCCACCTCCGTATGCATCAGCCAGGGGGAAGCGTGGGCGCAAATGCGCGTGCGGACAATGCGGGATTGATGACGCCCGATTGTATTGAATGTCAATGTGGGGCAGCTTTCGTCCATATCACGAATTTCTCCAAACGGTACAAGACCAAGCTTGATGAGCGCCTGAAAGCCGTTGCAGATGCCGCCGATCAAACCGTCCCGCTCTTCGAGCATGCGTAAGATTTCTTCCCGGATACGTGGATTTCGTAAAAACGCGGTGATGAATTTACCGGAACCGTCCGGCTCGTCCCCGCCGGAAAATCCGCCGGGCAGAAACAGGATCTGGCTGTTATGGAGCGCGTCCGCAAAATATTGTACGGATTGCTCCACTTGCCGTGGGGTCAGATTTTTAATCAGGAACAGCTCTGGTTTTGCACCCGCCCGCAGGAACGCCGCCTCCGTATCGTATTCACAATTTGTACCGGGAAATACCGGGATGAGGACACGCGGCTTTGCAATGGAAGCGCCGGAGCGTTTTACCGGTGCTCCAGGACAGGAATACGCCGGGACGGAAACTCTGCCCACGTTATTGGGCTGTATAGGATACACAAGCGTAAGCTTATTTTGATAGATGCGCTCCATTTCATCGAGTGCAATTTCCTCATCGGCAAACGTCCATTTATACGCTTCCTGCGTTGTGCCAAGCGGGGTTCCTGCTATGACGTTTTCTTTTAGCTCCACCACAAACGCGCCAAAGCGCGGGGAAAACAGCAGATCCGGCGTGACCGTATCCGCAAACCGCACGCCGATGCAATTACCAAGGCCCATTTTGAAGACCGCTTCCGCAATGCCGCCGCGTCCGAGCGTATAGATTGCCGTTGCCTGTTTGCTTTGTACCAAAGCATGGATCTGCCTGAACGTTTCCTTCATGCTTCCCGCTTCCGGCAGGCCGTTTTCACGGTATTTTGGCGCGAATAAGGCAACATGCGCTCCGGTATGCTTATATTCCGGGGAGAGGATCGTTTTTGCGTCCGCCATAGAAACCGCAAACGAAACGAGTGTGGGCGGGACGTCCAGTCCTTCAAAACTGCCGCTCATGGAATCCTTTCCACCGATGGCTGCGCACCCAAAATCAAGCTGCGCATCCACCGCGCCTAACAGCGCCGCGAGCGGCAGTCCCCAGCGGCTTCTATCGTTTCCCAAGCGCGGGAAGTATTCCTGCAGCGTCAGGTACGCGCCCTCCGCGTTTGCTCCTGTCGCTACAAGTTTTGCTAGAGAATGGACGACGGCAAGATACGCGCCGGAATATGGATCGACCTCGCTCATATACGGATCATACCCGTAGGCCATCACGGAGCAGGCGCGGGTGTTCCCATGCTGTACGGGGAGCAGCGCCGCCATGGCCTGCGCGGGCGTTTTTTGCCGCGCGCCACCAAAGGGCATCAATACCGTGCCCGCACCGATGGTGGAATCAAACCGCTCCGCCAAACCCTGGTGGGAACAAAAATTGAGATCGCTGACAAGCGCAGATAACCGCTCCCGATATCCTCCCTGTTCCCAAGGAAAACGCTGAAGCGGCTTGGCGGGAGAAACATGCGCGTCTGCCCGCTTGGGCGCGCCATTTACATTTAAGAACGCGCGGGAAAGGTCCACTACCGTCTGTCCCCGATGCCGCATGATGAGCCGCTTTTCTTCGGTCACGACGGCAATCTCTGTAGCCTCCAGATTTTCCTCCGCGGCCAGGTGAAAGAACGCGTCCTTATCCTTTGGATCCAGAACTACAGCCATGCGTTCCTGCGATTCGCTGATTGCAAGCTCCGTCGCGGACAAGCCTTTATATTTTTCCGGCACGGCGTCAAGATCGATAATCAGCCCGTCCGCCAGCTCGCCGACCGCCACGGATACGCCGCCCGCGCCGAAATCGTTGCAGCGCTTAATCAACCGCGCCGCCTCCGGATTGCGGAACAGGCGCTGGAGTTTGCGTTCCTCCGGCGCGTTGCCCTTTTGCACCTCCGCGCCGCACAGTTCCAGAGACTGTGCGTTGTGGGCCTTAGACGAACCCGTGGCCCCACCGCAGCCGTCGCGCCCTGTGCGCCCGCCTAAAAGCAGTACGACGTCGCCGGGCTTGGGCGGTTCCCGACGCACGTTTTTTGCGGGAGCAGCGCCGATGACAGCGCCCAGTTCCATATGCTTTGCCGCATAGCCGGGATGATAGAGTTCCTCCACAATACCAGTTGCAAGGCCGATCTGGTTTCCGTACGAGCTGTAGCCCGCAGCCGCCGTCGTAACAAGCTTACGCTGGGCCAGCTTGCCGGGAAGGGTTTCTTCCACCGGGGCCAGTGGATCGGCAGCGCCCGTGATGCGCATGGCCTGATATACGTAAGCCCGGCCGGAAAGCGGGTCCCGGATCGCGCCACCAATGCAGGTGGCGGCTCCGCCGAAGGGCTCAATCTCTGTCGGGTGGTTGTGCGTTTCGTTTTTAAAGAGCAGCAGCCAGTCTTCCTCTTTGCCGCCCACATCCGCCTTGACTTTGACGGTACAGGCGTTGATTTCTTCCGATTCGTCAAGGTTAATAAGCTTTCCTTCCGCCTTTAACGCCTTCTTTGCGATGGTCGCAAGATCCATCAAAGTCACAGGCTTTTTGATTTGCAGCATTTCCCGCAGCTTCAGATAACGTTCATAAGCCGTTTGCGCATCCCTATGCTCAAACGTAACCTCGCTTAGCTGCGTCAAAAACGTCGTATGCCTGCAATGATCGGACCAGTAGGTATCGATGGCGCGAAGCTCGGTCAGCGTGGGGTTCCGGTGTTCTTCTCTAAAATACTCCTGACAAAAACGGAGATCGTCGGCGTCCATCGCAAGGCCGTATTCCTTAATAAACGCGGCAAGTTCACCTTCATTGAGCTTGCAAAAACCATTTAAAATCGGTGGCGCTTCGTGTTCCGCTGCGCTTACCTTCAGCGTGTCAACCTGTTCTAATGACGCTTCCCTGCTTTCCACAGGGTTGATGACATGCCTTTTGATCGCGGCAAGCCCCGCCTTCGTGATGTTTCCGTAGAGCAGGTAGATTTTTGCGGTACGCACCAGCGGGCGCTCTCCCATGGAAATGAGCTGGATGCATTGCGCGGCGGAATCCGCCCTTTGGTCAAACTGACCCGGCAAGTATTCCACCGCAAACGCGGTACAGCATCCGGAAAACACATCCTGCGGCAGTGTATCCATGCAGTCGTCCGTCTGCGGTTCCGAAAACACGGTGGTCTTGCATTGCGCAAATAAGCCTCCCGAAATACCCTCCACGTCGTACCGGTTCAGTATGCGAAGCTGCTCCAATCCTTCTATGCGCAGAAACGAACGGATATCCGTGAACAGCGCTTCCGCCTCCGCGGCAAACGTGTTCTTTTTTTCCACATAAACGCGGCAGACCATATTACCCCCTCATTGAGGCGCAAAGCGCCGTTTGCCCAATATCTTTTCGATACTGCATTCCTTCAAATTCCACGCGCCGCACCATGTCGTACGACCGGCCGACAGCGGAAGACAGTGTCTCCCCCACGGCGGAAACGCCCAGCACGCGCCCGCCAGCCGTCACATATCCTTCAGCCTGGCGCTTCGTTCCGGCATGGTAAATTACAACATCCTCCCCAAGTTCCCGGGAGCGAATACGGATGGGTTTTCCAGTTTCATACGTGCCCGGGTATCCCGCGCTTGCAAGCGCCACGCAGCAGCACGCGCCGAGCTTGATTTTTAACTCCACTCCGGCAAGCCGTTCTTCCTCCACCGCCAACATGGCTTCGAACAGGCCGGATTCGATGAGTGGCAATACAGCCTGGGTTTCCGGGTCCCCAAAGCGGCAGTTGTATTCAATGACTTTGGGGCCGTATTCCGTGAGCATCAGCCCGAAATACAGGCAGCCTTTGAATGTGCGCCCAGCCCGGTTGAGCGTGCGGATGGTGGGCAGAAATATCTGCTCCATGCAAATTGCCGCCGTTTCCTCCGTATAGTACGGGTTGGGGGAAATTGCGCCCATGCCGCCCGTGTTGGGACCGTGGTCGCCGTCATATATGCGTTTGTGATCCATGGAGGAAGGCAACGGAACAATGGTCTTGCCATCCGTGAGCGCAAGAACGGATACCTCTGGTCCTGTCAGAAATTCTTCGATCACGACGCGCGCTCCGCTTGCGCCAAAGCGCTTTTCCGCCATCATGCCGTGTACGGTTTCTTTTGCTTCCATAAAGTCTTGGGCAATGACGACCCCTTTGCCCAGCGCAAGTCCATCCGCCTTAATTACAATGGGATACGCGCAGGAGGAAAGATAACGTACCGCTTCCTGCTCCTCGGTAAACACAGCGTATTCCGCGGTAGGGATACCCGCCTGTTGCATCAGTTCTTTTGCAAACGCTTTGCTGCCTTCAATGAGCGCAGCCTTCTTTTCCGGGCCGAAGCAAGGGATATGAGCAGCGTGAAGCTTATCTACAAGCCCCATTACCAACGGATCGTCCGGGGCGACAATGACGAATTCAATGCGCCGTTCCACCGCGAACGCCACAATGCGGTCCAGTTCCTTTGCGCCGATTGGGACGCATGTAGCGATCTCCGCAATGCCGGCGTTGCCTGGAAGGACAAACAGTTCACTCACCAGCGGGCTTTTTTTGACGGCAAGCGCAAGCGCGTGTTCGCGCCCGCCGCCGCCTACGATCATGACGCGCATTCTGCCTTCTCCTTCCCGATTGCTGACGCTACGAGCTCCACCGCCTGCGGGAGCAGCACCCATTCCGCTTGCTCCATCACGCGCCGCTGCAGTTCTTTGGGCGTATCCCCTTCCCGTACTTCGACCGCTTTTTGCAGCAGGATGTCCCCGCCGTCGATCTCCTCATTGACAAAATGGACGGTAGCGCCCGTCAGCTTGACGCCTTTTTGGAGCGCCGCCTCATGGACCTTGAGCCCGTAATATCCCTTGCCGCAAAACGACGGGATGAGCGATGGATGAACGTTTAAGATGCGCATGGGATACCGGCGCACAAAGTCCGCGCTTAACAGCGGCAAAAACCCGGCCAGAACGACAAGATCAATATGGTGTTCTCTTAATGCGCCAAGCAAACGTTCTTCAAACGCCGCATGGCTGCCGCACGCCGCTTCCTCAATCGCGAGCGCCTTAATGCTTACCTCTTTGGCGCGCTCCAGCGCATAGGCTTTCCCAGAACTTGAAATCACCAGAGAGATTTGCGCGTGGGGTAAAAGCCCCGTCCGCTCCGCATCGATAAGCGCCTGCAGATTGGTGCCGCCGCCCGAAACCAGCACGCCCACGTTCGACTTCAGCATAACTCCACTCCGTTTTCGCCCGGTATGACTTCGCCTAAGACGTAGGCATCCGTTCCCTGTTCTTTGAGTACAGAAAGCGCCGTATCCGCATCCTGTTTGGAAACGACCGCCACCATACCCACGCCCATATTGAACGTGTTGTAAAGGTCCCGCGTGGAAATGCGCCCTGCTCGCCGGATATAATCGAATATCGGAAGGACGTTTACGGCTTCGCGTTCGATCTTTGCCGATAAACCCTGCGGCAGGCAGCGCGGGATGTTTTCGTAGAACCCGCCGCCCGTGATGTGCGCAAGCGCGTGGACCTCCACGGCCTTTAGAAGGGCAAGCACCGGCTTTACGTAAATTTTGGTGGGGGTCAGCAGCGCCTCCCCCAATGTCATGCCGATGTCCCCAAGATGTTTGTTGAGTATGGCCGGGTTTTCTTCCATGCGGAACACTTTGCGTACCAGCGAAAATCCGTTGGAATGTACGCCGGAGGAAGGCAGCGCTATCAGCACGTCTCCTGCCTTGACCCGTTCCGGGTCGAGTATGTTCCCTTTGTCCACCATGCCCACCGCAAACCCCGCAAGGTCGTATTCTTCCGCGGGATAAAAGCCCGGCATTTCCGCCGTTTCCCCGCCGATGAGCGCGCAGTTTGCTTCCACACAACCCTTTGCAACACCCGATACGATCTCTGACACGCGCTCGGGTACATTTTTCCAGACTGCGACATAATCAAGAAAGAACAGCGGCTGCGCGCCGCAGCAGATGATATCGTTTACGCACATGGCCACGCAATCGACGCCTACGGTATCGTGCTTGTCCATTAAAAAGGCAAGCTTAAGTTTTGTGCCCACACCGTCCGTCCCGCTGACCAGCACTGGTTCCCGCATGCCGGATAAATCCGGCTGGAACAGCCCGCCAAACCCGCCGATGGGCAAAAGAACGCCCGGGATGCGCGTGCTTTGCACATGCCGTTTCATCAGCTCCACGGCACGGTAGCCCGCGGTGATATCCACGCCCGCCTTTTTATAGCTTTCGCTGTAGCTTTTCATACTGCCGCTCCCTGTTCGGTATTCGACCCGATCTTCGCGTCAAATTTGTTTTTGCCTCTTTGCTTTGGGGTTTCAGCGGGGTACTCCCCGGTAAAGCAGGCGGCGCAAAACCCAAGGCTCGTATGGTCCGCAAGCTTGGTAACATTACTTGCACTCAAAAAACCGATTGAGTCGACGCCAAGTATCTCTTTCATCTCTTCCTCGGTGTGGTTCCACGCAATCAGCTTCTCCTGTGAGTCGATATCCGTGCCGTAATAGCATGGATACAGGAACTTGGGCGCGGAGGAGCGGAGATGGACCTCCTGTGCCCCCGCCTCGCGCAACAATCGTACAATGCGGGCGGAGGTGGTGCCGCGCACGATGGAATCGTCGATGAGCACCACGCGCTTCCCCGTAACCGTTGCCGCAATGGGGTTTAATTTGATGCGCACCTGGTCTTCCCGCCCCGCCTGCGTGGGTTGAATGAAAGTGCGGCCGATGTATTTATTTTTGATAAATCCAACGCCATACGGGATGCCGGATTGGCGCGCATAGCCGATGGCGGCGTCAATGCCGGAATCCGGCACGCCGACGACAACATCCGCCTGCACCGGATGTTCAAGCGCCAAAAACGCGCCCGCCCGCTGCCTTGCAGTCTGCACGCTGCTGCCGTCTATCACGCTGTCCGGCCGGGCAAAGTAAATCAGTTCAAATACGCAGAGCGAGGTTTTCTGCGTGTTGCAGTGTTCGGTGATGCTTCTCAGGCCGTTTGCGTCCGCCACCACGATTTCACCGGGCAGTACATCCCGCACAAATGTTGCGCCGATGCTCATAAGCGCGCAGCTTTCTGAAGCAAATACATAGCTTTCTCCCATCCGCCCGATACACAAAGGACGAAACCCCATGGGGTCCCGCACGGCGATGAGCTTGGTGGGCGAAAGGATTACGAGCGAATACGCGCCTTTTAAGCGGCACATGGCTTTTGAAACCGCAGCCTCTATGGAGGGCGCGCTCAACCGTTCCTTGGTGATGATGTAGGCGATGACTTCACTGTCGCTGGTGGAGTGGAATATGGAGCCCGCAAGCTCAAGTTCCTCCCGAAGCTGCGCGTCGTTGGTAAGGTTTCCGTTGTGCGCGAGCGCCATGCGGCCCTTCACATGGTTGATGACAAGCGGCTGCGCGTTCAGGCGGGCGTCGTTTCCGGTGGTGCCGTAACGCACATGGCCGATCGCCATTTTCCCACGCCCCAGCTTTTTGAGCGTTTCGGCGCCGAACACCTCGTTGACCAAACCGGCGTCCCGGTAAGCGGTGATGAGCCCATCGTCGTTCACCGCAATGCCGCAGCTTTCCTGCCCGCGGTGCTGGAGTGCATATAGGGCGTAGTACGAAAGGGATGCGACGTCCTCTTCCCCGGTTTTACCGCATATGCCAAACAGCCCGCATTCCTCGTGCAATTCGTTGTACATGGATTTGACCTTACTCGCCCATCAGGCGCTTGCGGATTTCGATATATGCGTCCTCCACCTCGCCAAGATCACGGCGGAAGCGGTCCTTATCGAGTTTCTTCTTCGTGGCGCTGTCCCAGAAGCGGCAGGTGTCCGGGGAAATCTCATCGGCAAGCACCAGTTCCCCTTCGGATGTCCTGCCAAACTCCAGCTTGAAGTCCACAAGCTCGATGCCGATGGATTGCAGATGCCTCGTAAGAATTTCGTTGATTTTAAACGAATAGCGCGCAATCAACTCCAGTTCCTCAGGCGTCGCAAGCTCCAAAGCAAAAATATGGTATTCGTTCACCATCGGGTCGCCAAGCGCATCGTCCTTGTAGCAGTATTCGAGCACCGTACGCTTCATGGGCGTACCTTCCGGCAATCCCAGGCGCTTAGAAAGCGAGCCCGCCGCAATGTTGCGCACGATGACTTCCAGCGGCACGATGGTTACCTTCTTTACCAGTGTTTCGGTTTCCGTTAGTTCTTTCACAAAATGGGTTGGAATGCCCTCCTTTTCCAACAACTGCATCAGGTTATTGGTAACGCGGTTATTAATGGCGCCCTTTCCCAATATAGTGCCACGCTTTTCGCCGTTGAAGGCCGTAGCGTCATCCTTGTAGGAGACGATACAAAGCGCATCATCCGCGGTTGCATATACCTTTTTTGCCTTGCCCTCATAAAGCTGTCTGGTCTTTTCCATCTTCCATTCTCCTTCCAATCATCCGCTTCAACATAGAACAGGACCAGGGAATATTCCCTAGCCCTTAAAAATACCGTTCCCGTATGGCCTGATCTTTTTCCGCGGCGGCCCGCTCCATTTCGCCGCGCTGCGCGGCAAGCTTCATAAAAAGCGTCTTGTCCTCCAACGCAAGCATTTGCGCAGCAAGTATGGCGGCATTCTGCGCGCCGTTGATGGCGACGGTAGCGACAGGTACGCCCGCGGGCATCTGGACTGTTGCGAGCAGCGCGTCCAGACCGTCCAGCGCGCTCGCCTGCACGGGGATGCCGATGACGGGCAAAAGCGAATGAGCCGCCATTGCGCCCGCAAGATGCGCAGCTTTTCCTGCCGCGGCGATGATGACGCCAAAGCCGTTTTCCATGGCGCTTTTTGCAAATGCTGCGGCCTGTCCCGGCGTGCGGTGCGCGGAAAGCACCCGGACTTCGAACGGAATTTCCAATTTGCGCAGCATATCGATAGCGGGTTCGAGTACAGGAAGATCGCTGTCGCTGCCCATCACAAGGGCGACCTTTCGCATGCGTTTTCTCTCCTTATGTTCGTGTTTTGTCCACAAAAATCAATGTTAATTTCTTTTTACTCGATCATCATACATTTATTTCAGAATATTTTCAAGCAAACTTTGTTTAATGTACGAAAAATTTATTTTAGTATGGCTCTTGTTTCTGCATCAAAAAGCCGCCGTGCTTTTGCACGGCGGCCAATATTTACTATTGTTTATTCGTTATTGAGCGCGTCCTTCACTTTATCAAAAATGCTTTTCTTGGCGTTGGACTTGTGCGGCTCGCCTTGTACCGGATTTTCCCCGATCGTTTCACCAAAAGCGCGCAGCAGGTGTTTCTGTTCCTCCGTAAGTCGCTTGGGCACCTCAATCTCGACCTTGACCATCAAGTCGCCCTTTTCCTTGCTCCGAAGACGCTGAATGCCCTGTTCCCGCATGCGGAACGTGGTGCCGGGCTGCGTGCCTTCCGGTAGCGTGTATTTGACGCTGCCCGTGAGCGTAGGTACCGTGATTTCTCCGCCCAGAGCCGCCGTGATATACGAAATCTTCATGTCCAGGAACAGATCCGCGCCGTTTCTGCGGAACAGCTTATGCGGCTTCACGCGGATAAGTACGTACAAATCGCCGCTGGGACCTCCGCGGTATCCGGCTTCCCCTTCGCCCGAAAGGCTCAATGTCTGGCCGTCGTCGATACCGGCGGGAATGTTCACCACCACACGGCTGGTCTTTTTTATGCGACCTTGGCCGTGGCAGTCCAGGCAAGGCTCCTTAATGATCTGCCCCGATCCGCCGCAAGCCGTACAGGGACGGACGGTGGTAAAGGAGCCGAGCATGGTGTTCTGCTGCACGCGCACCTGCCCCGAGCCGCCGCAGGTGGTGCAGCGTTCCGGCTTGGTGCCGGGCTTTGCCCCGGAGCCAGCGCAGGAACCGCAGTTCTGTTCGCGCGGCACGAGGATTTCGCGCTTTGCGCCAAAAGCCGCGTCCTCAAACGAAATGGTAAGCGTATATTTGAGATTGTTTCCCGCAACGGGGCCGGTAGTATCGCGGCTTGAAAACCCGCCGCCGAACATGGTTTCAAAAATATCGGAAAACCCGCCGAAGCCCGAAAACGGGTTGCCGCCGGAGTAGCCGCCGCCACCGCCCGCAGCGGGGTCGAATGCGGCATGGCCGAACTGATCGTATTGCGCGCGCTTTTTCGCATCGCTCAATACCTCCGCGGCCTCGTTCAACTCTTTGAATCTCGCCTCCGCATCCTTATCTCCCGGGTGCAAATCCGGATGGCAGGACTTGGCCTGTTTCCGGAACGCGCTTTTGATATCGCTTTCGGAGGCGTTTTTCTCAACACCTAATACTTCATAATAATCGCGTTTATTTGCCAAAGGACATCCCTCTCCCCCAAAGCTTTCAGTCAAAGCCCATTATAACAAAGCGAAGCCGTATCGTCATGTAGGAAATAATTCTCATGAAAAGGGGCGGGCTTTTGACCCGCCCCAGCCTTCATATACTATGCTTACTTCTTGTCGTCGTCCACAACTTCGTAATCAGCGTCCACCACGGTATTGTCATGCGGCGCGCCGCCGCCCGCGGCTTGGCCGGGGTTCGCTTGTTGCGCCTGCTGGTATATTTTACCAAATATCTCGTAGGAGATCTCAGTGAGCTTTTCGGAGGCGGTTTTGATCATGGCGCTGTCGGTACCTTCAAGCGTCTTCCTCAGATCAGAAAGCGCGGCCTCGATCTTGGACTTATCGTCGGCGGAAACCTTATCGCCCAGCTCCTTGAGCGTCTTTTCGGTGGTATAGACGAGTTGGTCCGCATGGTTGCGGGTTTCCACCTCTTCCTTGCGCTGTTTGTCCTCGCTCGCAAAGCGTTCGGCTTCGCTGACGGCGCGCTTGATCTCTTCCTCGTTGAGGTTGGTGGAAGCGGTGATCGTCACCTTCTGCTCATGGCCGGTGCCAAGGTCCTTCGCGCTTACGTGCACGATACCGTTCGCGTCGATATCGAACGTGACCTCGATCTGCGGCACGCCGCGGGGCGCAGGCGCAATGCCTGCAAGCTGGAAGCGTCCCAGCGTCTTATTGTACTGCGCCATTTCGCGCTCACCCTGGAGCACATGGACCTCAACGGAGGTCTGCCCATCCGCCGCGGTGGAGAAGATCTGGCTCTTCTTCGTGGGGATGGTGGTGTTGCGGTCAATGAGCCTGGTGAACACGCCGCCCACCGTTTCAATGCCAAGGGACAGCGGCGTGACGTCGAGCAGCAGGATATCCTTGACCTCGCCGCCCAACACGCCCGCCTGGATGGCCGCGCCGACGGCGACGCATTCGTCCGGATTGATGCCCTTGAAGGGTTCTTTACCGGTGACGGTCTTCACCATTTCCTGCACCATGGGGATACGGCTGGAACCGCCCACAAGAATGACCTTATCGATCTTCTCGGAGCTCAGGTTCGCGTCCCGCAGGGCCTTGAACATGCAATCCTTGGTCTTATCCACATAATCGGAAATCAACTCGTTAAATTTTGCGCGGGTGAGCGTCATTTCCAAGTGCCTGGGGCCGGAAGCGTCCATGGTGATGAACGGCAGGTTGATATCCGAAGACACCACGCCGGAAAGCTCGATCTTCGCTTTTTCCGCAGCTTCCTTCAAACGCTGGAGCGCCTTGCGGTCGTTCCTTAAATCAATGCCGGTTTCCTTCCTGTATTCGGTGGCGATATGGTCCATGATGCGCTGGTCAAAGTCATCGCCGCCCAGACGGTTGTCGCCGTTGGTAGCGAGCACTTCAAATACGCCGTCGCCAATCTCCAGAATGGAAACGTCGAACGTGCCGCCGCCCAAATCGT
Source organism: Bacillota bacterium (assembly GCA_023455425.1). Lineage (GTDB taxonomy): Bacteria > Bacillota > Clostridia > Christensenellales > CAG-138 > JAEYLA01. The sequence continues at coordinate 42,453 of JAEYCM010000051.1, read as the reverse complement.
AAACGAGTATCTTCTGGTTGACTTCCTTATCCATGCCGTAGGCAAGGGAAGCCGCGGTGGGTTCGTTGATGATGCGCAGCACTTCAAGGCCCGCGATGCGGCCCGCATCCTTGGTGGCCTGACGCTGGCTGTCGCTGAAGTACGCGGGAACGGTAATGACCGCCTGCGATACGGTTTCGCCCAGGTATGCTTCCGCATCCTGCTTGAGCTTGCGCAAAATCATGGCGGAAATTTCCTGCGGCGTATAATCCTTGCCATCCACATGTACCTTGTGGGAAGTGCCCATCTCGCGCTTAATGGAAGCAATGGTGCGCTCCGGGTTGGTGATGGCCTGGCGCTTTGCAACCTGACCCACCAGACGCTCCTGATCTTTGAACGCTACGACAGAAGGCGTAGTGCGCGCGCCCTCCGCATTGGGGATAACAACGGGTTCCCCACCTTCGAGCACTGCGACGCAAGAGTTGGTGGTGCCCAAATCAATACCAATAATTTTGCCCATGAACCTAATCCTCCTATAATCAACTGAACTATTCCTGTTTTATACGATGCCGCAATCTTGCGGCGTATGTACTGACGTTTTGCCGTTACCCGATTATTCCGCCACTTTGACCATGCTGTGGCGCAATATCCTGCCATTCATCTCAAAGCCCCGCTGGAAGACCTCCAGGATTTCACCGGATTGCTTCCCTTCCGCCGCTTCCTGTAAAACGGCGTTGTGCAGGTTGGGGTCGAATATACCCTCCGCCGGGATCTCCTGTAACCCAAGTTTATTGAGCGCATCCAGAAGCGTGCGCTGCACCATCTTGACGCCGTCAAGGTAGCATGGATCCACCGTCTCCATGTTCTGCACGGCAAGGTCAAAATTATCTAGCGAAGGAATGAGCGCCTTCACGCAATCCCGCATTCCCTCCTGGTAACTGTCCGCCTTTAGGGTGGCGTTGCGCTTGCGGTAGTTGTCAAAATCCGCCTGCAGACGCTGCGCGAGCGTAATCGCCTCGTCCTTTTCCTTTTTCAGCGTTTCGATATGCGCCTTGACGGTGTCAAATTCGGTCTTGCTCAGTTTGACGTATTCCGCCTCCTGGGTTCCGTTCGCGGCGGTTTCTTCCGGCGTTTGCGCCTGCTCCGCCCCCTGATCGTTTACTATGGTTTCCTCCTGCATGGGTGCGTTTTCATTTGCGGTTTTTCTTGCCATAACTTCCTCCCGTTGGCTATTCAAGCCGGTCCTGTTCCAAAAGCCCGGCAAGGGCCTCCGAAAGACTCAGCTGCATATATTCAAGTATTGAGAGCACGCGGCTATAATGCATGCGCGTGGGACCTATGATGCCAAACGAACCCATAGGGTCGTTCCCAATGCGGTAGGTCGCGGTGATCACGCTGCAATCCTTTAACTGATCGGGTTCGTTTTCCTCCCCGATGGAGACGGAAAATTCCAGCCGCGAGGCCTTTTTCAACATATTGTAGAGCGTATCCTTCCCTTCTAATGCGGAAAGGAAGCCCTTGACCTTGTTCATATCGCTGTACTCGGGGTAGTGCAGGATGTTGGTAGCGCCGGAAAGCTCCACCTTCTGCGCGTTGCCGTGCACATGGCGTTCGAGCGCTTCCATAATGTTATGGAAGAATGTGCGCTGCGCGCCCATCTCTTCCCCCATGCCCAGCACTTCGTCCACCGCCACCTGATCCAGCCGCATATCCCGCAGCACCTGATTCAGGCGATTAGAGAATTTATCGAGATCCTGTGCGCCCATGCCCTCCGGCATGCGCAGCATGATATCGCGTATCATGCCGTTGTCGGTTACCAGTACCATCAAGACGCGCTCCGAGCTCAGCTGCACCAGTTGAATGTGCTTGATGCGCACCGTTTCAATTTGCGGCGCCATGACCATCGCCGTATAGCGCGTAATCTCCGAAAGAGCGGTAGCCGTCTGCCGTACCAACCCCTCCACCTGATCCATCCGGCTTGTAAAATAGGCCCGGATCATGCGGCGCTCCTGTTCGTTGAGCTGCGCGCGCTGCATCATGTGGTTGACATAGAGCCGGTATGCCTTGTTGGACGGAATGCGCCCGGCAGAGGTATGCGGCTGCTCCAGATATCCAAGCTCCTCCAAATCGCTCATCTCGTTGCGGATGGTCGCGGAGGAGACGTTAAAGTCCGCGCGTTTGGATATGGTGCGGGAACCGACCGGCGCGGCCGTCATAATATAGTCGTCTATAATCGCCTGCAAAATGCGCATTTTTCTTGCATCGAGTTCCACTTGCCACGCCTCCTTTCCCGCAGTGCTTCTTCCCTTTCAGAATGTTAGCACTCTATATCGTTGAGTGCTAAATCACTACAAATAAAATAGCACTCCCCATAGTCTTTGTCAATAGAACGCAAATGTTCCATTGTGACAAAGTGGAAACAAAAGCGTGGGATTTTTGGCCCGAATATCTGGAAAAATCCCCCTGCATCGTGCGACGATTTGGGGCGATTTCACCCTTTTCTGCAAGCGCGGATTTTGCATTGAAGACATTGTATGTTATAAATAGAGAGAGAGTTTGACGGCCTTGTTGCAAGAAAGGAAACTTTATGCCGGGTCTTTATGTGCATATTCCGTTTTGTGTGCGAAAATGCCGCTATTGTGATTTTTTCTCCCTGGCGCAGCCGGAACGGATGGAACGCTATCTGGACGCACTGTATCGGGAAATCCATACGTTTGCGCAACATGATTGGAGTACGTTTGATACCGTGTTCTTTGGCGGCGGCACGCCCTCCCTCCTTTCGGGAAAGCAGGCACAGGCGCTGCTGCATGAATTACAGCAATGCTTTTCCATCGCCCCGGATGCGGAAATTACGTTTGAGTGCAACCCCGGCACGCTAGACAAAGAAAAGCTTCTTGCATATCAGGAAGCGGGCGTCAACCGCCTTTCCATCGGCGTGCAGAGCTTGGATGACCGTTTGTTGCAACGCATCGGGCGTATCCACACAAAAGATGCGTTTTTAGAATCATTCCGTCTCGAGCGCGAAGCGGGCTTTTCCAACATCAACGTGGACGTCATGCATGGGCTGCCGGGGCAGACGAAAGAAGACTACCTGAATACGCTGTCGGCGGTTGTATCGCTTTCCCCTGAGCACATTTCGGCCTACGGGCTGATTTTGGAGGAAGGCACGGCGCTCTTTGACGATGTCGCTTCCAAACGTGAAACACTGCCCGATGAAGACGACGTGTATGAGATGCAGGACGCAGGCATTGCCTATCTGGAACAACAGAGTTATGCACGCTATGAGGTCTCCAACTTTGCAAAGCCGGGACATGTTTGCCGCCACAACCTTAATTATTGGGCGAACGGCGCATACCTTGGCCTGGGTGCGGGCGCGCATTCGGCCTGGCGGCTAAATTTGGGCGGTACGCAGCAGTGGATGCGTTGGAGCAACGCCGCGGAATTGGACGCCTATCATAAGGAAGCAACGATACCTTTGCCGGAACGGACTCTCACGCCCATTCCCTATGCGGAAGAAGCGTTCGAAGCCGTGATGGTGGGTCTGAGAACTGTAGCAGGTATTCCGCTTGCAGAATTTAAAGCGCGGTTCCAAAAGCGGTTTGAGGATTTCTATCCGGATGCCATTGGTGCGCTGATAGAAAAAGGGTGGCTCACCGTCTCGCCGACGCATGCGTATTTGACAAAAGCAGGGCTTGATATGCAGAATGCGGCGCTGCAATATTTTTTATCCTAGAATAATGTTTGCTAGAACCTTAAGTTGCAACTTTAGGGGGTGTGGGGGATCGCAATCCCCCGCAGTTTAATCAAATCTGACGACATGCGCGTCAGATTTGTGGAAAAAGTGCGTGAAAGCGCACTTTTAACCTACCAGAAACCCACTGACAAAGCCCACCGGACTTTGTCAGTGGCATAAAACGGGATGGCGTTAGCCATCCCGTTCCACAACATAAATTTTGACCGGCTTATTACACTTCTGCGCGCGGCTGATAGTGTAGCGCGTACCGTTGGAAACGCCGTCCCAAACCGCTACCACCATATCCGCCGCGTTCACGATCTGATCGTTCCTCGCAAGCGGCGCCCATTTGCCCAATATCTCGTAGTCCGGGCGGAACACGCGCACTGGGATGCCCCGGCTATTTGCGTATTGCTCCGCAAGCGTATCGATCCCGTATGCGCCGCCGGTAATAATCTCCGTAGCATCCGGCGGGATATACTTTGCAAGATCCACATCCCGCAGCGTGCGGGAACCTACTACCGCCACCTTCATACGCTAGCTAGTTGATGCGCAGCACGCTCATGAAGGCCTCGCTTGGGACCTCCACGGAGCCCACCTGCCGCATGCGCTTCTTGCCTTCCTTCTGTTTTTCCAGCAGCTTCTTTTTGCGCGTGATATCGCCGCCGTAGCACTTGGCTAAGACGTCCTTGCGCACGGCCTTGACGGTTTCGCGCGCGATCACCTTGCCGCCGATTGCCGCCTGGATGGGGATTTCAAACTGTTGGCGGGGAATGACGTCCTTTAATTTCTCCGCCACGGCGCGGCCCTTGTTGTACGCCTTGTCCCGGTGGACGATGGTGGAAAGCGCGTCACACATATCGCCGTTTAGCAGAAAGTCGAGCTTCACCAGGTCCGAGCGCATATATGCCTTGAGTTCATAATCAAAGGAAGCGTAGCCGCGCGAACGGGATTTGAGCTGATCGAAGAAATCGTAGATGATCTCGTTGAGGGGCAGCTCGTAATGGATGTTGACGCGCGTCTCTTCGATATACTTCATGTCCACGAAGATGCCGCGCTTTTCCTGACAAAGCTCCATAATGGTACCGACAAAGGAAGAAGGCGTCATGATATGCGCATCCACCATGGGCTCTTCCATATAGGCAATCATCGTCGGGTTAGGGAGGTTCGAGGGGTTATCGATCACGCGCTCTTCCCCATCCTCCATCTTGACGCGATAGATAACGCTGGGTGCGGTAGTAACAAGATCGAGATCGAACTCACGTTCCAAGCGCTCCTGAATGATTTCCATATGCAGCAGCCCTAAAAACCCGCAGCGGAACCCGAAGCCGAGCGCGATGGAGGTTTCCGGCTCGTAGGTCAGTGACGCATCGTTGAGCTTCAACTTATCCAAAGCGTCCTTTAAATCGTTGTAGTCTGCGCCATCCGCCGGATAGATGCCGCAGAACACCATGGGGTGCGCCTGTTGGTAGCCGGGCAGGGCTTCCTTTGCGGGGTTTTCCGCGTCCGTAATGGTATCGCCCACCTTGGTTTCCGCCACGCTTTTAATGGAAGCCGCAATGTAGCCGACCTCGCCCGCCGTCAGTTCTTCCACCGGGCGGTGCGCGGGCGTAAACACGCCAACCTCGGTCACGTCGAATTCATGACCGGAACTCATCATGCGCAAGCGCGTACCTGCGCGCACTGCGCCTTCCTTGACGCGCACATAGCTGACCGCACCCTTGTAATTATCGTAATAGCAATCGAATATCAGCGCTTTGAGCGGAGCCTCGCTGTCCCCCTCGGGCGGCGGGATGAGATCGACCAACTGCTCCAGTATCATGGGTACGTTTTCTCCGGACTTCGCGGAAACACGCGGCGCGTCCTCCGCGGGGATGCCGATGACGTCCTCAATCTCTTTAATGGTATGTTCCGGCTGCGCGCTGGGGAGGTCTATTTTATTGATGACGGGCATGATTTCAAGGCCGTTGTCGATCGCAAGGTACACGTTTGCAAGCGTCTGCGCCTCGATCCCCTGCGTGGCGTCCACCACGAGTATGGCGCCTTCGCACGCGGCAAGCGCGCGGCTGACCTCATAAGTAAAGTCCACATGGCCCGGCGTATCGATGAGGTTGAACATATACTGCTTGCCGTCGGTATGGGTATAGAACATGCGCACGGCGGTCGCTTTGATGGTGATGCCGCGCTCGCGTTCGATCTCCATGGTGTCTAAAAGCTGTTCCTCCATATCCCTTTTGGATACGGTATCGGTCAGCTCCATCAGACGATCGGCAAGGGTAGACTTACCGTGATCGATGTGGGCAATGATGCAGAAATTGCGTATTTGTTCACGCGGAAAGGCCATAGTACCTCCGTCTTTTCCATGGTGGCATTTGTATTCAGCATTGATCATACCGTATCGCAGAGTCAATTGCAAGAGAGCGGCTTTGCCTGCTATACCCGCTTGTGATACAATACACAAAACGCTTTGGGAGGGATTACAATGTCTAACGTCGAACAGGCGGCTGAGAGCCTGAAAAAGCACGGTTTCCAGGTACAGGTATGTAAGGATGCGCAAGCCGCAAAGGAAGCCGCGCTTGCTTTGATTGGAGAAGGCGCGAGCGTTGGTTTTGGCGGTTCCGTCACCGTACGCGATCTGGGGCTGTATGAAACGCTGCTACAAGCGGGCCACCCCGTTTACTGGCACTGGAAATGTGAAAAGGAAGAAGTCCCTGCCGCACACGACGCGGCGCAGAAGGCGGACGTCTACCTCTGCTCCGCGAATGCTGTGCTCAAAACCGGCGCGCTTTTGAATATTGACGGAACGGGCAACCGGGTCGCTAGCCTCATCTACGGCCCAAAGCGTGTAGTCGTGATCGCGGGCGAAAACAAGATCTGCGAAAATTATGAAGATGGTTTAGACCGTATCAAGCGCGAAGCCTGCCCGCCCAACGCCCGGCGGCTTGGGTTGCATGTTCCATGCGCCACGGCCAACCGCTGTTCGGACTGCACTTCACCCCAGCGGATGTGCCATATCACGACGCTGCTGGAGCGGCCCACGAACGCGGTCAAAGACGTACATGTGCTGCTTGTGGAGGAAAACCTGGGATATTAAGAAAGGAGAACGCCTGTGGAGAAAACAGCCGTTGTAAGGCAGCTTTGGAACGATATCCATACACAAAATTGGGGCCGCCTGGAAGATTATTTTTGCAGCGACGCCGTCATAGAATGGAACAACACCAACGAGCAATTTACGGTGCACGAATTTATAGCGGCCAACAGCCTGTACCCCGGAAATTGGTCAGTCGCCGTAGAACGGCTGGAAGCGTGTGGGGATTTGATCGTTTCCGTTGTCAAGGTGACATTGCGCGACGCGGATGCATCCTTCCACGCCGCATCATTTTTCAAGTTCAGATACGGGAAAATCGGCTTGCTTAATGAATACTGGGGAGAAGACGGCCCACCCCCGCAATGGCGGACGGAGCGCGGAATAGGAAGGCCCATTCACGTTTGATTATGAACATATGTTGCAAAAGCTGTCCCGGCATCACCGCGGGCAGCTTTTCTGTATACTGGAACATGCTGGGAGGGAACCTATCCTAAGATAGCAACGTTATATAAGCAAACGACCTTGGAGGTTAGAGAAATGAAGAAAACAGCTTTATTGATACCATCGCTCGCTTTTGCCGCACTATTGGCGGTAAGCGGATGCGCGCAGAGAGCCGTGCCGCCCCTTGAACCCACGGCGGCGCCGCCTATTGAGTCTCCTGCCGAATCTCCGAATCCTGGCATTCCCAACCCGGTTGTGGAAGTGGAAAGCGCCGCGGATTTTGAAGCGCTTAACGTCAGGATCGATGCTCCCGAGGGCGCGACGGACGTCAGCTACCGCATCATCGGGGATAAGATCGCGGAAATCACGTTCACGCTTGATGGCATCACCTACGCCTACCGTTCCGCCAACACCGGCACGGAAGAGGATATCTCCGGCGTATATACGGAATTTGACGAGCGGAGCGATATCGCAGTAGATGGGATAGACTGGTATGCGATCATCAACATCAACACCAACAAGGATGCGGGCGCTCTGGCCACATGGCAGTACCTCCCCGTACAGTTCTCCCTGTATACGGAAGGCAAAGTGGACGCTGAAGCGTTCACCGACCTTGCGACAGACCTGGCGTATGCCGCGTTTAGAGCGAACACCTCCCTAAATAGCCCCGCCCCCGTAGGCTAAAAAATACCGCTGATACAGTCCTTTGGACTGTATCAGCGGGTTTTCTGCAGGTGAAAAGTGCGCTTTCGCGCACTTTTTTATGAATTTGACGCGCATGTCGTCAGATTTTCATCAACATGCGGCGGGATTGCGATCCCCCGCACCCCCAAAACAAAGTGTGATGCTCCTATCCTTTTCAAATTACCGGTCCAGAAAAGGCTCCTGCGGCTGTTCCGTACGCGGCGCAAGACGCGAACGGTTGATGCCTTCCGCGATGATATGCGCCTGAAGATCCGGGTGTACCGGCACAAAGCCCCAGTATAAAAGGGCAAGCACGCCGAAAAAGAATCCCCACGCAAAGCTTGTTTGGTATCCTTTCTTTTTTGCAAGAGACCGCACCACAAAGCCCATGCCAACCGCAGCGCCGATGATAAGCAGAAAAAGCAAAAACCCGCTGAAGACATTCCGATACGCCATATTGATCATGCCAATTTCCCTTCCCTCTTTTTATAATTTTGCACGGCGGAGCAAGTGAAGCCTATACGCCGCGGCTATACTTTATGCAAAGTTCAATGTGGATTTGTCCACCTGGGTGAGTTTGCCTTCTTTGAGTTCAAATATCTTATCGGCATTACGGATCGTCGTCAGGCGGTGCGCAATGGCGATGATGGTACATGAACCTGCCAGCTCGTTAATAGCGCTTTGGATTTCGCGCTCTGTTTCTACATCCACGGAGGCCGTCGCCTCATCCAGTATGATGATGGGGGCGCGCCGCAATACCGCCCGCGCGATTGCCACGCGCTGCTTCTGCCCGCCGGAAAGGCGCGCGCCGCGCTCGCCCACTCGGGTCTCGTATCCATCAGTCATCGCCATGATGTCCTCATGGATATGGGCCGCTTTCGCTGCAGCTATGATTTCCTCCATCGTGGCGTTTTCCACCGCATAACCGATGTTTTCCGCAATGGTGCCGTAGAACAGGAACGTATCCTGCATGACAGGCGCGATGTTCCTGCGCAGGCTGCTGATGGTAACATGTTTAATGTCCTTGCCGTCAACGAGCACCCGCCCCGCAATGGGATCATAAAAGCGGGAAAGAATCTGCGTCAGGGTGGTCTTGCCAACGCCGGTAGGTCCAATGAGCGCGATCATCTGCCCGGGCTCACAGGTAAAGCTGACGTCGCGCAGCACTTCCTGATCCTTTTCATAGCCAAACTGCACGTTTTCAAACTCGATCTTCCCCTGTACCTTCCCGATATCTTCCGCATCCGGTTCATCCACAATATCGGAAGGCGCGTCCATGACCGCCATGACGCGTTCCGCCCCCGCGTAAGCCTGCTGGGTATCCTCCAAAAGCTTCGCAAAACCGGTGATGGGCGCATAGAACAGCGCAAGGTAGAGTAAAAACGCCACGATATCCGCAACATCGATCTCCCCTCTGAGCGCAAGCGTGCCGCCCACGCCCGCCACAATAAGCGTGCCGATAGCGGCAAAGAACTCCACGGAAGGGTGGAATATGGCGCTCTTTTGAAGTGCGACAAGGATTGCGTGCGTATAGCCGTGCGCCTGCGAGCCGATACACTCTTCCTCATACCGCTCCTGGCCGAACGCCTGTATCTCATGGATGCCGGAGAAATTATCCTGCAGCTTGGAGTTTAATGAACCCAATTTTCCCTGCGCCACACGAAAATGCGGGCGGATTTTTGTGATAAACACATAGCCCGCATACGCGATGAGCGGCAGCGGGATACATGTCAGCAGTCCCAGCTTCACGTTGATGGAAAGCAGCATGACGAGCACGCCGGCAAGCGTAATGAAATTGGTCAGCATTTCGGGTATGATATGCGCGTATAGCAGTTCGAACGTCGCCGTATCGTTGACGACGCGGCTCATCAGATCCCCCGTCTGGCGCTCATGGAAAAAGCGCATGGAAAAGCTCTGTATTTTCTGGTACAGCTTTACCCGGACGCCTTCCACCAGATTCCATGCCGCAACGTGGGCGTAATAATTGCTGGCGTACCGGAACAGCACGCGCAATAGATAAATACCGCCCAGCGCCGCCGTAAGATACAGGATTTTCTCAAGGGCTCCATCCTGCAGGCCCATGGTAAGCGTTTTTGTAATTTCAGACAATACCTTGGGTGCTGCAAGGTTCAATACCGTCATCAGCAACGTGGAGAGGATGGCGATTACATACAGTCCCTTAAACCGTTTGGCATCCCCCATAATTCTAAACAATAACTTCATGATACCTCCGGATCCATCCTGCATACGGCCTATATTCGTATGCGTGCATTCCGTAACAGTATACCCTGTTGTCGGGAAGGTTTCAATGCATGACCCGGATGCATACTTTTTCATAGGCCTTCTCAGGAAGATACCCCGAAATTTTGTATGCGCTTCCCCATCCATGTTTGCCTGCGCCGTTTTCGCGTATATATAGGGTATTACTCTTGCCTGAGGCAGGAAGCCGGGAGATTTTGCCCAAAAACCGATACTGTTTCCGGTCCCCCGGTACATACCTATTATATTAAGAAGGAAAGGAGGCATCCGCATGGAACAGCAATTTGCACAGGAGGAGCTCTACGAATATACGCCTGAGGATATCCAGCAGAACAAGGCGATGGCCATATTGGCCTACTTCATCTTTTTCCTGCCGCTGCTTGCGGCGAAAGACAGCCGCTTCGCGCGGTACCATGCCAACCAAGGGTTGATCGTGCTGCTTGGTTACGTCGCCCTGTATATTATACAGGCGATACTCACCGCCATATTGTTCGCCGGGATGACGTACGCCAGTCTCGGTGCTTTGGGCATTGTTTCCCTGCTATTTACATTATTGTATCTCGGTCTGCTGGTGCTGCAGATTTTAGGCATTGTCAACGCCGCGCAGGGCAAGGCAAAACCCATCCCCATTATCGGCGGATTGAAAATCATCAAATAAATGAAACGAACGCTCCAAAAAGACAGTATCCCCCGCCATGCGGGGGATACTGTCTTACGCTTCTTATTTCATGCCCAGCAGAAATCTCGTTGCTTTGAACCGGCGGAATGCTTCGTATCCTATTAGGGACAGCAACAGCGAAATCAGGGCAATCAGCAGGATTTTCGCCCACGCGGGCAACGGCAAGGGTACAACATAAAATGCAACCGACATCATGACGGACTGGTGCAGGATGTAGACCGGAAACGACGCGTTATTGCAATACGCAAGTATCTTGCCGGGTTTGTTACAATACGCCTGCGCCAGGCCGATGAGCGCAAGAATCATGAGCCAGGCCGCAAGCTCCCGAAGCAGCGCAACAACGCCCGCCTGCCATGTGTATCCGGAAGCGAAATGAAACAGCGATCCTACGATTACAAAACTGGCCCCTGCAAAGACAGCGCCGATAAAAAACCGGATGCGGTAGTTCCGCAGCGTATCCATGAGGTTCCGGTGCGCAAGCCAATATCCCAGCAAAAAGAATGCGGCAAAGTAGAACGGATTTTTCCCACCGATCCCGGGCAGGGCGCTTGCGACGGTCAGCGGCACAAAGGCAAAGGGAAGCATGGCAGAGTTAATCGGCCTCTGACCATCCTTCCGCCGGATACGCTTTAGAATGGGCAAAAGCCCCACGCTGATAACAAAAAGATACAGCAAAAACCACAGATGGCCGGGCGTAAAGCTTCCTGAATATCCGGTAAGATCCGAAAAATCCGTAAAATAAGACGGCAGGAAAGCAAGGTATCCTCCCGTATATCCATACTGCTGCACAAGGGCAAGGTACCCCTGAATGGGCACGACCAAAAGGATACCGAACAAAAACGGCACGGCCAGGCGCGAAAAGCGTTCTTTCACATATTGCCCCGGCGTACGTTTCCGGAGCGCATAGTAAGCGGATATCCCTGCAATGACGAACATTAGCGGCATAAACCAGTAGGCCGTCAAAAACACAAACCATGTGGAGAACAAATTGACCGTGTCCTTAATGTAGTTCGGCTCCCATGCGTCAAATATTCGCGCCGTATGGAAAGGAAACAGCAGGAATATGCAGCCGATCCGCAGCCAGTCGATCCCAGAATTGCGCTGCATCTGTATTCCGGCCTCGGCTTCAGTTTTCATACGTATTGTTGCTCCAATCTGCATATGTAATGGCGTATCGCAGTTCATCCTGCCACGCTCCGCCTTTATAGCGCACGGCCTTTAACAGCGCTTCGCGGCGCATGCCGCACTTTTTCATCACGGCCTCGGACGCAAGATTGTTCGCGTTGCAGCAGGCGGTCACTTTCCGGAGGCCCAATTCCACAAAACCCATGCGGACGAGCTGCCGCGCAACGTTGGTCCCGTACCCTTTTCCCCAATACGGCGGCAACAGCATATATCCGATTTCCGCGTTGCCCGGATCGGTCTTTAACAGCTTGATGTTGCACATGCCGATGGGCTGACCATCGGGCAGGGATACAACATATTCATAAATCCGCCTGTCCGCCTTTCTGTTCTCTTCGAGCGTCTGCTTGAAATAAGGCAGGTACGCATCAAGGCTTTGGCACGCGTCAAGCAGCGTATACCGCGTGACCTCGGGACTCGCGTACATGGCATAATACAAAGGAAGGTCCTTCTCCTGTACATCCCGAAGAAGCACAACACCCGGGCGTTTTTCCATACCCGCACCCCTGCCGCCAGAAATTTGTTGGAAAATGATTGTACACAGTATACCACAAAGCGGAAATGTATGGATAAATTCTTATTAGGTCCCTTATCCTTTGAGCACCTTTTGCATGAACTCCTCCGTGGATATGCCGCTCGGCCTATTGTACCTTCCCAGATGATACAGGCTGGCGGGGTTGCGCTCAATGTAATTCATGCGCTCCCGGCAGGTCAGCGTCATGGCAAAGCCTGTTCTTCGTAAAACCGCTTCGGTCTCATCATCCCAGCTTCCAAAGGGATAGGTAAATGTGGTGATCGGAAACCCGCAATGTTCCTCCATCGCGTTCTGGAATACCTCGATATCCTCTTTGAGTACGGCTTCATGCGCTTCCTTTGTCTCCCAGGTTTTGCGTTTGACGCCCTCCCGCCCGTTCCTTTTGGTATGCAGCGCATATGTGTGGCTGGCAATCTCCACCCGGCCGGAATTTGCAAGCGCGCAGATATCCTCCCAGGTGAGGTACGCGTAAGCAGGGTTCTGATCCATCAGTTCCGAGGCTTTTTGCGTATAGTTGCCCACAACGGATACGACCGCTTTCATATCCATGCGTTTCAATATGGGCAGGACATAAGTAAGGCTGCTGTAGTATCCATCGTCAAACGTGATCATGACAGGTTTATCGGGAAGTTCGCTTTTTCCATTGACATAATCGACAAGCTCCCGGGGCAATACAGCGGTATACCCCTGCTTTTTTAAATACAGCAGATCCTTCTCCAGCTGCGCAGGAGAAATGATATAGTCCCCCGCCCGCTGGGGGTCTTTGAGTACGGCATGGTACATGATGATGGGCAAACGCACACCCGAAAGCGCGTCGGCGCGCATGGCTTCCACCGCGCCGCCATCCTCAAAAAGCAGCGCGAATAGCAGCAGCGCAATGCACATCGCCATGAGGCCCGCAGCGCGCTTGAGAAGCAGCCGCATCGCCGCTTTCATTGCGCCACCTCCTGTGCAAACCCATCCGCCCGGATATAGCCGCCGCCCTCCAGTTTTTCCACCGGCATTCGGTTACGCTCCAAAAACTGCACGATATGATACACGTCGATCCAGATCTGATTGGTGCCGTCGATCTGGCTGTCGTCAAATATCAGTTGCAGACCAAAATGCAGGTGCGGCACCTTCACGTTGTTGACGTCCTCCTTGGTGCTGTACCCTGTCATTCCCATGTAGCCGACGACGTCCCCCGCGCGGACAACATCGCCCTCCTCTAACCCCTCCACATACGGACTGCCCTTTCTTAAATGCGCATAGTAATAATACCGCAGCTTATCGTGGCTGCGTATGCCGACGCGCCAGCCGCCATACTGGTTCCACCCCAGTTTTTCCACTACCCCGCCTTCCACCGCAATGATGGGCGTACCGATGGAGCCGCACAGGTCGTTGCCCAAATGCAGCCGTTTGTATCCATAGGTGCGGGGGTTGCCAAAATCGTCATAGTGCCCGAACCCATATCCCTTGGCAATGGGAGAATATACCCGGAGCCCATATACCGCCGTCGTCTTGCCGTCCTGAAGCTTTTCGTGCTCCCCTATGAACTGGGCGAGTATGGCCGTATACGCTTCCATGTAATACGAATAGTAGCGCATGCTGTTCGTGATATCTTCCAGCCTTTCTCCACCTCGAAGGCGCTCCACCAGATCGTCCATGGTTTTGCTGGTTTTACCCTCCTTGAACACGCCGCCGTTTTTTGCCGCGGTGTAGGCCAGGAGCTCAATCCAATTCAGCTTGACGCTCTCGTCCTTTTGATGGGACACGATATCATATTTGTACGCCTGCTCCAATACTTCGAACGGAACGTTGAACTCCACCCAATGGATATAATCCTCTTTGACCTCTTCTTCTCCGCCTGAAGAAGAGGTGCTGGCGTCCGTACTCCCGCCGGGAAAGGGGAAAAACAGCGCGCCTCCAATGAGCACGCACAATAGCAGCACAACCGCAAAATACCGTTTGCCGTAGCGTATTCCATTGTGTTGTTCGCGCTTGATCAACAAAAGCATCCGCCCCCTTTTGCTCCTACATGGAGCATATGAAGCGGATGCCGCGTGCATGTATTATTAACCCAATTCCTTATGAAGTTTGGCCGTTACAAAGGCTCTGATCCGGCCAGATTACCCCATAAATTCAAAAACAAGCGGGTTTTCGGGATTGGCAAGAGATACGCCGGAAAGCATGGATGTTCCGTCCGTATCCGTGGCGGTATAGACGGCCTCTTCCCCTTTGGGCATGGCATAGGACACCGTGATGATGATCGTAAATATCACGCCCAGCAGAAACAGCAGGGCAATGATGGCGGAGATAATTCTTGTTGATCGTTTCATAGCAGCTTTCCTTTTCTTGTTGCGGCATTGAGCCGGTTGTCTTTTCTTTATTTATTGAAGGGATCGATATCCCTTATTTGATCTATCAAGCACACAGCGGCAACATTACGCATCAAACGTCAGGTTACCCTTGCCCGCCTCAATCTTCAGATCCGGCGTACTAAATCCCCGGAGCGTAATATCCTCATACAGCTCCACCACAAACAGGCCCGCGCCGTTGACGCCGCCTTTTGCGTTAAGCGTCGCGCTTTCTTTTGCCTGCAGGGAGCCGATCCTTGCGCCGTTGTGTTCACCGGTGTTGGCCGCGTCTAAAACCGTGTCTTCCATCAGCACCAGCGTGCCGTCGACTTTCACGACGTTGTCTCCCGCCGCTTCGCAGGAAATTTTTGCGCGCGGATATAGCGTGAGATCGCCGCGGCCGGTAGTGATGGCGGTAGTTACGGCCGAGACCGTAAGCGCGCTGTCCTCAAGTATGGAAACACCCAAGGCAAGGATGCCGGAACCTTCGCCCGAAAGCGTGAGCGAACTTTCTTTTGCAATGGTCAGCGCCCCCGCAGCCTGTATGGCGTTAAGCTTCGCGGAAATCACGGAATCCGCCGCCGAAATCGTCCCGCCTCCCAGAAGCCCAATTCCCGTCTGTTTGGCCGAAACCGTTACGCTGTTAAGCGCAATGGAGCAGCCGTCCTCCATGCGGATGACGCACGGCGCGCTGCCCGCAATCGTGTACCCGTTGCCTATGAGTTCAACCGGCCCGCGCGCCGAAGTAAGCTTAAGCATGGTATCTTCCATATTGATATCCGCTTTCAGCTGCGCATAAGAGCCGCCGGACTCAAAGAATTCCTGAAGTTCCAGGGCCGTTGTAACTTCATTTTTTTCCGCAGGCTGAAGCGCCTCCTCGCCTGCTGCGGTATTTGCCGCACAGCCGGAAAGGAGCAACCCGAAAAGCAAGGAGAGCGCAACGAGTCTTCTCATATGGGCAAGCCTCCGCAATACTTTCTACATTGTAACATGTTGGAACCAAGATTACCAACAGGGCACGTGTGAACAAAATTTGACGCAACCATTATAATTCGAATGTTCGGGTTTTATAAGCCTGCCTTTTATGCCGTTCTCCACCTATTGACATCGTTAATAGGATACGTTATGCTGTTCTATGTTTGAGAATGACTAGGGTTTACAGGAAGGATGTTTGTAATGCGTAAGCAGTATGATGTTGTAATCGTTGGCGCGGGCCCCGCGGGAATATTCGCCTCTTTGGAGCTGATGGACAAGAAACCGGGTGTGAATGTTCTGCTTGTCGACCAGGGGCGGAGCCTGACGAACCGCACCTGCCCGGCGCGCACATTGGGCAAGTGCGTGGATTGCAAACCCTGCGCCATTATGAACGGATGGTCCGGCGCCGGAGCGTTTTCCGACGGAAAGCTTTCCCTTTCCCATGAGGTCGGCGGAAATATTACGGATTATATGCCCCCGCATGAAGCGCAGGCATTGATTGATTATGCGGACAGCATTTATACCAAATTCGGCGCACCCGAAACCGTGCACGGCCGTAACAACCCGAAGGTAGGCGAGATCGCCTATGAGGCGAGCCGCTACAACATCCATCTTGTGCGCTGCCCCGTGCGCCATATGGGCACGGAGTACTCCGCATCCACTTTGCAGAACATGTACGACGCGCTTGTTAAGATGGAAGGATTCACCTTCATGGAGACGACCTCTGCCCGCAAGATCATTGTGGAAAACGGGCGGGCTACCGGCGTTACCCTGCAGACGGCCAAAGGAGAGACATTCGAGGTCGAGGCCGGAAAAATCGTGCTTGCTCCCGGCCGCGGCGGCGCGGCATGGCTGGCCCAGGAGGCCGCGCGCCTTGGCGTTGAAACCCGCAACAACGAGGTGGACATCGGCGTGCGCGTGGAGGTTCCCAATTCCATTATGGATCACCTCACCCAGGAGCTTTACGAAGCAAAGCTGGTGTACTATTCGGATACGTTTGAAAACCGTGTCCGAACGTTCTGCATGAACCCCGGCGGCATTGTCAGCGAAGAGCATTACGAGGGCGGCATCGCCGTGGTGAACGGCCACAGCTACCACGAACAGGAGCGCCGCACGCAGAATACAAATTTCGCGCTGCTGGTTTCCACCCGTTTTACGCAGCCCTTTAACGCGCCCATCCAGTACGGCAACTATATTGCCCAGCTTGGCAATATGCTTACCGGCGGCGGCATCATGGTGCAGCGGCTTGGAGACCTCCTGCAGGGCAGGCGGACAGATGCTTCGCGCTTAAGAAAGTCCACCACCGAGCCCACGCTCAACACCGCGGTGCCCGGGGACCTTTCCTTTGTGCTGCCGCACCGGCATCTGACCAGCATTATTGAATCGTTGCGGGCATTTGACCATATTGCACCGGGCCTGTACTCCAAGAATACGCTGCTCTATGGCGTGGAGGTAAAATTCTATTCTTCCAAGGTAACGGTGGACAACCGCTTCCAGACCGCCATAGAGGGGCTCTACGCCATCGGCGACGGCGCGGGCATCACCCGCGGGCTGATGCAGGCGAGCGTGACGGGCGTTGTCGTGGCGCGGGACATTGTAGAGAAAGCGTAAAGATACTCTGTCAGTTACACAAAAGCCGCGGCCCATATCTTGCGCCGCGGCTTTGTGTTATGATGGAATTGCCTCCACCATTTCAATCCCCATTATGTAAGGAGTATACGTATGCGAATCAACCATGTTGCATTGTTTACAGAAGACATCGAATATCTGCGTACATTCTATTGCACCTACTTTGACGCAATTCCCAGCGCCATGTATCACAACCCGCGCACGGGATTAAAAACATATTTTCTCACGTTTGCGGACGGCGCGCGGCTGGAACTGATGTTGCGCCCGGATGTATCCGGAGCCGTCTCTGACGCCTGCCAGATCGGATATGCGCACGTCAGCTTTTCTTTGGGCAGCAAAGAAGAGGTGGACCGCCTGACAGCCCTCCTGGTACAGAACGGATATCTTTGCACCAACGGGCCGCGTACGACCGGCGACGGATACTATGAAAGCTGCGTACTGGATCCGGACGGAAACCGGATTGAGCTCACAATTTAGTTGCTGCTCCCCTCCTCGCACTATCTTCCGCCCGCCGTAAAACGGCGGGCTTTTTTATACCGTTTCAGTGGCGTGTACCTTTCATACCCCCGCTGATGAACCAATATACGTATCTTCTCATAATATAGTACAGAAGCAAAACTGTGTTTACGGCCACGCTTTGGCAGCGTGTTTTGGCCTCGCCCGCGGTGACCACAGGGCAAAGCGTACAGAACACGGCATACCTACAGACAAGGAGATACTTATGGATATCGCTTTACAAATTGAACGCCTAGCCGCCGGATCTGTTGCTACCGGCGCGAACGTCATATTTGACAACATCGTTTTTTCAGCGGGCAACATTACATACAACGCGCTTACGGGCGTCATCACGTTTAATGAGGCAGGCAGATACGTCGTCCAATGGTGGGTGGCTACCCAGTCCTCCGCCTCCAGCAACGGCGCGGTCTTCTCCCTTTCTTCCTCGCAAGGCGATTTTTTGGAAGGGAATTCCCCGATCAAGACCGGGGAAGTTTCCGGTGTTGGAATATTGGAAGTAGACGCGGCGCCCGTGACGGCGTCCCTTATCAATGCCAGCACGGCGACCGTCTTTTTCCCGGTTAATGTCCCTGTAAAAGCCACACTCGTTGTGGTACAGGACGATCTTGTTTCCTCCGGTCCTACTGGTCCAACCGGCCCAACCGGCCCTGTCGGCGCGACCGGTCCCACGGGCGCGGCCGGTGCGACTGGACCCACCGGTCCTATCGGCGCAACCGGACCCACAGGTCCTATCGGCGCGACTGGGCCTACGGGCGCAACCGGACCTATCGGGCCTACGGGCGCGACTGGGCCTACGGGTGATACCGGGCCTATCGGCGCGACTGGCCCCACCGGACCCACCGGCGATACCGGACCTACCGGGCCCACAGGCGCGACTGGTCCCACCGGACCCACCGGCGATACCGGGCCTATCGGCACGACTGGTCCCACCGGGCCTACAGGCGCGACTGGGCCCACTGGGCCTACCGGCGATACCGGACCTACCGGGCCCACAGGCGCGACTGGTCCCACTGGGCCTACCGGCGATACCGGGCCTATCGGCGCGACTGGGCCCACTGGGCCTACCGGCGATACCGGACCTATCGGTCCCACCGGCGCGACTGGTCCCACCGGTCCTACTGGCCCCACTGGACCTACTGGTGCAACTGGGCCTACCGGTCCTACCGGCGATACCGGACCTACCGGTCCTACTGGTCCCACTGGGCTGACCGGGCCTACCGGCGATACCGGCCCCACAGGTGCCGCAGGTGCCGGCGCGATCATCCCCTTTGCATCGGGTACACCTCTCGCACTCACAACGATTGCCGGAGGTCTTGCCGGCCTGCCCGGATTGGTCGGCTTTGGTAATTCCATAGTGGCGGCCACCGTGCTGGGAGGAACGATTGATACGACCGCGCTTACCAACTTCGCGTTCTCCATGCCGCGCGACGGCACGATTACGTCGATCGCCGCGTTTTTCAGCACGACAGTGGCACTGGCGCTGGTTGGAACAACCATAACGCTGAACGCGCAGCTCTATATTTCGACCACGCCGGATAATACCTTTACGCCGGTTGCGGGAACCCTGGTAACTCTGGCGCCGGCGCTGACAGGCGTCCTCGCTATCGGCACGGTAAGCAACGGCATCCTGACCGGGCTGAGCATTCCCGTTGCTGCGGAGGATCGGCTGCTGATGGTATTTTCCGCCACGGCAGACGGTATAACCCTCATTAACACCGTAACAGGTTATGCGAGCGCCGGGGTTGACATTGCCTAGTATAACGTCGGCATCAAAGCCGGCCATCTGATCGGATACGGGCGTCGGCGCAATGCGGCGCCCGTTCTTTCAAATTATTGCGAAAGGTGGCATCAATTTGGGCCATTACAAAATATGTGTTTATGCAATCAGCAAAAATGAAGAGCAATTTATAGACAGATGGATGGACGCTGTTTCGGAAGCGGATATGGTGGTGGTGGCCGATACCGGCTCCACGGACGGCACCATAGAAAAACTCCGCGCCCGGGGCGCGCATGTCTATTCCGAGCAAATCGTACCGTGGCGCTTTGACGAGGCAAGAAACCGCGCGCTCTCCCATATTCCGGAGGACGTGGACATCTGCGTCTCCAACGACGTTGACGAGGTCTTTGAAAAGGGATGGCGGCAGAAGCTTGAAGCCGTATGGTTACCCGGCACCACGCGCGCCCGCTATACGTTCGTCTGGACCCACGACGCCGAAGGAAACATTGACAAACAGTTTCCCATGGAGAAAATCCACCTCCGGCACGGCTACAAATGGATTCATCCCGTGCATGAGATCCTTGCATACGAAGGAACGGAACAAAAGGTATTTGTCCCGGGCCTTATCCTGCACCATTATCCCGACAACTCCAAGCCAAGAAGCCAATATCTGCCTTTGCTGGAGCTATCCGCACAGGAAAATCCAAAAGACGTTCAGACCCACTTTTGGCTTGGCCGGGAATATGTATACCACAATCAGCATGATGCCGCCATCCGCACGCTCAAAGAATATCTTGACCTGCCCGATGCCACATGGGACGAAGAGCGCAGCGCGGCCATGCGGTTCATTGCGGTAAGCTACGAACGTCTGGGCGACAAACAGGCGGCAAAATCCTGGCTGTGGCGCAGCGTTGCGGAGTGCCCGCGCACGCGCGAACCATACTTTTTCATGGCGCGGTTCGCATATTTTCAGGCGGATTGGCCGCTTGTGGCGTTTATGGCGGTCGAAGGCCTCAAAATTACCCAACCCAGCGGAAGCTATCTCGCGGATATGGGGGCGTGGAGGGGCGGCCTTCATGATTATGGGGCAATCGCCTGTTACCGGCTGGGGCAATACGAGCTGGCGCTGCAATACGCAAAGGAAGCGTTAACATATGATCCGGAAAACGCGCGGCTCAAAAAAAACCTGGAACTGATTTTAGAAAAGCTTCCCCCAACCGCTGCCAACTAGGAGGCGTTTATGAAGTATAGGGTATGCGTATACGCTATCTGCAAAAATGAGGAGCAATTCGTAGACCAATGGATAGAGTCTATGCGGGAAGCGGACCTGATCGTCGTAACGGACACCGGCTCCACGGATGAGACCGTAAAGCGTCTGGAGGCGCGCGGCGCCACAGTCTATACGGATATCGTAAAGCCCTGGCGTTTTGACGTGGCGCGCAATATTTCTTTAAGCCATGTGCCCGAGGACGTCGATATCTGCGTCTGCACGGACCTTGACGAGCTGTTCCACAAAGGCTGGCGGGAACACCTGGAACGCGCATGGACGCCCTTCGCTACCATGGGCAACTATCTTTACAACTGGAGCTTGAAGCCGGATGGCTCCCCGGAAGTGCAATTCCATTATTTCAAAATCCATGCGCGGCACGGCTACCGCTGGATGCATCCCGTGCACGAATGCCTCGCATATGAAGGAACCCTGCCGGAACATAAGGTGTTCCTCCCAGGCGTCGTATTGGACCATCACCCGGACCCCGCAAAGTCCCGCAGTTCTTACCTTCCTCTTTTGGAGCTTGCCGTGCGGGAAGCCCCCGAAAACGACCGCATGGCCTATTACCTGGGCCGGGAATATTTTTTTAAAGGACAGTTGGAGGACTGCATCCGGACGCTTACCGCCTACCTGAAGCTGAAGTCGGCCACCTGGCCGGATGAGCGCTGCGCGGCCATGCGGCTGATCGCAAGATGCTTTAGCCAGCAGCAGGATTCCAAAAACGCCGAAGCATGGTTTTACCGCGCGGTAGCGGAGCAGCCTTTCATGCGGGAACCTTACGTGGAATGCGCCCAGCATGCCTACCGCACGGGCAACTGGCCGATGGCCTATTGCATGTGCGAAGCGGCGCTTAAAATCGCGACCCGTTCCACCACCTATGTCAACACCGGGTACGCATGGGACCATACCCCGTATGACCTGTGCGCCATCGCCTGCTACCGCTTGGGCATGTACGAAAAGGCGCAGCAGCATGCGGAGGAGGCACTGCGCATCACGCCGGGAGACCCGCGCCTTATCAACAACCTGATGCTGATTAAGCGGAAAATCAATCTGGGATAAAAGCAGCTGACAAAGTCCACGGGGCTTTGTCAGCTGCTTCTAACTGATATCACGCATGCAGATTGATCTGCCCGATTTCCGCAAGCCGCGTCTTTACGCGCCGGCAGATTTCGGGAAATGCATCGTTTAGCGCATTGCTCAATCCAATTCCGGGACTGATATCGGAAGCTTCCACGCCAATCAGGCAACCGCCCGAATGCGGCTCGTCAAACACCATCCGCCAGGCGTCCTGCGCATGCAAAGAAGCGGGCGTCCTTTTGCTCCACCCCTGTGTCCCGAATTCCACCATATATACCGTTCCCGGCGCGCTTCCGGTTTGCACCGCGTCCAGAAACACGATATAGTCCCCTGCCTGCCTGAGCTCCGCCGCATAAAGAATGTCCGTTTCCGCGGCGCACATCAGCCAGTTGTGAGGCCATTGTTCTTGCTGAAGGGCGTCAATGAGCGCAGGACCAATCCCGTCATCCCGCATCAGACGCGAACCGATGCCGAGGACAAGGAGCCTTTTCCCGCGCCCGGCGCGGCTCAAGGGACAATCCTCCATGTGCCGCGCAGCCCTTGGGGCGTAAACACATGCGTGCCGCAGGATACGCAGGGATCAAATGAACGGATTACGCGCCCGATCTCTACCGGGTTGTCAATGTCGGCGACAGGGGTGCCGATAAGCGCCTGTTCCCCCGCCCCCCGCGTCCCCTGGGCATTGGAAGAAAGATTCCATGCCGAAGGCGTAATGATTTGATAGAGCGATATCAGTCTGTCTGAGATTTCCACCCAGTGCCCCAGTGCGCCGCGCGCAGTATCGACAAGCCCCATGCCGCGCGCCTGCTCGGGGATGGCATACTGGGTTTGCAGTTGAACGTCCGGTATTACATGATCCAGCAGCGTTTGCATGATGCCGATGATCTTCTTTGTTTCAAACACGCGGGCCAGCGTACGGTCCATCACGGAAACGCCGTTACGGTACTCTCCGGAGATCCATTGCCTGGCCAGCGGGCCCACCTCATAGGGGCTGCCAAAATAACGCGGCGCCTTGATCCACGAATTTGCTCCCGCCTTGTTCACATCCGGCTGCACGACCACCTCAAACGGCGTATATTGGTACGGCGGAGAATAAAATGCATGCTCGGTCGATTCGGTAATGCCGCTTGGGTCAAGCGGGCTGATCACACCGTTATAATACGTCGACGGTTCCACATAGAGCGTGCCGAGCGCCTCATAATTGTTGAAGCAGCCGTATGTTAGGAAATTACCGTAGCCGCCGCCAATATAAAAGTAATCCCCATAATACTGGCCAAGTGCCAATGCATCGGGCAGCATGACCTCGTCCACAAACGTGCGCAGTTCCAGCAGCATGGGCCGCAGGGCAATGATGTCCTCCGTCGTAGCGGGCGACGTAATGCCGCCAACAAATATGCCGTGGGCGTGCGGGGCTTTTCCGCCCAGGACAGCCAACATGGTGTGCGCGGTTCTGCTGACATTGAGGGACGTAAAATAATGCTCCGCAAGTCTGTCGTTAACTTCCTGGGGCAACCGAAAATCGGTTCCGGCCGCCTCAAATACCGGCCCGTAATCCGGCAAGCGCACATAGTCCGGCAGGGTGAGCTGGTAGAAATGGCGGATATGATTCTGGATGATATCGCAGGCATGGGTAAAATCCCGTAGATACCGTCCCTGCTCCTGGGGAACAACATTGAGCGCGGATTCAAGCGCCATACTGGAAGCCGTGGCATGCGCCGCCGAACAGATGCCGCAAATGCGCTCCGTAAAATACACCGCATCCAAGGGCGGCCTACCCTTTAGCATTAATTCAAAGCCGCGGAACATTTCCCCTTCGACTTTGGCATCCACTACAGCGTTGTTTTCCACTTGGGCGGAGATCTCCATAAACCCGCTGATCCGGGTGACCGGATTGACCACAACTTTCATCCCATACCCTCCTCTAGGTCAAAAGAGGTCAGTATCCCGCCCTGACCCATCGTAAGCTCCTCATTAGACGGATATAGAACGAATGGCTCCATCGCATCCGGAAAGCCGAATTGCGCGCAGCCGATGCAGGGCGAATCGTCCTCCACCGGCCAATTCACCCGCTGATTCCATCTGCGGATAGGGCAATTCGTCAGTGTGACCGGGCCGCGGCAGCCAACCAGGAACAAACAGGTTTCATCCCCCATGTGCGAGGCAAATATGCCGCTGTCAAAATACGAACGGCGCGGACATCGGTCATGGATGGTGGTGCCGTATATCATGGTGGGCCTGTTAAACGCGTCAAGTTCCGGAGGACCAAAAAGCAATATATGCGCAAGCGTCGTCAAGAGCCAGGCCGGATTGCAGGGGCAGCCCGGCAGGCGGATGACAGGCCTTTGAAGTACATCCTGTACGCCAATGCATGCGGTGGGGTTGGGTGAAGCGGCGGAAATGCCGCCATCAGAGGCACACGTGCCCATTGCCAGTACATGCGCTGCCCGCTCTCCGAATGTCCGGGCCGCTTCGAGCGCCGTAATGTCCCTGCCCTGATAATTGCCGATGATGGTATAGCGCCCTTCATCCAGCATGGTAACCGCGCCTTCTATGATCAATATGAATTCTTCATTGAGCGCGCCAAACAGGGTCTCCATGGCCTGTTCCCCTTCTTTGGCGCTCAAGCTGTTCTCATGTACAAGCTCCACCATCTGTGTAAGGAAATAGCCGATATCCGGATGATCCGCGTTCATCAGGGAAATAATGTTGCCCGAACAGCCGGAAAGTTCCAGCCAGACCACCTTCGGACGATTGATTGTCCCAGCACGCTGGCCGTCCTGCACCCTGCCGAAGAGATACAGCGCCAGCTTGGTTGTGCAATCAGATAAGCGTTTCGTCTCCACTTTGCAGCCTCCCAACCGGTACTATTGCGTCCAGCACAGACGGTTTATCGGAATGACAGGTATTGAACTCTACGGAAAGATCCCGCCCCGGAGGCAGACCAAAATGCGTTAATGTTTGAAAAATGGGGGCGTTGGTGACGTCATATACGATGCCGTTTACGGCAACATAGGATGGGTATCCGCCCGTACCGTTGTAGAGCGCAAGCTCCTCGTGGGTAAATAAGCGCTTTTTCCCCTGTGTCAAGCGCACAGATTCCTGCCCGATGACGGCGGGAGATCGCAGTGCCGCAGGCTGTGCAGGCGGCTCATCCGCCTGCGGCTCCACATCCTCCCGTGCGCTCTCCCGCAGCGTAGGGAATGCGGCAAGTCTGCCATTGACCGGATGAGATTTCTGAGCCGTTCTATCAGCGTATTCCTTGCAGGTCCGTTGTATGCGTTGTACAGCAGTTCGATAATATATTCGATCTCGCCCAGGATTGAGGCAATCTGCGGCCGGTTGTCATATTCCACGGCGGGGCCAGCCCTTTCATATGAAAATTTGTACCGTTTATAACCACAGACAAGCTTTCAAGCAGCAATGCCTGCGGGCCATATGAAAAGAAGCGGCATGATTTCCTGCATAAAAGAAATGCCGATGCCCGGATAGTCCGCATTCATCAGGGAAATGATGTTGCCCGAACAGCCGGAAAGCCCCTTCCAGACGTCTTTGGGCGGTTGATCGGTCCCATCGCGCCGGCCGTCCTGCACCATGCCGAAGAGATCCGGCGCCAGCTTGGTTGCGCAATCAGATGAGCGTCTCGTCTCCACTTTCCAGCCTGCCAACCGGTACCATTGCGTCCAATACAAACGGCCTGTTGGAATGGCAGGTATTGAACTCGACGGAAAGATCCTGCCCCGCATGCAGCCCAAAGTGCGTTCCGGTTTGCCAAATAGGCGCGTTGCTGACATCATATACGATACCGTTTACGGCAACATAGGATGGGTATCCGTCCGTACCGTTGTAGAGCGCAAGCTCCTCGGGGGTAAATACACGCCTTGTCCCCTGTGCAGGACGCGCAGGCTCCTGCCCGCTGACGATGGGGGCCATATTCTTCGCGGGCTGAGGGGGCGGTTGATTTTCTTCCTGCGGTTGTGCGCTCTCCCGCATCCCCTCCACCCCTATGGGCGGCCCGGTCAGTTCCGCCATTGACCGCATAAGGCTTCTAAGCCGCTCCATCAGAGCGTTCCTTGCGGGTTCATTAAACGTACTGCGCAGAAGACCCATAATATATCCGATCTCGCCCTGAATGGAGGCGATCCGCGACTGATTGTCGTATTCCATGGCGACCCAGCACCTTTCGAATGAAAATTGATACAGTATATGAAATGGGATGAATATTATACCTTTCACGCGCGGAAGCAGGCACTGTGAACCGCTCCCTTTCCGTTTTTGTGCGGAGAGAGCGTCATTTTGCCTGCAAAAGAAAAGACCCGCAGAATCTGCGGGTCCATATGGAAGCGTATTACTTTCTGCGCAGCAGGTTGATGATGCTCAGCAATATCACCGCGCCGATCACGGAAACGATCACGCTCCAGAGCGTAAATCCTGTAATCCCCTGGCCGCCGATCATATTCATGACAAACCCGCCGATAAACGCGCCTATGATACCAACCACAATATTCTTGACGGCACCCATTTCGGCGTCATTGCCGGTAATTTTGCTTGCGATCCAACCCGAAAGCGCGCCCACGATAATCCATGCAAGTATACCCATCATAACACCTCATTTCGTAATGATACTGGCCTGTTATTTCTAACATAACCAGTTGTGTGCGCAGTTATTCAAATAAATTGTTTCCTTTCGGTTTCACATGGGCGACGCTCGCCCAGACAGAAACGGAACCGCCGTTTACCGTGAATGTGGCGGCGCCGTCCTGATCGAGTGCAATGCGTTCACTTCGGTTGCCGGTGAGGTCAAAAAACTCCCGCCCGGCGTGTTCCGGCCCGAATGACATATATTTTGTGCCATCCTCTCCGTTGCTTATAACCACTGCAACGCCGGAATCCGGATGCTCAATATCCCCTTTCCTTAAAAAACCGATCACGTTGGAATGGTCGAAATAATCCACCTGTTCTCCGTAGGCTAAGTGCTTTCTTGCGTACAGCAGGGGATCGAGCTTGTCCCGTTTGGGCGGTACCTGTCCCACGATCCCGTAATAATCCCCGTAAAACACGCAAGGAAGACCGTCGATGCGGAGCAGGATCAGCGCGTAGGCAATGGGCTTGAACCAATCATCCACCCAGGACCCAAGCGCCTGATCGGGCTGGGAATCGTGGTTGTCCACAAACGTGACGGCGCGGAACCGGTTGGTGGACACAAGCGTACCGTCAAACAAGCGCGTCAGGTCATAATCCCGTCCGCTATGGGACGCTTCGTGAAAGTGGAAATGGAGCGCTACGTCAAACAGATGCAGCGCCTGATCGGACACATCGATAAAATGGTTGAGCTTGCCCTCTTCGCGGTGCCAGTATTCCCCCACCACAAAGAAATCCTTTCCGGCATGCGCCTGTACGTGGTCGATGAGCAACTTAACAAACGCCTGATCGATATGCTTGAGGGCGTCCAGCCGGAAGCCGTCCACATGCAGTTCATCGATGAACCATGCGGCCCAGCGTTTGATTTCCTCCACCACGTATTCGTTGTGATAATCGATATCCGCGGACATCAGGTAGTCGTAATTGTTTTTTTCATCGTCCACATGCTCCGCCCACACCTTTCCGTGGCCATAGACCTTGAATATGGCGTTGCGGGAAGAGCGCTCATCCCGGTCGGTCGCGGTAAAATGCGTATAGTTCCATTTGAACGCGGAGTATTGGTCCCCGCGGCCGGGGAAGGTAAACTTGGTCCAGCCCTCTATATCCTGCGGGCCGGAGAGCTCGCGCTTCCGGTCGTTTGGATCCACCTCAATAGCAAGGAACGTTTCTTTTTCGTCTGCGCCCGCCTTGTGGTTGAGCACCACGTCCGCATAGACTTTGATCCCCTGGCGGTGCGCTTCCCCGATTGCCGCAAGCAACTGATCCTTTGTGCCGTATTTTGTCCTGACGGTACCCTTTTGGTCGAACTCACCCAGGTCATAAAGATCGTACACATTATAGCCCACGCTGTATTGCCCCGCCGCCTTGGTGCAGGGTGGGATCCATACGGCGGAAATGCCCATTTGTCTGAGCGCATGCGCCTCATTCTTCAGGCGTTCCCAGTGCGCCCCGTCATTTTCAATATTCCATTCAAAGAACTGCATCATTGTAAAGTTATCCATTTTGCATGCCCCAATCGTTTGATTATCTTATTGATACCATTCCCCGTTTCCACATAAACCGGCGTATAATTTTCAGGTCGGCATAGCGCGGTCGCTGCCGGCACAGAATATGCGCAAGACGCTGGACAAGAACATATGTTCTATATTATAATTGAAGAGACAAAAGCGGGAGCGTGAACGGGTTTGGACGTATACGAAAAGCTTGAAATTTTAACGGACGCGGCAAAATATGACGTCGCCTGCACGTCGAGCGGCACCGACCGCGCCCCCAATCAGGACGGCATCGGCAGCGCTGTCGCGGCCGGCATCTGCCACAGTTTCGCGGGCGATGGGCGCTGTATTTCCCTCCTGAAGGTGCTTATGACCAACGCCTGCGCGTATGACTGCGCCTATTGCGTCAACCGCCGCTCCAACGATTCCCGCCGCGCCACATTTGAACCGCAGGAGCTTGCGGACCTCACCATGGCGTTCTACCGCCGCAACTACATCGAGGGGTTGTTTCTAAGCTCCGGCGTGCTCAAAAACCCGGATTATACCATGGAGCGCATGATTGAAGTATTGCGTCTGCTGCGGGAAGAATATAAGTTTTACGGCTATATCCACGCAAAGGCCATACCCGGCGCAAGCGACGCGCTGGTGGAACGCCTGGGGATGCTTGCTGACCGCATGAGCGTCAATATCGAGCTTCCTTCCCAGGAAAGCTTAGTGCGGCTTGCGCCGGACAAATCCAAACATTCCATATTGGCGCCCATGGGCTTTATCCGCGGGCGGATTGCGGAAAGCTCCAAAGAGCTTGTGCGCTACAAAAGCGCGCCGAAGTTCGTTCCCGCGGGGCAAAGCACGCAGATGATCGTGGGCGCTTCCGGAGAAAGCGATTTTCATATTCTGAACCTGACGGAAAAACTGTATAGGGGGTACCGGCTTAAGCGCGTATTCTTCAGCGCCTATATGCCCGTGACGGAGCATGCGCTGCTCCCCGCGCGGGACGTAAAACCTCCGCTTTTGCGGGAGCATCGCCTCTACCAGGCGGACTGGCTGCTGCGCTTTTACGGCTTTGAGGCTTCCGAAATACTGGATGAGGACCATCCCACGTTTAACCCCTACCTTGATCCCAAGTGCAACTGGGCCATCAACCACCCTGCCCTTTTTCCGGTAGAGGTCAACCGCGCGCCGTATGAAACGCTGCTGCGCGTGCCGGGGATCGGCGTAAGAAGCGCTCAGCGCATCGTGATCGCGCGAAGGACCGGCAGCCTGGATTTTGCGGGTCTAAAGAAATTGGGCGTGGTGTTAAAGCGCGCGCAATATTTTATTACCTGCAAGGGGCAGCGTTCCAATGGCCTGGACGCCGCGCAGGATCTGCTGCTGTGCGCGCTCCTGCGTGAACAGTTGCAGGGCAAAAAGGAGCAAAACGCGCTGTTTGCGCCGCAGCAGACTTCCTTGTTTGAACAGCCTGCATTTAAGCGGGAGGAGCTATACAAATGCCTGAGCGGTCAGCTTTAATATACTGCTACGACGGCAGCTTCGACGGGCTTCTGTGCTGCGTGTTTGAAAGCTACAACAGCCGGGAAATTCCTTCGGATATTTTGCCGGAAACAAAAGAGCTTCCCTTTTTGCTGCCTGTAAAACAGATTGTCACCATCCCCGACCGGGCGCGCCGCGTGCGCCGCTCCATCCCCCAGAAAATCGGAGCGGAAGCAGCAGATTTTGTGCGGCGCGCCTTTTTAACATGCCATGCGCAGAAAGAACTGCTCATATTGCAGTTTTTGCGCCTGGGATATGAAAAGGGTCCCATCGTCACGCGCATGCTGACCGACGATACGGTACACGGCTTAACGCAGGCGGTGCTCCATCTGGAACACGAAGCGCATCTGTTCACGGGATTTGTTCGTTTTTCGGAGGCAAACGGTGTGCTGGTTTCCACCATTGAGCCAAAGAATATTGTGCTCCCCATCATCGCGCCGCACTTTTGCGCGCGCTACCCCAACGAACGGTTCGTGTTGTATGATAAAACGCATTCCATGGCGCTGCTGCACCAAAAGGACTCATGGGAGATTGCCAATGTGGAGGCGTTCACCATGCCCGAGCCGGACGAAGAGGAGCGAAAATACCGCGCGCTGTGGCGGCTTTTCTACGATACCATCGAAGTGGAAGGGCGACACAATCCCCGCTGCCGCATGGGACATATGCCCAAGCGCTACTGGCGTTTTATGACGGAGTTCATGGCGGACCCCACACCAAAGAAAAGCACTTTGGAAGATGAAACGCCCACCCTTTTGGCGGTTCCTTCCCTGCTTCCTGCTCCCCATGACAGGACGTGCGAATAACCGGATGCATACCGTCCAAACAATATATGATATCGAATTCGAGATTGCCCTGATTTTGGACATTTGCCGGAGCAGTTTTGCGTTTTGGCTGAACAATATGCGAATTTAATGAATAATTTATATAAAATTGTTTGACTTTTATTTTATCGTGTGTTACTTTTATAAAAACCGAATTTGAGGTAACAAATATGTCGTCACCGTTTAACAGCGGCTCTATCCTTATTAGCATTCTTCTCCTCGGGCTCGTACTTGTAGTCCGGGGTGTTGGTCGTGCAAATAAGTGGATAGCTGCATAAACGGGTAGGCTTAACGAACCTTAGGGCCCTGCAGTGAACACACTGCAGGGCTTTTTTGATAGAAAAAATTGCGGCAACGCAGCCGCTACACAAGATACGGGAGGCAATCACATGTTGTTATCTGGTGCGGAGATCATCTTAAAAGTGCTGCTGGAGCAGGACGTGGATGCGGTGTTCGGCTACCCCGGAGGTACCGTGCTCAACATCTACGACGAGCTTTACAAGTACAGCGACAGGATCACGCATTACACCACCTGCCATGAGCAGGGCGCGGCCCACGCCGCCGATGGGTATGCGCGCGCAACCGGAAAAACAGGCGTGGTCATCGCCACCTCCGGCCCCGGCGCCACAAACCTTGTCACCGGCATCGCCTGCGCCTACTTTGACAGCACCCCTGTCGTCGCCATCACCGGCAATGTTGCCGTGGCGCTGCTGGGGCGGGACAGCTTCCAGGAAGTGGATATCGCGGGCGTGACAATGCCTGTGACCAAGCACAATTACATCGTCAAAGACGTCAACAAGCTGGCGGCAACATTGCGCGAAGCGTTCCAGGTGGCGATCTCCGGCCGTCCCGGCCCGGTGCTGGTGGATGTGCCCAAGGACGTCCAGATGGCCATGGCGGAATATGAGCCGCAGGAAAAACAGCAAAAGCGCCCCATGCCGCCCATCAAAGAAGAAGAACTGGACAAAGCCATCGAAATGATACGCTCCTCTAAAAAGCCGTACATCTATTGCGGCGGCGGCGTGGTTCTTTCTGACGCGCAGAAGGAGCTGGCCCGCTTTGCGGATAAGGTGGACGCCCCCATTGGCACCAGTATGATGGGCCGCACCTCCATCTCTGCAGACAATCCGCGCTTTTTAGGCATGATGGGCATGCACGGGAGGTTCGCCTCCACCAAGGCGCTCAACGAAAGCGATCTTCTCATCGCGGTGGGCACCCGCTTTTCCGACCGGGCAACCGGCGACAAATCCGAATTCTCCAGAGGCAGAATGGTGTTGCACATCGACATCGACCCCGCCGAGATCAGCAAAAACATTACGGTAAACAGAAGCATCGTAGGAAACGTGAAAACCGTGCTCAACATTTTATCCGACCGTCTGCCCCAGCAGCGGCATGAGGAATGGGCGGAGGAAGTCGCCGCCATGAAGCGCTGCCCGGAAAACAGCATTTCCATGTGCGAAAGCGAATTGACGCCGCAGTACATCATCGAGGGCGTATGCGAGCGCATGAAGCCGGATGAAATCGTAGCGACCGACGTCGGCCAGCACCAGATGTGGACGACGATGTACTACCGCTTCAAGGAGCCCCGCACATTCATCACAAGCGGCGGTTTGGGCGCGATGGGCTTTGGCATGGGCGCGGCGATCGGTTCCTGCATCGCCGCCAACCGGAAACGCACCGTACTCTTTACCTCTGACGGCAGCTTCCATATGAACATGAACGAGATGGCGACCGCCGTTTCAAACGATCTTCCCATCATCGTTGTCGTGCTCAACAACGGCGTACTCGGCATGGTGCGCCAGTGGCAGACGCTGTTCTTTGAGGGCCGGTATTCCAATACCACGCTGCACCGGAAGACGGATTTTGCAAAGCTTGCGGACGCGTTTGGCGCAAAAGGTTGCAGAGCGACGACGAAAGAGGAATTCGACCGCTGTATCGAGGCGGCATTCCTCGAAAATACGCCGACGCTCATTGACTGCATCATCGACTGCGACGAACGCGTCTTGCCGATGATTCCCCCCAACCGGGGCATCAACGATATCATTTTGCGCTAACGGAAGGAGGACAATATGGATAGGCAGCAATTTGTAGTTTCTTTGCTGGTGGCAAACCATTTCGGCGTACTCACGCGGGTTTCCGCGCTGTTTGCAAGGCGCGGCTTCAATATAGACAGCTTAACGGTAGGCGTCACCGACGACCCGGAGTATTCCAGAATGACCATTGTGGCGCAGGGCGACGACTACATCAAGGAGCAGATCGTCAAACAGCTTCAAAAGCTCGAAGACGTACGCTTGGTGCAGCTGATGAACCCCAACCAGACGGTGCAGCGGGAACTGATGATCGTAAAAGTCAGGCTCGCGCCCGGCAAGCTTTCCGAACTTGTGGAGGCTGCAAACACCTACCGCGCAAACGTCATCGATCTTTCGCCGGATTCGCTGTTGATCGAGATCACGGGCGAACCCAGCAAGCTCAACGCGTTCTTGGAGTATTTCAAGGCGTATGGAATTGTGGAAATGTCCCGCACCGGCCCCTCCGCCATGGGCAGAAGCAATTACTGCCTGATTGACGGCTAACGACAGGTACGGAGCACGATAAAAAAATATTATTTGGAGGATAAACAACTATGGCAACGATGTACTACGAAAAAGACTGCGACCTGAACCTTTTAAGCGGCAAGACCGTTGCGGTGATCGGCTACGGCAGCCAGGGCCATGCGCATGCGCTCAACTTAAAGGACAGCGGCGTGAATGTCATCGTCGGCCTGTATGAAGGCTCCAAATCCGCAGAAGCGGCCCGCGAAGCTGGTCTTTCCGTTAAGGTGACGGCGGAAGCCGTCCGCGAAGCGGACGTCATCATGATCCTCGTCAACGATGAAAAACAGGCGTCCCTCTATAAAAACGATATCGCACCCAACCTGAAATCCGGCGCTGCGCTTGCGTTCGCGCACGGCTTCAACATCCATTACGGCCAGATCGTACCGCCAAAGGATGTGGACGTCATCATGATCGCCCCCAAGGGCCCCGGCCATACCGTACGCAGCCAGTATAACGAAGGCAAAGGCGTCCCCTGCCTCATCGCCGTTCATCAGGACGCCTCCGGCAAGGCCCGCGAAATCGCGCTTGCATACGCCATGGGCATCGGCGGCGCGCGCGGCGGTATTTTGGAAACCACATTCCGTGAAGAGACCGAGACCGATCTCTTTGGCGAGCAGGCCGTACTGTGCGGCGGCGTGACCGAGCTGATCAAAGCGGGCTTCGATACGCTGGTGGAAGCCGGATACCAGCCGGAAAACGCGTATTTCGAGTGCCTGCATGAGATGAAGCTCATCATCGACCTTGTGGTCAAGGGCGGCCTTTCCTACATGCGCTACTCCATCAGCGACACCGCGGAATACGGCGATTACCAGACAGGCAAGCGCATCATCACCGAAGAGACGCGCAAGGAAATGAAGAAAGTCCTCCATGAAATTCAGGACGGCACGTTTGCCCGCAACTGGATTTTAGAGAATCAGGCGAACCGGCCGCACTTCAACGCCGTGCGCCGCCAGGAAAGCAACCTGCTGATCGAAAAAACCGGCGCGGAACTGCGCAAGATGATGAGCTGGCAGAAAGCGGAAAAATATGAGAAGTGACGCAGTAAAAGACGGCGTAGCCCGCGCGCCGCACCGCTCGCTGTTAAAGGCGACGGGGTTGAGCGATACGCAGATCAAAAAACCCATGATCGGCATTGTGAACTCGTTCAACGAGATCGTGCCGGGGCACATCCATCTGCAGCAGATCGCCCGCGCGGTAAAGGACGGAGTTCTTACCGCAGGCGGAACGCCTGTGGAATTCAACACCATCGCCGTATGCGACGGGATCGCCATGGGGCACGAGGGAATGAAATATTCCCTCGCCTCCCGGGAGCTGATCGCGGATACGGTGGAGTGTATGGCCCGCGCGCACTGCTTTGACGCGCTGGTGTTCATCCCCAACTGCGATAAAGTGGTGCCCGGCATGCTGATGGCGGCGGCTAGGCTAAACCTCCCTTCCCTGTTCGTTTCGGGCGGACCCATGCTTTCCCTTCCTGGGCGGGACGGCAAAAATCTGGACCTCAACAGCGTGTTTGAGGCGGTGGGCGCAATCAACGCCGGAAAGATGGACGAAGCGGAGCTTTCCTATTATGAGGATAACGCCTGCCCCGGCTGCGGCTCCTGCTCCGGCATGTTCACCGCAAACTCCATGAACTGCCTCTCTGAGGCCATCGGCATTGCACTCCCCGGCAACGGTACCATTCCCGCCGTGTTTGCGCAGCGGCTGCGTCTTGCAAAAGCCGCGGGCGAGCAGATCATGTATTTGCTGGAACAAAACATTCGGGCGCTCGATATCCTGACCCCTGAAGCGTTTGAAAACGCGCTGTGCGTGGATATGGCGCTGGGCTGCTCCACCAATACGGTGCTGCACCTGCCCGCCATCGCGCATGAGGCCAAAGTGGAGCTTTCCCTCCAGCGCATCAATGAGATCAACGCACGTATCCCCAACCTCTGCAAGCTGGCCCCCGCGGGAACCCACCACATGCAGGACCTCAACGACGCGGGCGGCGTATACGGCGTCATGAGCGAACTGTTGCGCGGCGG
This sequence comes from Bacillota bacterium, assembly GCA_023455425.1. Lineage (GTDB taxonomy): Bacteria > Bacillota > Clostridia > Christensenellales > CAG-138 > JAEYLA01. The sequence continues at coordinate 7,256 of JAEYCM010000051.1, read as the reverse complement.
CCTCATCGACGGCTCGCTTATCACCGTTACCGGCAGGACCGTTGAAGAGAATCTCAAACACGCGAAGGTGTATAACCGCAGCGTCATCCGCAGCCTGGAGGAACCCTATTCCCCTACCGGCGGCCTCGCCATCCTGTTCGGGTCTTTGGCTCCCAAGGGCTCGGTCGTCAAAAAGAGCGCGGTAGCGCCGGAGATGCTCGTTCACAAGGGACCGGCGCGCGTGTTCAACTGTGAGGACGAGGCGATCGCAGCCATTATGGGCGGCAAGATCGTTCCCGGGGACGTGGTGGTCATCCGCTATGAAGGCCCCGCGGGCGGCCCCGGCATGCGCGAAATGCTCTCCCCCACCTCCGCCATCGCGGGCATGGGGCTCGACAAACAGGTCGCGCTTATTACGGACGGACGCTTCTCGGGCGCAACGCGCGGGGCGGCCATCGGCCACATCTCCCCGGAAGCGGCGCTCGGCGGTCCTATTGCCTACGTGCAGGAGGGCGATACCGTCTCCATCGATATCCCGAACTATACGCTCGATCTTCTGATTTCCGAAGAAGAGTGGAAATGCCGCCGGGAAACCATGGACTATAAAAAAGAACAAAACGTCACCGGGTATATCAAGCGGTATGCGCGCTCCGTTTCCTCCGCGGAACGGGGAGCCATCATCGAATAAATACGAAGAAAGGAGGATGCTTTATGGAACAGTCGATTCGCATATTCGACACGACGCTGCGCGACGGCGAACAGTCTCCTGGCTGCAGCATGGATTTACGTGAAAAATTGGAGGTTGCCAAGCAGCTTGAACGCCTGAAAGTGGATGTCATCGAAGCGGGCTTTGCCGTTTCCTCCCCAGGCGATTTTGAATCTGTCAGCCGCGTGGCCGCCACCGTAAAGGATTGCATGGTAGGCTCTCTGTCCCGCGCGCTGGTAAAGGACATCGACGCCGCATATGAAGCGGTGCGCCACGCGGAAGCGCCGCTCATCCATACGTTCTTATCCACTTCCCCGGTGCACATGCACTACAAGCTGAAAATGACGCCGGAGCAGGTGCTTGCCCGCACGGCGGAAGCGGTGAAATACGCGCGGAGTAAGTGCCCGAACGTGGAATTTTCCGCCGAGGACGCGACGCGCAGCGAGCCGGAGTTTTTGAAGCGCATTGTGGAAGCCGCCATCGAAAACGGCGCGACCTATGTCAACATTCCGGATACGGTCGGCTACACGGTACCCGAACAGATGGCGGAACTCATCCGCTACCTGAAGGAAAACGTCTATAACGTGGACCGCGCGGTGTTGTCCGTTCACTGCCACAACGACCTGGGCATGGCGGTCGCCAACTCCATCGCCGCTATCGCTGCCGGTGCGGGGCAAATTGAGTGCACCATCAACGGCCTGGGCGAACGCGCGGGCAACGCGGCGCTTGAAGAAATCGTCATGGCGATCAACACCCGCAAAGATTTCCTCAAAGCATCCTGCCGCGTGGATACCACCCAAATCTACCGGGCCAGCCGCTTGGTGTACGGCATCATCGGCATTCCGGCCCCCATTAACAAGGCGATTGTCGGCGCAAACGCGTTTGCGCATGAAAGCGGCATCCACCAGCATGGTGTGATGGCCGAGCGCACCACCTATGAGATTATGTCGCCGGAGTCCATCGGCCTTTCCAAAAACAAAATGGTACTCGGTAAGCACAGTGGGCGGCACGCGTTTGCGGACCGCGTATCGGAATTGGGCTACAAGCTTAGCGAGGACGAGATCAACAAATTCTTTGAGGAATTCAAACGCCTGTGCGACCGCAAGAAGACCGTGACCGACAGCGATATTGAAGCGCTCATCGGCAGCAGGATGATTTCAAACGGCGGCACATATAAGCTGCTGCGGTTCGATCTTCAGTCCGGCAACAAGGTCAAATCCACCTGCGTGGTGCAGCTCGAAAAGGACGGCGCAATCTTAGAGGACGTCGCCCTGGGGGATGGCCCGATCGACGCCGCCTACAACGCGATTGACAAGCTGGTGGAAGCTCCCGCGCATCAGTTGGAGGATTATTCCATCCACTCCATCTCAGAAGGCGAGGACGCGCTGGGCGAGGTTGTCGTAAAGCTCAAGGCGGGCACACAGGTCATCACCGGCAGGGGATTGTCGGTGGATATTATGGAAGCAAGCCTGCTTGCCTACATCAACGGCGTAAACAAAATGCTCGAAATGGGAGACCGCTATGAAGAAGCTGGAGATTCTTGATACCACGCTGCGCGACGGCGCACAGGCGGAAGGCGTATCCTTCACGGTTTCGGATAAACTGATGGTGGTGGAAACGCTCGACGCTTTCGGCGTGCAGTATATCGAGGCGGGCAACCCCGGCTCCAATCCCAAGGATATGGAGTTTTTTGAGCAGGCCGTCTCTTTAACGCTCCAGAACGCAAAGCTTGTGGCGTTCGGCAGCACGCGCCGCAAGGGTATCACGCCGGACGAGGATAAAAACGTCGTCTCCCTGCTGCAGGCGAATACCCCTTGCGTTTCCATATTCGGAAAGTCCTGGGATCTTCATGTGACGGAGATTTTGAAAGCGACGCTCGAAGAGAACCTTGCTTGTGTGGAGGATACGCTCCGCTTCTTTAAGGAAAAGGGCAAAGAGGTCATATTCGACGCCGAGCACTTTTTTGACGGATACCTCGCAAACCCGGAATATGCGCTTGCAGTGCTCGCCGCGGCGCAGCAAGGAGGTGCGGATGTGCTGTGCCTGTGCGATACCAACGGCGGCATGCAGCCGCTTCATCTCTATAAAACCGTGAAGCTTGTCTGTGAACGTTTCCCCGGTATGCGCATCGGCATCCACTGCCACAACGACGCAGGCTGCGCGGTTGCAAACTCCCTGCTTGCGGTAGAAGCTGGCTGCGTACATGTGCAGGGTACCTTCACCGGTATTGGGGAACGTTGCGGCAACGCGGATTTGAGCGTTATCATACCCGACCTGCAATTGAAGAACGAATATGACTGCGTCAACGGCAATATGGAAAGCCTGACGAAGTCCTCCGCCCGCATTGCGGAGATTGCAAACCTCGTGGTGCCCAACAATAAGCCGTATGTCGGGGAAAGCGCGTTCGCGCACAAGGGCGGCATGCATATCGACGGGGTAGACAAGGTTTCGCATTCCTTTGAACACGTCAGCCCCGAAGCTGTAGGCAACCACCGCAGGTTCCTGCTTTCCGAGGTTTCCGGCAAAAAGGCGATCCTTCTTAAAATCAGGGGAATCGCACCTCACCTGACCAAGGACAGCCCGGAAACCGGCGCTATTTTGGAGCGTCTGAAGGAGCTTGAACACAAAGGCTACCAGTTCGAGGCGGCAGACGCAAGCTTTGAGCTGATGGTGCAGCGGGTATTGGGTACATTCACGCCGCACTTTACGCTTTCCATGTACAAGACCAGCGGGGAATTCCCGCACCCGGACGGCAACATGTCCTCCAATGCGATGGTGAAAATCATCGTGGGCGGCAGTGACGAGATCGCAGCCGCCATGGGCAACGGCCCCGTACACGCGCTGGACCTTGCGCTACGGAAAGCGCTGTGCGTGTTCTACCCCGTGCTTTCGGATGTGTATCTGGTGGACTACAAGGTGCGCGTACTGGAAACAGGACAGGCAACGGGTTCGCAGGTCCGCGTTTTAATCGAGAGTACGGACGGAAAAAGCAAATGGACGACTGTGGGAGCCTCCACCGACATTATCGAAGCGAGCTTTGAAGCGCTGGTGGACTCTCTTGAGTACAAACTTTTTATGGAGAAGATGTAACATGGGAATGACGATGACACAAAAAATCCTCGCCGCGCACTGCGGCAAGGAGTATGTGACGGCTGGCGAGATCATCATGGCCGAGCTCGACCTTGTATTGGGCAACGACATCACCTCCCCTGTCGCGGTCGGTGAATTCAACAAGGCGGGCAAACAGGAAGTGTTCGACAAAGAAAAGATCGCGCTTGTGATGGATCATTTCACCCCCAACAAAGACATTAAGGCGGCGGAACAGTGCAAGCGCGTACGCGAGTTCGCGTGGGAAAAAGGCATTGTCCACTTTTATGATGTCGGCGAAATGGGCGTGGAGCATGCGCTGCTGCCGGAAAAGGGTCTGGTCGTTCCGGGTGATCTTGTGATCGGCGCGGACAGCCACACCTGTACCTACGGCGCGTTGGGCAGCTTTTCCACCGGCGTCGGCTCCACGGATATGGCCGCGGGCATGGCCACAGGCAAAGCGTGGCTCAAGGTTCCCTCAGCGCTCAAATTCAACCTAACCGGCAAATTTAAAAAATGGGTCGGCGGCAAGGATCTCATCCTGAACATCATCGGCATGATCGGCGTGGATGGCGCACTCTACAAATCTATGGAGTTTACCGGCGAGGGCATCGCCAACATCTCCATGAGCGACCGGTTCTGCATCGCCAACATGGCCATCGAGGCGGGCGCCAAAAACGGCATTTTCCCTGTGGACGAGGAAACGCTTGCCTATGTAAAAGCACACAGCAACAAGGAGCCTCGCGTATTTGCGGCTGATTCGGACGCCGAATACGAAAAGATTTACGACATTGACCTTTCCACCGTTGAGCAGACGGTCGCCTTTCCCCATCTTCCTGAGAACGCGCGTACCTTCAAGAATATTCCCGAAGTGCGCATCGACCAGGCCGTCATCGGTTCCTGCACAAACGGCAGGCTGGAAGATCTGGTCGTTGCCGCAGAGGTATTGAAGGGCAAAAAGGTTGCAAAGCATGTGCGTACCCTCATCATCCCCGCGACGCAGCAGATTTATCTGGACGCCATGGAAATGGGCCTGTTAAAAATCTTCATTGAAGCGGGTTGCGTCGTCTCCACCCCCACCTGCGGGCCTTGCCTGGGCGGACACATGGGCATACTCGCCAAAGGCGAGCGCTGTGTTGCAACCACCAACCGCAATTTTGTGGGCCGCATGGGGCACCCGGAAAGCGAAGTATACTTAGCTAGCCCGGCAGTCGCCGCGGCCTCCGCCATCGCGGGCAAGCTTGCGCCAATGGAATAAGAGAGGGAACAGCAATGAAAAGTCAAGGAAAAGTCATACGCTACCAAGACAATGTGGACACGGACGTCATCATCCCCGCACGTTACCTGAACACGGCGGACGCAAAAGAGCTCGCCACCCACTGCATGGAGGATTTGGACGCCACCTTCATCAAACGCGTACAAAAGGGAGATATTATCGTGGCGGGCAACAACTTTGGCTGTGGTTCCTCGCGCGAGCATGCGCCGCTCGCCATCAAGGAAAGCGGCATTGCCTGCGTAGTGGCCAAGAGCTTTGCGCGCATCTTCTACCGCAACGCCATCAACATCGGCCTGCCAATTATCGAGTGCAATGCGGACATTGACGAATCGGATATCATAGAGATCGACTTTGACAACGGCACGCTCAAAAACCTGACCAAGAACACGGAAGCCTCTTTTGCGCCCTTCCCGCCGTTCCTGCAGAACATCATCTCCTCCGGCGGGTTATTGAGCGCCATCAGCGGAGGCAAGCTATGAAGTACAACATAGCGGTCATCGCGGGCGACGGTATCGGGCCGGAAATCGTCCATTCCGCGATTGAGGTATTGGATAAAATCGGCGCGCGCTTTGGGCATACGTTTACCTTTACCCATGTTGCTGCGGGCGGCAACGCGATCGACAAATACGGCATTCCCCTTCCGCAGGAAACCGTGGATATTTGCCTCAACAGCGACAGCGTGCTTTTGGGCGCGGTCGGCGGCCCCAAGTGGGATACATTGCCCGGACACCTTCGGCCCGAAAAGGCGCTTTTGGGTGTGAGAAAGGCGCTGGGGCTATACGCCAACATCCGGCCCGCACGACTGCTTCCGGAACTAAAGTCCGCCTGCCCGCTCAGGCAAGAGGTCGCAGACGCCGGATTTGATATGGTCATTATTCGTGAGCTGACAGGTGGTATGTACTTTGGTGAAAACGGCAGGCGTACCGGCCCGTATGGCCCGGAAGCCTATGATACCGAGTGCTACAGCGAAATGGAAGTGGAGCGCATCGGCAGGATCGGGTTTGATATGGCGCAGAAGCGCAGCAAGAAGCTCATCAGCATCGACAAGGCAAATGTCTTGGAAAGCTCCCGTCTCTGGCGCGAGGTCATGCATCGTCTAAATGCGGAATACCCGGACGTGCAGCTTTCCGATATGCTGGTGGACAACGCCGCCATGCAGCTTGTAAAAAACCCCGCGCAGTTTGACGTGGTGGTGACCAGCAACATGTTCGGCGATATCCTCTCCGACGAAGCCTCGCAGATCACAGGCTCCATCGGCCTGCTCCCTTCCGCCTCCTTAGGTGAAGGAAAGCGTGGGCTGTATGAGCCCATCCACGGCTCCGCGCCTGATATCGCTGGGACCGGCAAGGCGAACCCCATCGCCACCATACTTTCCGCCGCTATGATGCTGCGTTGGTCGTTTGATCTCGGAGAAGAGGCAGCCTGCATTGAAGACGCTGTCTCCGCCGTACTTCAGGCGGGATACCGCACCGCGGATATCGCGGCGGGCGGGCCAAGCGTCAATTGCAGGGAAATGACGGAGAGAATACTGAACCAGATATAGTAGCTTTATGAAAAAGCGCTCATGCACAGAGCGCTTTTTCGTCTTTTAGGGGACTATTTTATCGCCTTTTTTCCAACTAATCGTTCCGTGGGCCGCTTCAAATTCTTCGATGCGTTTTTTTATCATTTGCTCCAACTCTTTATTTTTTGTCCGGCCTTCAAATTCTGCAATATATCCCAATTTATACAGTATCAGTGGGCTGACGCGCAATGTGTATCTGGATAAAGGGTCTTTCATTACGATCAATCCTCCTATGACGAAGTATTGACGTAATTTTATCGTCATACTATAATTTATTTTATAAATGACGCATTTTTGACGCACAATATTTAAAGGAGAAATTCAAATGATCCACTATGATGAGCTCTATAAAATTCTGTTTCAAGGTATAACGGATGCGATTTACAGTATAAAAGAACAGGATTATAGTTTTGCTTTATATCTTCTAATAAAGGCGCAGCAGGATGCGGAAGAAAAGTATATGTCATCAAATGAATAGCAAAGCAAAAGCCCTTACACGAATGTGTAAGGGCTCTGATTGCGTTGGGAGCCGGCGGCTACCTATCCTCCCGGGCCGTTTCCAGCCAAGTACTTTCGGCGTATAAGGGCTTAACTGCTGTGTTCGGTATGGGAACAGGTGGGACCCCTTAGCCAAACCACCGGCA
>JAEYCM010000037.1 GCA_023455425.1 Bacillota bacterium | reverse complement strand
CCAAACACCGCTTCCCACATGGTCGCCATGCCCAAAGCGGATAAGCCGAGCAATACGACCTTTACGCCCATGGCAAACAGGATGTTCTGCCATACGATCGCCCTCGTCTTGCGGGCAACCCGGATTGCGGATACGATTTTAGAAGGCTCGTCGGTCATCAATACCACATCGGCCGCTTCTATCGCCGCATCGGACCCCAAAGCGCCCATCGCAATGCCGATATCCGCCCGTGCGAGTACGGGCGCGTCGTTGATGCCATCGCCTACAAACACAAGCTTGCCCCTGGATTTCTTGCGCTGTTCCAATTGCTCCAGCTGTTCCACCTTCTGGTGGGGCAGCAGCTCCGTATACGCCGCGTCCAGGCCGATCTCATGGGCGATACTCTCCCCCACCGTCCTGCTGTCCCCGGTAAGCATCGCCGTATTGTTCACGCCAAGGGCCTTTAACTCCCGGATCGCCTGTTTGCTGTCCGGCTTCAATTCATCCGAAATCACGATATAGCCCGCATACACGCCGTCGGCCGCCAAGTAAACGATACTGCCCAAGGCGTCGGCCTTCTGCCACACGATTCCCGCCGCATCCATCAGCTTTCCGTTGCCGGCAAGCACTGTCTTGCCGGCCACCCTTACCCGGATGCCCTGGCCTGGAATTTCCTCCTGCTCCGTGAGCCGTTGCGTTTCGATTGGCTGTCCATACGCCTTTTGGATGGAAAGCGCAATGGGATGGTTGGAAAAGCTTTCGGCATGCGCGGCCAAGGATAACAGTTCCCGTTCTTCCCAGCCGTTGACGCCGACCGTCTGCGTGACTTTGAAGATGCCCTTTGTCAGCGTGCCGGTTTTATCGAACACGATCGTATCCACATGGTTGAGCGCCTCCAAGTAGTTGCTTCCCTTAACTAATATGCCATTCTTGGACGCGCCGCCGATGCCGCCGAAAAAGCTCAGGGGAATGGAAATCACCAACGCACAGGGGCAGGATACCACCAGGAACGCCAGCGCCCGGTAGAGCCAATCGGAAAAAACGGCGCCGGGAATGGTCAGCGGCGGAATCACCGCGAGCGCGATTGCGGCGAATACGACGACCGGCGTATAGTACCGCGCAAACTTCGTAATAAAGTTTTCCGTAGGCGCTTTCTTGCTGCTTGCGTTCTGCACAAGGTCCAGTATTTTGGAAATGGTGGATTCCCCGAACTCCTTGGAAACCGCAATAGTCAGCACGCCGTTTTTATTGATGGAGCCGGACAATACCTCGCTGCCGGGCTCGACATCCCGGGGCAGGGATTCCCCCGTCAGCGCGGACGTATCAAGGGCAGAGACGCCCTCTATTACGTTACCGTCAAGGGGAACCTTTTCTCCCGGCTTTACAACAATTGTATCGCCGATGCCGACTTCCTCCGGCGTAACTTTAAAAAGATCATTCCCGACCTTCAGGTTGGCAAAATCGGGCCGGATATCCATCAGCGCGGAGATGGATTTGCGGGAACGGTTGACGGCAAGCCGCTGGAACGCCTCGCCAACCTGATAAAAGAGCATCACGGCGACGCCCTCCGGATATTCGCCGATAGCGAACGCGCCGATGGTGGCGACGCTCATCAGGAAGTTTTCATCAAATACCTGCCCTTTTGAACTGTTCTTCAGCGCGCGGAACACCACCTCGCCGCCGATCAGCAGGTAACTAAGCAGGAATACGATCAGTTCCCCCGGGTGGCCGAAATCAAACGCTGCGCCAACGGCAAAGAGCGCTGCGCCCACAGAAAGGGCGATGCGGTAGGCCCATTTTCTGAACGTGCCGGCAGTCTCCGCCGCCGGTTTTTGACCGGTATAGGAAATTGTAATGGCGGGCTCGATATCCAGCGCGATCTTCGAAGCCTGGCGGATGATGGAGGGCAGCTCCCTTCTATCCACCGCTTCAATCGTCAGCTTTTGCGAAACAAAATCAAGGTTGACTGACTTTACGCCTTCTATGCGGCCGACCGACGCTTCAATCTTCTGCGCACAGTCACCGCAGCATAGCCCCAGCAGGTAAAGCGTCTTTTTCCCGGGCTGCGCGGTTTCCTTTTCGTTCATCACGATCTCCGGATCGTGCCGCTTTACGATTGCATCGGCCTGCGCGATCAGGCTGTTGGCTTTCGTATCCTCCGCTATTTCCATGGTGAGGGTCTTGGACACAAAATCCACCGAAGCGGCGGAAACGCCCTCTAATTTGCCGACGTCCCGCTCGATTTTCGCGGCGCAGTTGCCGCAGCAAAGCCCTTCCAACAAGAATTCCTTTTTGATTGCAGCTTCCATACTCCCGTCTCCTTAAAATCTTATATCGGTTGAATAATTGAGTTATTATTCAACCGTTTGAGTAAAAGAAAGGTTTGTTTTTGCAAGTTCAGTCTGTTATTCGCAAACATGGAGCAGTCCTTGGTCAAAAATCGTCTTCACATGATCGTCCGCAAGGGAGTAATAGACGACCTTCCCGTCTTTTCGGTAGGTGACGAGCTTGGACTGCTTGAGCACCCTGAGCTGATGGGAGATCGCGGATTTGGTCATGCCCAGCAGCACCGCGATATCGCAGACGCACATTTCGGCGCGGAACAGCGCGCAGAGGATTTTGACCCGGGTCGAATCGCCGAACACCTTAAACAGATCCGCAAGGTCAATTAAATTATCTTCATCCGGCATGTTTTCCCGGACATCGTTGACGACATCCTCGTGGATGATATTGCAATCACACCGATCGATATCTGAAAAATAAGGAGCCATTTCTATCCTCCTTTAGTTGAATGATTGATCAACTATATGTAGTATATGCTCTGGCGAACTAAATGTCAACGAAAACCCGGTTTCGTATAGCAGCGTACGCAAAGGGCACGTTTCAGGAGAAAACGGCAGGAAAGCTGAGCAAAGACGCGGCTTTTTGGCGCAACGTAGGTTTTGGCGGGTTGCATCAAACCCAAATCCTCTTTAGAATGGCGGTAACTGAATAAAAAGAACCGTCATAGATTGCCGGCATCCACTATGAAAGGCTTTTGTTGTATTTGAAAGGGAACGATATAATGAAAGCTTCTCATATTTTTTTGCGCCCAACGATCGAACGGAGCGACGCCCACTGCATCATCCGGTGGCTCAATGACAGCGAAATCACGAAATACCTGCACGAAGACCGGCATACCGCAACCGCGGTGGAGCAGGCGCTGGAGCGGTGCCCCCTCCCCACCCTGACGCATCTATTCAACCAGGACGGCGCACTGTTTATGGTCTGCCTGCCCGGCGGCGCGCCCATAGGCTTTTTGCGCCTAAACAAGCGCGGCCCTGTCGCAGAGATCGTCGTCGTCATCGGCGAAAAGCGGCAATGGGGGCGCGGCATCGGCACCACCGCCGTAGCCCACGCGTTGCGCCATGCGTTTTTCGAGTGGCGCATGCAGCGAGTCGTCGCCAACATCCACCCGGAAAACACGCGGTCTCTTCGCGCGTTCAAGGCGCTGGGGTTTTTCCCTGGCGCAGAGCAACAATTCTGCGCCAGGCTGGAACTGACATTGCGCCAATACCTTGACCAACTGGAAGAAGAAAGTGAACAGCAGTCTGTAATCGGAGAATAGACGGCGCGAAAAAGGAGAGGAACGTCTCTCCTTTTGAATGTCCTACATTCCCAAATTCTCATCCACTAAAATAATTTTAATGCGCCCCTTCATTGTCGCCATATTTGTGATGACAAGCTGGCTGATAATTCTTTCCGCGGACTGTCGGAGCTCGTCAAAAGACGCATAATCCTGCCTAAACAGCGTCAGGCATTGTTGCGCCGTTTTTGTTTTCACCCGCTGTATGGCTGAGTCCAGATTGGGTTCCACCTTATTCATCCCCGCGACGATCATAACATGTTTCGGACCGAAACAAAGCGCGCCCACCCTGTTGCCGATACCGTCCGCGTTTACCAGCTCGCCCGCCATGGTAATGGCGTTTGCGCTCATCAAAAAATAATCCGCAGCCAGCGCTTCATGCGCTACGCGCTCTTTTTCCTTTGCCCCGGTGACGGCATTTGGGTCTAAAAAGCGATAGTCGCCGTTATGAAACGCTTCTATCGCCCCCATTTCCTTCAGGGTAAGCGAACCGCCGTAGGAAACAACCGATCCTTTGGGGATGAGCTCGGTCAGTTTTTTCAGGGCGTCCTCCTTTGTCTTGCAATAATGGCCCTCCATGTTGCGCTTTTCAAATTCCTCAATCAGCTTTTGCGCGAGCAATCCGTTGTAGCATTCCGCAGGCGTCATGGCGTTTCCTCCTTGCATTGTAATGGAGATAAAGACAGCATAGCAGGTGCTGTAAGAAAAGAACATTCTTGTTTTACATTTATTTACATGATATAATAAGAGTAGAAAAGGGGCTCTCACGGTACCGTGAGAGCCCCTTACATTACTGGTAGATCTACCTTGGGCGTTTTCGGAGTGGGTTTGGAGGCAGAGCCGCTAAAATAAAACTATACCGCCCGGATACTTCCGTTTTCGTACTTGGGCGCAATGCCGGTCTGATCCTCTTCAAAGCAGAACGCGAGATCCGCGTCAAAGCCTAAATCTTTTAGCCTGTTGTAATGGGTGGTGACGGTTAGATCCGCCTCCCCCTTTTTCCAGGCGGTATACGTCAGCATACAGATGCGCGCAAAATCGTTGAACGTGATATCCTCGTTCAGTTCAATGCAAATCGCATGCAAAATAGCGCCCGCGGCGACCATATCGTCCGCGGAACACTCTCCTTCCGTTCCGGCGCAGATTACCGTAATATCCTGTCCATCCTTCACCGCAGCGCGGGCGACGGCGGTACGGTTGCGCATGCAGCCGATATAGAGCTTGGAAGCGTTGCGCGCAGCGTGGATGGCGGCGGTTCCGTTGGTGGTGGAGATCACCACCGTTTTTCCTTTGACTATCTGGGCCGTAAATTCCAAAGGCGAATTGCCCAAATCAAAATCCGGCATCCGAAGGCCGCCGCGTTCGCCGGTCAGCAGGCTTTCTTTCCTGCCCAAGTGCCCCGCAAATGCCATCGCTTCCCCCGGATCGCGCGCAGGAATCACCTGGTTCGCGCCATTCTGAAGCGCTTCCACCATGCAGGTTGTTGCGCGCAAAACGTCTACGACAATGACTGTCCGGTTATGATACTGCTTTTCCATCAGCGCGGCGGGAAAGGGATAAGCTGAAACGTGCATGGATACTCCTTTAATTCCATAAGTTACGAAAAACAGTATACCACGATTCCCTATGAAAAGGAATCAGCCCGTCACAATCGGCCATAATTCGGCCATATTCCATTTCTTTCATTCTTCCCTACAAGAACAGCCAGTTGCAGACAATTACGCTGCCTATGGTGGACAGCACGGTGGAAATCAGGGCTACAGGCAATGTAAAGCGCGTTTCCTGTATACCTACGGAACCGAAATAAAGCGCAAGGGTATAGAATATAGTTTCAGTAGAGCCCATCATGGTGGATGCCATCAGCCCAAGCACGGAATCCGTACCGAAGTTTTGAAAAATATCCGCGACCAGGGCCATGGAGCCGCTGCCCGAAAGCGGGCGCAGCAGGGAAAGCGGCAACAGCTCGGGTGGAAAGCCCATCGCCTGCATGGGGCCCTTGAGAACGCTTGTGATAGCTTCCATAGCGCCGCTATCCCGAAGCAGGCGGATGCAGATGAGCATGGCCGCCATGTAGGGAAGCACGCGGTAGAGCACCGGCAGGCCTTCGATCGCGCCTTTGACAAACGCGTCGTATACGTCCACCTTTTTGATGATCGCGTAAATGACAACCGCCACCGCAAGCAGCGGGATAATTGCCGCCATCATCTTCGCCTCACCAATGCAACGCATAGTATTGCCGTAATAAGCGTCGCAAACGTGGAAGAAATGAATGTGGGCAACAGTATTGCACCGGGCTGCAGGGAACCGTAGGAAGCCCGCATGCCGATCATGGTGGTGGGCAGCACCTCGAGCGCCGAGGCGTTAATGGCAAGGAACACGCACATGGCGTTTGTCGCCCGCCGTTTGTACGGGTTCTGCTTTTGCATGAGCCGCATGGCTTCAAGGCCAAACGGCGTTGCCGCGTTGCCCATGCCCAATATGTTTGCCGCCATATTGAGCGTAATTGCTCCCGTCGCCTCCCCCGCCCCGGGGAACAGCCATTCGCATGGTTTTTTGAGCGCGCGGCTGAGCGCCTTAATAAGCCCCGCACGCTCCGCTACCCCCAACAGGCCCATCCAGAGCATATAAGAACCGGCAAGCGAAAAACAAAGCGTGACGCTTTCCTGCGCGCCTGTGAGCATGGCTGAAATCGCTGCATCCCCGCCCAGGCGCATCGTAGTCCATACCGCGCCAAGGCAGAAAAGGATGCACCATATCCAGCTCATCATAGCGCCCACCTCCGTCTTTTTTTTGCAAAAAACGACATTGTTTACATATATGCCGTAATCTCATTGACAATTATATTGACTGTTTGCACGGATTATGTGTATTATTGATAATATGTGGGAGGTTCAGCCTGCCTTTCACAATTAAGGTGATAGAGAGGATTGCAACATGAAATCTACGGGCATTGTTCGGAAAATGGATACTCTCGGCCGGGTCGTGATCCCGATCGAACTGCGCAGGACTTTGGGCATCGATATCAAGGACTCCATTGAAATCTTCGTCGACAAGGAAACCATTATTCTCAAAAAGTACCATCCCGCTTGTTTTTTTTGCGATAACGCGAATGACCTTGTAAGCTTCCAGGGCAAAAACATTTGCCACGAATGCCTGGATAAGCTCAAAACCGTAGAATAGTCGCATTCCCTTCCCGCCGGCGCGCGACATTCTTTTATTTGACAGCATGCAAAAGCCTTCGCATCAAGATATGACGCGAAGGCTTTTGTTCATGCTAAAGATTTGTTTAGGGGCTTTGCCCCTAATACCCCACCCAAGGGACACGTCCCTTGGAATCCCTTCATCGTAAACACCCTAATTCTAATGTGTTTACGAAACGGGTTTTTAGGGCCGTAACGGCCCTAAACGGTGGCTTGGAGGCAAAGCCTCCAACATATCCTAACCCTAATCTCTTATGCAAAAATACGCACGGGCAAAATGAGATAATAATACGCGTCTCCCTGGGTTGGCCGCACCACGCACGGGCTTACGTTGTTGTTCATATCCAGGAATACTTCCTCATCCGAAAGCACTTTCAATACATCGCAGAAATAACGGGCGTTGAACGCGATTTCAATGGGATCGCCGTTGAGATGAATCGTGATCTCCTCGTCAATACGGCCCATGGCGCTGTTGGCGAAGAGCTTCAACGAATCCTCCGTAATGGAGAAGCGTACCAGATTGTTGTTGCCTTCGCGCGCCATCAAAATCGCGCGGTCAATGCTTTCCAGCAGCTCGTTGCGGTTCACGCGCACGCGCGTGATATGATCCTGCGGCAGGATGCTCTTGTAACGGATAAAATCGCCGTCCAATAGCCTGCTGATGATGCGCGTATGCCCCATATCGATCAAAAGATGCGTGGGGGAGAACTGGACTTCCACATTTTCCTCGCTGTCCAGCAATGTCCTTGAAATTTCCACAAAGGATTTGTTGGGCACCACCGCTTCCCTTTTTTCAAAGCTCTGCCCCAGGAGAAAGCGCCTTAAAGCAAGCCGGAATCCATCCAGCGCCACCGTGGTTAATTCATTGCCGGAAAGCTCGCACAGTACGCCCGTCAATATGGGCTTGCTCTCTTCCTGCGCCGTCGCAAACACCGTCTGCCGGATCATATCCTTTAACGCGGCCTGCGGGATATGCAGCGTCTGCGCTTTTCCTGTGAGCGCCATATCCGGATATTCCTTTGCGTCCATGCATTGGAGCGTGGTACGCGCGCGCCCGGATTTTAACAAAAGCGTGTGCCCGTCCAAACGGATGTCCACCGTTTCCTCAGGCAGCTTGCGGCAGATTTCCGCAAACAGGCGGCCGGGTACAACCGTCGTCCCTTCTTCCTCTACTGTGGCCGCCACAATGCTTTCGATCTGTAAAGAAAGGTCCGAGCACCGCAACAGCAGCCCTTCTGAAGTGGCCGAAAGATAAATGCCCTCCAGCACCGGTATGGCGGGCCTAGAAGAAAGCGATTTTACAACCGTCGCGATTCCCGCGTTCAATGTTTTGACGTCCATCAATAGTTTCATCCGTTATGTCCTCCTGAAGGTAAGTAAGCAACTATGAGTCCGGGTAAGTTATAAACACACCATCCGTGCGCGAAACGCGCAGAATGTAAAAATATCCCAATATATGTCAAATCAGCATACGGGAAACTTTTATTTTGGCGCAATGCATTTCGCCGATGGAAAGTGTATGCATTCATGGCAAAGGCTATACACAGGAAGGTAGTTGTGCACAGCTTTGCGCGCGCATACCCCTCTCAATCATTTAGGAGTGTAGTAGGAGTAGTAGTAGGGGCTCTGCATTGTGTGCATAACCTGTCCGCGGCAAGACAACGCCAAAAGAAATTCCTGTGCGCTTTGTTGTGCACCGCCTATGGATAACTTGTCCGGATGTACACAGCATGCACACAGTCAACACTGGGCACAATCCGTGCACACCCCCCGTGCACAAATTGTGGATATGCAACGCTGTATATCATTATAAAGGTTCTTTGTAAAAACCTCAAAGCAATAATTGGTTAAAATCATGTCGGAAAAGAGAAAATAACGTAAAATTTAGAGATAGTATAGGTATGTAGTACGTCAGGGGCGTTGCCCCTGAAACCCCATCCAAGGGACTCGTCCCTTGGAAATCCCAACATACTGTAAAAGTATCTATATCTATAAATGGTAGATATGATATATCCGCTTTCTTTTGATCCTTTTCTTTCGTAGAAAGAAAAGGATCGTACCTATTAATTAGAAATCAGCCTTTTTTTCAGATCGGCGATGGTCGCGGAAAGCGTGGGGTCGCCCTTCATCTGCTCGGTGATCTTTTCATGCGCGTGCATGACGGTGGTGTGGTTGCGTCCGCCGAACGCATCGCCGATCTTGGGCAGGCTCCAGTCCGTCATGCACCGGGAAAGATACATGGCGATCTGGCGCGGGAAGGCGACTTCCTGATCCCTGCGCTTTGCGGTGAAGGACTCGACGGGCAGGCCGTAGTAGGCGGCGACGGTTTCCTGAATAAGCACCGGCGTCAGAACGCGCGGCGCGTCGTTGGGGAGCATGTCCTTTAGCGCGGTGGCGGCGACGTGCACATCCAGCGACATGCGGTTGAACTGCGCGTAGGCGATGACGCGGGTCAACAGACCTTCGAGCTCACGGATGTTAGACTGCACGCGCTCGGCAATGTATTCCAATACACTGTCCGGCACATGCATTTTTTCTTCATCCGCGCGGCGCTTTAATATCGCGATACGCGTTTCCAGATCCGGCGGCTGAATATCGGCAATGAGGCCCCATTCAAAACGGGACCTTAAGCGTTCCTCCAGCTGCGCGATTTCGCGCGGCGGCTTATCGGAGGAGATGATGATCTGCTTGTTGGCGGCGTGGAGCGCATTGAATGTGTGGAAGAATTCTTCCTGCACGCCTTCTTTGCGCGCGATAAACTGAATATCGTCCACCATCAGCACGTCCGCGTTGCGGTAACGGTTGCGGAACTCTTTGTTGCGGTTGGTGGAGATGGACTGGATCATTTCGTTGGTGAACGTCTCGCTTGTCACGTACATGACGCGCGCGCGCGGATTGTTTTCCCGCACATGGTGGCCGATGGCGTGCATCAAGTGCGTCTTCCCCAGGCCCACGCCGCCGTAAAGGAAGAGCGGGTTGTAGGAGCGGGCGGGGTTCTGCGCCACGGCAAGGGCCGCGGCGTGCGCGAAATAGTTGGAACCGCCGATGACAAAGGTATTGAACGTATATTTTGCAAACAGGTTGCAGTAGCTGTAATCGCTGGTATCCTCCTTGACATAGAGGCCGCGCTCGCTCGGGGGTACGACGGTGACATTGTCTATCCCTTCGGCGGCCTGCAAGGCGCATGCGCGAATGGTGGCGATATAGTATTTTTCGATGGTGGATTGAATCATTTCGTTGGGCGATTGCAGGATAAGCGAATTTCCGGAAATCGCAAGGGGCGCCAATACATCGATGAACGTATTGTAGCTGATGCCGTTGACCTCCGCTTTCAATAGTTCACAGGTACGCGTCCATACCGATTTTGCCTGATCCATTCCGCTCCCCCGTTCTTTCGGTCCTGCCATGCCCAATAAGCCCAAACGCCGCTTTGCTTTTTCGCCACGCGAAAAATATCCGCCTTAAGCGGATACGCAACCTCGGGCTTGTACCATATATTCTATCTCACTATCATAACAAAACAAATCCGTAAAAACAAGTTCCAGTCTGACTCCAATCGCGCCAAACGGCGGGAAAACTGCCTCTTTGGTTATCTGCCCGCCTGCTTTTTTAAGAGGATTGAAACAATGGGAATAAAGATGCGCAATTCCGTTTGATCCCCGGAAGCGGTTTGTGGCCCGGCAGGCCGGGAAAAAGTGTAAAAGATTGGATAGCACGCTCCAATATCCGTCATCCGCGTTATTGTTTTTGCAATTTTATTTTATCAAAAATTCATTTTATCGTGACGAAGTCCTTGACAGGCATATATCCGCGCAGTAGAATGAACAATATTTATTTATAGCATGAAGCAATGTCGCTTCCGAATGGCAAATAGTTGCCTGCCGGAAGCTTTTTTTATTTCCCCGCTCGGAAGGCCGCCGTAAAGCATTGCGCGCCGCTGCAACCGGCCGCAAGCAATATAAAGGAGGATTTTCTATATGAAGAAAACGGTTGTGTGGCTGCTCACGGCAATGCTGCTTGTTGGCGCGCTCTCCGGCTGCTCAAGCGGAGGCAACGTTATCAAGGTGGCAAGCGTTTCTCCCCTTTCCGGCTCACAGGCCGCAATGGGCGAGGCAATCAAGAATGGCGCTCAGATGGCGCTTGAAGAACGCGCAGAAGAATTTAAGGCGCTGGGCTTCACCCTGCAGCTCGCGCCGCAGGATGACCAGGCCGACCCCAAGGTGGGAGTCAGCGTCGCCCGTAAGATGATACTGGAGGAGGATATCCTGGCTGTCGTAGGCCACCTTAACTCTGGCGTCGCCATCCCCTCCTCCGAAGTGTACGCGGAAAAGAACCTTGCCATGGTCTCCCCGGCCAATACCGCAGTGGATGTAACCGAACGAGGACTCAAAAACGTAACCCGTATCTGCGCCCGTGACGATGGACAGGGTCCTGCCGGCGCCGAGTACATGTTCAATGAGGCGGGCGCGAAGAGCGTATTCGTTATCAATGATAAGACGACCTACGGCCAGGGCGTTGCGGATGAATTCAGCAAGCACTTTGCCGAAATCGGCGGCCAGGTCCTTGGCAACGAAGGCATCACCCCCGGTGAGAGCGACTTTTCCGCCGTGGAAGAAAAAGTCCGCGCGTCCGGCGCGGAAGCCGTATACTTCGGCGGCATGTACCCCGAGGGCGCACTGCTCATCAAACAGCTTGCACAGAAGGGCATCACCGTCAAGTTCATGGGCCCGGATGGACTGGATAGCGCGGAACTTGCCAACATCGCAGGCGACGCCGTGGTCGGCGCTCTCTATACCTCTACTGCCGCCGATGCCTCCGGCACGCCCGAAGGCGCGGCGTTCGTGGCAAAGTACGAGGGGAAGTTCAACAAGAAACCCGAAGGCTACGCGTTCTACGGCTATGATGCGATGAACGTCGCTCTCAACGGTATCAAGAATGCTATTGCAGCCAACGGCGGTAAAAAGCCCAGCCGTGACCAGGTGACCGACGCCATCGCCACCACCAGCGGGTTTGTCGGCATCGCCACCACCGTTACCTATAATGAAAAGGGCGATAACCTCGAAGGCGTCATTTACGTCTCCCGCTTCGATGCCAACGCCTATCCCGCTACCATGGTCAAGGCCGTCCCGGCCGGCGACTTCCTCAAGTAATCTAATTCTTTCAGGGGTTGTGGGGAAAGGCCCCACAACTCCTATATAGGACACTTGCGCATTCTTTGTGCTTTTTGTTGCAGTTCTTTGGGTAAAAAGAAAGGCAGCGCATCATACGGAAAGGTCGAGAACCGAATGGACCAGATCGTATCCATGCTTCCACAACTGATCATGGATGGCCTGACGCTCGGGTTTGTATACGCGATCGTCGCATTGGGCTATACCATGGTATACGGTATTCTGGAATTCATCAATTTCGCGCACAGCGAAATTTTCATGTTCGGCGCGTTTGCCGGAACGGAAGTGCTGCTGTTTTTGGAAAACCAGGGCATGCTTCCGGGGATGCCCCCGGCGGTTGCGCTGCTTCTTTCCATACTGATCGCAATGGTGTTCAGCGGAACGCTGGGCGTGTTCATCGAACGCATTGCCTATAAGCCGTTGCGCAGCGCGCCCAAGCTGGTGCCGTTTATCTCCGCCATAGGCGTATCTTTCTTTTTGCAGGATTTTGTGCGCCTGGTGGAGGGGCTGTGGAAGAACGCGTTCTATCTTTCCACACCGCTGCTGTTTCAGCGTGAGTTCACGCTGCCGGGAGGGGTGAAGCTGCCTGAGAAAGTGCTCTACATATTCGGCATCGCTATTATTATCATGCTTGCGCTGCACCTGTTTGTTACCAAACACAAATGGGGCAAGGCCATGCGCGCTTGCGCGCAGGACAGAAGCACGGCGGAGCTGATGGGCATCAACGTTAACCGTGTGATTTCCCTTACGTTCTTAATCGGCGCGGGCATGGGCGGCGCCGCGGGTACGCTGTTTTCCGTACAGTACACGCTCATTCACCCGTATGTCGGCTATATCTTGGGCATGAAGGCGTTCACGGCGGCGGTGTTCGGCGGCATCGGCTCCATACCGGGCGCGATGATCGGCGGCATCGTAATGGGCTTGCTGGAGGTATTGGGCGCAGCGACGTTGGGCGCGTTGACCGGTGGCGTGTTTGGGTCGGAGTATAAGGATGTGTTCGCATTCGCTGTGCTCATACTCATACTCATATTCAAACCCAGCGGCCTGTTGGGTAAGCCTGCGGGAGAGAAGGTGTAGCATATGAAACAGTTCTTTCGTGGTCTGTTGCAGTTTTCAGGCACAAAGCTGGCACAACTGCTGTTCATACTCCTCATGCCCGCGTTGTTTCTGGTATTCAACAGGAACGGCATCGTGTTTGTGTTGTTCCTGCTTTCGCTGTTGGTGCTCTATCGTAGCACGCTGATCGAACAGAAGTGGAAGCTTATCATCGGCCTTGCGGATCTGCTTGTAATCATGCCTGTTGTAGGGCTTAATAATGGCTATTATCAGGATATCGTGACCCAGATCGGCATTTATGCCATACTGGCGATCGGGCTGAACATTGTCGTCGGCTTTGCGGGGCTATTGAACCTTGGGTATGTGGCGTTCTACGCGGTGGGCGCGTATTCCTACGCCATATTCGCTTCCACGCAGGCCAACAACTTTATTTCAGCGGGAACGCCGCTGTTCCCCGTATCCGGCAACTTTTTCTGGCTGTTTTTGATACTGGGCTTCTGTGTGTCGGCGCTTGTCGGCTTCCTGCTGGGGCTGCCGGTACTCAGGCTCAAGGGGGATTATCTTGCCATTGTGACATTGGGGTTTGCGGAAATTATCCGCATTCTCTTCAACAACCTGGATAAGCCGATCAACCTTACAAACGGCCCGCGCGGCATTACGCCGATCGAACCGCCCAAGCTGTTTGGCATTGAACTCAATCAGCCCATCCATTTTTATTTTATTGTGCTCATACTTCTTGGGCTTACGGTGCTGTGTGTCCGGCGTATCAACAATTCCCGCGTCGGGCGCGCGTTTGTCGCTATCCGCGAGGATGAGCTCGCCGCAAAGACCATGGGCATACCGGTGGTGAAAATGAAGCTGTTGGCTTTCACGCTGGGCGCGGGGCTTGCCGGCATGATGGGCGTATTCTTCGCCTCCAAGCAGACGTTTATAGATCCCTCCAGCTTTGGATTCATGGAGTCTATCGGCATACTTGCCATGGTCATCATGGGCGGCATGGGCAGTATCTCCGGTGTGGTGCTGGGCGCAGTCGCGGTTATATTGCTGCAGCTGCACGTATTGAAGGAGGTTTCCTCGTTCCTCACCCAGCTTTCGGCCACGGGCATACTCACCATCCCTTCTCAGCTTGACCCGGCGAAATATGAAAAGATGGTGTTCGGGCTGATCCTGATCTTGATGTGCATCTTCCGCCCGCAGGGCTTCCTGCCCGCGCAGCGGAGCATGCGCTACATTAAAAACTTCTTCCGCGGGAAAAAGGCGCAGGCGGAAGCGGCCGAGACGAAGTAATGGACGCTGGAGGCTTTGCCTCCGGGCCTCTGTCAAAGGAGTGTTACACCCCTTTGGAATCCCGGAGAAGTTTTAAACAAGGTGAAAATGATAGATTGGTTTGGGATTCCAAAGGGACGTGTCCCTTTGGCAGGGGGATGGGGACGCTGTCCCCATCGTTCCAACCGTAAACGGGAGGGTTGCACATGGCATTGCTGGAAGTGAAAGCGCTGACCAAGACGTTTGGCGGCCTGACAGCGATAGACAGCGTAGATTTTTCAATGGAGCATAGGCAGATCGTAAGCGTCATCGGCCCCAACGGCGCGGGAAAGACGACGTTCTTCAACATGATCAGCGGGTATTACGCGCCGGATGAAGGCTCCATACGCTTCGACGGACAACCGCTTACCAGGCTCACGCCGGAAAAGGTGGCGCTGTGCAGGATTGCGCGGACATTTCAGAATATCCGCCTGTTTCAGAACATGCTGACGGTGGAAAACATCCTGGTAGCGCGCAATATGCACATGAAAGCGAGCCTGTTTGATATTGTCGCTTCCACCGCGCGCATGAAGCGGGAAGAAAAAGAGCAGTATGAGCGCGCAGCGGAGTTGTTAAAGTACGTAGGGCTTGCGGGCAAGGAAAACGAGCTTGCAAAGAACCTGCCGTATGGCGATCAGCGGCGGCTTGAGATTGCCCGCGCGCTGGCGATTGAGCCCAAGCTCCTGCTGCTGGATGAACCTGCGGCGGGGCTGAACCCCAGGGAAACGGAAGAAATGAAGAACTTCATCGTCCGGCTTCGGGATGAACTTGGGCATACCATACTGCTTATTGAGCATGATATGAAGCTTGTGATGGGGCTTTCGGACAGGATCGCCGTGTTCAATTACGGGGTCAAGATTGCAGACGGCACGCCCGATGAGATCCGGAGCGACGAAAAGGTAGTGGCCGCGTATCTGGGCGATGACGAGGATGAGTAAGGGGGCCGGGCATGGAAGAAAAGCAGACAATCCTTACGCTTTCCGGCGTGAGTACGTATTATAACAAAATCTGCGCGCTGCGAGATGTTTCCTTTGAGGTGAAGAAGGGCGAGATCGTTACGCTGATCGGCTCCAACGGCGCGGGAAAGACGACGACGCTTAAGACCGTTTCTTCCCAGCTCAAGCCGCAGACAGGGGAAATCACCTACAAAGGCGAAGTGATTAGCAAGCTTCCCGCGCATGAGGTGGTGGAGCGCGGCATCGCGCACGTACCCGAGGGACGCAAGATTTTCCCCGCCATGACAGTGGAGGAAAATCTGGAGATGGGCGCGTTCCGCTTTACCGACGCAAAGCGCATCGAAAACAGCAAGCAGCGCGTATTTACGCTGTTCCCACGGCTGTTGGAGCGCAGAAAACAGCGCGGCGGCACGCTTTCGGGCGGCGAGCAGCAGATGCTCGCGATTGGCCGGGCGTTGATGAGCGAGCCTGAAACGCTGCTGATGGATGAGCCGAGTATGGGTCTTGCGCCTATGCTGGTACGGCAGATATTCTCTTCCATCCGGGAACTCAACGCCCAGGGCATTACCGTACTGCTGGTGGAACAGAACGCAAAAAAAGCGCTGAAAATTTCTGACCGCGCGTATGTGCTGCAGACAGGCAGCGTGGTATTGAGCGGCACGGGTGCGGAGCTGCTCGAAGACGATATGGTGAAGGAGGCGTACCTGGGATAGCGCCCGGGTGCGTTTGAATAGCTCAATGGGTGAGGGACGGATATCAGATGATATCCGTCCCTTACGTTTGCAGGAATAGGGCGTTTGTAAAGAGGGTACTTAGGGGCGTTACGCCCCTAAGCGGGGTTTGGGGGACGTAGCCAAGCGCCGCCTGTGACGGATGAAGCGCGGCGCAGTTCCCAGTGAGCAAGGGAGTGCATCCTGCACGACCATTGCAAACTGTGAGCCTTAGAGCCCCAACGTAATTTCTCTAGAACGATACGATCGTACCGATGCCCTGCCGTTTTGCCGCTTCATAGATGCGGCGGGCGGTCACAACATCCATCACGGCGCTGCCGGTGGTCTTGAAGAGCGTGATTTCATCCTCCCGCTCCCTGCCGGGCACTTTCCCTAAGACGACCTCGCCCAGTTCCCCTGTGAGCCGGTCGGCGCTGAACGTGCCTTTTTGAATGGGCTTGATGAGGTCCCCCGCTTCATTGAGCGCGCCGTTTCGCGTATCCACATACACCTTGTCCGCGTGGAGGAGGGCGTACTCGTCGATCTCCTGCATTTCGGGCGTGTACGCGCCGACGCCGTTGATGTGCGCACCTTTTTTCACCAGCCTGCCGTCGAACACGGGGCGGCTGCTGGTGGTGACGCAGGTGATGACGTCCGCGTTTGTGACGGCTTCCTCCGCCGTGGCGGCGGCGGAAATGAACACGCCGAACCTTGTGGAGAATTGTTCCGCCATGCGCAGGGCAAAGCGCTCCGCGCGTTCGGCGCTGATGTCAAACACGCGCACTTCCTTGATGGGCCGCACGGTGAGCACGGCTTCCAATTGGCTTTCGGCCTGTCCGCCCGTGCCAAAGAGCGCGAACACGCTTGCGTCCCTGCGGGCCAGGAGGTCCGTCGCTGCGCCCGAGACCGCGCCCGTACGCACGCGGGTCAGGTAGGTGCCGTCCATCAGGCCGCACACCTCGCCGGTTTCATGGTTGACCAGCACCATTGTGGCGGGGACGCTGGTGAGCCCTTTTTCAATGTTGCGCGGGTAGACGGAAACAATCTTTACGCCAAGAGCGTTTGCCTCCGCCGCGTAGCCGGGCATGTACAGGCTTTGGCCTTCGTGCTCCGGCACGTTGAGGTTGACGCGCAGCGGAATATCGCTTTTGCCCGCGGAATAGATGGCGAGCGCGTCTTTATCGGCCTGCACGGCATCCTTCATGGAGAATACGGCCTGCATGTCTTCCTGCTTGAGAACAAGGATTTCCATTGATACCATCACCTTTCCGCAGCTCAAGCTTCCGTCTTGGCGGGCTCGGCTTTCTTGCGGGTGCTCAGCAGCATCGTGATCGCGCTGTAGATGATCACGGCGGCAACCAGCCACTGGAGCGCGGAAACATCCAGGCTCTTCACCACAAACGCGGCGACCAGCACGCCCACAACGCCGGCGGTGGCGGCGAACAGCGTGATTTTACGGGAGTAGCTGTCCAGCTTCACGAACTGCATGCTGCCTACGGGTACGGAGAACGTGCACGCGCCCATCATGATGGGGAACGCCACGCCGGGGTTGAGGCCCAGCGCGTAAACGGTGGCCATGGTCAGCGCATAGGAACCGATGCCGATGTTGTTGAGCGCGCCATAGACGAGGGACAATACGCCAAGCAGCACGAGCTTGAAGCCGGTCAGGCTCGTCGCGTCGCCGCCGGTCGGGAAAATGTTGAACTTGCCGGCCAGGATCATGGCGGCGGCGACGAACAGGCCCACGGAAATAAAGCGCTTGATGATGGTGACAGGCAGCTTGACCACAAAGCGGGGGCTGACATACGCGCCTACGACCTGCGCGACGATGGCGATGATGAGGGTCGCGTAGCCGACTTCGATGCTGGAAATATAGGCAAGCGCCATGACCGCCACGGGAATGACGCAGGCGGTGTTGAGGGTGCCGGGCAGCTTTTTATCCTCCACCCACTTCAAGCGCGGGTAGAGCGAAGCGCCTATGGCAAAATCCGAAACGCCGAATGTAGAAAGAAGAAAGATAACAAATTCAGAAATGGCCATGGCAAAGGGATTGCCGTGCTCTTTCATGGTCTGGCCCTTGTGGCGGATGAGGTCCCGGATAAACATGAATGCAAACGCGCCATTGACCAGGACGACCAGGATCAATATGATGGTTACGATTGTCATGATGAGCTCCCCCAATTGTATTATTGGATGGCAAACACATCGCGTATCCCTTCCATATCTTCACCGAATACCGCTTTTACACGCTCCCCCATATGCTCGATCAGTCGTAAACAGTACGCATCGTGCTTGATGTACTCGTTCGCGAAAAACACCATGCTCGCGTTGCGGGTAAATATGGCGGTTGCCCGCTCCTTGCTCTGGATGGAGACATGCACCATCTCCTTTGAGTCCGCGGAGATAGTGATCCACCGGGAACCCGCGTCGTGCATTTTATCCCGTTCAAACCCGTGCGGGTAAAACTGCTTGATGACGGTCTCATACGTTTCCTCTTCATCGTAGAGGATGACGAGCACGCGCCCAAGCTCAGCCTGCTTTTTCATGATACACTGCTCCAGCCGGGCGTCCAGGTCCTGCTTCCAGATCTGGATCAAGACTTCCTGATTTGCGTCCTCAATGAGTTGCCGGCACTTGTTGAGGATGCTTTGGTAGCCCGTCAGCTGCCAGATCTGTTCGCCGTCCCGGGGAGCCTCAAACACGCGGGCCTCTTCTTCAAGCCGGGTGAGCGCGTCCTCCGTCTGGTTGCGGATGAGCGCTACGAGCTGTTCAATGGGCTTGGCGCGGTAGACGCTTGTCTTCTCCCGCAGCGCAGTGGCTAAAATCCCGCGGCTGACCAGCGCTTCCAGTGTCGCATACACCTTGGAGCGCGGCACGCCCGCGTATTTGCTCGCCTCGTACCCGGTACAGTCCCCGTTTTGCAGCAGCGCGATATAGACTTTCGCTTCCGTCTCCGTAAAGCCAAATTCCCTGAGACGGCTGATCATATCCCCCATGCCGTATCCTCTTTTTTCCTTTGTTTGTTCTTATCATACGGTTTTCGGCATGGGCTTGCAAGTATTGGGGTTGCGTATTCGGCTGTATAGGTGCGCAGGAAGGCATACATCAATAGTAGCTATCCTTAGTAGCTACTATAAAACTTTGTGAGATATATGTCAATCTATTTGTTAAAAAAAATACGAAAGTGTCGAAATACAAATTGACGCCATATCCAGAGCTTATTTTGGCTCTCTGCGTTGACCCAATCCTTATTATCGCCAGACTTTTCGACATAACTGTGCATAACAAAAAAGCCGCCCTTTTGCAAAGGCGGCCCATGGATATCCTTAAGCGAATTTTTACTCGTTCGTGTCGGCTTCGTCTTCGCCCGCAGCCTCAAGCTTGTTCCGCTTTTTCTGATACAGGGATGCAGCGATTGTAAGAACAACCAGCGTTGCAGCAAAAGTAAAAATAAAAACGAACAGCCCTGTAGCAACAGACCCCAGTAATTTGTTATATTTGATATACGAACTGGTAAATAATATGGCGCCGCAGGCAATACCAGCAATGAAGCTGAGGATGGCATGCGTTTTCAGAGTGGGCTTCCATTTTCTGTCCCAAATGCCGTTTTTGATGCAGGCGATCACCAAATAGACACAAAGGCACATGAATACGATCCATTCGGCAATGATATTGCGCCAAACATCTTCGCCGCCAAGAATGGTTTGCACTAAAATTGCCGCCAACAAGCCCCAAAACGCAAGCCAGGCAGCGTTGTGCTCTATTTTTAGCAGCTTTTGCTCCTGCATTTCATCTAAATTGGATTTTTGCTTATTCATCGCACGCTTCCTCCCCAAATAATTCATCAAGGCTTTTTCCCAGCGCTTTGCAGATTGCCCTGCACAGCCTGATTGTCGGGTTATACTCGCCTTGTTCGATAGCATTTATCGTTTGCCGGGAGATCCCTACGATTTCGGCAAGATGCTTTTGTGTCATATCAAGCTGCGCGCGCGCAACTTTTATTGGAATATTTCGTCCCATAGTATCGCCTCCATGGGAAAAATGGTAGCATAAAAATTACCTGATGTAAAGTATATACGACAAAAATTATTTTATATAAGATATAGCTGAATTTTCTCGCCGAAAAATACCTACCCTGACTGCCCCGGCGCATCCCCTGCCCCACATCAAAAAACGCCCGCGTCCAGAAAAATCTTCTAAATGCGTGCGCTTTTGCGGTTTTGTAGAAACTTGTCTTGTGCCAGGATGCATGCGGATGTGACATTATCCGTGGTTGAAAGGGATGTGCTCCGTACCCAGGAACATTGGCGGCGCGCCGTCAATTAACTCCAACAGATGCGCGCCTACCGCTCCTGGCAGCAGGCGGATGTCTTTTAGTTCCTCTACCTCCACCCAGACGGCGCCCAGTTGGAGATCGTCGGTTTCAGTGGGGGCAATTACGTCTTCACTCGCCAAAGCGCAGACGAAGATGTGGTATAACTTGTGTGCATACTGTGGATAAGTCGTCCGGATTTCTTCATCCAGGCAGATTTCCTCATACAGCGCTGCAAAGCGGACCGGCGTTACGGCATACCCCGTTTCCTCCAGGCATTCCCGGATGACGGCCTCTTCAAGCGGCTCATACTGGTTTTGCCCGCCGCCAGGCAAGGAATAATAGCGGCCGTTGTGTTTGTCGCAGCATTTATTGAGCAATACCTTGCCGTTATGCAGGATGATGGCTTTGGCTGTGCTTCGGATACTCATATTATTTGCCCCATGGTAAAGAATTTCCTTTAGTATAACACAGGGAGGGGCGCGAAAGATGCCCCAATGATCTCTGGTATTGCGCCTTTGCCTGTGCTATAACCCGGGTTGAAACATAGACTGAAACAGACGATGCAGGAAGGGGACGCTGATCGGCATGGGAGCTTCAAATGACAGCACTGGCTTTTTACGAAATCAGGTGGAACTCTCCAATATACTGCGCAGATATTGGTCCGACCTCGTTCATTGGACATGGACCGTGTTTGTCAGCAGGCTGTTTGATCTGGAACATCTTCCAGTCTTGCAACGCCGCATGCTGAAAAACGCCAGTGATATTGCAAGCGTATTTGGCTCGCTGTACGGAAACGCAGTTGCAACCCGGCTGGAGCGGGTGCTCTCGGAGCATTACAACACACTTTTTGCAATGAGCGAAGCGCTGGCAACGGGCGACATGGAAACAGCAAATGTTCTAAACCAGCGGCTCTATCAGCAGCTTGACGATGTTGTTGAAATCCTGGGAAACGCAAACAGCAATATTGATAAAGCCGAGCTGCAGGTATTGCTTTATAATTTTCTCTCCCTGACCGAAGAGGAAGCAATGCTGATTTTTTCTCGCCAGTATGATGAAAGCACGGCGCAGTACGACAGAATATATGACCAGGCAATGCGCATTGCAGATTATTTGGGCTATGCGATTATCCGGCAATTACGGGCTTAATATGCAGGCAAGAAGGAATCCGGCATAGAATCTAATCACTGATCTCGGGATTGTTTTGCGCGCAGTGCCTTGCAAAGGCAACGCAGGTATCCACGAACCGCATCCGCGCATCGCCAAACGCCTTGCCGCCCCATTCCCAGTCCGGGCTGTTTTCAGAGAGCGGGTGCTTATCGGAAGCAAGCAACAGGCAAACGGCGGGTACCCCATAATACCGGCTTACGCAAAGCAGGGCGGAAGCCTCCATATCCACGCCGATGCAGCCGTTTTGCCGCCACAACGCTTCTTTATAGTATGTTTGGCGGTAGATGGCGTCCGAAGAAATCGTCGCATTGGTATGGAGGGGAAACTTACCGTCAAAAAAATGAACGGCGCTTTCATAAAGCGCCTGATCGGGAATGGAACAGGCGTGGTTCTCAACATAATGCTGCGACGTGCCTTCCTCGCTGTAAATCTTATGTGGAATTACAACATCGCCAACTGTCGCATGCTCGGAAAACACCCCGCACATTCCGGCGATAATGATTTGTTTTGCGCCCAGCGCAAGCAAGGTTTCAGCGTATCTACCGCAGCAGGCGCACCATACCCGCCCCTCGTAAAGCAGACGCCCTCCATATCCGCGATATCAAGGCATTTTTGATTTTCTAAAAAGCAGGGCAGCCGTTCCATGAGCGTTCTTGCTGCAAATGCGGTTTCCAAATGCGCCATTGCCATACCCATTTCAAAGATCAGGCAAGTGGGCGGCACCTTAGGCGTTTCCTTATTGCCGTGGCTGCTACTGATGTGTGATTTTGCAGAAATCACAGGCGGCGTATTATCGTTTTTATCAAACCAATTCATGTGAAGATCCTCCCTGCAAAACAAAGCGCTTCCATTTGCCGCTAGCGCAAATATCGCGGCGCAGATATCCGTGACCTTATGCGATAGGAATATAACCGACCACTTGGTCCGTCTCGCTGTCGCAGACGATATTCGTAAAATCATGCCCGACTGTATCTCCAATGGTGAATAGCCAGCGCTTTTGCCGATTACGGCGCTATTGTCCATCTCCGTTTTCCGCCATCAATAGCTGCAGCGCCTCCGCAATTCTTTGCTTCAACGGGCCATATTTTGCTTCGCTGTATGCATATTCGGGGCTGTACCGCTGCTCTTTCGGATAACAATAGCTTGGCCGGGACCGGAACTCCTCCGGCTCCCAATCATACCGTGCTTCAATATGCGCATGCAAATAATGATCCGAATTCATTAAAATTGAGTAATTGATACGGAGCGGATTGCAGGCCGTAAGGATCGCATCCCCGATAAGCGTCATATCCGTTAAGTATTGTACCCGCGCCTGCATGGGCAATTCGTTCAGGGAGGATGCTTTGGGCCAGCCGAGAAGAACGCAGTATCCCGGAAGGAACTGGTTATCGCCAATAACGGCAAAACCGCTTTTCATTTTCACCAGCACCATCGGGTTTTCGCCGCGTTCGCACGCGCCAATACGGTTCAACTTCCAGTCTTCTATTGTCCTATCCCCCTGCCCATTGCTGTTGGGAATTCCGATTCTATGCGTATCGGTAGAGACAGAATGCGGCTTTATTGCTTGCCTGTACCCGCACTGTGCGGCCTTGCGGAAAGTTGATCCTGAACGCCGTTTGCCTTTGCCATTTGACGCCAGCCCATGTTCCCGCCCAGCTTGTAAAGGAAGCGGGGGATTTTGGGCGTCACAAACACATCCTCGCGTTCGCTTCCGTTGTTGTCGCGGATTGCTTGCCCCAGCGCGCACAGCGCGGTATAAAGAGTTGCCGCAGGGCCTTTTCCCATGTTATTGCTTAACGCGTACGCCAAACCGCCGCAGCCGATGCCGATGCCGTATCCCCAGGGAAACCCGGAACGGAGCGCGAAATGGTGCGCCATCCGTAGGGCAAGCCTGGCGTGTTCCGCCTCATAAAAGCCGCAGTTGCAGATTGCGTATACTTTGGGCAACGGCGCGCGCGCGGACTTCGCCGCCTGCTCTAACAGTGTGAGCAGCCGGATAAGCGGGGCGGGCAGCGAATCGACATAGAGTGGAAACACAAGCAACAGCACATCGGCAGTCAGCATGCCCGCGATTGTTTCCAGAACGGTTTCCGGGGCTTTTTCTGGCCGGATCAACCGCACCGCCTGCGCGACGTCGATTTTTACAGCCAGGAGTTCTTCCATTTTTTCTATCAGCAGGCCGGATACGCTTTCCTTCGCCTTGGGGCTTCCGTTGATTGCAACAATGCGGGTCATACGCGCACCTCCTCCGATAAAATCCGGCCCAGCTCTTTTCGGGCATCCGGGCAGTCGCCGGCGCTTTGCGGGGTGAGGCAGAACTGCTTGGGTGGCCGCATGTTCAGGGCATTCCGTTCGGCGAGTTCCCGGAATGTTTGGCGCTCCTCCTCCGTGCTTTCCCCATATCCAACGGCGATCCAGTACGGAAACTTCTCATAGCGCATCTTGTGATGCATTTCGCCGTGATAGGTTTCAAAAAAAGGCGATATATTGGGGATGCACCGGTCAAGGAATGCCTTTATATCGGCGCTGAAACCGCCATAGGTCAGTTTGGAGAGGATCACCACTACATCCGCCCGCATCTGCGCGCGGGATACACGGTTCGCATCGTCATTCGTGATGATGCAGAGCCCCGGGGTTTTGACCCAGCAGGAAAAGCAGCCGAGGCACGGCTTGATTTCGTCGCTGTTCAATACAATGGTTTGCACCGTGCAGCCCGCCTGCCGGACGGCATCCTCCGCCTGTTCGCGCAGGTGGAAGCCCGCGTCGCCCGCGCTTTCGCGGTCGCATAGGATCAGAACATCCATGTGCTATCCCCTTTCTTGGGCGGTACATTGGCTATCGCCAAAGCCTGTAACAATCAGCAGGCGCCAAGGTTCTTTAATATTTGGTGGTAGCGCGCGGTACCCAGCTCGCTTGGCTCCCCTTTTTTGCAAAAGGTAAGCCCGGCGAGCTTTCGGTTCACACGTTCCGCCACAATCTTACCGTCAACAAGCTTGGATTTCAAAGCGGCAAACGCCTCTAAAAACCGCGCGTCTTTTTTTGCCCTATCGTAAAAGGAAAGGATATACACATACGCGAACAGATTGTAACTGGCAAAGGGGTATTCCACCTGCATAAACAGCGTGCCGATCCCATAATGGCAGGGGCCGAGCGGCTGGCGGATTGTCCAATGGTTCAAAAGAAATTCCACGGCTTTATCGAGCGCCGGTTCCGTATGAAGAAAGGGAGTAAATCGAAACGCGTTTAACGCCATCAAAGTCGGTCCGGGGTTGGAGAACTCCGTTTCCGGACCTCTTCCAAAGCTGAACTTGTTACAGCGCCAGCCGCCATCCTGGTACTGTATGGCAAGAAGATGCCCCAATGTTTTTTGAAGCCGCTCATCGGCCGCATATCCCAGGTGGCAAAGTACGTTGGCGGCGTGAATGGTCTGGCAGGGATAGATTGCGCCATCCGGCGACAGCTTGAACCTTCCATCTTCGCGCCATGCGCTAAATATCAGATCGGCGACCTCTTTTAACAACGGGTCGGAAGGTTCCATGCCCAGTTCCAGCAGCAAAAGCGCGCTCTCCAGGGTGGAGAACAACCCGCCCTTGCTCAGGCGCTTATCCGGAGTTGTCCAATAATCGTTGCCGTTGTCATAGCGCTTTGCAAGAATAGATTCAATATCGGATTGATATTGTACCGGCATTGTTTTCTCCTGTTCTTTAATAAAACTTGTTACAAGGGAGAAATAGGGGCGCCAATACTTTCCAAATAAAGTATTGAAACTATCTTATAACAAACAGGAAAAAATTCAAATCCTTTGGCTGTAAATATTGTGAAAAATGAAGACGGTTGAAAAGAGTTTCTCCTCAAGAAGGAGACTTGGTCCATCGGCGCAAAACCCCCGATCACGAAGCGACCGGGGCGTATGAGCGGTGCACGATTACAGATCGCAGGGGTTACCTTATTTCCACGCAACCAAACAGATTGCCTGGCTGGTTTGGGATAGTGTGATATTCAGAAAGCCGATATCCGTTAAGAGTTCTTTTAACGCATCCGGCGTTTTATATTCGGCCATGTGGTACTCCATTTTATACAATTCCGACACCAGGACAAACCGGCCTTCCGGCTTTAAGACCCGGTATACTTCTGCCATATCGCCTTTTAAATCAGGCCAAAAATAGTGGGTCTGAAACGCTGTGATGACATCAAAAAACTCATCCGAAAAGGGAATTGCTGAAACGCTGGCCTGTTTTATGCTGACTTTTCCGCTCTTTATATCCTCTGCGTTTGCTTTTGAGGAAGACAAGACGGCTTCCTGCGAATAGTCTATTCCATAAATTCTACCCCGCCTGATGAGAGCGGAGAGCTTTTGAATTGTCTTTCCGCCGCCGTAGCCGATATCGAGCACCGTGGACGTATCCTGGACAGCCGCGTTCGATAAGCCCCAACCCATCAATTTGTTATGGGCGGAATTCATGATTTTCAGCATTGCGTTTCCTAAAAATCCGGTCGGCCTTTTTGACTGCTGAACAAGCGTTTCGATTAATCCCATCTGCTGATTCTCCTAAGTGCAGTAATTGAGCACAAAATGCCGCGCCGCGGCTTCTTATACTGGACGGCCTGCTAAAGAATACCAAGTAATTTCATTATAAAGCAAAACAGCCCGCAGGTTCAATCCTTCAGGCTGTTTTGCTTAAGCCGGGGAGCGCTTATAGGGATGCAACAAGATATTCACTCTGCGCCGAGCGTTTCTTTGATTTGGGGGATGGGCAATCCTTTTGCCTTTAATTCCTTAATCAACCCGATTCGCGCGACGGTTTCTTCCCTTTGATACCGGCGTGTCAGATGTTCTTCCGCCTGTTCAAAGGGCAGCATGCCTTCTTCCGTATAAAATTTCAGCGTGCTGTACCGGCAACCGGTGAGCCGCACCAGTTCGCCGATGGATACGTATTCCGACGCCGATATGGTTTCCATGGAACGTTGTCTGGACATTGCCCTTAAGCTCCTTCTAAATGGAACGTCTCGGGCGGAGACGTACGCCTTGGATGGGAATTCGCCCGTAAACCGCATGCGGGATTGCGACGTAAACAATATTGTCAATTTTGATCAGCGGGGTCTCCCCTTCGTGCAGCACCGTAAAAATATGGCCGTTTGATTCCAGGCGTATCTTTACATCGCGCAGCCGTTTTTCCGCATTGGAAAACCAGGCCTCCGTATCGATAAAAATGGACTGCGAGCGTTCGAGGAACGGATAGACGAAGTTGACGCCGGTCCCGAACTGCGTCCTGACGGCAGATTTCTTCATGCGGAAAAATTTTTTGACGGCAATTTCGATCCCGTGAGAGATGCGGATCGGATAAAGCGCCTTTGCTAGCGGATTGCTCCGGTACAGGTCATCCATCCGGACAGCGACATGCTCCAGCTCGTTCTGCGAAAACAGGTCGTGCATGCATCCGCTTTCCCGAAGAAGCCAAAGCATGCAGGCGGTCTCATCCGTTACCGGGCCGTCCTCCAGAATTTCCGCCCGAAGCGTCTCCGTAATTCTTGCGTATTCCGACATATCGCTGCGGTACTCCTTCATATCGACGCCCGCGGAGTCATAATAGAGGTCGCACCCCAGCAGATTTGGAATTTCATCAAGCAAATCAAGCGCTTTTAAAGAATCCCCCATGGCACGCTCAAATTTTTCAAACTGCCTGTTGGAAAGCGTGGAGGCTTTTTTCAGCCACCAACCCAGGACACCTTTTCCCCCTCCCTTTTTGTACAACAAAGGGCTTAGGGCGGCTTCCCGGTATGGGAGGTTGCGGGACCCGGCAAGCACCTCTCTTTGCAAAACCAGGATATCTCCATCTTGTGTAAACGCGTTGTCGAGATAAACTTCCAGCATTACGGCGGCTGCCATGCAGCGCAGCGCGATTTTCTTTACCGTCGTCCCGTGTAAGCTATCCTGTGCGTTCAATGCCACCAGCGAAAAACTTTGGGCTAAGCCTAGGTCTGCCATCATGATGCTCCTTTGGTCGTTTTAAGTAGCAGGATTTCTTCCGGCTTACTATCTACTTACTACTTATTACTTACCACTTAGAAATATCACTTCTCAATCGCTTTGTCAAGCGTTTTACTAAATGCATCCCTTTTTAAAGCGGATTGTGCGCGAACCGGGATTGCCCGATAAGAAGAAAAAAAACAAAAAGACAGCGCCCTGGGGCGCTGTACCCAGTATGCGCATGATCGCTTTTATTTCTTTACCGACGTCTCATATTTTGCGATATAGTCCGATAACGCAATCTTCCCGCAAAGCGCAGAGATTAAGCCATATGGAATGGCGTTCACATTTTTAAACCGGATACAGCCTTTTCCCATATCCAGCTTGGTTGCTACATGCTTGGGATATTCCGCCGTGAACCATTCTAAGACGTCCGGAAACGCGGAAAGCCCCATATGGTAAAGCGCAACATGGTTTTTCTGCGAAGCGATGCCCATAAACGGCAGCGGGTCTTTCGGGTTTACATGGTAACCCGCCGGGTAGATGCTGTGCGGAACAACATAGCCGATCATGCCATACTGCATGGTTTCTTCAAACCCTTCCGGCAGGTTTTCTTTTACGGCGCTTCTTAATCGCGCAATTGCATGTTTTCTGTTTTCCGGTACCTGGGCAACGTATTCGTCAGGCGTGCTTGCGGCGTATGTCATCGGGAATCCCCCACTTTCGTCTGCAGTTAAGCGCAACCGCTCATACTATTGATACCCGTGAAAACAGGATAAGCGCGGGGAAGCAAAGAAGTTTTGCAAAACGCCCGGCAAAAAAAACGGATGCGCACTGCCGATAAACGATGTGGCGCGGGAAGCGCTTTTTCTAATATAATAAAGGAACAATACCGCAATCGCCAATGACAATAGCCTATGCGTGCGTGTATACGACGGCCATGGGCCGTGAGTACAAAAGACTTGGGAGGCGCTTTATGAAATCCATATTCGCAAAAAAGAAGCTCGATTTTCAGGTACGCGAGATACCGATTCCGCCGATAGGCCCGTATGATGTGCTGGTAAAAGTCAAAGCCTGCGGCCTGTGCGGCACGGATCTGCGCACCGCCATGGAGGCGGAGGAGTACGAACCCATCGGGCACGAGGTAGCGGGTGTCGTCGAACAGGTGGGACAAGCCGTGCACAATGTCGCGCCCGGGGACGACGTATGCCTGGAGAGCGGCACGTTCGACCGGTTCTCCTCACTCTCTCGCGACGGCAAGGTGGATCTTGATATGTCCGGCCGTTCCATGTTCAATTCCGGCGTGGGCACAATGGGATTTGCTCAGTATATGGTTGTGCCGTGCGAAAGCTGCGTGAAGTTTTCCTCTCTCTCCTATAAAGAGGCGTCGCTGATAGAGCCGCTGGGCGTAGCCTATGATCTTGTGAAGGTAACGGGCATACAACTGGGCGATGACGTCATCGTCTACGGCCTGGGGCCGATCGGGCTGTTTGCGCTCCGGCTGGCCCGGCTCAGCGGCGCGCGAAAAATATACGGCATCACCCGTTCCGGGCGCGGTGTGAGCGACCACCTTGCGTTGAAGTGGGGCGCGGACGAGGTGCTTCACAGCGATCAGGTGGATCTGTCGCAATACCCGTTCGCGAGAGGCGGCGTGGAGAAAATGCTGATGACCGCAACGCCGGACGCCATGCCGGGCGCAATGAAGCTGTTAAACGTAGGCGGCGTGATGGGTTTTATCGGCATAGGCACGGGCGACAAACAGTTCGCCACATTCGATATGCGGCATTTCCATGACAACAAGCTGCAAATTAGGGCCAGCAACGCCGTGCCCGCGCTCTACTTCCCCGCTTGCCTGGACCTTTGCACGTCCGGCATGCTGGATATGTCCGCAATGATTTCGCATACGCTGCGTATGGACGCATTCGCGCAGGATGTGCAGGCATACCTTGACGATCACGCGAACGCGCTCAAGGCGGTCATGACGCTGTAGCCCGTAGGCAATAGCTAAAACAGAGCTTTCGCGCTGCGCCCATGGACAGATGCGAAAGCTCTGATGCTTTTTGGCCTACTATTATGCGGATGCCGCTATTGCACGCCATCCCCATTTGATGGAGTCTCTTCCCTATCCGGCGCTCGTTCCGGTATCCGGGTAATGCAAAGCGCCACTAAAATCTCCGCCGCCAGCAGGCATAGGTTCAGGAGAAGGGGAAGCATCCTGTTCTGCTGGGATAGCTGCCCCGCAACCCATCCTACGGGTATGCTGATCAATAAAATCATGGCGGTGATCAGGCTGTTGACGCGGGCGCGCTCCTGCGCCGGAATGGTGATTGACAGGAGCGATTCGCCTAGAGGGCCCAGGATGGCGAGCGCGAACGCCTCGCATATGGCGGAGAAAAAGACCGCCCAGATTGCCGCGCCGCCAAACGGCTGGCACAGGAACAGCACCCCTAATCCCAATCCATGCGCGCCGAGCCCGGCTAATAGAGGGCGGCGAACTGCGCGCATGTTGATATGCGAGGTAATAAATAAAAAGACCGTTATGGTGGTAATGGCTTTTACAAGCGGAAAAACCGAAAGCGTTGCGGCATGTACCGCATACGCGGTTGTCACAAACAGCGGCCAGAACGTCGCCTGTACGATGTTGAAGCAGGTCATCAGAGTCATCAGCGCCACATACAGCAACAAGCGCGGTTGCGCAAGGGCAGAAGAAAACGCGCGCCAGCCTCCAAACGTCAGCGATACCAGGGAGCGCCCCCTGCACTCCTGCATGCGGCGTATGCCAATATCGCTTTCCCGCGCCATGGAATACTGCAAGATAAACTTTACCGTCATTAGGACCATGGCAGCCAGATATACCGCGCGCATGGTCGGCACAAGCAGAAAGCGATCGATGCAAAGGCCTATGATGGGGGAAAGAAATCCCGCCAGCAATCCGATGAGATTTAGAATGGTGTAGATATTGATGATTTGCGAGGTATCGCCATCCTCAACGATCATGCAGCTGAAGCAGTTGCCGGTCACGCGCCACATGCTGTTGAAAAGAACCGCGAACAGAAAGTGCCAATATCCCTGCGCCGCCGCCCAAAGCATACAGGGCAGCGTCCAGCCGAGCAGGCCGAACACAAGCATTGTCCGGCGTCTGCCGTAGTTGTCTACGATGGCTCCCGAAAACAATGCCCAGAGGAACTGCATTGCAAGGCCCAGACTCGCAAGCAGGCCGATTTGTACATCCTGCAGGCCGATTGCGGCCATATAGACCGAGACAAAGGGCAAAAAAAGGTTATTCGGAATCGCCCATAGCGGCTCCGTCACAACGCATGCCAATTGGTTCCCCTTGAGCGCGCGCAGCGTTTGCCATAAAGGATGCGATATTTTCATATTCAATTTCTCCTTATCCTGTTTTTAGCGGACATCAGCTCCTTTCCCAAACGATCTACCGGCAGTTTCAGCCAAACTTGCGTTTTTGAAATGAATATACATGCCTTTTTCGCCTTTTCTAAGAGTTTACATGCTACAAACTATTATATTGCGGGTTAAATAGGGAAGCAATGATAAAGGGCTAGATATTTCTCTATAATAGAGTAGGATTGGTATATGGATATATGAAAGAATGCGGAATATGCGTGAAGAGAAGGGCGAAGCGGCACTATCTTATGCCAGCGGAGGGGAGTATGAGGAATTTAATCAGACGATATCATCTCGCGTTTGTCATTTCCTTTATTTTGATGCTCATGCTAATGCCCGCGTGCGGTGGCGGAACAGGGCTGCCGCCTGCGGGGGAAGCAACAGCGCCGCCGCCGCCGCTCTCTGCAACGCGGATACCTTCCCCTACGTTTACCCCACAACCGATGCGGCTTCCCCAAATCGACAGTTCCACCGCCCGAAAGCCGATAACGGCGGCGATCTATACATTGTTTACGGATACCTATGGATATGCCGGCCCCGCGCCTTTGGCGGCCAAAACACATGAAGCCTGGCTAAATTTGGCCGACGGCAAGGCGGATATCGTGTTTCTTGTTGCGCCAACGCAGGATGAATTAAGCTACCTTGCCGAGCGGGGCGTTGACATTGAAATGAAGGTATACGGTTATGACGGGTTGGTGTTCATGGGCAACGAATCCAATCCCGTAACAAATTTAACTTCCGGGCAAATCCGGTCCATCTACAGCGGTAACATCAAAAATTGGGCGGATGTGGGCGGAGAGGATGCGGACATCGTCGTTTACATACGAAATGCCGAATCCGGCAGCCAGCGCTTATTTGAAAGCCTGGTGTGGGAAGGCTATGACATGCCCGATTTCTCTGCAATGAAATTTAAAGAGGGAGAAATCGACCCGACTGTAACGCAGCGGGAAGCCATTTACAACGTGGATGAGGATATGGGCACCGTCACACGCAAGGTGCTCCTGAACCAGTATTCCATCGGATTTAACATCATGTCGTACATCGACAGCGAGTTTGAAAATTCCACGCTCAAGCTGTTCTCCATTGACGGCTACGCGCCTACCACCGAGAACTTCGCTTCGGGCAATTATCCTTTTCTGACCACCTCTTATGTCGTCATTCGCGCCGATACGCCGCAGGACAGCCCCGCGAGACAGCTTTATGATTGGGTCGGTTCCCGGGAAAGCTATGATCTTATTTCGGAAAACAGCACGTTGGCGGTGGCGTTTTCAGAATCCGTGGTCATCAGGGTGAACGCAAAGGATCCCGCGGAAAACGCTGATCTGGCCAATATGATCCGGAAGCTGGATCAGCAGACCATACAGCGGCAGGAGTTATTGCAATTCACACCGGAGGAAATCGAGTACCTTCGAAACGGCATCTACGCCCTGTCCGGAAAGCTGTTTAAGGCAAAAAAATATGCGCAGTATTTTAATGCGCAAAGCTGGTATGAAGGGACCGGCGCATCCGATAGCGAGGTCTCAAAGAAGTTCAACGCGTTTCAGAAAGAAAACCTGGATATCATCCTTGCGTATGAAAAAGAACTGAAGCAAGCGTTGGCGAACCGATAGCGGTATTACGCAAGTCGGCTACAATGGCGGGCAAAGGACGGAAAAATAAAAAGCGCCAACCGGGACAATACCCGGCTGGCGCTTTTAAGCCGGCCTATTGCGGCGAAAACTGACCAATGCGTACCTGTCACAGGTCCATTTCAAGCCACCCGCCTGTTTCTCGAAAACCAAACTTCTCGTAAACAGGACGCCCCATTTTTGATGCTCCGAGCCACAGCTTTGAAATCCCTTTTGCCTTGGCTTCCTCAACAAGTTTATGTAATAGTGCCGTT
This sequence comes from Bacillota bacterium, assembly GCA_023455425.1. Taxonomy (GTDB): domain Bacteria; phylum Bacillota; class Clostridia; order Christensenellales; family CAG-138; genus JAEYLA01. Next base: position 63,359 of record JAEYCM010000037.1, on the reverse strand, counting down.
GCAATTCCCCGGCCACGGTATTTGTCTTTTGTGTACATATTGGTGATATAGCCTTTTTTTCCGGTCTTGTTCGTATAGGTAGGCGGAAACTGGTAGAAAGCTACTGCTGCGGTAGCAATAATGTTATTTTCATCTTCCACAATCCATTCCACTAAAGTGCCATCATTCAAAACCGAATTGAAATATGCCGTTAGCTCGTCATCTATGTCAATGCTGGGGGCAATTCCTTCATCAACAAGCTGCTGCTTTCGTATGTTCACAAGGCTATCAATATCCTGTAAATTCGCTTTTCTGTACAGCATCCATTCATCCGTCCGGTTTGCGTTATATCTCTAAGCTGCCAACCTATTCCCTAGCCGTGGTGATGGTGGGCGTGGCCGCAATGCGCGGCGGCAATCTGCTCCCCCGCCTCGGTCAGGGCAATGCTGCCCAGCTCCAGCACCGGGGTATTGCCCAAAAAGTTGGGCCTGGACGCCCCCTCCGCCACCGTGGCGCAGAAATACTTGTAGAGCACGCTTTCCTTGTACTCCTCATAATCGTATCCCTTCAGCGGGATATCGTAATCCAGGGTGACAAGGCCCAGGTCTTCCAGCTTTTGAAGGAAAGCACCGGCCTCTTTGACCGTTTTCATGTCGTCGTCCGCCGAGCTAAGGAAAACCGGCGCCAGGGCGATGGAGACAAAATCCTCTTCCCGGCTATCCTTTAGAGCGAACTGGGCCACGGGCAGATAATGGTGGTGGCCGAGCTGATGGAGAAAGTCCTTTTGATCTTCCGTCACCTCAATCGGCGCGGCATGGGCATCGGCCCGGGGGTGATCATGGTCGTGACCGCAGCCGCAGCCGCAGTGTTCGTCGTGTGGCATTGTGTTACTCCTGTCCTTTTTGGCTTAATGGAACTATCATACACAGATAGAAGGAAAAAGTCCACGTCGACGTGCGGGTATGCGAGTGTGCTTGCAGCATTTGGATATTTGCCTTGTTGGTGCTTACGCACGCTAGTCCATTTCTTGTTCCAAATTACGAAACGTATCCGTATCGAAGAAATCTGCCAAAGAAATTCTTGGGTTTTCAAAACCGTCGCAAATCTTCTTCAAAGTTATGATACCGGGGTTTCGGCTTTCGTGGTTAAGAATGCTTTTAATTGTTGCCTGCGGTACTCCGGCCTGATTGCTTAATGCGTTCGGATTGGTACCTTGCCGTTCAATTAATTCATTAAGTCTGTCTATAATCGCTTGCAGCGTATCCATTTATAAGACCTCCAGTGGTATATCACTACAAGCGTAAACTTTTTTACAATTGCATGTTAGTGATATGGCACTAACATGCTTAATGTGATAAAATAGTGATATATCACTGAAGAGGAGTGTAAATATGCCTGACTATAAACAAATGTACTACTATCTTTTTAACCATTTAAGCAAAGCCATTGAGATACTGCAAAATTGCCAACAGGAGTGCGAACAAATGTATATTGGCGCTGACAGCGACGAGGATGATGACGGGCTTGAACAGTGAGTTTTCTGTGGCGCTGCCTACAAATCCCTTAAATTTCTATAACGACAAGAAAAGCCACCCGTTGGATGGCTTTTCTTTTGCATGAATTGTATAAAAAGGAGTTCTCACGCATTCCATAGAAAGTCTTTTCAGAGCATTGGTATTTTAGAGTGAAGCGCAAATCACCGATAACGCGGCCGTATCTCACCTTTAAGCAAGGATAAAGATAAGGCATTAAACATTTGCATCTGTTGCAAAGGCCTCTGAACCCATTGGTGAAATTGTGACGTAAAGGCGCAAGACATCTTCGCCGGTGTTGATAACCTGCAAGCTTTCCTGCCCGTCAACCTGCATTAATTCGCCCACCTGCAACGGGGTTTCCTTGCCATCCGTCACAACCCTGGCATTCCCCGCCATGACCTGCAGGAAAAGGGTTGATTCCAGATGCGTGTGTCCCGGCAGTATTTCTCCTTTTGCAATGTTTAAGACAAAGGCAATGACATTATCGCTTTTAAAAATCATCCGCTTGGCGATTTTCCCCTGCGGCTCATGAAAATAATCATTGAAAATAAACTTGTTCATAGAGAAGCCCTCCTTTCATTTAGCCTAGGCTTTAATATACCCCAATATGGGCATATAACAACTCATTTTCTTTTCTGCAGAATGGTCAGATGGGTAAAGAAGACAGCCACCATAAGGATGATTGTCTTCTTTGGTACGGATCACGGTATACGGATTTCGGCCATCGGCAACGTCTTGCTTGCGACGGCCCACAGCCTAGCGCCATCGGCAGACTGAGCTTGCAAACTGGAAGCCTGTCTTCGGGAATAAAGCTCTTATGTACTGCCCATCGTTGAAAATAAAATTCATTGCACAGTACCTTGCGTATATTGGTACCGTGTGGTACGATGTAGGTGGAGGGATATCATGGAAGACAACGAATGGATTTCTCAAGTAAGGCGCGGAATTGTAGAATTCTGCATATTGGCCTTAATCAGTAAAAAGCCTACATATGGGTATGAGATAGTCGTAAGCCTTCAAAAATGGCAGCATCTTGCCATAACTGAGGGTGCGCTATACCCATTGCTTCGCAGATTGCAAAAAGAACGCTATTTAGAATCGTTCTGGCAAGAATCCGCCAGTGGGCCGCCCCGCAAGTACTATCGTCTTACACAGGAGGGACAGCTATTACTGCATGCGATGTCTGCCACCTGGGCTGAATTGGCAAAATCTATTAGTGAACTGCTACAATATAGGGAGGATGGAAAAGATGGACAGAAAGACATATATAAAAATACTCAATGAGAATCTTTCCAGGCTCCCGGCAGCGCAGAAAGAGGATATTCTAAAGGAAATTGATCAGCATATCAATGACGCCTTAGCCAATGGCGAGAAAGAAGAGGCCGTGCTTTCAAGGTTAGGCGATCCCAAATTACTTGCGAGAGCATGTGCAGCAGAATACTATGTGGCCAAGAATAATTTCCTCAAAGCCTTGCCTTTTCTCATGTCTACTGCTTTCTCCGGCCTTTTTATCGTCCCCTTCCTCGCTTGTAGCTTAATAGGCTTTGGGGCTGGGGCAGTTGTTTCAACTGTTGCCGGGATTATGCGTTTTCTTGGTGCGGCTTGGATTCCGATGACATTTTTATACATGCCCGTACCCCAGGTGTGGAGCATTCCGTTTGCTTTGATGATTGCGCTTGTTTTTGCTTTGATCGCTTTTTTGAGTGGAAAAGGCCTCCTGAAGTATTGTAAGCGTGTAATATCAGGGTATAAAGACCGCGTAGGAATATAGAGCAGAATAGTACCCCTTATTCGCTTCAATTAAACTGAGCCGTGGCTGACTGGGTTTTTCCAGTCTCACGGCCCTTCTTATTTTGCACTGGGTACAAACTACGGGATAGATAAAGAAAACCTGTTTTCAGGAACGGGAAGAGGCGTCCCGGTAGATGCTGAGCGTTCGTTCCTGCTGCTCCAAAGAAAGATACAGGGCTTCAAGCTCCTGCTGCGCGGCAATCAACAGCAGTTCGGCGTTGGAGGAAAGTTCTTTTGCTTTTTGGGATAGCTCGGTTGCGTCCGCGATTTGGGAACCGATCTTGGTGAGGGCGCGCTCGATTCGGGTCTGGTCTATATCTGTAAGTTTCTTTTCCATACAACCTCTCGGAATGTAACCATATGTGTAACCTATAACGGTTATATTTTATGATAACCTATTTTGGTTATGATTTCAATACCAAGAAAGGTTGTGTTTTTATGTTCAAAGTCATAAAGCCTTTTTCAAACGCCAATACGCCAAGAACAATACGCTTTACAGAAGAGCTTTTCGAAGAATTGAACAAGGTAGCGGAAGAGAAAGATATTTCTTTTAATATGCTGGTACTGCAATGCTGCCGATATGCTTTGGACCATTTGGAGCGGGAAGAGGGGAAGAGGTAGTCTCATAAAATAAATAAATAAAGACATAACACTCCTTGGCAGAATGTTATGTCTTTTTTAATGTGGATGAGGGGATTTCTTTTGGGCCAGGCTTCGCTTGATTGCGACGGCCCCGCAGGCCTGGTGCCAGAAGCGTCTCCCGGGGCCACACCGTGCGACGCTGTAACGACAAGAAAAAGTCCGTTTCAGGAACCAGAAGAGGCTCCCCGGTATATGCTGAGCGTTCGTTCCTCCTGCTGCTCCAAAGAAAGATACAGGGCTTCAAGCTCCTGCTGCGCGGCAATCAACAGCAACTCTGAGTTGGCGGCTAATTCTCTTGCCTTTTGGGATAATTCGGTTGCGTCCGCTATTTGGGAACTGATCGTGGTGAGGGCGCGCTCGATTCGGATTTGGTCTGCCTGATAGATATCTTTGCTCACGACATGCCCCCTGCGTATTTCTGTATGCTATTTTAAGGGAATATCCCTTAAAAGTCAATAAGGGATATTCCCTTATCGCATAATGAAGCAGGGTGATAACGATGTACGAAAGAATACGTAACATGCGTGAAGATAAAGATATGACACAGGCGGAAATGGCCTCCTATCTGAACATCCATCAAACGACCTATTCCGACTATGAATTGGGCAATCTGAACATACCAATAACGGTGCTGATTAAACTGGCGGATTTGTTTGATACCAGTATTGATTATTTGGTGAATCGGACGAATGAGAAGGCGAGGTATCCTTCCTAATAAGCCACGGGTAGTTGTGGGTAGCTTAATTAGCTAACGTCGTTTACGTTTAAGGCGTTATCCCATCTGGATGGCCTTTTCCTAAAAGTCAGGCACATTTATGTTCCATGTTCTCAATATTCCCCAGTGCTTATAGACTGTTGATTGCAGTCTGCACCATTGCCGTAGTAATTGCCGTAGCAATGTCTTTTACTACATCTAGAACGAACGGAATACCTGTTTTCTTGATCGTATCTTTTGTTTTATTCCAAACAGTATCATTTTTAATCTTGTCCAGAAGTTCGTGACCTTCCCATGTCAAACGGCCTACACCAAAAAACAGAAGTTCCCCGTTGCCATATTGACCCTTATAGTCGCTAACTAACCCCGCATCACGTAAAACTGCACAATGATAGCCGATGGTTTTCATGTCATAGCCAGCAATTTCAATTTGATTACTGCTTAGCCATGTATCAACATATTTATCCTCAATAGCAAAAAGAATCTTTCTGATCAGTTCCATGTCCCTTTGCATATTATTTACCTCCCTTTTTATTCATTATATACCGGTCACCGCCAACACCGATTTCAGACTTTTTTAAACAAGCTGCTTTGTGCGGTGCGAGCGTCTTTAACTTTCTGAGTTACAGCACCGCAAATACTTGATAAGTCAGGCATTAGCCTAAAAGTATTGTACCCCAGTGTATCAAGGTACTGCAGTAATGAATCTCGTAAATTACGATGGATTTTAATAACAGAAGTATTTTTATAAATCAAGTTATTATGCTCTTCAAGTAAAAGCGTATACGGCAACATAAATAATCCTTGTTGCATAATGATACGTTGGTTTGACTGATTGGATCAATGAAACACAGCTTTTTTGACTCCAACTTCCGGGTAATAATTTGCTTATATTTTCCAAAATCTTCTTCGGCTTGATAATCACATTTAAAAAGACCGTTTACATAGTCATTGAAAGACTCATTGTTTGTATCACTTAGACAGTTAGAATAGGCGCTTAACAAATTCGCACATTTTTTTGAAATAGAGTCCAACTCGAAGTTGCCAAAAGTAAACTGGTGATGTGCAGGAATACCTTTCAAATGAATATTATCGCTAATAGAGCAATATCGAATATAGTAGTAATCTTTATCTTCGTTCTCTTTATAATTTCCGGAAGATTTTTTTGAAAATAAGGCAAAGCTCAATGCGATAAATGGATTGCATGTAAAATCTAACAATCGAGTTGGCAAACCATAGTGCTGCGCAAATGATAGAAAATCTATTGGGGCATTTGCAATAAAATAATGACTTCCGTATTTTTCAAATTCGTTTAGCAATTTTGCCTCAACGTTAGAAAAATCTTTATCTCTAATAATGTTAGGAAGGAGTTGATCTTGTCTATTATATCCGCGAAAAACATAAGTGCCGTAACTGGCGAGATATGTTAGGGTGTTGAGTAGTTCATCTTGATTATCGTAATATTCAGCGATTTGTTGGTCATTATTTTTTATCAATCACAATTCACTCCCTAAGCTACAAAGTTTCCAAGCCCCTTTAAACCTTATTATCACTATTGATACAAATTATAGCATAATATTTTACAAAATGCGACAGAAAAGCAAAAGACCGTTATATCAAAATCGACGGTCCTTCAATGGTGCGGATGAGGGATTTGATTTCGGCCATCGGCAGGCCGCGCTCCTGCGCTGCACTCGCGCGTCACGCCTGGGCACGAAATCCCGGGGCGGGCAAACGCGTCACTGGCGCGTTTGCTTTTCCGCCCTTCAAATCCCCTCGAATTTTTGCCAAACAAAAAGGCCACCCAACGGGCGGTCTTTTTGTTTGGTGCGGATGAGGGGATTCGATTTCGGCCATCGGCAGGCCGAGCTTACACTCCGTGTTGCGCTCGTCACGCCTGGGCACGAAATCCCGGCCGCTAAAAAAGCCACACTGTGGCTTTTTCTTAACGCGGCTTCAAATCCCCTCGAATTTCATACCAACTAAAAAAGCCACCCAACGGGTGGCTTTTTTAGTTGGTGCGGATGAGGGGATTTGAACCCCTAAGGTTTCCCCGACGGATTTTAAGAGTGTTCAAGACGTTGGAATAGGTAGTGCTGTAGTGGCGTGAAATGCCCTAAAATAGGGGGTTCTCATGGCATCAACAACTTGAGCCAAGGTGACTTCTAGGCTAATTCAATTGACAATTGAGTAGAACTCAGGATAACAGACACCAACCATCCTACACCCAGTATGCAAACATTCCAATTACCAATCTAAGAATGTATTTATATGCTTACTTGACCCCACCGTGAAAATAGTGGGGTGAATTAAGCAGATATAGTTCTCGACGCAAGCGCTCCAAAGAGTTACTGAATAGGACAACTCAATATTATTTTTGATTTATGTAATCTTTCAGAAATTTAATTACTTTAAGTACATCGCCCTTGTCTATGTAGCAGCTCTCGGTTGTATAACTCAAAAAACCACTAGGAATACGTTGGAAAAACTCGATATCTCCATCTTTGTCAACGCGAACGCCAGTGAGGTTTTGCTCATCGTCACATAAAATTAATTCTTTTTTCTCAACACTTGCTTCTTCATTCTTTTTATAATACTCGTACTCTTCTAGTCTATCTTTACAGAACTGAATCTCGTCTTCCGTAAAAAGGCTTTTATATTTTTCTTGGATGACATGTGCTTCAACACTTAGATCAAGTCTTTTCATCTCCCAAAGGCGTGTAAATCCATCAGTAGGTTCTTCTCTCATCACTAGTTTTCGGGCAACGCGAACAACATCTTTGTCGGAGACCATCATTTTCAAAAAGAGACTTGGATGATAACCAAGTTCAATGCATTCCTTGCAGGCATCGAATAAGTCTGATCTCAACTGATCTGAAAGCATGTTCACTGTGTAATCCTCCTCAAATATGTAAAACTTGAATTCCTGTGCGCTCCTTAATGTCTCGAGCTCCACACAAAAGCCTCTGCTGCTAATTCGCACAGACGATCTTTCGGAACAGCAATATCATCTCCGCCATAATAAAGCGGATCGCCATCTCCAAGTATGCGTGAAATTTTACGCTGCACGGCAGACCAACCGTCGTTAGTTGAGCTGCTAGTTATAAACCAAGCGGTATCGCCAATTTCAAACTTCAATCAATCATGGATTCTTTACAATGACACGACATGCGCTCGTTCTCTAAATATTAAATAAACTGTTGTCCAGTAATTCCTTAGTCAATTTGAGGCTAGTCTATAACCTCTAGCGTTTCTTCTTCAAATAAGCTCTCGAACTTTTTAGCGCCATCGAACCAAACGCACTTTGCCTGTTCGTGATCTGAATAATTATACTTGCCTATTTCAGTTATCGTCATTTTCGGGCCACCACTTTTTAGCTGCACAACAGCTCCAACTTTCAATTCCATGTTCTCCCCATCCTTTCTTTTGTACTGAACAACAGTTTATTATTCTATTACTCAATTAAACACGTATTTTGTGTGTTGAGATCTATCGTTTATTATCCTTTTGACATCTTGCGTATAGTAACAGGGACGCCATCTTTAATATCGCTAATTGCCCTCTGGCAGTAGCGTAGACAATCGTGATAGAAACTACTTACCATAATGTCCTTACTTCTTTCTTTTTCCTCTTCTGTACAATAAAAGTCCATCAACAGGCCAAATTTCTCTTCGTACAACAGAGTATTAGCCTCTAACTCATTAATAAATTTAAATATCTTTTTTGCTGGCGCTAATAGATATGTGGTGCTAGAGTGTGCTCTGTGGGCGCTATAAGTAGTCCAATGCTTTGCATGTCGCTTATTGAACTTGAAGGCTCTTTTGTATTCATTCTCAACATCTATCATATTGCCTCCCATTATACCACGCATTCTATACGGGCTTACTATATAAAAGCACCAAGTTTAGATTAAGAATAGGCTATACTAATAGGTGCTTGGGAAAACTGTGTGTCTCTTTCTTCTCCATTTTCACGAGTTTTGTCAGCGACATAGTGTGCGGCAAAAGAAAAAGACTGAAGATCGCGCGGATCACTTATTCTCGCATGATATAGGTTATCGGCTTGAACGCCTAATGTGCTTGCTGCATAGTTATCAATGCGCACATCCGGGACTGAAGCTCTTTTTTCGTCAAGCCAAATAATAGGCACGTTCGGATAAATATCTTGATGGCTATCTGCTTCATAGGCCAGGGAATTTGAAAGCACTACCAAGTCTTCAACGGATAATAGCGGAAATCTTTCGGCAAGCAATTGTCGATATCAAGATCTCTGTGCGATAATTCTCCTTGCATGATCTTCTTTCCATTCTACGGCAATAAAATCTGGGATAAAATGTTTCTCATCTCTGAGACGATGTAACAGCGTGTGAATTTTCTGCCGACCTAATGGGTCATAATGGTATGTTCCAATCAAAACGATACGCTTCATATATTGCTCCGTCATTTTTATAACATAGCAGATGCGTACTCTCAAATGACTAAATGTCAAACCGGATTATGGTAACAGTGATTATGTAATAATAGTGATCACATAAGTTATAATGCCCCCTAGAATCGCAAAGATTATACCCTTGATAATTTCATACTTATTTAGTTTGATCCAATCCCTAAAAGTCTTGACATTCTTTAATTCAGTATAACTCCGTTCAGCGGCGGATGTTGATAATACAACATTAATTGGATCGGGTATTTTAACGTCATAGTGTTGAGCAGGGGCTTTGCTTACCTGATCTAATAATAAAAATCTCGGATCGATAGCAGGAACTCTGTTTATTGTTTTCACTAATAATTTAAGTAGCTCTTGTGCTCTAACCGAATCGCCAGCTTCTACAGAAACATTTAGTTTATCTGGGTAGGCGTTGATGATAAGAATCGTTGTCTTCGTATCTAAATCAGCCGCCCAAACATGCCATTTTTGAATCTCCTTTTCATAGTAGCAACGAATAAATTCCTCTAAATTATCGTACGAGACATTATCGACAGATACTCTGACGTCTTGTATTGATCCGAGTACATCCTTGCAGCTTTCGGCGAGCTCAACAATTAGATCTTTGCTGATTTTTACTCCGAGAGGAATTTCGGTTTTTTCCAGGTGGTTCACACTATCACCTCAGCTAAATGATAACATGAAAAAGCGTTTTCTTACAATATTCTCAAAACATAGTAGCACCTGAGCGTATTACTTCTATAAAATGAGGTCAGGAGGAATGAGTTTCAGCCAAAATGGCAAGAAAACTTTTCCTTGGGATACTGAGGAATGGAAGCTTTAAACAATAGCTTAGTAAATGCAATCTGTTAAAACCTATAGAATTGAGCATAATTGCCTCCAAAACACACATTGGAGGTATTATGGAGAAAATTAAATGGCACGACGATGTTGACTGGGACCAGATTGCGAAGGAAGTGGTGTTGATTATGTTTGAAGATATGGTGAAAGACGGAATTATCACAGAAGAGCAATATAAGCTCGTAAAGGATGGCCTGATGGAACCAACCAAAAACGTGGACATTTAGGATTCCACAAAGCAAGATAAATAGGGCATTTGCGGCATTGAAAATTAAGGCGTGCGTATAATTGTACCTATACTCCGATTTTCGGCTTCTAAATGTTCATGCAACGAGAAGGGAGGTTTTAATAGGCAACTACCTTAGGAGAACCATGGAAGTATACACATGATAGGAGTATGCGTGACGTCAAAATTTGTTCGGCAGAAAAAAATAGCATTTACTGGACGGATAGGATGCAAAAAGGGGGTTCCCGCTCACGGGCTTTTCTTCCCTTTGAGCATGTATGCGGCTCCCTTAGATTTTCTCAATTGATATTTTTTCGATTGGGCGTTCCTACAGTCCAAAGCTAAAAAAGGACGCCCGCAAGGCGTCCATGATGATCTAAATCCCTCTGTTATATCGCTTGTTGCTTTGCGCTGTCGCGCTTTACGAGGTCCTGCAACCCCTTTAGGGCGGCTGCCGCGGCCTTTACCTTTCCCGCTACGGCAAGGATATTGCTATCATCCAATGCGGCCCCAAAAGCATCACTTGCGCCATAGGCTGCTACCTGTTGAATGATATCGTCGCAAAACGCCATAAGGTTTCCCGGTGTGCGGTCGGTTGCGTGTACCAAAGCTTGCTTGAGTGCGTCGTTGCTCCTGGTTGCTTTTTCAAGTTCTTCCCTTTGCTTGTCTAGCTGTTCCCGCAATTTTACGTTATGTTCGTATTCTTGCCTGTATCTGGCCTCCGCTACTTTGCGTCCTTCAATATCCGTTGATACCATATTTTGAGCAAGAGCTTTAGCCTTTACTTGTATTGTTTCTTCAAGCTCAAAATTCTTTTGTGTGGCTTTTTCTAGCCGTCTTTCCATGTCGGCGTTTTCTTTGTTGATTGCGTCTATTTGAATGTTCTTCTGTTTGAGAACGGCAATATATTTCTCAATATCTGTATTGGATAGTCGAAAATCTTCCGGGAACATCGAAACAAGTTGTTTTTGTTCTTCAAGTGATAGTTTTGCAATGAGCTTAAATCCGGTTGTGGGAGATATCTTCCCATCAGATATTAATTCCTGCATTGCAGGCTCCAGCTTTAGCAAGCTCTTTAAGTTCCTTATGCTTGGAGAAGTTGTACCTAGTTCAGCGGCAATTTGTTCTTGCGTTGGACGGGGATTATCCCTGTCCAACGCGACTCTGCCGCTCGAGCCCTGCCTTACACCGCGCAGCCGTTCATATTCAGCGTATACCCTAGCTTGCTTGATTGGATCGTTTTTTGCGCGTCCAAAGTTTGAAGCAAAGAGAATTCTAAGTTTATCGTCCTCAGCTTGAACATCATCTTTAATGTTGATGGGTACAAGCGGGAACTTCTCATCTAATGCAGCCTTCAATCGCTGATGGCCTGCTAATACAACCATATCGGAGGAAACTATAAGAGGCTGCAATATTCCGTCCTCTCTAATAGATGTGCGGAAACGTTCGTATTCTGCCCCTCCGATATCGTCGAAAAACTCCTGATTGCGTGGATGAACCTTTAAAACAGACGGGGATACATAGATTGTGTTGTGTGCCATGATAAACGCTCCTTTCCTTTTTACGGTCGGGCGGCTATAATGGACTTGCCGCCCTTGTGGTGGTAACTGCAAGGCTCCGTTGTGCTTTGGTCGGTGCGCGGGGCCTTGCGCAATACCGTACGCGCCAATAATATAACGACTACGCTATTATTATAGCGCTAATATAGCGCTTGCGCAATGTTTTTCTTGTATTCGCTATTAATGTTGCGTTATCGCGATTTTCCCCGTATAATGGCAATAGAAAAGGAGGGCGGGCACATGGCGATCAGCTACAAAAAATTGTTCCATCTACTATTGGATAGGAACATGAAGAAATACGAGCTACAAGAAAAGGCGGGAATAACAGCCTCCATTATGGCACGATTGGCCAAAGATGAAGTAGTAAAAACCGATACGCTAAGTAAAATTTGTGCCGCCCTGGATGCACAACCGGGCGATATCATGGAATATATACCTGATGATCAGAAAGCCGAATAGCCAAAAACAAAGAATGCCGGGCATACGCCCGGCTTTTTTATTGCGTGCAATTTGCGTCATATCGCTTTTTGTATCTATAAAATGTAGGCTTTGTCATGCCTAGCTGGCGCATGCACTCAAACGGCTTTAGCTGCCCTGCAAGGACCTTTTCATATGCCCGGCTGAATACGCTGTATTCGATGGCCTCCGGCCTGCCGTATCTATCCCATTCGCCCCGTTGCTTCATGGCGGCTATCCCCTCACGCTGACGCTTTTCCCTTTTCTGCATTTCTGCATGCGCAAAAGTTGCGTACATCTCAATGAGCATATTATTTACAGTCTGCATGATCATGGAGGCCAAATCATCACCCATTTTTGAGTAGTCAATTAACGTCGTGGGAATTTCAAGAATCATAACCCTAACACCAACATCTTTATAATGCCGCAGCTCTTGTAGCGTATTCTCCTTATTACGACCCAATCTATCCAGTTCGGAAAGGATTATTACATCACCACTCCCCGCTATTCGCTTCATTGCCTGATAATCGGGTCTGTCGAAATTCTTGCCTGTCTGTTGATCAGTGAAGAGTTCTTTTAATGCTAATCCATTCATTTTGCAATATTCCCTGATAGCCGTAACACCTCTATCTAGGTGTTGGTCTATCGTACTTGTACGATGGTATCCGTACACTGCCATTCTCAAAATCCCCTTTCGAATTTTTGATACCATCAATGTAGCCTGAAAGTCTCAAAATGTCAACACGCTCAAAGAATATTCTTGAAATATCTAAATCAGGCATTTTGATACTAGTTTTGATACTATTTCTGTGTGGTATCAAAGAGTATACTTTTTGATGCTGCTCTTGATAGCTGGTTTTAGCCAAGAAAAGGTGTCTATTAGTTTCATGAAAGGCCAAAACACGTTTATTTTTTACTTTTGGAACCTGTAGAAACCCTAAATTCATACTCAATTAGCATAATATAATTTGAATTATTCTCTCACAATATCTCAATTTTGCTTACACCAAAAGTTAGTAAGTCGATTTGCTGTATAATACTAGGATTTCCGTCTCTATCAAAAGTTAGTACCATCCCCTGCGGATGGCCTGATCCCCACATTTTAATATATAAAAGTCGCTAATCCGTTTACAGTACATAAGTTGGTACATTCCATACCTAAAAGTCGGTAAAGTTATTTCTGGTTCAACAGAAATGGGACGTTTCATCCCACCCTACAAAAAGTTAGTGTCTGGTTGGCGTAGAAAGTCAATGATTATTTCAGTTAGAAAGTTAGTATTGCATCCGTATGACTAAGCGGACATGACACGGCGCATTTGTCAAAAGCTAAGTATAGTAGCTTTGACTATATGTGGAGTGGCCTGATGGGAATAATTCCCGCCAGCTACTGATACGCACTTCTTCGGATTTATTGGTTGCTCTTTTTTGAGTAAGCAATATGCCTTGATGACTTTCACAACAGTTCGCTGATGAGATTTTGGTTCCAGTTTTATGACATTACTAGTAATATTAGTTTTAGGGTCAATGTGGAACCAATTCTAGGTGACAATGTAGTGCAGTATACATCATTTCCATACAAAATGTGCTATAATATGCATGAGGTGCTATTGTATGGAAGAGCGTGTTGACATTGAAAAAATCAAGAGTAACTTTCTTCGAATAGGCGCGATGCCATACGAAACCGATATATTTCGCTTGATTCTGGGGCCAGAAAATCCAGATGAAACAATTCATGACATAGATTTCAGGGCTTGGGATCGATATTATGAACTTATATCCCTCGCGGAGAAGCCATATGATACACTATCAGAACCCGAAAAGGGAACAATAGTTTTCCTCTTCAAGGATGTTAAGAAGCGTTGTGCTCCTCTACATATATCAACCGAAATTTTGGATTGGGTTTACAATTTACCGAACGAATACTTGGTGCAAATCGAGAATCAAATAAAGCTTTATCTGAAGATCAAAAAAGAATTGCTTTCCCAATATGGTGAAAATTGAATATTACGAGTTAAGGAGAGAACCTATTATGGCACTCATCAATTGTCCTGAATGCGGCAGGGAGATATCTAATAGGGTAAAGGCGTGCCCGCATTGCGGCTATCCCTTTGAGGCAACTGAGCAGGAGGCATCCAAGCCTGAAACGCCTCCTACTAAACCATCATTTATGCCCAAAAAGAGAGCCGCCATTATAATAGGGGCTTCAGTGCTTGGGCTGGCCTTACTTATTGGCGGTGGCATATTCATTAAAAAGTCAGTTGATCAGGGTACCGCTTATAAGGAGGCGCAAGCATTATTCACTGAAGGGAAATATGGGAATGCGCAAGAAGCATTTTTAGCTTTAGGCGAATATAAAGATTCTACTGCGCGGGCCGAAGAGTCGCGAATCTATGCAAAGAACGATTATATTGATAAACTCCATTTAATTCGTTATTCGATGCTTAATGGCGCTAGTGAAGCGGAATCTGTATGTAATTTGACTGCCAAGGTATGGAATAATGCAATTCATGAGGAACGTGACGCCGAAACCGATAAGTATACAATGACCGATAATTTATGGTTTGTTAGTGACTTTAATGATGCATTATATAACCTATTCAAGGACCCGGATTTCATGGATCAGACCTCGAATATTGAGAAAAATCAAGCCGAGGTAGCAAACACACTTAAAGAACTACAGAATCCAATAGACGAGTTTAAAGAATGCTATGCAACTGTCAATACTCTCTATGGCTCTTATAAGAGCTTAACCGATCTGGCCGTCAACCCTACAGGCAGCTACACAACGTTTACGCAAAATAAAAACGCAAAAGTAAGCTCGTTCTTAGAGGTATTTAGCTTATTGGAAACGCAGATCCCGGAGCGGGAGAGCACCACTCCCCCGGTTATTAATGACTTGGATTATTTTCGCAATACAAAATGGGGAATGACCAAGGATGAGGTTAAGAATTCAGAGACATTTGATGAGCAAGACGAGGATGATCCGAACAAGCTGAGTTATATTGTCAACGATAATTTGGGGTTTGAAAATGCAGATACCTACGTCACATATACCTTTGATGAGAATGATCAAACTCTCGTATCTGCATCAGTTTTATTTTTAGGCAGTGATGCTAACCAAACTAAAACTATGATGTTGCTTAACAAATACAGAGAAAGATACGGAGAGTATGAGGACCCCGGTTATCTGGGGGGGAAATGGGTAACTAATCACTCAATTATAGAAATATCCTATGTGATGGATGGGGTGATATCAGTTTCTTATTCTGATATTGCTAAATCTGATTCGGATCAGAACAAGGAGGTATGATCATGTCTCCAACTAAAGAAGATATTGAAGAAATGCTTCGGTTCATTGATGATAAGATCAGTGTTTATAAATCCGAATTACATCCAATCAAGAGAGAATAGATGCGTGCATTTATCCTGGAACAATCTGCGGGACATACAAACAAAGAACGCGTAAACAAGTATTTTAGACTGCTGGATATGCATCCTCCCGAAGATAACCCTGAATTGAAAGAAAAGCCAAGAGAATTTGTGATTATGGACGAAATACTGGAATTGGAGAAGTTAAAAACTGATGTGATAAGCGAATTTAATCATTTATTATGATTAAGCTATAATGGCTTTCTCACCCATGCCATCCCTAATGCAGGGATGGCTTTATTATTAAATATGGAGGCAAAAAATGAGTAACTATTACCCTACCGAAAGCGATTCTGGCGTAAGCAACTTAGCTCGGCTACAAATTGAACTTAACAACAAGCTATATTACGAATCCAGTGTTTACGAAATGTACTTGCGCGAAAATGGACTTGAGCCCAATGCAACTTATAATAAGAACACGGATTATAAGAAACTGTTGCAAACGGTTCGAGATATACTTGAATCTCTCACCAACGATATCGACCTATTTCGAACGGTTGAGACCGAGTTTGCGACAACCTCTCAGGCGTATCAGTATCTGGAGCGACGCTTGAACAACTTGGACAAAAAGATCCTTGCCCTATCCGATTCCGTCGAGGAAGATCTAAATAAAAGCATGATAACCTTTTTGTTTAAGGGATAATATATGAGCGAACAAATTTATAACGTCGTTGCGGAACAATTTGCGCAGTCGTTGCAGCGTGAGAGAAAAACAATCTATGACTACTGGACTGGTGAGCCACGGGAATGCTTTTTCCGGCGCAACAAAGATACCAACCAAACCAATAATAATGTTTCTATTTACTACCTGAAGGATGAGCTAATCTATGAAGGGGAATTAATCAGCTTTCGAAATAAAGTATTTCTGGTCCTCAACCGCGAAACTGATGAAAATGATGTTTATCGTAGATCAGATATGCTTGAAACCAATATGATCATTGAAACATATTCCGAGCAAAAAGAACTGCGTCTGCCCTGCTATGCCTATGACCTGCTAAACCCTAATCCCGATACTGGGAGCATGGTTGATGTTATTAATGGCAATATCGAACTAATATCAGAACAATGTCCACTGGCAGATAGTATAGAAGTCAACAGTAAGTTTGTTGCTTTAGGCGGCAATTATGAAGTAGTCAACAAATATAATAAGTCTGGCATTGTACACATTTTCATTAAGCGTGAATCTGCCTCTGCCGCCCCTACTGCCTATTCACTGGCCATTAATGCGAACGCCGAATACGGTATGGGCGATACAGCGACGCTTACGGCCTTGGCCACATGCAGCGAGGGGCCCATAACCAACGCTACAATCGAATGGGATAGCGGAGATCCGAACATCGCAACCATTACGCAGGATGGCGCTGTAGCGTTCATAGCTGCCGGTAACGTGACTATTAGCGCCCGATGGGTTGAGCACGATGTAACGGCTACGACAAATATATCGGTTGTTGCCGAGACACCTTTGCATTGCGAGATTACGGGTACGGCCTATGTGCGGGTCGGAGGGGCAGCAAAATCTTTGACGGCTGTGTTTTATGATGCGGTTGGTAATGTAGATAATACCGTCTCCCCTGTTTGGTCGCTTGGATTGACACCTTCACAAGCTGGCAAAATACACATCGTTTCGATAGACGGTCTAAAAGCATCTGTGGCCGTTGACGAAAACGCAGATGACCTTATTGATTCGACGTTTATAATTATATTGACCGATACTACAGGAGAATACAACACCTCGCTAACTCTGGAAATTCGTTCAATGTTTTAGTTCTGACTCTAGTCAGTACTGCTTCTGAAAAGTCTGCTTCTACGTGACAGTATTGTTGCCAGGAATGTCCGTCAATTTATGGCGAAAATAATTGTCGCCAAAACAACAAGGCGCTGATAATCAGCGCCTAAATGTTGAACCGAACAATACGACTCGGGTAACTACAAAGATTAGATCTGAACATATCGGTCCAAATATTTAGACAGACAAAGTGTCCGCCCAAGGCAAATTAATATTTCCTGCGTAGGGCAAGAATGCCCATTATCGTATTAGATGTTTCTTTTCCTGAACTGGCGGACATTTTGTCCACCAGTTTCATCGCTCCTATTTAAATGGCACAGTATTCTCACCCCGTATTCGGTCGGTATAAACTCCATACCTGGAAACTCCTCTAATTCGCAAAAAAGAATATCTTCTATATTTTTGAACATTGCTTCAAAGCTCGATTGATCCTCCTATCCCCTCGTAAGATTTGGTCCACTCCACACCTTTTTGACAGGTGAACCCTATGAGCGTATTATATCATTTGGACATACAAATTCAGGAGCCCCATCCGCCTTTGTGCCGGTCCGTACCCCTATACGCCGTTTGACCGTATGGGTGCAATGTTTGGAGCGGCAAAATGTCGCTCGGAACCGTATTTGAACCGAACAGTACGGCTCAGCCGTTGTAATACATCAGCCGAAAATTCGGCGTATCCATTTGGACGCTCATAATGAGCGTCCAAGTTTTGAGCCGACCGGGTCGGCTCAATTGGCCTTTTGACAAATCTGCCATAAGAATATCCTGCCGTAGCGTGGATGGGAAGCAACATGCGCATTCGCTTGTGTGCTGCCTCGTATTTCTGTTTTTTTTACCCAAATTTAAAATTTATCTAAATTATCTTTTAAGGAGCGTGAGATTTATTTACTTTACCTACAAACATCCTGGGCCGGGAGCATGTTCTGTGTCTCCCGCAGAGAGGTGACTACGTGGAAGACAAGCTGAACATTTCTACTCCAATCAATGAAAAACAGATATACCGGCACATCTTAGAAGACGGCGAATTCATTAAAAATATCATTACACTCGACATGATAAACCAATGGCGACCGGGCGACAAAATCTTGATTAACGCAAACACGGGTGCGGGCAAAACTCACTTCATACTGCATACCCTCTACCAATGGCTCAAAGAAAAAACACAAGATCTGCCGCCCAGGAAGCGCATACTTCTCCTGACAAACCGTTCTGTGCTTAGGGACCAGTTATTGTCATTATACGGGCAAGAGACTGACGACCTCGTTGAGATCATGAACTACCAAGCATTACTCCAAATACTCGCAGATAGCAGCGCAGGAGTGTACCAATATGATGTTATCGTGGCTGACGAGTGCCACTACTTTCTAAGAGACGCAGCGTTCGCGGACAGCACGGACGTGGTATTAAATTATCTGACCGATAAAACAGATCAATCTATCGTGCTTTTCATGTCGGCAACATCTTTTGGCCTCGAACAGTATTTCGAAAAATACTGTCCAAGTAAACTAAGCTACTGCTATTATATCACGCGGCCGTACGTTTTTGGTGAATGCTTCTACTGGCGAAACCAAGATGCTATCCAAAAGCTTTTATTTAGCTTGCCCAAAGACGAAAAGGTAATCTACTTCGGTAGCAGTATTGACCAAATGTTGGAATTACACAAGCTGTTTCCCCAAAACTCCACCTTCGTCTGTTCAAAAGAAAATAAGAAATATGGGAAATTGAGCGACCAGGAAACAAGAGAGCAGATCGAAAAGAATGAGAAATTCGAAAAGCAAATTTTGTTCGCTACAACAAGCCTGGAAAACGGCATCAACATATGTGACCCGAGCCTCAAACATATCATCATCGATCTGTACGATTTTGATGCAATAATCCAATCTGTCGGCCGACGCCGGGTAACGGCAGGCGAAACGCCGCCTAATTTGTATGTACGGCGGATAAGGCAACCGTCTATAAAGACCAGGGGGGAGGCGGCTAAACGAATGCTTGAACCGGTGGATTATTTTTATAATAATGGGGTCGATCAGTTCTGTAGTGCTTATGGGCGAAAAAATCTTAATGCCATGCTTTACACCGTGGGTGTAAAAAACGGATTATGTCTCTACGAGGTTA
Organism: Bacillota bacterium; assembly: GCA_023455425.1. Lineage (GTDB taxonomy): Bacteria > Bacillota > Clostridia > Christensenellales > CAG-138 > JAEYLA01. The sequence goes on along the minus strand of JAEYCM010000037.1, from coordinate 43,840 downwards.
ACAAAGCAAAAGAGTTTCGGTATCGGCGGGATATTGAAATTGGAGAGGCAATAAACGCACTTAGTACCGAATTCGGGCATCTCCAAATGTTGTGTAAGCTCATGAAAATTTTTTCTAAGGACTTTGAGTCCCTAGAAAAACGCTGCACCGCCATGTCATTAGAAGCAACTCTGTTAGATCAATATTTGGAAGTAAGACTATACAAAAATAAGAAATCAGAATTCTTATCGATTCTTAAAAAGGAAGTCCTGTGTCCGCTAAAAGGCGGATATCAGGTAAAGACCATCAATTCCTACTTTGCGGATATCGGCATGCCATATCGAGTTGACCAAGGGCGAGATAGGACCCAAAACTCCCCATTTTTTAACCAACGTTATTGGATACTTCGTAAGAAAGCCGTTCCTGAGAAATAGCTACACTACTATTTATTAGTTTAGGGCCTTATATGGAACAAATCGGAGGAATAATGCAAGAAAAGCTATATCAAATATATCGTATCTCATCAAAAGATATCGTGGCATCTTATAACGAACTCTCTGTGACCTATGACGATGCAGTGACAGGTAAAGGTAAAGCCGAGATCGTTTCCGTTCAGGATAACCAAGTATTCCACAAAATACGGGATTACTATGGGGACCCGACCAAGGAAATGCGAGAGGAGATAGTCAACGTTGTGGTCCCTGGTGATTCTGGTAGGGCGAGGCCGAACGAGAAGGCATATTTGGAACTGGCCAGGACCGGCTTTGCCCTCAATGGGAACCGGTATTGCCGTTTGTGCGCCGGTTCCGGTCAGATACGGAGGAATACCGTTTCGTTCGTCCGCGAGGAGCTATACGACTATCTGATAGAGGCGCTTTCTTGTGGGCTGACCGCTGAGGATTTTGGGGATGATTTCGTTCCGGCAAAGTACAACGCTTATTTCGGACTAAATTCGAGCGGCGTAAGTTTCCTGAGCCGCCCCCCTCGGGTATGTGTCGTGAGCGATTATGAACAAATAAGGCCGCATTTACCAGTGGATTACGTTCAAACCGTAATCGAGAAGACATCCGGGAAAACGGAGAAGAGCATCAGCCGCGTCTTTTATAATGAAGTGGAAAGCTTTCCTCCCATCAATAGCTTCGATGGTCAGGGTTTGTGCGATCCGGGATATGCAAAACAGATGGCCCTTGACCTTGGCTACCTTCAATCGGATGGAACCGGATATGTGCCCAGCCAGTTTATAATCCGTGCGCCATGGGTCAAGGGGCTCGTTGTTTCCTTCCGGTGGAAAGATTATTGTAGAAGCCTGGGCGTGACTTTATTGCGTGATATCTATGGCAACAACCATGATATAGAGGATATCGATTTGCTCATAGGCAAAAGCCAGTTCAAGGCAGCCGGGATATATGGGCGGAAAGACGGCTGGGACTACTACGGCAAATCTATGGCTCGCTATAATCTGCGCTGGGGCGTAGTCGTGCCGAGCAAGGAGCGCGATGATGATTTTCGTCTGCTCAACTACCAGTATCTTTCGGCGCTCCCCAACCTTGACAACAGCGACATTCAAGTCCTTTGTAGCAGGACAAAGGACTATTTAAATAGGCTTTGCTCCGACGATATTGATGTTGTGTATCGAACACTGATAGGATGTTCCGAGGACGACGATGATTCCTGCTTGGATGACGATCTTGAGATGTCGGCCCCCAGATATGAGCCTTTGTTCATGAAGGCGGTTAAGCGCAACCCAGATTTACTACAGGATGCATACATCCAAGGTGAAATCCTGAAGCAGGCGGAATCAAAACTCAGAGCGGCCAAGATCGGTAAGATTGAAGTTCGGGGGAACTACCAGTTTCTCGTCAGTGATCCTGTGGCACAAATACAACACATCATCCATCAGAGTGGGAGAAACGATGTCTCCGTTACAGGGCTGATACCGAAAGGACATGTTTGCTCGCACTATTGGAACAAGTGCGCCGACCAACCTTCTGAGGTTGTTTTGATGCGAAGCCCCGTTATTGCACCATCCGAGATAGCGGTACGTGAGCTGTATAAGGGAAACGATGCATTGCGGTGGTACGATACGATTCAGAGCGGGATCATCCTTCCGATAAGCGATCTTACCGCGCTACAGGCGCAGAATTGCGACTTTGATGGCGACAGGGTTTTCTCTTCGAATGATTCGGCTCTCATTAAAGGCGCAACCGATGATCCGGTCCCCTTGATGTATGATCCCAAGAACCCCATTAAGTCAGCTATCACGCCGGAAGCGCTAATTCGCGCCGATGTCAACGGCTTGAATTCTAAGGTTGGGCAGCTCTCGAATAAAGGCGCTACCTTCTCCGCAATGGCATGCCAATACGCTCCGTCTTCGCCTGAATGCGCGGAATTGCAGCGACGCATACAAATTCTAGGGGAACTGGTCGGCGTTGAAATCGATAAGGCCAAGACCGGAGTTTCCCCACACATTCCCGAAAATTGGCAGTATAAAAAGATAAATCGCACTTACAAAAGTAGTCCGAAAAGCCTGGTTATTGTACATAATGCCGATGAGGAAACAATGCGCTTCAATAATAAGCTTGTGGCGTTTGAACGGCCATACTTCATGCGCTATCGCTATGCGGATACCGATGAAAAAATTAAACATTACGAAAAAGTTTTCAACCAGGAGAGCCGGTACAATTACGGGATTCTACTTGAGGATCTGCTCAAACTACCTCCAGAGTCGCTTAGTCCGGCGCAGGATGATACGATTGCTCGATATAGGCGGTATTATCCCTCCATTGATAGCCCGTGCACCGTCAACAAAATATGTCACATATTTGAGCGGTTGGTCAAAGATATATCTCTAAAGCCGAGCGGAAAAGACCTTCTACAATCGTTTAGTAACGGTGAGATGGTCGATTCATCGGTTGTGGGGAAAATAGGCGGGTATATGTTGCGGTATGGACAAATTAACGCTGCGTTTGCAAAGCTTAGCTTTACTCGTTCCGGCGATTTTGGAAAAGAGAAAATCCATGACTCTGAACGTTATCGCAATTTGCGGACGTTTTTTCACGACGAAATGTTGGAGACCTGCTCTGGAGACAGAAGAGTGCTTTTTGAAGCGTTGCTTGCGCAGAAGCGAAGGTGTCCAGAGAAAGTCATTTGGAACCTCATGGGGGAAGATATGCTTGAAATTATACCTGAAAAGTAGGAGTTAGATATTTATATGACAAGAATGAGTAATGCAAAGGCATTGATGAAGGATGTACTATCACCAGATGATTCGGAAGGAATGCGGAAACTGAAAGCAGTCGTAGCTTACCTAGTCAAAACCCAGTACTCCCATAAAAAATTGCTCGAAAAGCTCAAGCGGTTTGGGGCTGCATTCTTTGAGGGAATACCCGCAAAGGATGTGGACGAAATGCTTGATGGGATTCTTGAGAGTGCTACACCCAGAGAACAGCCCCGAGACCTAGAGGGGAAGCAAGTTGTGGTTTTCGAAGAGGAGATCAAGAAAATACGGGCGCTTAACCATGCTAAGGCAGAACGCTTAGCGTTTACGTTTCTTGCCTGGTTCAAGCTCCGCAGATTTTATAACCCCGAAAAGCCCAACACCTATATCCCAGAAAACAACGATGAACTTTTCTCTTTGGCTGGCTTGAAAACCGTAAATGGAATCCAAAGAATCAAGCTGCTAAACCGACTTTATGAAGCTGGTTTCGTGGAATTCAAAGCGCGGACGGATTTAGCAAAGAAGAAAACGGATCTCCGGTTTACGGTCCCAATTCTTGTTGAAAACGGGACTGTGGCACTCGAATTTGCGTTTGCGGAGAAAGGTGACATTGCGCTTCACTATCTCCGCTACGTCGGGGATAAGATGGTAGGAAGCTGTAAAGTTTGCAACGTTCCTATAAGCGTGACTAATAATAAAAAGAAATATTGCGCCGCTTGCGCCTCGGCAAGAAAGCGGGAAAGCAACAAGAAAAACGGAAAATAGAAGCAGAAAACAGGGGTGATATTCTCTCCTCTGGGACGGATAAATTCACCACCCCATTTTTTGAAGTGACTGAAAGTATATAATGATATAAATGTAAATTATGCTTTACGGCTAATCGCATTGCGGAAAGGAGAGTACAGTTTCGTGCAAACAAACGAGCCCATTTATTTACAAGATAAAGTAAAAGTATATCTGGCGGATCGCGGAATCAAAAAGAAATGGTTTGCCAAAAAAATCGGAGTTCACCCATCGGTGCTCTCCCAGTGGTTCAAGGGTGACGCCTGGTTCGACGAATGGAAGATTGATGAAATTGAGAAATTCATTGAACAGTAAAAATGGTATTGGCGTGGCTTCACACGCGCTGATATAGATCCGTGCAAGCCATGGCATGGGTTGGTTTTCTCCATGTGGTTTTGGGCCGTTCCACACTAATAAAACGGCTCTTTTTTTGTATATTGACAGAGTCTCCTTGCCTGTTGATATAGCGAGGGGACGAACTGGAAATCGTCGGTACGGCGGCAGCGGCCACCGCTCCCTCACATGGCCGCACCCTTCAAAATTATATGGCGCGTTCGCATCAAACAAACATGGGTGATGTGGGAGCTACAGAAAGGAAATATACTTATTATGGAAGAAAGCAAAGAGATGGTTTCAATGACTCAGGAAGACTACCTGGTTGAAACGCTTAGCTCTTTGAGCAAGGTAAACGCAGACGATTTGGTTGCCGCTGTGCTCGAAAAGCATACGGAGGGCAAGTAATGTATCTCTCCGAACTTACAAGCTATAAGCTAAAACTGATTCAGCTAATTACCTCCAATGAGGCTATCATAAACTTGCTCGCGAAGCCCGATGAAAAAAGCGATGACGCGGAAAGCCTGGTCTACAAAAAGATATATCCATACGGATATATCCCAGACGTAAATACTGAGCAAGATGTATTCATTTGTTTTGATGTGGATGTTCCAAGAGTGCGGCACGGTAACATGATCAAGGATGTCGCAGTGCACATTTATGTGCTCGCCCATAAAGAGCTTATGAGGGTAGGCAACAAACTCCGTATTGACGCCCTAGCCAATGAGATAGACAAGCAGTTCGACCGAAATAGCAAATTTGGCTTTGATCTCCTGTTGGTTTCTGCAAAACGGTTTATGGCCGCTGAGGGATATTACGGGCTCGATCTTTATTTTGAAGCACCGGATTTTAATAGCACAAACGGGCGCCAATGATGTTACGGTCAATCCCCACGGCTATTAGCGAAGTCCATGCTCGCTGGTATCCAGACCAGCATAGAAGTAGTGTGGGGATGTCATGTTATCATTCGATAAATAGAAGGGTACTATAAAAAACAGAAAGCCATAAATTCACCTGCATGCGTTCAATTAACATCAAATTCAATCGGTTCCATAACAGCCGACGTTATTGCATTGTATAGGGTGTAATGACCCGGAAGAAGATAGAAATCTCCTTCGAATGTGCCATTTTCATCAATAAAGTTGGTCTCAAACATTGTAAACATTGTTGCTTCTTCTGGATATAGCCCGAAAACACTATACTCAATTAAATCGATTTGATCGCCCAACGAGATGGGCGTTATTATAGCATTATCGAAAAAGTCATCTAAGACATACATGTCATAATGCCATTCCCCATCTTCACCAATATTATGCGTATCTAAATTTATAACTTCTTGAAATCTGAGCTCATTGTGTGTAAAAAGCTTGATGCGGTAAGTTCCTGCGCTGATTGTTCCGATTTTACGTTCTTTATGAATTTCATAGACTCTATATTCCCTGGAGAGTCCGGTATTAATATTCTCAATAATGATGTTTGCATTTGATACAAAGTCAAGGTTGGCTGAGGCTAGAACCCTATATTCAGGATTATTAGAAAACTCGTCAAAATAGATTGCACTTTTATTAATCACTAATGGTTTCAGGAAGCTTATGTAGAATACGCTCTCGAAAAGCTCATCGCTGCTGCTGATGTCTTCGGAAATAACATTGTTATCTCCAATGATTATGTTTGAGCCATCAGAAGTGTCTTCAATGTTAACGTCGCCTCCAACAGTAGTTTCGGCACCAGAAGCGGGCTCGGATGGCTCACGGGATTGCCATATTGAGAAGATTAAGGCTAGAGCTGCAATGATCACGCTGATAACTGTAGCAATACTGGCGCGTCGGCTCCATTTTTTCATAATGACACCTCGCTTTTGAATTATTGCAGATTAAGTAGGAAGAAATAATGGTGCTTGCCAGTTGTAGCGTGATCATGTCATAGTATCTTTACATAACAATAGTTCTAAAAACAGCACAAAACATAGCTAAACAGCGGTATTTGCAGTTGAATTCTGGTTATAATAGTGTTAGAATTTTAGATAGAACGAGGAGCCGATTAGACGGTAGCCTCAGTAGTTCATCGCTTTACATGTAACACTTTTGCGAGTAAACCGCCTACGGCAATAGGCGGTTTACTTTTTCGCTTCACGGATTGCCGATTGGATTACCAACACGACTGCAATTAATGCAACTATCCATTCCACTATTAGCAGCTACCTCCTCATTCGTAATACTCGACGAGGTAACTTATACCTCCTTTTCACCTCGTCGGTGGTCCAGAGGCTACCGCCTAATTCGTCTTGGAGCCCACAAAACATGGCTCCTCGTTCTGATATTTATGGTATCATAGATGAGAATATCTTACAATTCATTAGTTGTTATATCTGTTTTAAAAGGTAAATTTAAAAATCGGTCTAGATCGTTTTAAACACGATTTACCGATTTTTAGAGCCTTTTAAAATACTCAAAAGTTTGTCTTTAAAAAAAGAAAGATATAATCAATATTAATAGCGATTTGGCAATGACGAAAAAGATACTGAAACATTATCTAGCTTTAGAGATTCTAGAAATTCTTCAAGACCTGCTTTTGCAATATCGGATTTGTTATACGGGCTCAATATTATTTCGGTTAAGTGTCTCTGCAAGCCATATTGACAAACAATATATGGAACTAAGAAGGTATCATTTAGTCTGAAGTGCTTAACCTCTTTTTGAGGAATTCTAAATGCCAGCCTAAATTCTCTTTCGGAACTGGCGCAAGGATCTTTCATAAAGATTATATGCTCTGCTGCACAACCAAACATTAGCTTCCATAGGTGTATATTTCCCTCAATACACCTGTCCGTCAGTTGAATAATCTTATCAAAAATGTTTTCTTGAAACTGAACATCATAAATTACCTCTCGGCAATGGGCACCAACAATAAAATTACTAGTCTTTTTTGACTGAGAGTTATATAAAAGCTTAGGATGATTCTTTAATACACCATTCATAAGGCTGGAAGGATAAAATAAATCTAGGAAGTCCGGCGAAAGGCCTAAAGTGACACCATATTTCCGAGATGATGATCCATAATAATTCCACATAGGAAGCGAATCTTTTTCAAAAGAGAAACTAAGAAAATAATAGTCTGACAGGGTCTTTGCTTTAAAGGTAGCTATTGCACCCAGTAATCGTTCTTTGTGCGCAGACTTTTCTTCTATGCATTTTGCCAAGAGGTTAATGCCATATTCAATTTCTGATGCGTCATTTTGATACGAATATTTAGTTGCCCATAATGTATTTGTGGTCAATATTTTACACAAAGCATCTATGGAGGTATAGTGATATAAAGTAGTACCTACGGGTTTGACCCATTGCATATTATCTCCTGCATCTAATTGATGCTCGGCCAGAAATGCAACATATTCTTTGTTAACTTCTTCCCAAATATCCATATAATACCTACATATTTTGCCCAAATTAGTTTTATTGGAATGATTATATAACGGGATTAAAAGAAAGCCAATATACTATCTACATATAGGCAAGTCATAACAATTACAACCAAAGCTTGCCGCGCCAAAGCGGACCATTCCGTGGACATTTAGAAATTCCGAAAGCGCCTATTTTTCTAGGGTTTTAAGCGTCAGATTTAAGGGGGTGCGTAGGATAATACCTACAACCCCATTTTTGTACTTCTAAATGTCCACATTCAAATCTAATAAAGGAAATATAAAAAATGAACACGTCTGCACTTACAATAAAAGACTTGGCCAACGAATTAAAAATAAGCACAAAAACATGTTATAAAATGATCAAAAATAACAAGGTACCCCATGTAATGATTGGAAGTACATACAGAATTCCCCGATCCGTCGTATTGGATTTGCTGACTTCCGGTGATAAAATAGAGTTGCATACTGGGTGTTAGGCTATCAAGGAGGATTATTATGATAGCTGGACACCTTACAGAGAAAAAGGGTTACTTTTATGTAGTCATCAGCTACAAGAACCTTGACAACAAAAGAGTGCAAAAATGGCTTCCAACAGGACTACCTGTCAAGGGCAACAAGCGCAAAGCGGAAAAGATTTTGCAGGATATCCGTTCAAATTATCAAATTCCGACAGCGCTTGGGGAAGATATTCTCTTTTCGGCCTTTATGGAAAGATGGCTTGATATGGTTAAGTCAAATCTTGCCGTAACAACATATGCCGAGTACCGCAGGATTGTAGAAAGGCATATAGCGCCTTACTTTGCGGCACGGAAAATAAAGCTTGTGGATTTGAGGCCAAAGGATATTCAGGAATTTTATCAGCACGAAACTAAACAACGTCCAATTTCTCCAAACACGATTATCCATTATCACGCGAATATCCGAAAAGCACTTCAAAGTGCTGTTAAGCTTGAACTTATTGAAAGCAATCCGGCAGACAGGGTAGAGAAGCCAAAGGTGCGACCTTATGTCTCAAATTACCTTGTCGAAGAGGATATCAATCAATTGTTGATGTGCTTCCAAGGCAGTACTATTGAAGCGCCTGTCATACTAAGTTGTCTATATGGGTTAAGGCGTAGTGAGGCAATCGGCCTAAAATGGTCAGCCATAGATTTTATCGGTAAGACCATTACAATTGATCACACAGTAGTAAGTGCAAAGCCAAACGGGGAAAGGGAGTTGTTTTCGGTTAATGGCACGAAGACGAAATCAAGCACACGAACACTTCCCTTAATTCCACAAATCGAAGACTACTTACGCGAACTATGGGACAAGAAGGCTACAAACAGACTGATCTTGGGCGATAGCTACAACGATAAGTACAGCGACTATATCTGTGTTGATGCAGTAGGAGATCTTATTGAGCCAGATTATGTGACTAATCGGTTTCGCCAGGAGATAAAGAAGCATAATCTCCCCAAGATTCGCTTCCATGATCTGCGGCATAGCTGTGCCACCATTCTCTTAGCTAACGGCATTGATATCAAGCTAATTCAGCAATGGCTTGGACATAGCAATTATTCAACTACGGCGAATATCTATGCTCATGTGGACTTTCGATCAAAGATCAGCACAGCTAATGTGCTAAACACTTCTCTTAAGCTTCCTGAACTCAGAATAGAGCACAGGATAGAACTGAGCGAAAAATCGACCCCCATCGAGCAACCCACAGGCAGTAAAAAATCCCCAACCCCAGAGGATTAGGGACTTTTTATATTTGGTGCGGATGAGGGGATTTGAACCCCTAAGGTTTCCCCGACGGATTTTAAGTCCGTTGCGTATGCCGTTCCGCCACATCCGCATGTAACGGGCGCGCATATGTGGCCGGGTTCGACTCTCCCCGCCCTCCACCAATTGCGCGTAAAATTATTGTACCATGCGGACGCGTTTTGTCAATTCCGGCTTGCGGGCTACACCTTCTTGGGCAGCGCCTCCATATACAGCATGTTCACAATCTCAATGCCGGTGTAGTAATGCTTGAGGATTTCGCGGTAGTTCTTCCCCTCCTGCGCCATGCCGTTTGCGCCAGATTGGCTCATGCCCACGCCGTGGCCATAGCCGCGCGTGTCAATGACGACCTCATCATCCCTGAATTCTATGGTGAACCATGCGCTTCTTAATTCCAAAGCCCCGCGCAGTTCCCGCCCTGTGACCTCCACTTTGCCCAGGCGGACGCTTTCGACCCGCCCGCTTTCAAAGCGCTCCTCAACTTCCACCTGTTTTTCAAGGGAAGACTCCTTCAGCCCGGCTTTGGGCCACTTTTTATTGATGATGGAGACAAATTCCCTGCGCCCCAGGCGCTCCTCGTCCTTCAAGTGGTTGGAGCCCACCTCGTTCTCGCTCTCCACCCCCCGCAAATACGGGCGCGCGGCGGCAAACACGTTTTCGCTGTCCTCCGTCTGCCCGCCGGAAGCGGCGTGGTAAAGCGCCTCAATGAGCGTGCCGTCGTATTCCAGCACTTCGCTGTACGTATCTTCTACGGCGGACCGGATTTTTTTGATGTTGCTCTCATATGAGGAGCCCCATTTTTCGCGGCAATCCTCGTCGCTGTCATACGCCTGGCAGCAGGTGCTGTCGGTGCACAGCTGCGCGCCGTTCCTGCAGCCGCCGTCCTTGATGCGCTTGTAGGTATAGGTGCGCGCGGCCACAGCCTGCGCCTTTAACGCCTCCACATGAAAAGAGGCGGGCATTTCTGCCGCCACTACCCGTTCAAGATAGGTTTCCACCGGCATGGACACGGTTTTTCCTGTTTCTTTGAGATAGACCTGGACGTATTCGTCCTGCCCCGGCTTCTTGGTTTCTTCCTTATCCTGCGGCGCACAGGCAAACATACAGCCGCGCAGCAGCAGGATGAGCAATATCACAAGCCCCGCGATCAGAAATACCCGTTTCCATTCGATATGCTCCACAGGCAACACCTCCGTCTTACAGCCTATTGTGCAGGCGGCAGAATTATGCCCGAAGGGATCGCAAGCGGAATTTTCGCACAAAATACGCGCGTATCGCGCGGGCATCCCCTTTGCGTGCCGAACATTGCATGATAAAATGGTAAAGGATTACCTCTGCACATGACAGTAGGGATAAATTGCCGCCAATCAAGCGGGCAACGCAGAGCGGCGGCAAAAGGGCAACAGAAGAATTCCCAATGTTGGGTAAAGGGGTAATAAAACAGGGGGGAGGCATCGCATGGATCTCAACGCATTGATGCGGCGTATCCAGCAGGGCGACCGGGAAGCCTTTGCAACGCTGTATACGCGCTACAACAAAACGGTCTACCGGATTGCGCTCGAATCCACCCGTAACGATGAGGAAGCCAAGCATGTGGTGGTGGCCGTGTTTCGGGAAATGTACCAGACCATCCGCGCAAAAGGCCCGTACCTGGGGGATCTCTACGGCTGGCTGGACGCGCTGACCGCCAAGCAGGTGCGCCTGCGCCGGATGATGCGCGTGGGCGGCGCGGAAGAAACCATGGTTTCGCCCCAGCCCAAGCCCGCGTCTGTAGTTTCGCCCCAGTTCAAGGCTGCATCCGTGGACAGGCCCCGCCGGTATACGGAAGAGGAGGCTGCGGCCCTGGAGGAACGCGCCTTAAAGCGTCTGCAGGCGATACCGGAAAAAGAAGAAGAAAGGCAGCGCGGCGGATGGGTTTCCATCGCGGTGCTCGGCGCTACGGCGGCGCTGCTTTTGTGGGTGCTCATAGGTCTTCTGGGCACGCTCTCCATACTTCCCCGTTGGGATCTTGGCTACGCATGGTTTAACCAGACGCTGTTTACCCTGTTCTAATCTACAAACAGGAGGCAGGCATGGAATTTTCTTCCCCGCACGCAACAAAGGTGTTCCTGCGGCTTGCACCCGAAAAACAGAAAAAGATATTCGACGCCGCCGCGGCGGAGTTTGCGCAGCATGGGTTCGACAGCGCGAACACCAACGTCATCGCCCGCAGGGCGGGGATCAGCGTCGGGTCTTTGTTCCAATATTTCAGCACCAAGCAGGCGCTGCTTCTGGGGCTGGTGGATTACGGCACGCAGACGCTGCTCGTGCCCGTCATTGAAAGCATGCGGGAACCGCGGGACGCGATCGCACTCTTCCGCCACATGCTTTTATGCGCGCGGGAATTTGCCCGGACGTATCCCGATTACAACCGCGTCTACCTGGGCGTGACTGCCGCCCTCCCCTCCCCCATGGCGACGCAGCTTGCCAGAAGGATTGAGGAGCGCACCATCGCCTCCTACCGCCGCGCCATCCGCAGGGATATGGATGTGGAGAGCGGCTCCAGGGAAGGCTGCCTCGCGTTTTTGATGGATAACCTCGTCATGTCCTTCCAGTTCTCCTTCGCCTCGGAATATTACCATGAGCGGCTCATCGCCTATACAGGCATCGACCCGCACCAGGATGGGGACAGGCTGATCGAAGAGCTGTGCAATATGGTGGAAAAGCTGTTGAAATAGGAATGATTGGTTGAAGAAGCCCTCCGGCGTTAGCCGGAGGGCTTTTGAGTATCGAAGAACCGCTTCGAGGGTTTTACCCTCGAGCTCCCACCAAAGGGACATGCCCCTTTGAAATCCCTTTCCGGAGAGGCCCATTAGGCCGTTCTTAAATAGGGTTCCCAGGGGCGTCACGCCCCGGCAGAGCCCCCAGAGTATCCTCGTTTCGTTACGCGTCCGTCTTGGGCGCGGGCTCTACCACCTTCAGCTTGTACTGCGTGGGGAAGTTCCTCCACATCAGGTACACCAGCAGGCAGGTGCCGACCTTATCGAGCAGGTTGTTGATGACCTTTGGGATAAAAGACGCGGCGAATATGCTACTCCCGCTTTCCCGGAGCCACAGGAACAGGAAATCCATGCCCGTGCCGGTCAGCCCGCCGTATACCCAGATGCCGATGGGGGTGCCGATGAGCGGGGCCACAATGCTCAGGATCAGGCCGGTGATGAGCGCGGTGATGAAGTTGAACGAATACTTCTTGGCGATAAAGCCCACCACAATGCCGATTACAACACTGACCAGCAGGAACGGGATATCCTTCACATTATAGAGGATACCGGTTAAAAGATTGGTCAATCCGCCGACGGCCGCGCCATACCAAGGGCCGGCTAAAACCGCAACGAACACGGTGCCGATGGTGTCGAGGTAGAGCGGCAGCTTTAGGGCGCTTGTGAGGATGCCCAGCACGATATTGGCGGCGATGGCGAGGGCGCAGAATACCAGGATCCTTGTCTTTTCGTTTCGCATAACGTACTCCTTTAGTCTTTCTATTTGAACGGTTACAGAAAATCGGGCGAAAAGGTATGCAAAGAGAAGATGGGCAGCGCAAGGCCGCGTTCTTTTAAAAGCAGGGTAAGCTCTTCCATGAATACGCCCATGCCTTCCGCTTCCCGTGCGGGGGTAAGGGGCCTTTGCGTGCGCCCTGCGCAGTACAGTTCGCCGCCCCAATCGCCCGTACAGGTTTTTGTGACGCCGCAGCACGGGCTGCCGTCTATCCCCAATACGCCGAGCAGCTTGAACCGCTGCGGGTGGGCGGCGTATTCCAGTAACTGATCCACAACAGGCGCAAGGAGGGCTCTGCAATGCCCGCGGAAAAAGGGGTTGTCAAACTGCTCTTTGACATGTCCCCACCGTAGCGCTCCATACAGCGTAAACTCCGGGCAGGGCAGCTGAATGAGCCCAACGCCCTTTTGGAGCAGGGTTTGCACCGCGCGTTCGCGCAAAGCGCGCTCCTCCTCGTATTCCGCTTCGTGAAAGGAAACGACTTTGGAGGCGGGATTTAATACGCAATGGCATACGGCCAGTACGCCGTTTGGCGCGCAGCCATTCGGGAGTTGTTTTTCCGGCATAATGTGACCCATTCCTGTGATGATGTGTGTATTTATCATAACCGCGGCGGAAACAAGCGTCAACCTTTTTTGAGAATAACGGTAATAATATAGAATTTATATGAAAAAACGCTCTGTTGAGTCAGAGCGCCGGATGCGGATGCCTTGGGCCGGTATTTATAAGATCAGATACGAGCTGCCGGGGATCAGCTTGCACTCTTTTTTGATGCGGCTGGCCTCGGCGGTCAGGGAGTAGACGTCGCAGAAGCGGGTTTCCGTTACGCGCACGCCCGCGATGGAAAGCGAGATCATGGGGAACTGCTCGACGAGTCCCTGCCGGTTTTTTGTAATGATGTATCCATTCTGCGCGTCTTCCGCTTTATAGAAGGCGAGGATGCTCATATCAAAATCCGCAATGAGCGCGCGGCAGATTTCCTCCGCGCTTTCCGCTTCCACAATGCCGATAAAATCGTCCCCGCCCACATGGCCGATAAACGCGCCGTCGGGCATATTGGCCTCGATGCACAGCGCAAGGTGCTTGATGACGCGGTCCCCGTTTTCAAACCCGTAAACATCGTTATACGCTTTAAAGTTGTCGATATCAAAATACAGCACGCAGCGGTTTTTCCGCTCGAGCAGCATGGCGGAGAGCGCCTTTTCGATCAGGATGTTGCCGGGCAGCGCGGTGAGCGGGTTTAGCTGCGTGGCGTTGTTGACCTCAATTTCAATGGTTTTGTTGAGAAGATCCTTGATGGTGACAATGCCGTAATACTTGCCTTCGAGCGTGACCGTAATAAAATCGTACACGTTTTCATCCGGGCGGGACATGGCAAGCTTTCCCGAAAGCGTAACGGGCGTCTTATAATCCAGCGACAAAAACTCCCGGTCCATAATGGAGGCGATAGTCTTTCTGGAATACAGGCTGTAACCGTATACGCCCGCGACTGCGGTATTGACCCGGTTGCGCGTGACCACGCCCTGCACATACCCGTCCCGCGTGACGCAGAAGCCTTGCAACTCCGGCTTTTTTAGCAGCATCGCATAGGCTTCCTGGATCATGACCTGTTCATTGACGGAAGGCACCGGGATGCTCAGGTTGCCGATAAACACTTCGGCCAGGGTGTAGCCGTAGAGGTGATTCTTTTTCGCGTTGATGTCCGTAATGGTTTCCACAATATCGGGATCGAGCGGGGAAAGCGTGGCGCAGGGCCGCTTGATAAAATAGCCCTGCCCGTATTGCACGCCGATGTGGATGAGGGTTTCAAGCTCGTTTAGCGTTTCGATGCCTTCCGCGATCAGGTGCGTGCCGGTGATTTTGGCGAACTCCTGCATGCTTTTTACAAGCGCCTGCTTCACGGTATCCCGGTCGATATTGCGGATGAGCTGCATGTCCAGCTTGAGATAATGCGGATGGATGTCCGAAATCAGGTTCAGGCCCGAATAGCCCGCGCCCGCATCATCAATGGCGATCTGGTACTGCTGGTCTTTATAGTAATGGATAATCTCTTTAAACTCCCCGATATCCTTTACGGCGGAACGCTCGGTGATCTCGAATATGATGCGTTTGGGATCGATATCGAATTCCTGCAGGTATTCCAGGGTGAAACCCTTCTGGAATTTCGCGTCCTCCATCACGCTGGGGTTGACGTTCAAAAACAGGGTGGTGTCGGATTTCGCGCACTGCATGGCGGAAAGCGCCTTGGTGCGGCACAGGCGCTCCAATTCCCAAAGCTCCTTATTTGCTTCGGCTACGGCAAAAAGCATGGCGGGGCTTTCCATTTCGGTCCCCTTAGGCCCGCGGGAAAGCGCCTCATACCCCAGCACCGCGCCGTCGCGCAGCGAGACGATGGGCTGGAATACCGAGGTGATGGAGGTCTGTTCCAATATGTTCATGAGCTGCTCCTTATAGGCAAGCAGGTTGGTCTCATGTGCTGTACTCATATGTTCCTCTTGCGTGCGCCGCCGCCGGATGACGTATTTATACGTTTTATATCGGCACATATCGGGTGGGATAAACACGGCTTTACACAGGCAAGCGTCAAATATTCGTAAAATACAGGTATGGGTGCTAAGGCGCGGGCGCGGCTTAGCGGATGCTCTGCGGGAAGCAGAACAGGTTGGTTGGATCATAGGCCTGCTTGACGCGGCGCAGGCGCTGCACGTTGCCGCCATAATAGGCGCGCATATCGTCGGGATTCAGCAGGCTTGGAAAATTGATATAGGACCCGCGGGTCATTTGCCGCAGATACGCGAAGCGGGGCCTGAGCCACGCAAGGTTGTACGGCTCCGCCCAGTCCTCTTCCCAGCGCATTTGCAGATCGATGATGTAGGGCGCGTCGCGGTAAAAGAACGCCGTATGTTCAGGCGGAATGTCGCTTACCCGGCCGCCCAGGCCGAAAAGGCCGACGGAAGCGTAAACGGAACCCTCAGCGCGCTCGGCGATCATGGAAACAATGTTCCGAATTTCTTCCTGTCCCAACCGGCCCGGTGCAAACCGCCCGGCGTTCCGGAATTTTTCATGCAGCGGGTACCCCTGCTGCACGATGCGGATGGCTTCTAAAAACGTGGCTTCCTGCAACGTGGCTTGCGCGCCCGGCAGCGTTAAAAAAGGATGCAGCGAAGCTTCCGCCTGTGCCTTGGTGCCGTAATAGATGCCGCGCAGGAAAAAGCCGTATCCATCCTTTTCGGAATTGAATATGCGGGACATGGGCGTAAAGCGCCGATCTCCGGCATACAGCCAATCCTGAAAACGGGAAAACAGGGCGACGGCAACGTCAAATGTTATTCCGCTTGCGGAGATATTCACATAGGTGACGTCAAAGAATTTTTCGGGCAGCGCATACGTCAGCTCCGTTACCACGCCGAAGTTGCCGCCTCCGCCGCCGCGCAGCGCAAAAAACAGATCGGGCGCTGTATCTTCGCTGGTATCATGCAGCATTCCCTCGCTGTCCACCATCTGCGCGCTTACAAGGCGGTCGCACGTCAGGCCGAACATGCGGGAAGAGAGCCCCCAGCCGCCGCCAAGCGTCAGCCCGACCGCCGCGACCGACGGGCAGGTGCCGCTGGGGAACGGGTACCCCGCTCTCCCGATCAATTCATAAAGCCCCGCGTTTTTTACGCCCGCGCCGATGCGCACAAGGTTACGTCTTGGGTCGAGCTCTGTTTTGGTCATGCGCCTTGTATCGATCACAACGGCGCCGTCCCCCACGCAAAACCCTTCGTAATTGTGCCCGCCGGTGCGCAGGCGCACCTTGCGGCCCGCGCGCCTGGCCGCAAGAACGGCACACGCCACATCCTGCGGGGTGCGGCAGTACAGAATAGCCGCGGGAAACTTCTGGATGGAACGGTTGAATATCTGCCGCGCCGTTTCGTATTCCGGCGAGGACGGCAGGATGAGCTCCGGCTGGCCATACGCTGTATCCATGCTGCTGCGCTGTACTTATTTGATTTTGATGGGGCGATAAGTACACTCCTCGCTCCAGTCTATGATGCGGGCAATGCCGGGGTTCTAAGAAGAAAGCGCGCGCTAACAAAAAAACGCCCTGCCGGGCGGAAGATCGCTTCTATGGGGTAGCGTGCCCGTTTGTGTCAGGGCGCTTTTCCCCAATCTCTTCAAACTCCGTGCGAAAATAGGAATAAATCCCGGCTAATATCTCGCCCAGCAGCGCCGCCGCCAGCGCAAGAAGGAGATCCCATGCGAAATGGGGCAGCCGCAGGGATAAGATAATGCATACGCCCGCGATCCCGATGATGGAGGCGATCCATCCCGAATAGGCGGTCTTTGTTACCCGGTACAGGGCTTTCTGCTTTTTGCAGACAACGGTATCCGAAGAGGGGTCCGCCATCCATTTCGTCTGAAGTACATAATGCCACAGGTAAGAGAAAAGCGGCGGGGCGATCCGGTTTTGCACTTGGGCGCGCCTTCCCTTGACGAATATGCGCTCCGGCTCCGCATCGCCGGGAAGCGCTTCAAATTCGGTGCGGTAGTAGGAATAAAGCCCGGAGCCCAACAAAGCCAGCAGAAGGGTAATCAGTACGGTCAGGATATTGGATATGCGGGAAAAAGCGCCGGACCAATTATAAAACAATATTCCCGCAATAAAGATAACGGCGCGCAGCCATGCGGCGGAAACGAAATAGGTAATGCGGAATTTTTGATTGGTCCGCGGGCAGAACACAACAGCGGGGGCGCTGTCCCACGAGGTTTCCCGCCGCCACAGGAAATACCACAAATAGCACGAAAGCGGGGGCGCGGTTCTCTCTTGCATATGGATACTTCCTTTCCGGCAGGATGGCGCTATCGCTCCTGCTTTTTATCGTCGTGCAGTTCTTCAAACGTTGTGTGGCGGTAGGAATAGAGCGCACAGAGCACAAATCCCAGCCACACGGTGAATAAGAACAGCAGCCCGTTATATACCCTGGGCAAGGCTAAAAGGACGGAGGCCGTGATTCCCATCGCGCACACGATGGCGTACAGCCAAACGACACTGCATGACTTTACCAGCCGGTATGCCGTGCGTCTGCTTTTACAGACGATGACGCTGCCGGTTTTGTCGCAAAACGGCTCCAATGCCCAGAAAAAATGCCACAGGTAACACAAAAACGGCGGCGCGGTCCTTGTTTGCATCCGATCACAGCCCCTTTGACCCGGTAAGAAGAATTTGCTCAAAAACGCGGGCGTCTATAGCAGTATATTACAGAGAGGGCGCGTCCTGTTCAACCACTTCTTCAATTCGGTTTTGCGGTAGGAGTAGAGCGCAGCGGTGCAACCGGTAATGTTATCCATATGCGCCTATAAAAAATACCCGCCCTATGCGGAGCGGGTAACAAGAAACACCGTGCGTCAGCGCGCGACAATCTCCTTGATGTAAAATTCCCGCCCGCCCAACAGCTCCCATCTGCACCCGCCGCAGTGCGGGCAGAGCTGCTTGCTTTGCAGCAGGTTGAACACCTTGTTGCAGTCTTTGCATAGGCCGTTGCCGGGCAGGATTTCGATGACAAGCTTTGTGTTCTCTAATATGGTGCCGTCCGCCGCCACAGGGAAGCACGCCTCCACATAGCGCGGGATCATGGAAGAAAGCTCGCCGATTTGCAGCACCAACGTTTCAATCTCCGTCAGGCGCTGCTCCGCCGCAACCTTTTCCACAGCCTTTACCACTTCCATGACAACGCCCAATTCGTGCATACAGTTACGTCAAACCCTCTTAAAAGTCTATTTATTATTGGAGGCTCTAACCCCACAGTTCGTAATGGTCGCATATATGCTCCCTTACTCACTGGGACCACGCCTCGCTTGTTCCGCCACCGGCGGCGCGAAGCTGTGTCCCCCCAAGCCTCCGTTTAGGGCCGTAAGCAGCGGAACCCAGGGTTTTGAAACCGATTCACCGGATCGGTTTCTGCCCTAAAGGTCAACAAACCCGCTTACCTTCGGGAAGCCCCTAAAACCCATTTTATAAACGCCCTTAAGGGTTGTTTATAAAAGAAAGAGATTCCCAAGGGACGAGTCCCTTGGGTGGGGTTTCAGGGGCAAAGCCCCTGAAATAAAGGGCGGTCTCTACTCCTTCACAAACACGCGCGCCACTTTTTTCAGCGCGATCCTGCCCTGGCGCTTCAACATATGCTTTACGATGCGGGGCTTGAGGTCTTGAAACTCCACGCCCTCGCCGTCGTATTTGCGGATGAGGGAGATGGCGTCAAACTTGCACTTGGTGGTGCAGACGCCGCAGCCCACGCAGAGGAATTCATCCACCACGGTCGCGCCGCAGCTTAAACAGCGCTCGGTCTCTTTTTTGACCTGCTCTTCGGTGAAGGTGCCCCTGAGATCACGGAATGTTTCCTTGGATTTCGTGCCATCCACATGGCCGGTAGAATGCCGGGGCGTGCGGTCGTAGCCGGAGAGCTCAATATTCTCTTTATCCAGCGCCCGGTATTCGCGGCGGCTTCGGCCAATGGTCAGGCTCTGGCCGGGGTGTACGGCGCGGTGGATGGAAACGGCGCCCTGCTTGCCGGTGGCGATGGCGTCGATAACGAACTTCGGCCCGGTCAGCGCATCCCCACCCGCAAATACGTCGGGCTCCGCTGTCTGGTAGGTAAACGGGTCGGCCTGGATGGTGCCGTTGCGGTTCCATTCAATTTTGGTGCCCTCGAGCAGCTTGCCCCAATCGATGCCCTGGCCGATGGAGAGGAGCACATGGTCCGCCAGAACAAGCTTCGTGTCGTCCTCGTCATAGGCCGGGTTAAATTTGCCGTTTTCATCGAACACGCGCACGCAGCGCTTGAAGATCACGCCCATGACGCGTCCGTTTTCGGTGACGATGCGCTTGGGACCCCAGGAATTGTTGACGGCAATGCCCTCGTCCATGGCCTCCTGCACTTCTTCCTCCAATGCCGGCATTTCCTTGCGGCTTTCCAGGCAGTATAGCGCCACCTGCCCGGCGCCTACGCGTGTTGCGGTGCGGGCCACGTCGATAGCCACATTGCCGCCGCCGATCACGACGACGTTGCCGCTTAGCTTCGTATCCGCGCCCAGGTTGACGCTGCGCAGGAAGTCCACGCCGGTAATCACACCCTCCGCGTCCTCCCCTTCAATATTGAGCATGCGCCCCGCCTGCGCGCCGATGGCGAGATAGAACGCTTCATACCCTTGCTTGCGCAACGCATGTATGGTTATGTCGCGGCCGACTTCCACGCCGGTTTGGAATGTGACGCCAAGCTCTTTGAGGATTTCGATTTCAGCGTTGACCACATCCTTTTCCAGCCGGAAGGAGGGGATGCCAAGGGTCATCATGCCGCCTAAGGATTTTTGCTTTTCAAATACCGAGACCTTATATCCGTCCAAGGCGAGGTAGTATGCGCAGGAGAGGCCGGCCGGGCCCGCGCCGACCACGGCGATCCTGTTGCCGTATTGGTGGCGGATTTCCGGCACATAGCGGCTTTCCTTTTTCAAATCCAGTTCGGCGATAAATTTCTTGATTTCATCGATGGCGACGGGATCGTCCACGTCGCCGCGCGTACATGCGGACTCGCACTTTCTCGGGCAAACACGCCCGCAGACGGCCGGGAACGGGTTTTCGTTCTTGATCAGCTCCAGCGCCTCGGCATAGCGGCCCTGGGAAGCGAGCTTGATGTAACCCTGTATGGCGATGTGCGCGGGACACTCGGTTTTACAGGGGCTGGTGCCGCTGTCCACCACTTCTTTTCTATTGAAACGGTAGTCCGGGTTCCATTTATCCGGGCCCCATTCGGTATCGTGGGGGAGCTCCCGCTTCTTTTCGGGGATGGGGGTCTTCGTACACAGCTTCTGCCCAAGCTTCAGGGCGTTGACCTGGCAGCCCGCCACGCATTCGCCGCAGGCGACACATTTTTCTGTATCCACGTGAGACACATAGTTGGACCTTACCATGTCCGGGTTTAAAAATAGTTCGGCAGTCCGGAGCGAAAGGCACGAACAGCCGCAGCAGTTGCAGATGGCGTGGGTCTTGCCTGAGCCGTCGGTGTTGGGAATTTGGTGCACCAGTCCGTTTTTTTCGGCGCGCTCAATAATTTCAAATGCTTCCTCGCGGGTGATCCCGCGGCCCCTGCCGGTGCGGATGTAGTATTCCGCGGCGTGACCCATCTGGATGCACATGTCCTCTTTTAAGTGCCCGCAGCCCTCCCCCATGATTTCACGCGCGGTGCGGCAGGAACAATCGGATACGGAGAATACGTCGTTTTCGTTGAGATAGCGGGAAACCTCCTCATAGGAGGCGCGGCGGATTTCGCCCATGATGGATTGTTCAATGGGGATGACGCGCATCAATCCCAGACCCACCGGAAAATTGCCCGCCGTCTTGGGGCCGCGCACACGGCCGTACGCTTCAAAGGATTCTGCGATTTGCGGGTATTTGCGCACGTTTTCTTTGTTGTTGACCATCATTTCCATGATGCCGGGGATCCAGGTATCGTACCAGTATTTGTCCTCGCCGTCGATCTTGTTGACAAAGCAGACCCCCGCCATGGCGAGCTCCCACAGGATATTCACCGTTTCCTCCACGGTCTTGCCGCACAGCGCCGCCACCTCCGCAGCACGCTTGGGGACGCGCATATCAAGGCACAGCGCGACTGTTGCCATATCGTCCGTGACGACGGGCTCTAAAATCCGGTATTCCGGGTCGGCCGCCGTAATGGCGTCCTTTGCGCCCATCTTTTTTCTGCTGACCTTGTTGGCAAACTCCAGTACCTTTAATTTTGTCGCCATGTTTCTTCCCTTCCCCTGTTGCGTCAGTTTTCGTTCCAGGCGCGCGCCTGCTGCCGGAGCCAATCAACCCATTCCTCCATCCCCTCCCCGGTCTTAGCGGAAATGGGGATGATCTTCACGTTGGGGTTCAATTTTTTCGCCCGCTCCGCGCAGGCGGCAATGTCAAAATCAAAGTAGCCGAGCGCATCGATCTTGTTGATGAGCAGCACGTCTACAATGGAGAACATCAGCGGATATTTTAACGGCTTGTCGTCACCTTCGGGCACGCTCAGGATCATGGCGTTTTTGGAGGCCCCGGTATCGAATTCCGCGGGACAGACAAGGTTGCCCACGTTTTCGAGTATCGCAAGGTCAATATCCTCCGTCCCCAGGCCCGTAAGCCCCTGCCGGGTCATATCCGCGTCCAGGTGGCACATGCCGCCGGTGTGGAGCTGTATGACCTTGACGCCGGTTTGGGAGATGGTGCGCGCGTCCACATCCGAATCGATATCCGCTTCCATCACGCCCATGCGAAACTCGTTTTTGAGCGCTTCGATGGTCCTAGTGAGCGTGGTGGTTTTTCCGGAGCCCGGGGAGGACATCAGGTTCAATAAAAACGTGCTGTTCGCCTTCAGTTCGCGGCGCAAAAGCTCCGCCTGCTGGTCGTTGTTTGCGAACACGCTTTCTTTGATTTCCAGTATCCGAAACGGTTCCATTTGATTTCCTCCATTTATTGAAAAAGGAATACGCTGAGGGCTGCGACCCCAATCGCCCGCTTAGGGTCGTAAGAGAGGAATCCGGGTTTCTGAAACCGATTCACTGGATCGGTTTCCGCCCTACGGGCACCAAACCCGCTTCCTTCGGAAGTCCCCATTTGCGGAAACGCCATATCCTAGGGCATTTCCGACGTTGGAATTCCAAAGGGATGTGTCCCTTTGGTGGGGTGCAGGGGCAAAGCCCCTGTAAATAGATTTTATTTGATGGTCTGCGGCGGCGTTACGCCGCCACTTCCTTGTAAACCCGAAGGTCCGTATACAGCTCCTGCTTGAGCGGGTTCAATTTATACTTGCGCATGCGGTAAATGGCATAGACCAGCACCGCAATATTGGCCGCAAGGGACAGCGCGCTCACCGTAAAGAGCGCCGCGGGGTTGTGGCTGGCCTTGACGGCGAATATGGTATCGTCCACAAATGTGGGGTACGCCATGGTGAACATCATCCAGAACGCCAGCGTGTGCGCCCGGTGCTGCAGCCACGCGCCTTTTCTGAGAAAGAACGCCGCAAGCGTGGGGGCGATCAAGAGCGCCGCGCCCGCGTAGAAGGAATGATCGGACACGCAGTTGTACACATACGCAAAGTTCCAGATATCGTAGGCAATGACCCAGAACCACAGCATATCCGGCCACATCATATCGCGCCGCTTGTCCCGGCTCACATAAATGCCCATGCAGCCGGAGATGGTGACGATGTTCAATATCCCCGCGACGCCGTTCATGATGTTCCATGGCCCGCCCACCATCATCACGCCGTCCACAATGCCGTTGAGGCTGAAGCACTCAAAATCGCGAATACAGGCCTCCAAAATGTTAATAGCGAGAATGAGCGGCGGGAAAATGACGCGGAACTTGCTCGCCTCCACCTTGGGCACCATGCGGATAAGCAAAAAGCCCAGGCACCCCGCAAGCGCGGAATACACCTTGACCCAGTGGAACCATGTACCCGTGCTGGAGCCCGCCCCCGCCGTGTTGGGCCATACGAATATGGTGAGCGCGAGCGGCAGCAGCATAAAGCAGGCGAGCGCCGTCCATTTGTTGATGCGGGAAAACTCGTTGAGCAGGATCAGGCCAAGCGTTACGCCCAGGAACATCAGCCACGTGTACCAGGGGATTGCTTCAAACAAAAACATGGTGGAGCCCTCCTCGACTGTCTTTCTAATTGTGAGGCGCTAAAATAGCGCAAGAAGCGGAAAAGACTGCTGCAAATAAGATACAGCATAGTGGACGTGCCAATACTGGTTGAACCAGATTTCGTACACAGTATATCATTTTGTTAATTCTGCGTCAATGAGATATATATTCAAGAACTTTCGGGCGATATGGATGTGGCATGCAATTGTTTTTCGTGTGCATCCATGTTAAAATACTGTTGGTATGTGGCTGAACCACAGGACGGAAAGAAGGACGGACCGGATGCAGTTTGCAAAACTCAGCGCCCCTTCGCTTAAGGAGCTTTTTGTACAGGAACTCGAGCACATGATCCTTTCGGGCAGGCTCGTTATCGGCACGCAGCTTCCGCCCGAACGGGAACTGGCGCAGAGCATGCAGATCAGCCGCGCCGTCGTCAACGCGGGCTTAAACGAAATGGAGAGCAAAGGCTTTTTGGAGGTACGCCCGCGCGTCGGCACGTTTGTGGCGGATTACCGGCGCAAGGGCACGGCGGATACGCTGCTTTCCATTATGAAATACAACGGCGGGCGGCTGCAGCGGGACGATATCCGCTCCATATTGGAAATCAAGGAGGTGCTGGACCGCCTGTCGGCGCAGCTTACCATCCCAAAGATTACAGATGAAGAAATCGCCCGGCTCAATACATACGCGGATGCTTTGAAAGCGGCGGATTCACCCGAGGCTGCTGCGGAAGCGGTGTTTTACTTCCACCATGAGCTTGCCCTGATCTCCGGCAATACGTTGGTGCCGCTCATCTATTATTCTTTCAAAGCGCCCATATTGAGCCTATGGGAGCGCTTCTGCATCAAGTACGGCGTTTTTGCGCTCTATCAGAATACCGCGCGGCTGTTTGATGCCATACAAAAACGGGACCTGCCCCTCGCGGAACAGGTCATTGAGGCTTCCATTGCCGCCTGCATCAGCGGCCCGCAGCAGATTTATAGCGAATAACGGATACAAAGGATGCGTGATTGAACCATTGGTTGAACTTTGCCCTTGCTTTTTGCGGCACAGTCGCTTGTGGACTGTTTAAATACGCGGTATCGTGTATGCAGGAAAACAAAAGGAGGGGCGGTATGGAACAAGCGATTGGGCAAACCATCCGGCTGCTGCGCAAACAAAAGAACATGACGCAGGAGGCGCTGGCGTGTGATTTAGGCGTATCCATTGCCGCGGTATCCAAATGGGAGAGCGGAAAGAGTTACCCGGATATTGCCCTGCTGCCCGCCATTGCACGCAGGCTGGAGACGAGCATTGACAATCTCTTTGCATTCTCCACGGCGCTTGCGCCCGATGAACTGGAGCGCATTTTTACGCAATGCGCGGAGGCGTTTGACAAAGGCCCGTTTGCGCAAGCGTATGCGCTGTGCGAGTCGTATCTCAACAGGTATCCCAACGATATTGCACTCAAGCTCCACCTTGGCACGCTCATCTCCATGTACGTCTCGGGTGCGCCAAAAGAGGAGGAGCAGGCATATCTGGAGGCGGCTCTTGCGCTTTGCAGGCCCGCAGCGTCCTCCAATGATCCCAAGCTGCGCGCCGTTGCGCAGCGCATGCTGACGGCGATTTATTTAAAGAGCGGCAAGCTTGATCTTGCGGAAGAACAATTGCGCGCCTGTACGGACGGATTAGATGGAGAAGTTGATCCGACTCTGGCTGTGATTTATTTAAAAAGAGGCGAAACGGAAAAGGCGGAGGAGATTTATCAGCGGTGCCTGTTTCGCGGCGTACATGGCTGCCAAACGGCGCTCCTTGGCCTTGCCGGGATTGCAAGGACTGCCTGCCATGCAGAACGGTTTTTGCGGTATCAAGAGGGAATCTTGCGCATTGCGGAATTGTTTGAGCTTGGGAATATGCCGGGAATGCAGTTGAACGCCTATCTTTCGCTTGTGCAGTACTATAAAGAGCAGCGTCAGGAAGACGCGCTGGTGGATGCGCTTAAGGGCTTTGTGGATTGTGCGGCTGCATGGAACCAAGACCCCGATTTTTATAACCACGCGTATTTCTCGCACATCAAGGCGACAGGCACGGCCATTTCGCACACCACAGCGATGAAGACCGCTTTTTTGGAGCTGGCAAAGGACCTGCGCGAATGCGGGCTTTTTGAAAACTGCAGCCGCTTTCAAGCGCTGGTGCAAAGGCTGGAACAGCATGCGGCTTCAATGGGGTAACAAGAAAGACGGCAAGAAAAAAGAGGAGGCGCATTGCCTCCTCTTTCTACATAGCATATGCTACATATTCTTATTGGATAAGCCCTTTACCTTCTGCCGCGTGATGGCGCGCAACAGCGCGACCTTGGAGCGGGAGGAGGCAAGCTCGCTTTCGACATGGCTCAGGCGCGCTCTTGCGCGCTCTTCCGCCTGGTGCGCGCGCTCCGCGTCGATCTCTTCGGGCCATTCGCAGGCCTGGCAGAGTATGATCACGCCGTCTGTGCGGACTTCCATAAAGCCTTCGGAATGGAACGCGGTCTTGACTTCGTCGCCTACGCGGATGGTCAGTTCGCCCACGGTAAGCGCGGTGACCATGGGAATATGGTCCGCAAGCACGCCGATATGCCCCGCGATGGTGTTCACCGTGACGGAGTACGCTTCGTCGTTATAAAACTCGCGCTCGGGCGTTAAGACCATCAAGCGAAAGGGCTTAGGCATGTTGTTGCATCTCCCTGTACTTTTCGCGCACCTCGTCCAATGTTCCGCACATCAGGAACATGGACTCGGGGATATCGTCCACCTTGCCCTCCACAATGTCGCCAAAGCCGGAAACAGTCTGCTCCAGCGTGACGAAGCGGCCCGGCTCGCCGGTGAACGCTTCGGCCACATGCAGCGGCTGGGAAAGGAAGTTCTGCAGCTTTCTTGCGCGGTAAACGGTCAGCTTATCCTCATCCGAAAGCTCGTCCATGCCCAGTATGGCGATAATATCCTGCAGCTCGTGATAGCGCTGCAGGCATTCCTGTACGCGGCGGGCAACCGCGTAGTGCCGCTCGCCCACGATGGCGGGCTCCAGAATGCGGGAAGTGGAAGCCAGCGGGTCCACCGCCGGATAAATGCCGATTTCCGCAATGGAACGGGAAAGCACCGTCGTCGCGTCCAGATGCGAGAAGATGGTGGCGGGCGCGGGGTCCGTCAAATCGTCCGCGGGCACGTAGACGGCCTGCACGGAGGTGATGGAGCCGCGCGGGGTGCTGGCGATGCGCTCCTGCAAATCGCCAAGCTCGGTCGCAAGCGTGGGCTGGTAACCAACCGCGGAGGGCATGCGCCCCAAAAGCGCGGAAACCTCGTTGCCCGCCTGCACATAACGGAAGATGTTGTCGATAAACAGCAGCACGTCCTGGTGCATTTCATCGCGCAGGTATTCCGCCATCGTGAGCCCCGCGAGCGCCACGCGCATACGCGAGCCTGGCGGCTCGTTCATCTGGCCGAAGGCGAGGGACGTACGGTTGATAACGCCGGATTCATGCATGTCCGCAATCAACTCCGTACCTTCGCGGCTGCGCTCGCCCACGCCGGTAAATACGGAATAGCCGCCGCGGTTCTTGGCGATGTTGTGCATGAGCTCCATAATAAGCACCGTCTTGCCCACGCCCGCGCCGCCAAACAGGCCGATCTTACCGCCCACAGGATAGGGGGCCAATAAATCGATAACCTTGATGCCGGTTTCAAACAGCGTGGTGGAGGGGCGCTGCATCACAAACGACGGTGGCGGCTGGTGCACCGCGCGGCGCGGCGCATCGATTTCGCCCTTGCCGTCAATGGGGCGGCCCAGCGAGTCGATAACGCGGCCCAATACGGTCTCCCCTACCGGCACGGTGATACCGCCGCCGGTGTTCAAAACCTCCGTCCCGCAGCAAAGGCCTTCCGTCGCTTCCAAAGCGATGGCGCGCACCACGCCGGGGCCCGCGTGCTGGGCGACTTCCATATGGATGGGCGGCTCGGTTACGGTCTTCAAAAGCGTGTTGAGCGCGGGCTCAAACCCTTTTTCAAACCGGACGTCAAGCACAGGCCCGGCGATCTTTACGATGGAACCCCGAAAATTTTTCTCAGTCATGGTTACCTTTCCTCCGGGTCAAATGCGTTCGCGGCGCTTACGATCTCCGCAAGCTCGTTGGTGATGGAAAGCTGGCGAACGGAATGGTATTGTTGGGTGAGCTTTTCGATCATTTCATCCGCGCTGCGGGTGGCGTTTTCCATGGCGGCCATACGCGCATAGTTTTCGCTGGCGTAGGCGTGTACCATCGCGCCGTATACAAAGCCGATCATAAACTGCGGTACGAGCGCCTCGAATACTTCAAGCGGCGAGGGATCGTAGAACATCTCCGCCCTGTCCTCGGGCACGGCCCGCTCGGGAATAAAATCCGAAAGTTCAAGCGGCAAAAGCTTGCGGTCGGTGGGCTCATGCACCAGGGAATTGACAAAGCGCGTGAATACGATGCGGACTTCGTCGATCTCCCCTTTGTCGTACATCTCCAACAGGATGGTGACGATCCTGCGCGCGGTGTTGACGGAAGGATCCTCCGCGATATGCGCGAAGCTTTCGTTCACCGTGACGCCGCGGCGCATAAAGTGCTGCGTCGCCACGTTGCCCACGGTAAATACCTGCACCACGCTGCGCCCCGCCATGCTTTTGTCCGCTAACGTCAGGATGTCGTGGTTGTAGGAGCCGGAAAGGCCCTTTTCGCCCGCGACCACGATATAGGCGGCCTTACTGGCGTTCTCCCGCATTTTGATGTACGGGTGGGTCGCGTCCCCGGTATGGGCAAGGATGTCCTGCATGGCGTCCACGGCACGGTAAAAGTACAGCTTGTTCTGCTCGATGCCGCGCAGCGCCCGGCGCATGCGCGCAGCCGAAACAAGATGCATGGCGTTGGTGATCTGCCGCGTTTGCTTCACACTTTTGATGTGGAAGCGGATGTCGCTCATGCTGGGCATGCTACACCGCCTTTATGCTGTCTGCGTATTCCCGGATGCAATCCAAAAGCGCCGCGCGCGTTTCATCCGTGAGGTCAAAGCCCGTCTCCACCTCGCACATGGCGTTGTCAAACTCCCGGTGGGCGTAGGAAATCAACCCCGCGTTAAAAGAGCGCACCGAACTCACGGGAAGCTTTTTGATGACGTCGCTTGTGGCGGACAGCAGCAGGAGTACCTGTTCACTCAGCGAAAGCGGCTCATGCTGCTTTTGCTTCAATGTTTCCGAAAGCCGGTCGCCGTCGTCCAAAATGCGTTTTGTCGTCGGGTCGATATCCGAGCCGAACTGCGCGAATATCTGCAGCTCACGGTATTGCGCAAGTGTGAGCCTCAGTTTGCCGGAGACCTTGCGCATGGCCTTTCTCTGTGCCGCGCGTCCCACGCGCGAAACGGAAAGGCCGACGTTGACGGCAGGGCGCACGCCCGCGTGGAACAGCTCCGTTTCCAGATAAATCTGTCCGTCCGTAATGGAGATAACGTTGGTGGGGATGTAGGCGGAAATATCGCTCGCCATCGTTTCCACGATGGGCAGCGCCGTCAATGATCCGCCGCCAAGCTCGTCCTTTAAATGCCCCGCGCGTTCCAATAGCCTGCTGTGCAGGTAGAAGACGTCGCCGGGGTACGCTTCACGGCCCGGGGGACGGCGTAACAGCAGGGACATGGCGCGGTACGCGACCGCGTGCTTGCTTAAATCATCATAAATAATGAGTGCGTCTTTGCCATCGTACATGAACTGCTCGGCAATGGCGCAGCCCGCGTACGGGGCAATATACTGCATGGCCGCGCAGTCGCTCGCGGTGGCGGCGACGATGACGGTATACTTCATGGCGCCCGCTTTTTCGAGCGTCTCATGGATCTGCGCGATGGTGGAAACCTTCTGGCCGATGGCAACATACACGCACAGCACGTTTTTGTCGTGCTGGTTGAGTATGGTATCGATGGCGATGGTGGATTTCCCCGTCTGCCGGTCGCCGATAATCAGTTCGCGCTGACCCTTGCCGATGGGGATGATGCTGTCCACGCACAGTAATCCCGTCTGCAGCGGCTCGTTGACGCCCTGGCGGTCGATAATGCGCGGCGCGGGGGATTCGATGGGCCGGAATTTGTTGCCCTGGAGCGGCTTCGCGTCAAGCGGCAGGCCCAATGGATCGATGACGCGGCCCAGTAGCTCGTCCCCTACCGGCACTTCCACAACGCGCCCGGTGGAACGCACCCGTTCGCCCGCGTGCACTTCCTCGACGCCGTTCAAAAGAACCGCGCCCACGCCGCCCAATTCCAGGTTCATGGCCATGCCGAACACGTCGTTGTCAAACGCGATGAGTTCTCCGTAACGGCTGTGGGAAAGGCCTTCTATTTTCACCACGCCGTCGCCCGCGGAAATTACCGTGCCGTATTCGTACACGAGCGGCTTCGTCTGGTAGCTTTGCAGCCGCTGCCGTAAAGCCGCGCCGATGTCTTTTGCGGTCATATTCATAGCTTACTCTCTTTCAAACAGATGGCGCTCTACATCCTTCATGCGGGACGAAAGGCTCGAATCGTACACTTTGCCGTCCACCATGGCAAGAAAGCCTCCGATCAGGCGTTCGTCGCGCTGTACGTCGAACGTGACCTCGCCGCCCAGGATGCGGGAGAACTGCGCCTCTATATTGCCGATAAGCTCGTTATTGAATGGACCGGCAATGTACAATTCGCCCTTGTGACTCATGCTAGCCCACCTTCTTGAAGAATTCGTTGATCAGGCGTTCGTTGTCCTCTGCGCTCACTTCGCGCTCCAAAATATGCCCGGCAAGATCCACGGCGAGAACCGCGGTCTGTTCCTGCAATTGCTGCAGCAGCTCGTCGCGCTCGGCAACGGACTGCGCGTGCGCGCGGGAGAGCGCATGCTGCGCATCCTGCTTGGCGCCGTCCAGGATTTCCTGCGCTTCGCATTCGGCGCGCTTCAAGCGCTCCTGTACCAGCTCGTCGGCAGCCTTTTTCGCTTCGCTCAAAGAACCCTCATATTGGGTTTTGAGCGCGTCTGCTTCGGCGCGGGCATTGTCTATGGCTTCCCGCTCGCGCGCAAACTTTGCTTCCCGGTCGGCCATGAACTTGCGCACAGGCTTGATGAGCAGGGAGCGCAGGATGATAAAGAGCACAACGATATTTAATAGATGCAGTGCAAAATCAAGCGGATTTATCTCCAGCATAACAACCTCCCCGGCCTACTTCACAAGCGTGAAGATCATGATCAGCGCCGTAACGAAGCCGTAGATAGCGGTCGATTCCGTCAACGCAAGACCGAGTATCAAAAGCGCGTTGATTTTGCCGTTGGCTTCGGGCTGCCGCGCCACGGCTTCCACCGCCTTGCCGGTCGCGATACCCATGCCAAGGCCCGCGCCTGCGCCAGTCAATACGGCCAAACCTGCGCCGATGGCGATCAATCCAACTTCAGACATACGTATATTCCTCCTAAGTGTGTTAATTGTTGTATTACTCTACCGCTTCGCCGATAAACGTCAGCGACAAATTGATGAAGATAAAGATCTGGATGAGCGGATGGAAGGCGTTGAAGTACAGCCCCAGCACCGCGGGAACCCCCGCGCCGAACGCGCCCAGGGACAGATACACCAGGTGCATGACGATCATGCCGCCGAGCATGTTGCCAAATAGACGGCAGGCGAGCGATATGGGAATGGCGATATCCGAAAGCAGTTTGAAGGGCGCGATCACCGCGTTGGGAGAGGCGAAGCTCTTAAGCCGCCCGCCCACGCCCTTTTTCTTGACGCCGTAATAATTGATCATCACAAAGGTCACAATAGCGTAGGTAAATGTCGTGATCAGGTCCGTTGTGGGCGGACGCTGGCCGAACAGTTCCACGATGGCGGCGCCCAAGTAGAGCGTAGCCAGAGCAAACATATATTCCCCGAGGATATGGTTTTTGTGGCCGAACTTTTCCTTTACAAAGTCGTCTACGCCGCCCACTGCGGTTTCTAAGAGCGCCTGCAGGCCGCCGGGCGCTTCCTTAAACTTGGGTATGACGAATATGCGCGCGAGTACGGCAAGCACGAAGACAACCGCGATCACGATCCAGCTCAAAATCACCGAGGTGCTTGCCGTAATACCGGCAAACAGCGGGACCTGCTCGGCCATGATGCTGATATGAAGCGCCTCCGCCTCCCTGTGGAACAGGCCGAAGAAGATGCCCGAAAGCAGCCAAAGTAAGACAGAGCCCAGAAGCATGAAGTTTCTGCGCTTTTTCTTGACCGCTTTGAACGATTCATCCTCCGGGTCGGGCAACACGATCTTGCCCCTTGCATAAAATGCGGCGATACCTCCGATGAGGCAGACTGCCATCGCCGCAACTTGGAACAGCGTGGGTGTTTGCATCAGGATTTCTTATCTCCTTTCCCGGACCGTTGCGTAACAAAATTAATGATAACCGCGCCGATGACAAGTGAAGCGGAAATTCCTACGCCGCACCAGAGAAGATCATTGCGGAAGTAGAGAATGACTGGAACGAAGGCTGCGGCAAGCACCAGAAGTTTTACAAGCAGCAGCGGCAGGATCAGGGCCGCTTTGCTGTTTTGCACCGCGAGCGTCAGGCGGCTTAGAAGATATAATTCGGCAACGCCGCAGACGATGCCGATCACAAAACCAATCATGATACCACCCCGCCAAAAAAGATTGATTGTTGCCATTATACTCCCCCTATATCGAAATTCAACAGCATTTCTTTAGGCGCGCAGTTACAAAAAAGAAACGCCTCAAACTATTACTTATAGACTTCCGCAAAAAAAGACGCGTTATGCTTATGTACAAGCCGCGTGCTCTTTTTTACATGGTTTGTTATACTGTAAAGTGAAAAAAATAAAAGAAATCAGGGAAACCTTGCAAGAGGAAACCTGCAGGAGGAGGAAAACATCATGAAAGACGCGCGCGCGTTTATACTGGAAAAACTGGAGAAGGCGGGAGAATATGCATTTTTACCCAGCGGCAGGCTGGAGGAAATGCTAGATAAAATTATAACACTCGATGAAGCATTCATGCATGAAACCGGCGTGGAGGACGGCGAAGCGTATGATGACGAAGCCGCGCAGGAATATTTATTCAAAGGCCTGGCGGAAGCCTTCCCGGAACACAAGATGTACCTGATGCGCTTTACGGAAGATTATCTTGATTACAACGAGGATTACTTGGAGAGCATCGGAGCGATTGATTGGGATTAATTTAGTCAAAAAATTGGCGGGGCCGCTTTTTGAGCTTTTCCACGCAGGGCTGGCGCTGCAGCCCTGCGTGCAAGGTGTCCCACCTGACGCGCATGTCGTCAGATGGGACTTATTTATATGGGGTTATTCTTGCGTTTGCAGGGTGACCTTGGCTTCATTCCCGCTTCGGCGGCATGTATACGCCTAAACGGATGAAAGCCGCATGCTTTCGGTCCCTTTAGGAACCGGCGGCCGTACCGAAGGTACAGCGGGTTCCTGCACTCTCACAAAAAGTGGTGTGCACTTTTGTGACTATTTTGCCGCCAGCGCCGCCAGCGTAATGTAGTTGTACGGCTGGTTGAAGTGCGGCAGGAAGAAAATATCCAAAAGCTTGAGTTTGTCGATCGTTACGCCCTCCTCGACTGCGAGGGAGAACATGTGGATGCCCATGGAAATATCATAGGTGGAAGCCATCTGCGCGCCCAAGACCCGGCGCGTATTTTTATCGTATACGATGCGCAGCTTCACGGGCGCGTTTTCCGCCTTGACGAACGCGGGTTTCTGCAAATCCTCATACTGCGTGCAGGTTGCGTCAAAGCCCGCCTTTTTGGCAGCCGCCAGGCTGAAACCGGTGGACACCATATTGTAGCCGAATATGTGGATGCCGTTGGAACCCTGCACGCCGGAGGATTCCATATATGTGCCGCAAGCGTTGTGGGCGGCGACAATGCCGCTTCTGACGGCGTTGGTGGCAAGCGCCACATAGTTGCAGCCCTGGAGCGCGTTGTTGTATACGGCCGCGCAGTCGCCTATGGCGTAGACGTCCGGGATACTGGTCTGCTGGGTTCTGTCCACCAGGTACGCGCCGTTTGCGAGTGTTTCAAGCTTGCCCTTGCCCAGCACGCTGTTGGGCACAAAACCGATGCAGAGGATGACCATATCCACCGCGTATTCGCCTTTATCCGTGGCGATGGCGGATACCGCTTCCACGCCCTTGATGGCGGTGACGGTTTCGTTAAAGTGCAGTTCCACGCCGTTTTCAGAGAGCACGCGGTCCATATCCTTGGAGAACCAGTCGTCGTAGTAGCTCGTTAAACTCCCTTCCGCCACGTCAAAAAGCAGGGCGTGCTTTCCGCGGCGCTGGATGGCCTCCGCGATCTCCACGCCGATATACCCCGCGCCCACGACGGCGACGGTGCCGATATGTTCGGACTCAAGCGCGCGGTCAATGCGCGCGCCGTCCTGGTATAGCTTTACGGACTGCACGTTGGGCAGGTCCAACCCTTCGATGCGGGGCAGTATGGGCAGTGAGCCGGTGGCGAGGATGAGCTTATCATACGTCTCGGAAACGTCCCTGCCCTCTTTATCCACAGCATGAACGGTTTTCTGTTCAAAATCAATCTGCGTGACCTCGGTCTCCATATAGACGGTTGCGTTGCGCGCCCGGAACTTTTCTGCGGAACAGTAGAACAGGCTTTGCGGGTCGTCAATCTGCCGGCCTACCCAAAGCGCGGTGCCGCATCCCAGGTAGCTGATGTTGGAGTTGCGGTCAAACAGCACAAGTTCTGCGTCCGGATAATTGTCCAATATGGTGTTGGCGGCGGCGGTTCCCGCATGGTTTGCGCCGATTAGTACGATCTTCGTCATGGCCTAAGCTCCTTCTGGCGATAGTTGTTCTAGTTTGCCAAGTTTTTTGACGCTTATCGCGTTAAAACTTTGTTATCTCCTTAACAATAAGATACCACGCCTCCTGCGTTTGTAACGCCGGCGGTTGCTTCTTATAAAAAATACGGGCGGCTTCCTGCTACTACAGTATGACTTCCTCTTATAAAACGTATCCAATAGTTACGGGGCGGCGTAGGATAGGTTAGAAGCATTGACAACCCTTCCGGCGTAGATGATAATATTGGAATGAAAACCCGGCAACCCGCAATACTTGCATGAAAAGCGTAAAGGAGCGTGTACATATGGAAGAGCTGCAAAGATCCAAGAACTTTATTGAGGAAGCCATCGAGCAGGATCTGCAGCAGCAGCGGGTGACGTACGTGAAGACCCGGTTCCCGCCCGAACCCAACGGTTACCTGCACATTGGCCACGCGAAGGCCTTGTATATCGATTTTTCCATGGCCGAACAGTACGGCGGCAAATGCAACCTCCGGTATGACGACACCAACCCCACCAAGGAAGATGAGGAGTATGTGGACGCCATACAGGAAGATATCCGCTGGCTGGGCTTCCAGTGGGCCAACGTGTTCTATGGCTCTGATTATTTTGATACCTGCTATGAGCTTGCCGTCAAGCTCATTAAAAAAGGCGTCGCCTACGTGTGCGACCTCTCTAAGGATGAAATGCGCGAATACCGCGGGACCCTTACCGAACCCGGCAAAAATTCCCCCTACCGCGATCGCAGCGTGGAAGAAAACCTGGACTTGTTTGAGCGCATGAAAAACGGCGAATTCCCGGACGGAAGCCGGACGCTGCGCGCAAAGATCGATATGTCCTCCCCAAACGTCATCATGCGCGATCCCGCGATGTACCGCATCATCCACATGGCACACCACCACACCGGCGATAAGTGGTGCATCTACCCCATGTACGATTTCGCGCATCCCATACAGGACGCCATCGAGGGCGTGACGCATTCGCTCTGTTCTCTGGAATATGAGATCCACCGCCCGTTGTACGACTGGGTCATTGAGCAGTGCGAATTCGACCCGAAGCCGAGGCAGATTGAGTTTGCGCGGCTCAACCTCACTAACACCATCATGTCCAAGCGGTACCTGCGCAGGCTGGTGGAAGAAGGCCGGGTCTCCGGCTGGGACGATCCGCGTATGCCGACGTTGTGCGGCTTACGCCGCCGCGGCTATACGCCCGAAGCCATACGGGATTTCTTAAACCGCGTGGGCGTCGCCAAGGCGGATTCCGTGGTGGAGACCGCCATGCTGGAGCATTGCGTCAGGGAACACCTCAACGCCGTCGCCCCGCGCATGATGGCGGTATTGAACCCTGTGAAGCTGGTCATTGAAAACTGGCCGGAGGGCAAGACGGAAGAGATCGAAATCGAAAACCACCCCAACGTGCCCGGGATGGGCGCGCGCAAGGTGGTGTTCGGGCGCGAGCTGTATATTGAGCGCGAGGATTTCATGGTGGACCCGCCCAAGAAGTATTTCCGGCTCCAGCCGGACGGCGAGGTGCGTTTAAAATCCGCCTATATCGTCAAATGCACAGGCTATGAAACGGATGATGCGGGCAATATTACGCTCATCAAGTGCAGTTACGACCCGGAAAGCAAATCCGGCGAAGGCACCCGCAAGGTGAAAGGCACGCTGCATTGGGTGAATATGCAGGACGCGGTTCCCGCCGAAGTGCGCCTGTACGAACCCCTTATCACCGACGATGTGGTGGATAAGGACGATTTTATTGAAAAGCTCAACCCGGACAGCCTGAACGTTATTCATGCGTTTGTGGAACCCGCGCTTGCCAGCGAACAGCCGGGCGACAAATCCCAGTTCATGCGCATGGGTTATTTCTGTGCGGATTTAGACCACACGCCGGAACATCCTGTGTTCAATCGCGTGGTGGAGTTAAGGGATAGCTGGAAGGGGTAATACCTTTTTTCTTGAGGTATCGCCGCCTGCGGCGGCGACGTCAGATATTTTATTTCATAGCGGGAGGGCTCACAGTTCGCAATGGTCGTATTACATCGCGGCAAAACCGCTCGTAATACTTCCTTGCTTACTGGGACGTCGCCTCACTGTATCCGCCACAGGCGGCGTTCGGCTATGTCCTCCCCGCGCCCCCTGGAAACGCATTTGTGTTTCGTGAAATGGGATTCCAAAGGGGTGTGCCCCTTTGGCGAGGGTATGGGGGCAGAGCCCCCATATTTCATATTCTGAATTTGCTAAAAAGGAGCTACTACCGTGACAGTACGCACCCGCTTCGCACCCAGCCCCACGGGGTACATGCATATCGGCAACCTGCGCTCGGCGCTTTACGCTTACCTGTTCGCCCGCAAAAATAAGGGCGTGTTCCTGCTGCGCATTGAGGATACCGACCAGGAACGCTATGTGGAAGGCGCGGTGGACGTGATCTACGAAACGCTCCAATCCGTGGGCATGGATTGGGACGAAGGCCCGGATAAGGGCGGCGATTACGGCCCCTATGTGCAGAGCGAGCGCAAGGCGCTCTATTTGCCGTACGCGGAGCAATTGATTGAGAGCGGACATGCCTACCGCTGCTTCTGCACGAAAGAAGAACTCGAAGAGCGCCGGGCGGAGGCTACCGCGCACGGAGAGACGTTCAAGTACGACAAGCACTGCCTGCACTTGAGCAAGGACGAAATACAAAAGAAGCTGGATGCGGGCATCCCCCATGTCATCCGCCAGAACGTGCCCGAAGAAGGGACGACAACGTTCCACGACCTGTTGTTCGGCAGCATTACGGTGGAGAACAGCACGCTCGATGACAACGTGCTTATTAAAGCCGACGGCATGCCGACCTATAACTTTGCAAACGTGATCGACGACCACATGATGGCGATCACGCATGTCATGCGCGGCATGGAATATCTTTCTTCTGCGCCGAAGTATGATTTGTTGTACCAGGCGTTTGGATGGGAGATTCCGCAGTACATCCACATGCCGCCCATCATGAAGGACGCGCAGCACAAGCTTTCTAAGCGCACGGGCGACGCTTCCTTCCAGGACCTGATCGCAAAAGGATACTTAAAAGAGGCGGTGCTCAACTACATCGCGCTTTTGGGCTGGAATCCCGGGGATGACCGGGAAAAGTTTACATTGGCGGAGCTGATCGATGCGTTCGATATTTCCGGCATGAGCAAGTCCCCCGCCATCTTCGACCCGATGAAGCTCACCTGGCTCAACGCGGAATACATCCGCGCGCTGTCCGCCGAGGAGTTTACGGCGTATGCCATGCCGTATTACAAAGAAGCGGGCATCGGCCATATGGATACGAGCGTGCTGTGCCGCATTCTGCAGCCGCGTACGGAGACATTTGCGCAGATTCCGCCGGTGGTGGACTTCTTTGCGGCGCTTGACGAAAGTTACGATGCGGAGCTGTTTACCAACAAAAAGAGCAAGACGGATTCCACGGTTTCCAAGGCCGTGCTGGATATGGTGATCCCCGCATTGGAAGCGCTGCCGGAATGGACGGAGGAAGCGCTGCACACCCTGCTTATCGGCATGGCAGAAGCGCAGGGCATGAAAAACGGAACGCTGCTCTGGCCTGTGCGCATCGCGCTTGCGGGCAAGCTTGTCACCCCCGGTGGCGCCATTGAAATCGCGTACCTGCTGGGCCGGGAGGAAGCCATGCGGCGGCTTGCGATAGGGAGAAAGAAGCTCGGCTAAAGCTGAACTCCCGTTTAGGGCCGTTACGGCCCTAAAGACCCATCCATAGATAGCCTGCCTTGCTTATAAAAAGCGGGGCTTTTCTTTTATCCCGTGTCTAAAACGCCATAGAACTGTGCATAATCCTACACATACCATGCACAGGAGGCGTATATGCGTATCATCCGGCCGGTTGCGGCGATCATTTCCATCGTATTATTACTGTTTTTTTACCATGAGGCGGTACAGCCCAAGCTCATGAAAAATTACCCCACTGCCGCGCAGGAGGCGATGCTGCATAAGGACGGCGCGCCGGAAGTCCTTCGCCTGCACATCCTGGCCAACAGCGACAGCGAAGAGGACCAGCGCGTGAAGCTTTTGGTGCGGGACGCGCTCATTAAGGAATTTGCGCCCGCGGGCTCTTTAGAGGAGGCCGAGGAAGTGCTCTTGAACGACGGCGGCGGGGTGCTGGAAACCGTGAACCGCGTTTTGAAGGAGCAGGGCTGCGGCTACGGCGCGCAGCTGCGGTTTGGCGTCATGGAATTTCCGGATAAAACCTACGGCGGTACGACATACCCCTCGGGAAACTATGAGGCGCTTCGGGTGGAGCTTGGGAACGCCGAAGGTCAGAACTGGTGGTGCGTGCTCTTTCCTCCCCTTTGTCTTGTGGACATCGGCGTGGAGGATATTCCGGGTACGGACGAGCTGGTGTTTGAAAGCGATCTCGTTAAGCTCATCGAGCAATGGAAGAAAGAACAGGCGGCCGGGTAAAATTGCGGTACAAACAGCCTTTCTAAATTGGGTTATTCTGCTTCAGATAACATAGAATGAAGCAGCACGTTTAGGAGGGATGTTATGGCTACACAGGTCTGTATGACCCCCGCGCAGGTGGAACTGTCAAACACGTTACGAAGGCTGTGGATAGAACATGTTTTATGGACCAGGGCTTTTATAGAAAGTACGTTTGCGGATTCCGGCGACCTGGAACAAGTGACCGAGCGTCTTCTGCAAAACCCCGCGGACTTTGCGGCGGCGCTTACCCCCATCTATGGGGAAACCGACGCAGGGAGATTTGAAGAGTTTTTCCGGGATCACCTTCTTATTGCGGCCGCACTGGTGAACGCGGCAAAAGCGGGCGACATGGGCGCGTACAATGAGCAGCGGGTAAAATGGTATGAAAACGCCAACGATATTGCAAATTTCCTGGCTGAAATCAATCCCAATTGGGACGAGATCGACTGGCAGACCATGATGTATGACCACCTGTATATGACGGAGGTCGAGGCAATGCAGATTGCCGGCAATGAGTATGGCGCAAGCATCAATCAATTTGACCAAATCCAACAGCAGGCGCTCCATATGGCGGATGATATGACGCGCGGGATTATCGCGCAGTTTCCAGCAATGTTTGGCTGAGTGCTTGCAAGACCGGGATGAAACAAAGCGGATCCCGGCTTTTTTATGAATTCCATTCGTACCACGAAGCGTGTGCCTTTTTGACGCCAATGGTGTTTTGTTGGCACAGGACTTGACAAGCGGGCTACTACTCTGTACAATGAGCACATCAAAATTGAATATCCACCGCTGGGGGCGCTGGCAACTGCCGGCTGAGAGAGACCCTTAGAACCTGTTTAGGTAATCCTAACGTAGGGAAGCGGAGCTTGAGGCGAATACCGATTGCCCGTTTCTTTTTATTTGAGACGGGCAATTTTTTTATCCGTGGAAACGGGTATGGATTTGCACCTTGCGCAGCGGCTGGAGAGAAAGGGGAAACAAATGGAATTCACACTGTTCTCGGCTCTGGGGGAGCTCTCCCCGCTTGCGTGGGGGGCATTCGCGGTAGCGGCGGCGCTTATCGTGACGTTTATCGTGCTGCTCACGCGCGCGCAACGGCAGGCGCCTGCCGCGGGCAAGGAGGACCTGACACGGGTTCTCGTGTACGGCGCGCTGGCCGTGGCGCTTTCGTTCTTTTTATCCTATCTGCGGCTATTCCGCATGCCGCAGGGCGGCTCGCTGACATTGTGCAGCCTCTTGCCGGTGGTTTTCTATGCCAACCGCTTCGGCACGCGCAACGGCTTGATCGCCGGGCTTGCGTTGGGCTTGTTGCAGCTCTTACAGGACGCGTACGTCATCCACTGGGCACAGCTGCTGCTTGACTACCCGCTGGCGTTCATGTGCTTCGGCCTCGCGGGGCTGTTTCCCAAGAGCATCAGCATGGGACTTATCGTGGGCGGCATTGGCAGGATCATCGCCTCCACCCTCTCCGGCGGCATTTTCTTTGCGGAATACGCGTGGGAAGGCTGGAACCCGTGGGCCTACTCCATCGCGTACAACGTCATCGCTTTGGGGCCGGACGTGGTGCTGTGCATCATCGTGGCGGCGCTGCCGCCCGTGAAGC
Source organism: Bacillota bacterium (assembly GCA_023455425.1). Taxonomy (GTDB): domain Bacteria; phylum Bacillota; class Clostridia; order Christensenellales; family CAG-138; genus JAEYLA01. The sequence continues at coordinate 3,213 of JAEYCM010000037.1, read as the reverse complement.
GCGCAATGGAGCGGGCGTTGCCGCGGCCCGCGCAAGTGTAACTCGATCATAAAAAGGGCCTCTGCCTGACTTGGCAGAGGCTCTTCTCATTTTGCTATGCGGGTGCGTTCAGCCGTCGTGCGGGTTGGGCAAGCTGCCGTGCGTGACCATCGCGTCCTCGTCTATTGGCAACCGGCCGTTTTCATCCGTTATCATTACGTTCCCGCTTTTTATAACCCGGTCGCGCCCCTTTGTTTTTAAGTTCCGCGAGGTTCTATATTGCATGCGCATCGCCTCCTTTTGCGGCTAGTATGCGCCGGAAGTGCTTTTGAGTTGTATCGACAGTCAATCAAAGAAATTCCTAAGGGGCGCTGAAGAAAAGCGGGCTCGGTACCTATAAGGCAGAAGCCGATCCGGTGAATCGGTTTCAGGACATTGGATACATGTTGTCTCTTAGGTGGGGTTCAGAGGGCGGAGCCGAGCGCTGCCAGCGGCAGAGTAAGCGAAGCGCAAGCCCAGGGAACAAGGGAACGCAAGGCGGCTGCTTGCTGCAACGCAGCGTGACTTTTGTGAACTGTGTATAAGCCCCTAAAGGAGTTCGCATAAAAAGAGGAGCGGTGTTCCGCTCCTCTTTTTGTTCGTTTTACTGTTGTTACACGGCTACAATATTCACCACATTCTTGACGACGATGATCTTCTTCACCGTCTTGCCCTCGAGCAAGGGCGCGATTTCGGGATGCGCCTTTGCCGCAGTTTCCACTTCCTCCTTCGGCGCGTCCGCCGCCGCCATCATGCGGGCGCGGACCTTGCCGTTGATTTGGATGGCAAGCTCAATGCTGTCCGCAATGAGGGCGCTTTCGTCCCACTTGGGCCACGGGGTGGCGTAGAGCGGGCCAAAGCCGAGGCTCTCGTTCATTTCCTCCGCAATGTGCGGGGCCACGGGCGAGAGGATGGTGAGGAGCGCATGCAGCTCGTCCTTTGTGACACTGCCTTTCGCGTAGAAGTCGTTCACCAGCGCCATCATGGCGGCGATGGCGGTATTGTACTTCATGCGCTCGTAATCTTCCGTCACCTTCTTGACGCAGGCATGGACCTTCCCCCGCATATCGGCGGACTCACCCGTGCCTGCAAGCATTTCCTGCAAGCGCCACACGCGGTCTAAAAACCTGCGGCAGCCACGCGCGCCGGTGTTGCTCCAAGGGATGGGCTGGTCGAACGCGCCCATGAACATCTCGTACATACGGAAGGTGTCGGCGCCCAGCTCGTCCACGATTTCATCCGGATTGATGACGTTGCCGCGGGATTTTGACATCTTCTCGCCGTTTTCGCCCAGGATCATGCCGTGGCTGGTGCGCTTCTGGTAAGGCTCGGGCGTGGGCACCACGCCGATGTCATAGAGGAACTTGTGCCAGAACCGGGAATAGAGCAAATGCAGCGTCGTGTGCTCCATGCCGCCGTTGTACCAGTCCACGGGAGACCAGTAGTTGAGTTCTTCGGGGTCGGCAAGCGCCTTGTCGTTGTGCGGGTCGATATAGCGCAGGAAGTACCAGGAGGAACCCGCCCACTGGGGCATGGTGTCCGTTTCGCGCTGCGCTTCCCCGCCGCACTTGGGGCAGGTGGTCCTGATCCAGTCCTTGGCGCGCGCAAGCGGGGAGGAACCGTCCTCGCCCGGCATATATTCTTCGATTTCAGGCAGCACGAGCGGAAGCTCGCTTTCGGGTAAAGGTACCCAGCCGCAGTGGTCGCAGTGGACCAGCGGGATGGGCTCGCCCCAGTAGCGCTGGCGGGAGAAGACCCAGTCCCTGAGCTTGAAGTTGACCTTCTTTTCGCCCAGGCCCTTTTCCACCAGCCAGTTGGCGATGGCGGGGATGGCTTCCTTGACCTCCATACCATTGAGGAAGCCGGAATTGACCATCTTGCCGCTTTCGGTATTGGTGTACGCCTCCTCCTGCACGTTGCCGCCCGCCACGACCTCCACGATGGGGAGGTTGAACTTCTTTGCAAACGCCCAGTCGCGTTCATCGTGCGCAGGCACGGCCATGATGGCACCCGTGCCGTAGCCCATGAGCACGTAGTCTGAAATCCACACGGGAATTTGCAAACCGGTCACGGGGTTGATGGCATTGACGCTAAGAAGCGGCACGCCGGTCTTTTCCTTACTTAGCTCACTGCGCTCAAAATCGGATTTGCGGGCCGCCGCATCCTGATAGGCGCGCACATCCGCGATATTCGTGATTTTATCCTTGAGCGTTTCCACAATGGGATGCTCCGGGGAAACGACCATGTACGTCGCGCCAAAGAGCGTATCCGGGCGCGTAGTGAAGACGCGTAACCCTTCCGGGAAGCCCTCAATAGCGAAGGTGACCTCCGCGCCCTCGCTCCTGCCGATCCAGTTGCGCTGCTGGATTTTGACTTTTTCGATAAAATCGAGCTGGTCGAGATCGTCGATGAGCCGCTGCGCGTACTGCGTGATTTTGAGCATCCACTGGCTCTTCACCTTGCGCACCACAGCGCCGCCGCAGCGCTCGCATACGCCGTCCACTACTTCCTCGTTCGCAAGGCCGACCTTGCAGGACGTACAGAAGTTGATGGGGATCTCCGCCTTGTAGGCAAGGCCCTTTTCAAACAGTTTGAGGAATATCCACTGCGTCCATTTGTAATAGTTCGGGTCGGTGGTGTTCACCTCGCGCGACCAATCGAACGAGAACCCAAGGCGCTTTAACTGCTCCCGGAAATGGTCCACGTTGTTCTTGGTGACGACCGCGGGGTGGATGCCGGTCTTGATGGCATAGTTTTCCGTGGGCAGGCCGAACGCGTCCCAGCCGATGGGGTAGAGCACATTGTAGCCTTCCATCCTGCGCTTGCGGCAGATGATGTCGATCGCCGTATTGCTGCGCGGGTGCCCCACATGCAGGCCCATGCCCGAGGGGTACGGGAACTCAATGAGCCCGTAGAATTTCGGTTTTGCATGGGAGGCTTCCGCTTCAAAGCAGTGCGTATCCTCCCAATGTTTTTGCCATTTCGGCTCGATTACGCTTGGATCGTACCTGTCCGCCATGTGTGTTCTTATCCTCCGTTTTATACTGCAATGGAGTACGTTGGGGGCCGACCCCACAGTTCGCAATGGTCGCACCGTTTGTGCTCCCTTGCTCACTGGAACTGCGCCGCGCTTCTTCCGTCACTGGCGGCGCTTGGCTCCGTCCCCCCAAACCTCCGCCCAAGGGACACGTCCCT
>JAEYCM010000013.1 GCA_023455425.1 Bacillota bacterium | reverse complement strand
TGCTTTAAGGGAACACTGCCGACATAGGGGACGATATGGTTTTTGATATGGCTCTTATAGCCAGCAAAAGTGCTGGGGCGCAGGTTGGCCTTGCCATGATTTTCTACCCAAACATCCAAATACTCTTTTACAGTCTGTTTGGATTCGGCTGCCTGTAATGGCTGATAGCCGGGGCGTGTCAGTTTGGTACGCATTTCGGCCTCATGGCTCAATGCCTCCTGCTTGGTTGTAAACCCGCGCTTGCCATAGGTTTTATAGCCTTCATCCGTTTTATAACGAATATAAACATCATAAACGGTTCCGGCCCGGGAGGTACTCATTCCGTCCTGATTACGCTTGTTTTTAACCTGTCTGGCAGTTACGGACATTTTCCAGCGCCTCCTTTCCATAATGGGTGTTGGCTGCAATTTTGTTCCGCTCGTACCAATCCCAAATAGCCGCATCAGCCAGCAAGCGCCGATTGCCGTTTTGAACATACTCAATTTCGCTTTTGTCCATCAGTTCCCGCAGCTTGTTTTCACCAATGCCGGAAATGCGGCTCATCTGCTCCACGGTTTTGAGCATGGGCAGGGGTTCCAATGCTTTCAAAGCCTGTTTTGCGGCCATAATACCGCCTCCTTCCTGTGTTGATGGGCATAAGGAATAAAGCCGCGCCGCATAGTAGGTCTGCCATTCAAAATACGGCAATAAAACACGGCGCGGCTTATCCTTCATCCATTCGCTTTCACAGGCTTACCGGGCGGCAGCGGGCCGCTGCTCCATAGGAATCACACCTCCCCCCATGCTGATGGCGGGCCGTCCCTTGACATCACGTTAGCCAGACGGAAGTATCATTGTACCAATGTGCGGGTTATCGCCAGCAGGCCAGCCACGGCCTGCCTGCCGCATGGGTATTTGTCGCTCGTTCCACGATGGAAGTCATAGCGTACCTGCGGCGCGGCTTTCCTTTTCAGGGCCGCACATTGAATGTACCCGGTTTGCCTTATTCAGTTTTCAAAGTTCCGTGAAAGGCGGGGGAAGTTTGCCCTTCACCTATAAGCAATGGGAGAGGGCAAATCGGGACATTTTCAGAAAAACTTTTTTAGCTTCTCAATCGCCCGGTAATACCGCTTTTTAATTGCCTCATAAGGCTTGTCCAGTAAGGCGGCCACAAGGGTAAGGGGCAGTTGTTGTATCACATGCAGGTCAATAAGCTGCTGCTCGTCAGGTGACAGACTTTGCCATGCTTTATACAACCGGGGATTTTCTATCTGCTCCTGCCAATTAAGGCTATCCTCCGGCTGGTTGCGGTCAATGAAGGTTTCATCCTCCGGCTGTATGTAGAGGTCGATATGCAGGTAATAGGCCCGGTCACGGTTAAGCTGGTGATTCTCATAGTCAAACAGCTTTTGAATGTCTGCGGCAGATATGCCTGATTTCAGTAAAATGGTGTGTTCCTTTTCCTGCTGCCTTTTCAGCAGGTCTTTAAGGGCTTTATGATTAAAACGCATGGTTTTTCCTCCATTCGGGTTTCAAATTTGGGTTTGAAAGCGAATGGAGAAATCAAGGGTAACGGGCATAGTAAAGTGTCCAGCGTTTACGGATTGGTCGGAACTGATTGTATAGGGTCAAAAAAGGACACAAAAAAACACCTTTGCGGGGAAATACCCGAAAGATGTCGAATAAAAAATGAGCGGAGTAACCGCCCATGATTTTCTGTGATTTTTTGAAATTATGAAGGGTAAAGACTTCTGCTACATCCAGCCGTCACGGTAAGGTGGCGGCCCCTCCCACAGCAGATGTGAAGGGTATTGGCGCATAAAAGGCCCTCCAATCGCATTACTGCCATTGGAAGGCCCTTAAAAGCGCGCATTTAATTACCTACCAATTCCATTAGGTTTTGGCAGTAACATATTCCGTCTCAACTATCGGCCGATAGCAAAAAGCGTTCCGGTTAGAAGTTCACATTTACATTCAGCTATTGTAATGCTCTGTTACTCCCACTTGAAGAAGCGAATAGAAATGCTGGTACAAATCACCGCAAGCGCAATCATCACGATAACAGGGACAAAAACACTGTCTATTGGCAAACCGAGTGAGGCGGCTTTCAAAAGTTTGATCCCCTGCGTCAGAGGCAATATGTCTGCTACTTTTTGAAGTGCCACGGGCATAACCTCATACGGCAGGGTAGCACCTGAAAAAATGAGCATTGGAAAGTATAACAGGCTGGCTGCGGCACTCGCTATTTTCACGTTTGGTGCGATTCCCCCCACCAATAGCCCTATGCTGAACATAGACAGCATGACCAGCAGGTATGCGCCTAAAAAGTGTACCCATGAGCCGTGTAATTGGTATCCAAAGAATACTGCTCCTACCGTATAAACGAGGACGAGTGAAGCGATAGAATAAAGCGCATAGATAACGACCTGTACTGCTAAAATAAGGGCGGGACTGGTCGGCGTTACCTTGAACCGCTTTAATATTTTCCGACTTCGGTAATCGGATATGACTAAGGGTAGCCCCATCACACCTCCGGCGCAAATGGCAATCGTCGCCACTGCGCCAAATGATTGTTCCAGAAAGCTATGGGCAGCGCCATCGAAAGCCGGTTTGTTTCCAAAAACCGCACCTAAAATGATTACTACCACGACAGGCATACAGATTGCGAAAATGAACATATCCATCCCGCGAAGCGATAATTTGCATTCTGTTTTAAGAAGCGCCTTAAATGCTCTCATTGTCTTTTCCCCCCTCGTCTGTATACCAAAGATACGCATCCTCGAATTTTTCACAAGGACTGGCTGCAACCGCTTCCTGTACTGTTCCATAAAAAATATTTTCCCCATTTTTCAGAATCATGATTTTGTCGCAAAGAGCTTCCACTTCATCCATGAAATGAGAGGTCAACAGAATGGTCAGACCTTTTTCTTTTAAGTCGGAAAGGCTTTTCCACACATCCCGTCTTGCCCTCGCGTCAAGCCCGGTAGTCAACTCGTCTAAAAATACAACTTCGGGATTGGGAGTTAGTGCAAGAACAATAAATAATCGTTGCTTCTGACCTCCCGAAAGTTCGCTCACTGGGCTTTTTAACTTGTCTGAAAGCCCGAATTGTTTTAACAGGCTCGTATAATCCAGAGAGGTTTTGTAAAGGGAAGCCGTGACCTCGCAAAGCTCCGCCACCCTTATTTTGTCTTGGTAATTGGCCTCTTGGAATTGAACACCGACCTTCTCAAACAGTTTTTTTCGGTCTTTCTGCGGATTCATTCCCAAAACGGATACTGTCCCGCTATCTTGTTTCTTGGTGCCCAAAATACATTCAATGGTGGTGCTTTTGCCTGCGCCGTTTGCGCCCAGCAAGCCGAAAACTTCTCCGCGGCAAATAGAAATATTCACATTCTTGATTGCTGTAACGTGGTCGTAGGACTTGCTCAAATTTTCCACCTTGATTACTGCTTCCACGCGATTAAATCCCTCCTAATCCTTTTCTTTTCATAAAAAAGAATAACACCAGAGAAAACTCTGGTGTTAAGGTGTAGGGTTTAAATCAAATTGTTTTTTCATCTTATCAAGGTGAAGGAGCATAATCCTCGCATTTTTCTCGGCATATTGCAAGGATGTAAGCAGCTTGTCACATACGGAAATAATGTCGTCATTTTCTTTGGGCGTATCAATTATCTCCCGTATATCGGCTTCGGGGTCATTGGATAAAGCGTTTAGCATCCGTAAAATCGCTGCAAGGGAATAATTTGCACAGCGCAAAGAGCGTATAATTTTCAGCCGCCTGATATCTTCATCGGTATAAACGCGATAGCCGTTTTGCTTTCGCTTTACTGTCAGCAAGCCGTTCATTTCCCAATTTCGTAAAGCGTCCATAGTGATTTGCAGATGGTCAGCCGTTTCTTTTCTTGTAAAGAGTATGTTGCCTGTTTCTTGATTTTTGCCGGATAACAGCCTTTCTGTAATGGCTATGGCTTCTTCGGCGTTTTTTTGCTCTCTTTTTATTTGCTGCAAATAAAACTCTGTAAGAAAAATAGCTCTATCGAAATCTTTGGCAGCAGAGGTCTTAATGATGTTAATCGCTTGCTTTCTAAGACCATTTTGTAAAACCTCAACTTTTAGGGCAGTTCTCGCAAACTTGAATTGCTCAATATGAAAATCTATAAAAACACGATAACCGTTTGCTTCTCGTTGCGGTTTGGGAATAAGCCCCAATTCCTCATAAAGCCGTACAGTGTTGGGATGAATTCCAATACGATGTGCTATCTGTGCTGTTTTATAAGTGTTCATACAATCCTATCACCTCCCTTCTCTGCATTATAGCACCATCATAAAAGGTTGGTGTTATAATGGAGGGTTTTAATTATAGCCAATAAACATAAAAAATGCAAGGCGAAAACCTGATTATTGAATATGCGGCCTTCCGTAAAGCACCTGCCCGCTGAACAGCTTGCGGTACACTACCTGCCCCTTTGAGCTTGAAGCGTCCACAATGTAACCATCCCCGGCATAGATGGCGACATGAGTAATGTTCATAAATCGCCCGTTGGTATCGTGGGAGAAGAAAACAAGGTCGCCCGGCACAAGGTTATTCGGGGATATGGTCAGGCCGTTGTCCACGCAGTATTTCCCCTGCGCCGCCGCTGTCCGAGGGATGGAAATGCCCACCTCCGCGTAGCACCATTGCGCAAGATAGCTGCAATCGGTGTAGCTGCCCTGTCCGGCCTTCGGCTGGCTATATGGGTCGCCCAACCGGGAAAGCGCCAGCCGCACGATTTCCGCGCCCAATTCGCCAATGGGAAGGTTGTTATACAGGTTTTGAAGCTGCTCCGGCGTAAGGCCAATATCTCCGTCCATACCTAACAGGGTAAACATCAGGGGCCGGAATTCTCCGGACAACATTCCTTCCAGTATGTCTTTTTGGTCGGCGGTAAAGCCGTATTCATCGGCCTGCTGCTCGGCGGTCTTGCTGGTGATGGTGATATGAAGGATGTACTCATAGGTCGTGGTCGTTATCTCGCTGGTCGTTCCGTCCTCGTTTTCAACGGTTTCCGTTTCTGTATGCTCAATGGTTTCTATCTCATAGCCGATGCTGTTCATATCCCAGAACACGGCTTTAATCAAGTCAATCCGGGTCGTGTCAATGGTCACAACGTCCATGCCGTTTTCGGCGTCCGTGGCCGTCTTGACAGCGAACACGGCCACAACATCCATCCAGTTATCCACCCGGATATTGTCGACGCTGCCGGGATAATGGATTTCCACGCTGTCAACATGGCTGTGGGCCTGCTTGATGTCCTCTATCTGCTGGTTGAATTCGACGTTTACTTCCTGCACCACATTTGAAATAGGCGTCACATCTGCGCTTTTATCTTCATCGGAGAAGAACACGCCGAAAGGGGAAGCAATCAGGGCGGCGATGGCGGCCACAATGAGGAACAGCACAAGGACGGCCCCACCCGCGCCCACAAGGGCCGCAAGGCCCTTGACCAACGCGGCGGCGGCTTTCACCACCAACTTTGCCACACGGACGGTAAACTTGGCCGTAGCCTTCGCCGCCTGCGCGGTGCGCTTGATGGCCTCCTTCTGGGCGGCTTGACGAGCCTTTTTCGTAGCTTGCTTTTTGGCGTAGGCGGCGGTCTTTACGGCGGCCTTCCCACTCTTGACGCCCGCCGTGGACGCCCTGCGGATGCGTTTTTTCGCCTGCTCTGTGGTTTGGATGCGGCTGGATATTTGGGATTGCGCTTGTTTCTTTCCAGCCTGTGGGGAAAGGGCTTTTTGCCGCTGGGCAGCTTGCAAACTGGAAAGCTCCCGCTGTTCCTCGCCTCTAACACTGGCCTGCCGGATGGATTGCTGTTTAAGCTTGACATCCTTTGCCCGTTTCAGCCGAAAATTTCGCTTGGCGGCTTCCTGCGGGGATGCGGCCCGCTGCTTACGGATAGCAGAAGAACGCCCAGCCTGTGATGGCTGGGCGTTGGCGGCTGTATGGGCTTCTTGATGGCCGTTCTTTTTTTGCTGCGTCATAAACTGCTGCTTTGATGGTGAAGGGTCGGGACTATTGGGGCCGTCCTGCGGGTTTGCGGCATAGGCATTTTCCTCATTGGCCTGTCTGCTGTCCCTATAATGCTCTCCCGTCTTTTTTACGCCGTAACGGACGGTATCGGCGGCCTGCGCCGCACCACGGCGGGCGGCGGTTTCTACGTGCTGAGTCGCATATTCGGTGGGGCTGTCCTCCTGCTGCCCGATGCTCCCCGCCTGCCGTTCCTGTGCCTGATTTCTGTAATGCTCGGTGAGGATGGCGCGGGCATCCCGCGCCACGGCTCCCGGCTTTTCAAGCAGCTTGGGTTTTTCCATTTTGGGCTTTTGCTTGGGTTCCTTCATGGCCGTACCTCCTTAACTTTCCCCGGGCTTGGTGGTCATCAGCCTGTACAGGCCCGTATTCCGTGGGAATTCATTGATGAAAGGCACAAGGGACGCGCCCACTTTCAGCAGGCCCCGGCCCACCTCGGCGTTGGTGATGTAGGATAGCTGGGTGTCGGAGATATTGAGCAGCTTGGCAAGCTCGGCCCGGTCTGTGGGCGCCTGGTTCAGCATCAGCAGGAATTCGCTGTTGGCAAGCATCGTCCGGGCCATTGGGGAGCGCAGACAATCCTCGATGTTCTGCGTGATACCCGTCGCCAGAGCGCCGTACTTTCGGAAACGCTTCCAGCTTTCGGACAGAAAGATGCTGCTGTATTCGTTGGCGAAAAAGAGATAGATTTCATCAATGAAAATGTGGGTGCGCTTGCCTTTCCTGCGGTTCTCAGTGACACGGTTCAAAATGGCGTCCAGCATGACCAGCATCCCCACGGTTTTTAGCTGCTTGCCTAAATCCAGTATGTCAAACACGATGATGCGATTGTCCAGATTGACATTGGTTTGATGGGCAAAGACATTCAGGCTGCCCGTGGTGAACAGTTCAATTGCAAGGGCTATGTCCTTTGCCTCCGGCTCCGGCTGCTGCAAAAGTTCGGCATGAAACTCCTTCAACGTGGGCGGGTCGCCCTTAAAGTTGCGGATGTACTTGCGGTACACGTTGGCGGTGCAGCGGTCAATGATGCTCTTGTCCTTCGCGCCCAGATTCCCGGCTCCCACAAGCTGCTCACACAGGGACATGATAAACTCACTTTTCAGAATGACGGGGTTTTCCCCGTCGCCGTAGTCCTTGCTCATATCCAATGCGTTGATATGGTTGGGGCTGCCTGCCGCGATATGGATGATTTCGCCGCCCAGCGCCTCCTTGACAAGCGCGGTGTACTCTCGTTCCGGGTCCGCGATCAGTACATCATCGTCCGTGTTGAGGACAATGGACGTGATTTCTTCCTTTGCGGCAAAAGACTTACCCGAACCGGACACGCCTAAAATGAAGCCGTTGCCATTGAGCAACATTTTCCGGTTGCAGACAATGAGGTTGCGGGAAATGGCGTTGATGCCGTAATAGACGCCGCCCTTGTCCATAACCTCCTGTGTAGAGAAAGGCATAAGTACCGCCGTGCTTTCGGTGGTGAGGGTGCGCAAAGCGCCGATACGGCGCAGGCCGTAAGGCAGGGCGGTATTCAATCTGTCCTCCTGCTGGTATTTGAGGGTGGCAAACTGGCATAGGTTCTTCCTGCCGATGGACAGCAGGGTCTCCGTGTCGGCCTCCAACTGCTCCGGCGTGTCGGCCATGTGTACCAGCGTCACCAGCACAAACATCATGCGCTGGTCGCGGGTGGTGAGGTCGTCAAGGAATTCCTTTGTTTCCTTGCGCATTTGCTCCATTTCATAGGGGATGGTGGCCGAAAAATTGTTGCTCAAATTCTGTTTCTGTTGCCAGCGGGTGATGTCGGTTTCCACGGCCATGATGCGGTTGTTCATTCTTATCCATGACGGGCCGCTCTCCCCGGATGAACAGCAGAGCGTTTTCATTGTCCAGCAGCCGCACTTCATCCGGCGTCAAAAGTTCCCGCCCGGCGTTCTGGAAGTTCTCGCTGGACGAACCGCTACGGCCACGGGTAAGGCCCCTTGTCTTGGTATCAATCGTGGCCTTGCCCAGCAGCTTTGTGATGTACTCATGGGTGCTTTGCTCGTTGCCGCCCAAATAAAGCAGGGTGTCGCAATTCCCGGTCACGTTCTCCCAGCTATCCTTAAACAGCGCCTTTAGCTGGGCCATGTTTTGAATGATGATGGATATGCTGATTTCGCGGCTGCGCATGGTGGACAGGACGCGCTCAAAATCGTCTGGCAGGGCGACGTTGGCGAATTCGTCAGCAATCACGCGCACATGGACGGGTAAACGCCCGCCGTATTCATGGTCTGCCTTGTAATAGAGGGCTTGGAAGGCTTGGGTATAAAGCATCCCCACAAGGTAGTTGAAGCTGCTGTCATTGTCGGGTATCACGCAGAAGATGGCCTGTTTGCGTTCCCCCAAACTGCCTAAATCCATATCATCCCGGCTGGTAATGCTTTGTATCTGCGGCAGGTTGAAGGCGGCAAGGCGTACCGCCGCGCTTACTAAAATAGACTTCGCGGTTTTTCCCGCCGCCTGCTTGAAAACCTTGTATTGCTTGACGGCGATATGCTCCGGGCTTTCTTCTTCCAATGCCTCAAAAACAAGGTCAACCGGGCTGCGGTAGTCCTCGCTTTCCTCGCTGGCCCCGGCATTTTCCAGCAGGTACATAACCGTGGCAAAGTTCTGTTCATAGACCGGGGCTTCGTGCATCAGATAGAGAATAAGGGCCGTGAGCAGGGCGGTTTCCGATTTCGTCCAGAAGGGGTCATTTTCATGGGCGTTTTTCGGGGTCGTATTTTTAATAAGGTTTGTGACCAGTTTCAGTACGTCCTTATCGTCCCGCAGGTAGGCAAAGGGGTTGTAGGCGTCGGATTGCTCCATGTTAATAAGGTCAAATACCTTGATGTCATAGCCTTTGGCTTCCAGCAGCGGCCCCACGGAACGCAGCATTTCGGCCTTCGGGTCAGCTATGATGTAGGAGCAATTCGCCTGCATGACGTTGGGCTTGGCGAAATAACGGGTCTTGCCGCTTCCCGAACCGCCCACGACAAGCACATTGAGGTTGCGGCGGTGTTTGCGCCCGTCCATTCCCATGCGCACATGCCGGGTCAGGATGATGTTGCTTTCCGGGCGCTTGTGGTCGGCGTATTTGCCGTTTACCCGCCCGGCCTTGCCCCAGCGGGCGCTGCCGTGTTCTTCCCGTAAGCGGGTGTTGCCACGGGTGGCGTAATAGGCCGATATGCCCAGCCCGTAGAGAAGGACGGCGGCCAGCAGAAAGGCCGCCGTCCTGTCCGTCCATTGGAGGGTGAAAGGCTGTTGAAGGGCGCTTGTGATGCTTTCCAGCAGGACATCCAGCTTTGCACCGGGGATATAGCCCTGCGCCAGCAGCGCCGCCATCCATAGTACGGGCGGCAGCAGGGCAATCCAGAAAAGGATCTCCCGGCTGCCGCTTTTGGTCGGGTCGCTCATATGCTCACCTTCCTTTGTCCGGGGCAGACTTTTTCGGCGCTTTCGGGGCGCGGGCCTTCTCCTGCGGGGCTTTGCTGCTTTGCTGCGCCTTTGCGTCCTGCACCTTATCCCGGACGGACGGCTTTTCCTCCCGCGCCTTTTCCGGCTGTCTGTCAGCGCGGCCTTCCTTTGCCGGGGTTGCCTGCTCCTGCGGGCCTTCCCGCATGGGCGGGAGCTGCCCCATCTGCGCAAACAAGCGGTTGACAAGGGGCGCGTCCTCCGCTTGCGCTATCATCTGCACCTGTCCGGGGATGCCCGTTTCATGGAAGGACAACGGCACATCCAGCGCCGCCGCCTTTTTTTGCAGGGTTACGGTATCGGCTATTCCTACCGTCACAACCTGCAATTCCTTTCCCTCCCCGAACAGCCGGGAGAGGGGGGAGGCGTCCTTTAGCTGCTGGTTTTCCCTTGCCACTTGCAGCACAAGGGCGGCCAGCCTTTCCGCGCCCAGCCCTTCCAGCCGGGCAGTTTTTCCTTCATTCATCTTTTGCCTCGTTTGTTGCAGCCAGCCATTCCCGCGCCCGTTCAACCTGTCGCCTTGTGGAGCGCGGGACACGGCGTTTTTTGGGTTCTGCTCCGGGGTTGGGTATTCCATCATTTCCATGATGCGGTTGACCTTTACGGCGTCCTCCGCTTTCACCATCACGTCGCAAAGGCCCTTGTCCTTCGCCTTATTGTAGATGGCGGTGTACAGCACGCCGTACTTCTGCGCCAGCCTGTGGAATTCCGAAATATCGGCTTTCTTCACATGGAAGATGGACAGCGGCTTATCCTCATGCAGCAGGCGGCCTATGTTGGTTTTGCCTTTGAGCTTCTTGTTGTCTTTCAGCAGCGCCAGCAGCAGGGCGGCAAGGTTCTTCGCGCCCAGCCCGGCCAGCTTGACAGCCGATTCGGTAATCTGGATGCCCTCTCTTACCATTTGGTCGGCGGTATCGCCTCCGATGTTCATACGCTTACCTCCCATCGTCGCGGGAAGGCCCCGGCTTCTCCGGCTTTTTCTTTTTGCCTTCCAGCGTCTTGAATTCGATTGGTTTATCCTCGCTGTCCATGTAAAGCTGCTCCGTCCGCTGCTGGGCCTGCTGCAAGGTGTCGATAGCCTTTGTCACATCACGGAACAGGGAAACGTACATTTCCTTGTAATCGGGCATACAATCTCTCCTTTCATGGTCATATCATCTTGAATGGCTCTTGTTTCTTCTTGGCTTGAACAGCCTGTTTTTCGGCCTCCTGCCGGGCCTCCGCTTCCCGCGCCTGCCGCTCTTTTTCCCGTATTTCCGGCGCGGTGGCCTCGATGCGGGCGCACAACCGGGCTTCTTTGCGCAGTTCCCGCAGGCGGGCGGTAGCCTTGCTGATTTGCGCGGACAAGACGTCAACGGCGGCTTCATCCTGTGCGTCCCTCTTTTGGGCATACAGCGGCTTGCGGGCTTCCAGATACATGCACACATGGTCTATTTCCGGGTGGTCGGTGAGATATTGGCGCAGGGCCAACGGCGACGTGCCGCTCAATGAAAGATAATGGTATCTGTCCCATGCTCCTGTTTTCCGTTTACGGATGGTGGCAAGGGAAAGGGCGTCGATGGCGCTTTCACAGACGGCCACAAAGCGGCTGCTGGGCGGGCAGGACGGCAGCGCGAAATTATATCGTTTGTCGCTGCCTTCGATGTCCTGTTTGAAGTCCCCACAGGTTCCCCGGACGGACGCAAAACGGGGCGTCCCGGCTGCGTCCTTACCCACAAACACGCAGCTGTGATATTTCCGGCTCTCATACAATATCCCAGCCCCAATGCAGCGATAGATGATTTCCGAGTCGATGCCCCGGCCCCGTAGATAGTCGATAACAGCGCGATTGTCACGGTTCGGCTCCGGCAGTTCAAAGAGCTTGGGCGGCGGCTCCGGCTTCTTTACCTGCTGAAAGGAAACGGCGGGGGCGGCCCGTCCGTCGCAAAGCAGGCTGACGGCTTCCACAAAATCCATATCCCGTACTTTGATTAGATAATCAAGGGCGGTCTTGCCGCCGATGCCTCTTGAAAACCAATGCCATTTGCCGTTGCTGATTTTCAGGCTGTCATGGGTAATGGTGCAATATTCATGCGGCCCTGTGCGCTTTAACTCCTGCGGCTCGTACTGTTGCAGGTAGGAAAGCAGGTCGATTTCCTTTGCCCGCTCGATTTGTTCCTTGCTTACGCCCGGCATGGTATCACTCTCCTTTTGGGCATAAAGAAAGGGCGTCCATTTTTGAACGCCCGCAGCTTGTTATATTGGCTTATATCGCTTTACAGCTTATCCTTTTTTGGCAAAAGACGATGTTCCAATTTGCAAAAGAAAAGAAAAATCCCTAATGAGTTTGTTTCAATGCCTTAATACCTAGTTACGTTTTCAGTTTTGGGTGCATATTTTCACAATAAATATCGGCACATGGTTCAGATGTGCCCACAAAAAACTTTTTATGTGAAAATACTTATATCTTATAACCTATTGTCTGCACTTCAAAAAATCTATCTTGAAAAACCGTAAAGGAGATATCTACTTTAATCCACTTTCCAGCCCCTTGGTTTATAGGAATATGTGATGAAATATCTGATGGAGTAATGACTGCCAATTGTGGGGTTGGGCTCAGTTTCCATAAATGTATTAAATAATTTTCCGCTTGATATGCAGTTTCCCATTCATTTCTAGTCAGTAAAAAACTTTCAGACCCTGTACCCTTACCAGAAGTCTTGACCTCAATCAATAATCTATGTGCATCCGATTTGCTTAGTTGGGATATTATATCATATCCAACCAGATTTGTATTTAAAGATTGAAGAATGGGAGTAGCCCCAGTTCTTTGCCATTCGTATTTAAAGCTAAGAAGTTCACCACAACGGCCTATTGCCAGTAAATTTGATTCCGAGGTAAATCTAAGGGATTCGGAGATATCATCCCACCAATTAATCACATTTTTTTCTGGCGGTTCATGCATCAAATTGGCATCAATGAAGCATTTTTGTTCATCTACTGACATGACAAAAAATGCTTCTTTTCTTCCTCTGGGTATCCTATTAGCCCATATGGGAGAACAATTAAATATGTAATCTTGAATCATTATTCTTAGAAGATTATCCGTAAATCCGTGAGTCGAATGAATTTCTAAAATTCTTTTCCCCGCTTCCGTACAGAGCAGATGATCTTCCTTGTAAATAAGCCACTGGCACTTTATTGATGTTTCGATTACGTCATTTATATTTATTCCATTAAATAAGCTATGAGATTTAATTTGAATTAAATTAATCTCTGAAAATTTATGTGTTAAGCTCATCAGAGATATAGCATAATTTAAAATGCCGGAAGAAAGTCTAATCATTTTGAATACCACCAAAAAAATGATTTATTACAGCATCTAAATCATCTAGTTGCATACCGCCAACTTGTTCATCAAACATTTCATAGTCATATGGAATAGGATCGATATTTAATGACGGATCATTTAACGCATGGGCCATACGTTGCACTTTATCAGACAATCTAATCCGAATGACTTCATCTATGCTATTTTTACATTCAACTATTTCAACAGTTGGCTTTAAGTCAAGAGTTAATCCTAACCTATGAATTCTATCCTCTGATTGTAGATATTGAGCAGCGTTAAATGATCTATCAATATAGATGGCATATTGGCAAACTTTATGTAGGCTTATTCCTTCGGATGCAGCTGCGGGATTAGCGACTAAAACCATACAGCTAGGATCATCGTGGAATTTCTTAATCTTTCCCTCTCTTGAATCATTATCATCTTCATCACCTGCATCTACACCACCGTGAATGAAGTCTGCACCCAGATCACGCAATCTTTCAGCTACTAACTCAACATTATCTACAAAAGACGTCCAGATGATTACTTTTTTCCCTTCTTTGGCTAGTTGTCGGGCTCTATTACATGCATATTCGATCTTAGGACCGTTATTTGTAAGTAAGAGCTTCCCGAGCTTTTGATTAAACACATAATCCATATCTGATGACAAAAGAGCAGGATTGGATACAAATTGCATAAGTTTCATTGTGCATTTTCCAATTTTTCTCAAAGCTACTTTTGTATCTTCATTTAGATATGGATTTATCTGTCTTTTAAACTCTGATTTAAGCAGGGTATAAAGATTATATTGCAATGTATCCATTGGCACAGAAATCAATCTATGCTCAATATCAGGCAATCCTAATTGTGCCTTGGTTGTTCTTACAAACAAAGGTTGGGCAATCGATATTATATCATCTTCACTGACTCGAATGTCCGGGTATAGAAAATTAAACTGTGGAATTAAGTCATTTACACTTTGCGGCATAGGGGTACCACTCATTATCAACTTTCTGACTGGCAAATAAGATATATTAAGTATAGCTTCCGCAGATACGCCCTGCTTTCCACCCTTAATACGATGACTCTCATCCAAAAATACAAATACGGGATTTCGGGATAAGAGTTCTGAAATTATTGATTTTACTCGAGGGAATTGCTGATAAGTTATTATCATAAATTGAGGATCGTTTTTTAGCAGCTGCTTTATATTATTCTCTCCACCCCGCAGGCGAACAAATATCTCGTTTTCAGAAGGATTACATATTCCTAATTGCTCGTCCCAAGCACCAAAAGCATTTTTGGGAGCAATAACTAGCAATCTATCCTCATCAGATTTATTCATAAAATAGAAAGCCAAAGCTTCTGTCGTTTTTCCTGCTCCTGGTACAGAAAAAGTAGCTCCAGAAGGTAAAGTAGCGAGTTTACATATATTATTTAATTGATTCTGAGTTAATTGCCTTTTAAATCCTACTTCTTGTAGCTTAGCTATTGCAATCTCCTCTTGCAAAGGTTTACAGTTTAAAGCATATTTATAAGAAGAATTATTGGCAGACTCTAATAAGCCCCTCACTCTAGAGGTATATTGTATTCCAATGTGATGTGCTTTAGCAAAGACAGCTAGTTCTCTCTTGAATGCGAGAAAATATCTCCACGCAAATACTACACGGTCAGATTGGGTTGAGAACTCTTCAATATTATCTCCAACAACTCTTGTTAAAAGTTTCCAATAATGATCATCAGGATTATCGCTAATCATTATGACCTCATTGGCCTTTGCGTTATAATCAAGTTGAATGTTCATTTTTGATCCAACCAATCAGTTATTTTTGCAACGCTATCTTGCAAGCTAGCTAATTGTTCCGCAATACCACGAGTATTGGTATTTTCTCTAATAAGACCAACACTTGCTGCATTACAAAGTATGGTAGCTGCTTTTGTAATTTGATCTAGTAAATAATCTTCTGATTTTTGCTCTGCCTTAAGTGCTTTTTGAGTTTCAATAACACTTCTTGCAACACTCCTTACTACCTTGTAATTCTCTGGAAGCCCTGCCATTACAGCAATTCTAGCCATTTTGACATCATTATTGTCAATTTCCGGTGCAAGAAGTTCCAGATCATTTAAATCGGGAGTAGAATCTTCTTCACCGACTAGCTTTTGCTCGAGAGAAGCACATATCTCGTCTAAGTTATCTTTTACCTCTGGAATTAACCCATACAAACGTCCACCTGCACTTTGTGAGTCATCCGTTAATGCAAAGGCTACACTTTCAAAAAATTCTTTTTGAGCAGTTGATTCTATCTTTTTTCTACTCTTTACCATTTGCGAAAAAGCCAGTTCTTTATCATCAACTAAACTCCATTGTTTGGATACTCCTCTTTTCTCCAAATATGTTTGGGCATACATCTTCATATCTAACAATTCATGAAGACGTGCTTTATTTCCCAAAGATAATGCAGTTACAATATCAGTCTCTTCTTTTCCAGACTGGATATCTCTTTCTATCATACTTGCTATAGTATGCCATTTGTATTGCGCTTTTTTCTCAGAATGAACTTGTAAGCGTTCTTCAAGCTCCAATATTGCTTTTTCATCGCATTCTGGGAGCACAGCTATCCTTATAGTTTCAAAATGTTTATATGTAGTTTTATTTTTATAGTATAGTTCACGCCATGCGCATAATCTACGATTTCCATTAACCACAATTCCTGTGTTTGTACAAATAAGTGGATCTGTTTGCTGCTCGCCATCTTTAAAAGCTTTGAGTAATCCTTGGTCTTCAACCATCTCCAGCAATATTTCATGTTGCGCTATTTGTGCTTCCGTGGATTCTATATCACGCTTAAAGAAATTATCCGGATATTCTGAATGATTAGCAAGATATTGTTCTTGCATCGTTAAGGTTCTTCCATTTGATAATCTATATATCGGCATTTCTATACGCACTTCAATAACAGGCAAATCTCTTCGTTTACCCATAAATTCAAGTGGCTGAATACCAATATGATTTTCGCACTTTTTGGTGATTTCCTTTATTCTTTCATAAACCGAAAATCCGAACTGCTTGAAAATATCATAGTTACTATCCATGGTTTATTTCCTCCCAAATCACTTTACTGTTTTTCACTCAAACCAACTATAACAAGTGGCATAGTGATAACTTGGTTAAAAATGCTTAATTCTTTAACCAAACGCTCATAACTCGCCAAGTTAGAACCAAGTATTTTTGCAGCTTCAGAAATAGGAACAACTATAATTCCAGAGGAAATAAAACCCTTGGTAAATAAAGCTTGTAACTTTAAAAGATCATAATACACCCGACTGACATTACCTAACTGAACACACAGTCCAACTTCATTCATTTTTGAAGTAATGGTAATTTTAGATTGATTGTCCAATAGTATATCTTTAGGCCAACCGTTATGCTTAAGCTCTTTTGAAATAGCCTTTTTAATGTCGGGAGCTCCATAATGTGACATTTTAATATCAAGACCTGTAAGAATGTTCTCGATTTGGGTCATAACATCTTTAGGCACTACGCTTTTACCGCTCCGATGGCTATGAATCGTTATATCCATATGTAATCCTCCTACTAAAATTTTCTACTTCCATTCCTCTGGCATTTTGGATAACGCACTTTGACTTGGATCATATAAAGGTTTATCGTAAGGCCGATACCGTACTTTTCCTTCAACCGTTTCATCTAGCCGGATTTTCCCAATATCTAGATATTCTTTGCAAGTGTCACATCCCCAATAAACTCTGTTATGCAATATGGAGGCTACTCCCGAAGAAGCAACGCCACAAAAAGGGTCAAATACCAATTGATTTTCGTTAGTAAGCGACAAAACCAATCTTTCAATTAGTCCAACCGGGAATTGGCACGGATGCACAGTTTTTTCAATATGATTTCCCTTAACATTAGGGATGTCCCAAACATCTTCAGGGTTTTTCCCTGATGGATTCCCGGAAAGTTGCCCTTTATTAGGGCCCTTAAAACTCTTTTTACTGGGGTATTTTGCTGGAATTCTAACCGGATCTAAGTTAAAAATATAATCGTCAGATTTAGTGTACCATAATACCACTTCATAACGACCACTAAATCTCTTTTTGCTATGTAATCCATGGCCAAAATGCCAGATAATTCGATTTCTCATACTCATTGAAAGATCTCTAAAAATTGGAGCGATCTCAATATCTAGAGGTACTACCTTGCCGTTATCTACATAATTTCCAACTTGCCAACATATACTTCCAGTCTCCTTAAGCCGCAAGTGTATTTTTGAAATAATTCTCTTTTGCCAGTTAACGTATTCATCTAATGGCATCTTCTTTTCATATTCTTTCCCAAGGTTGTATGGAGGTGATGTTACAACAAGATCAAAGATCGGCTCAGCAGGTAACATATCCAAAAATCGCTCAACATCGCCAAGCAATAATTTATACTCATGAGCATTTAACTCATCTATTTGTAATTCATCCAGAGAAATAATATCTATCATATCAAACCGTCCTTTGATTTTATCAGCATGCGGCTGTATTATTGAATCATATTTTTTTATACTTTTGCTGACCTGATGTCGTTTTTTCGATTGGTTGTATAGTACGTTTGCTTTTATTTACATGATTTAAAAATAAAGTACCAAGGAGTAACCGATCATTTCTTGGTATCCGATTCCATTCATAGCCTTTAAAAAGATCTTTTACCAAGAATATTTCTCCATTCTCCACATTCTCTGTTTCTTTTATCGCTATTTCAAGAAGTTCGTTTACATCGGACAAATCAGAAATCCTCCTTATTGTTCTTGTTGAAGACAACATTGTTGATATCATTATGCCACAAAAGAGATTGTTTTGTCAATTTATATAAAAAACAATGTGTAGACAGACGCAAAAAAACTCCCCTCACATAATAGCTGGTTCATGTGAGGGGAGTTGGCTATCGATACCAGTATATCATTTTCCAGCAGGTAATCTCTGTTACCAGCAGGTGGAAGGGGGGGTTAGGGGGAATAAAAAGCCCGCTGCACTCCTGCAAAAGGGCAGACGACCCCTTATGTATCGGATTTCCTTACTCCCCGGCAGCTTCGGCCTGTATGTCCTGCATCCAGTCGTCCATATCCAGCAGGAAGGAAAACAGGAAGTATTGCCGGGCCTCCGGGTGGCCTGCCAGCAGTTCCACATCCTCCGGGAATTGCACACCCGCTACATCGTACAGGATGCGCAGGACAGCCAGCATTTCCACTTCCCGGCCTTCGCTGTACAGGTGGGTAAAGATGGCCGAAACCCTGTCCATCGTCCCGGCGTCGTTGCCGGAGAAGGTGAACAGGGTTTCAAGGAATGGGGCGGTGGTTGCCCCGGATATGAGGTTGATTTTGTCGCGATTGATGTCGTTTTGAGGTGTGAGGATGCCCTTGCTTTTCAGCGTGTGGTGGGTGGTGTTATTTGCGTTCACGGTCTTTGCCTCCTTTTCAATCATACGTTTTTCCTTGCTTCTTCCCATAGTCTTTTATAGCTGTCCGCACAGTTTGATAACATTTTTACAACAATCCATGAAAATGGCTGTCGCGCGGATTCCAGAAAAAGGATGGATTTTGATAACAATTCGGATAACATTGATAACAATTCAATCCGTGGGGATTTTTCCACCATACGAAAGGATATAAGAAAAGCCCTGAAACGGGCTTGTTTCAAGGCTTTTTTGGCGGAAGAGGTGGGATTCGAACCCACGGTACCTTGCGGTACACCGCATTTCGAGTGCGGCTCGTTATGACCACTTCGATACTCTTCCATATTAAATTGTCACGGGCAACGCCTCAAAATTATTATTTCGAGTGCGGCTCGTTGCGACCACTTCGATACTCTTCCAAATGGAACTGTGGCGTCTAAAGCAAGCGATGCCACGCTGCAGACGCTTAGAAAGCATACCACAGGCATAGAAAATTTGCAATATCTGCGGCGTGTTAAGGCGGCTAAAAAGCGCCGCAACGCGGCGCTCTGTTATGCGTTTTTTAATATTGTCGGGATTACGGTCAGCAGCGCATCTGTCAGTTCATCCACCGCTTCTTGCATTTCGGGCGAGAGTTCCGCGCCAAATTCAATGCCCTTATACTGTAGCCCCAGCATGGTGACATTCGTGCCGGTCTCATGGATCAAATAGTCCACCATGACCTTTAAGGGCAGCATGTGAGAACTGAAGCTTGGGCCGCCGATCTCCGTACGCGGAATATCCACAATACTGCCCGGCTCCGCGCCTGCGTCCGCGGCGTCTACAATCAGGAGATGATCGGGCGCAAATAAACGGAGATTGCCGCTGAAATTTTCGGGTGCGGTGCCGCCTGCGCAAAGGATCAGGTTTGGGTAGGCTTCCTGTGGAAATGCCTCCATCAGGCGTTCTACAATCAGTATGCCCGCAGCGTCGTCCCCGCGCAATGTTGAGCCAACGCCAAGCACTGCAAGCTTCTTTGCATTCGCCAGCTTCTCAAAGAGAAAGTCGCATAGTTCGCTCATTAGATTTCTTTTTTAAGCGAGTCGCGGCTAAAGCTCGCAAGCTCAAACACCTCGGTGTTCTCCAGCGCCTTTTTGGGGCAGGAGTCCACGCACTGCCCGCAGAAAATACATTTGTCCATGCTGACGATGGCCTTAAACTTCTTCTCTTCTTCGGGTAATTTCTCAATCTCAATGGCGGTGGCGGGACATACGCGCATGCAGATCTTACAGCCGATGCACTTTTCGCGGTCAAATTTGAGCGCGCCGCGAAACCGGTCCGCAACCTTGGCGGGCGCCATCGGATAAGCGATGGTGTCGGGCTTTCGCACGAGCATTTTCATCATGTACGGCAGCATTGTGCCCGTGACTTTTCTTTTCATATTAGAGGGCTCCTTTCACGATCAGATCGATCAGGATCTGCGCCAGGGAAACGGGGGCAAGCACCTTCCAGCAGAAGCTGACCATCTGATCAATGCGCAGCCGCGCGAGTACGGCGCGCATGATGGTAAGCAGGATGACTACGACAAGCGTCTTTATCAGGAACACCAGCAGGCCCAGCGCCGCGCTTCCCGGAATATAGAACGGGAAGAAGATCGCGGAAATAAGCGCCGCCATCACGACAAGTTCGCTGTCTATCGTCATACGGAACATGGCTAAAAGCCTGCCGCTGTACTCGGTAAACGTACCGCCGACGATTTCGGTTTCCGCATCCGGGATATCAAAGGGCGCGCGTTCCAGTTTCCCCTGGGTGGCAACCAGCGCCACAAACAGGCCGGGCAGGTTGACAAGCGTCAGGAGCGGATTGGCCTGGTAAAACGCCGTGATGCCGGAGATGGACCAGGAACCGGCCAACAGCGCGGGACCCAGCAGGGACATATACAGCGGCACCTCATACGCAAAGAACTGCGTCATGGCGCGGATGGAGCCGATCTCCGCATACAGCGAGGTGGAGAACCAGCCCGCAAGAAAAAACGTCAGCGTGGGGATGGTTAAAAAATACAGCACCACGATGAGGTCGCTTGCAAACGGATAAAGCGACTGCGTACCTGTAATGGGGATATACAGGAACGCCGTATACGTCGCCGCCATCGCAAACACCGGGATCGCTTTAAATACAAAGCGGTCTGCGCCGTTAGGCACGATGCTTTCCTTGGAAACGAGCTTGACGATATCCGCCAGCGGCTGGTACCAGGGAGGTCCTACGCGGTTTTGAAGCCTGGCGTAGAGCTTGCGGTCCACATATTCAAACACCAGCGAAATCAAGCTGAGGAACAGGAATCCGGGGAAAACGAGTATTTGAAACAAGGAAAGGCCCATTGCTATCTATCCTTCCTGTGCATGCTGATTTTCTCCATATTGACGCCCTGTTTTTGATACCAGTCGATGCTGTACTGCCTGAGCGCCTGCCAATCCATCCGTTTGTCTTCGCCACTACTAAGGTTCACAACCTTGATCGCCCGGTCCGTACAGGAGAAGCACGGGTCGATCGCGGCGATGACGATGGGGACGTCCGCAAGGTATCCGCCCTCAATCATATGCGTGATGGCGGCAAGGTTGCCTAAGGTTGGGGCGCGGACTTTGACGCGCTCCGGCTTATCCGTGCCGTTGGAACGCACATAGTTGACGTTCTCGCCGCGCGGCGCTTCAATGCGGCTGATGGCCTCGCCTTTGGGAATCTTAACGGGGGCTTTTACGGAAAGCGGCCCTTCGGGAAGATTGTCCACGATCTGGCGGATCATCTTGTAGCTTTCCATCAACTCCAGCACACGCACGATCACGCGGCCGTAAACGTCCGCGCTTTCAGCGGTTGCGACTTTAAAATCAAGTTCCGGATACGCGCCGTAAGGATCGTCCTTGCGGATATCGCGTGCGGGACCGGCGGCGCGAAGAACCGGGCCCTGTGCGCCCAGGCGCAGGGCGTCTTCGCGGGAAAGGCGGCCAACACCCTTTAAGCGCAGAAGCATCGTCTCTTCTTCCACGGCGACCTCCATGTAATACTTGGTGCGCTCTTCCAGTTCGTCAATGCCTTTCTTGACTGCCTCGATCTGCTCGGGGGAAAGATCGCGCCGCACGCCTCCGATGGTGTTCATGCCGTAGTTGATGCGGTTGCCCGTGATGTTCTCTAAAAGGTCCATCACGATTTCACGGTCCTTCCAGGCATACATGAAAAACGTCATAAAACCAATCTCGTGTCCGGCTACGCCGAGGAACAGAAGATGGCTGTGGATGCGTTCCAACTCACCTACCAACGCGCGTAAATACTGCGCGCGTTTGGGAACCTCAAGGCCTGCAAGGCTTTCTACAGATAACACGTAGCTGGTGGACTGTGCATGCGAGCAAATGCCGCAAATGCGCTCGAGCAGGTAGATATTCTGGATATAGGTCTTGCTTTCGCAGGCCTTTTCCATGCCCCTGTGGTTATAGCCCAAAGCGACGCTTGCCGCCGCGACGCGCTCCCCTTCCAGGAGCAGGCTGAAGCTTTCAGGCTCTTCCAACGCGGGATGCTGGGGGCCAAAAGGTACAACGATTTTTCCCATTGCGGAAGTACTCCTTTCTTAGTTGCTCTTGAGCATGTCGGGCGTCCAGTCCTTACGAAGCGGATACTGCCCTTCCGGCCAGTTGTCCGGCAGCGGATACTGCCTGCCTTCCGGGAGACCCTCTACGGTAACGCCCAAGAGTCCTTCCACTTCACGCTCATAGAACGTGGCGCCGTTATAGATATCAAGTACCGTGGGCACCACGGGATTGTCCTTGGGAAGCTTGATGGTTATATTCAGCATGACGCCGTCATTGTCGTTGGTGAGGTGATACACAAGCTCAAAACATTCGACGGAATCCATGCCGGTGATGGTGCACAGGTTTTTATAATCGAGCACGTCATGTGCATAACGCAGCACGTCAAGCAGGAGTTCCGCGGGAATGACAATAAACACCCTGTTTGTTGCCGTAACAGCGCCCTCCTCAGAAAGCACCGGGAATTGTTTACGCAATTGCTCCAATACCAAGGTTTCGTGTTCCCTCGCAATCGCTTCCATACTTATTTCCCTCCCTTCTCCATGCTGTCAATCAGCTTGGTCACGCCGTCAATAATGGCTTCCGGCTTCACCGGGCAGCCGGGGATATACGCGTCTACGGGG
Organism: Bacillota bacterium; assembly: GCA_023455425.1. GTDB lineage: Bacteria > Bacillota > Clostridia > Christensenellales > CAG-138 > JAEYLA01. The sequence goes on along the minus strand of JAEYCM010000013.1, from coordinate 68,529 downwards.
ATGGCGCTGTCTACGCCGCCCTCCACGCAGTAGCATCCCTGAAATACACCGGAGGAACATGCGCAGGTGCCCACCGCCACTACGAACTTGGGCTCCGTCATCTGCTCGTAGATGGTGATGAGACGCTCGCGCTGCTGCATGGTGACGGGGCCGGAGCAGATCAAAACATCCGCATGGCGCGGAGAACCTTTTAACTGTACGCCGATGCGCTCCACGTCGTAACGCGGCGTCAGGGACGCGATGATTTCAACGTCGCACGCGTTGCACGCGCCGGAATTAAAGTGGATGATCCAAGGGGATTTCTGCCTCGCCCATCGGATAATGCGGTCAACGATCATCTTTCTCCCTCCTGAAGAGCATTAAGAGTGAAAGCACCGTCAGCACGAGGAACAATATGGCCACGAATGAGATGTGCTTCACATCGGTTGCGATCATCAGCACCGTTACGTGCATGATGGTAAAGAAAAAGGCAAAGTGGAAAAACTGCGAATACTCCGGCTGGCCCTGGTTTTCCGGCACGGTTTCACCGCAGGAATACGGGTCGAGTTTCTTTTTATAATCCTTGCCGCGCGCGGCGATCCGGCTAAAGAGCGCCGAAAGGCCTAAGGAGAGCCCGATGAATATCAGGAACACGACAGGCGGCGAAAGCAGTATGTTTTGCATCGTTTATTCCTCCCAATCCCGCGCGCTCAACCCTTGAGGTTGTTGAGCTTGCGCGTATCCAGCACGTCCGTCTCGCGGTAGATGCCAAGGACAATACCCGTGGCTACCACCACCAGCACTACCTCGATGACGATGATGGTCAGCACGTAGGCCTGCGCCTGTGCCATGTTGCCCGTCACATATCCCACTGCGATCATTAAAAGCGTGATGCCCTTTGCCAAAATCTCAATGGAGAGCAAAATACGCATCAGGTTGCGGGATACGATCAAACAATAGATACCCGTAACGAGCAGCAATGCAACAGCGATCAAAAACACCAGGAACAGCTCGTTCATTTCTCACGTACCCCCTTAAAGAATACAAGGTCGGCATATACGCCCAAGAGCACGATGACCACCTGGCCCACAAGGTCGATCTGGCGCTTGTCCCAAAGGATCTGCTGCGGGGTGGCTGTGTCCGTGCCGTGCGCAGCGCCGGATAAAAGCTCGCTCACATGCGGCCAGAGCACAAAGGCCAAAACGGTGGCCAGCGTGATGAGGATGATGGGCAACAGCGCGAAACGGCGCTTGCGTTCTTTTGCCTTTTCCGCCTGTTCCTCACGGGAGGTGATCTTCGTCATGCTCGAAGCGCTGATGAATATAACAGGGATGAGGCCCGCACAAACGGAAAGTTCAAACGCGGCCGCCAAATGCGCGCCCATCAGGAACATCACGAGCGCCAATAACGCGCTCATAATTGCCATCCAGATGGCCGCTTTTATGAGGTTGGGCCTGACGATACATAAAATGGAGCAGGCCACAAGGGAGACAAGCAACAGAATAATAACAGGAAGCGACATCTCTTTCACCTTCCTTTACAGCAGGTTCTTGAAGGTACCGAGCAGGAACGGAAGGGCGACGCCTACAAACACGTTCACCGCAACCAGCACAAGCTCCGCGCTCACAAACCCTGCGCCCGCTTCCTTCACATGGGCGAGCGCATCGGGAACTTTTCCAAAGAACACCTTCTTCTGGATGAGGAGAAGGTAGGCAAGCGTCACAACGCCGGCAAGGAGGGCTACGACCGCCATCACAGGGGAAACGCGCCATACGGCGATGATGATGAACAGCTTGCTCCAGAAGCCCGCAAGCGGCGGGATACCGGCCGTGGACAGATACGCGACCACCGAGCTCCATCCGGTGACGGGCATTTTCTCACTAAGGCCGCCCATATCATCCATATTGGTGAGGCCTGTCTGTTGTTCCACCGCAGCGGCGTCCAGGAACAGCAGGGATTTAAAGGACGCGTGGTTGAAAAAGTGCAGCATCGCGCCAAAGAAACCCAAGGCGGAACCGGTGCCAAGGCCAAGGAGGATGTAGCCGATCTGACTGACGCTCGAAAACGCCAGCATGCGCTTCATCTTGTTTTGGCCGATGGCGGCGAACGCGCCCACCAGGATTGAGATCAATCCGAGAACCGTCAGCAGGCTTCCGACAGAAGCGTTGCTCAAGAAGATATCGCGGAATATGCGCATCAATACATACACGCCGGAGGCCTTGGTGACGATACCGCTCAAGAGCACCGATACCGGGGCGGAGGAAGCGGAGTAAGCGTCCGGCACCCAGGCGTGGAAGGGGACCGCGCCGGATTTGATGGCAAAGCCGACCGTGTAGAGGATCAGCGCGATGACGATCCCGTACGGGAAGGAACCCGTCTGCGCCGCCGCGCCGATAGAAGCAGCGGCGCTTGCAAACGTGGTGTCCCCCGCAAAGAGGAACAGGAACGCCGTTGCGGTCAGCATGACGATGGTTGCAACGGTGGACTGGATATAGTATTTGAATGCGCCCTCCAATTCATTACGGTCCCTGTGGAAACCGATGAGTATGAAGGAGGCTGCGGATGTGACTTCGATGAACACATAGAGCGTGAAGAGGTCCCGCACGATGGAGACGCCGTTCATGCCCGCCATGAGGATAAGCACCAGGTTCGCAAAATTATGCTTCTGCTTGTGTATGGTGGCGTTTGAAATCAACAGCGCCACAAATCCGATCAGGCCGACGGTAAGAAGAACCATGGCCGAGAGCGTATCAATTTCTAATAGGCCGATACGGGTATCCGTCAACACGGTCCCGTTTTTCAGACATTCCATCAGCGCGTAACCGGAAAGCAAAGTCTGCGCCGCGGCCACGACGGCTGCGCACCACACGGCAAACTTGCCCTTGATCCAGTTATAGACGATATTCAATACCACTACCGCTGCGAGTGGGATTGCTAAGAACAAAAGCGGCACGAAGGCTTCCTCCTAAACTATTAATCCTTTGCGCGATGCGCTTTAATGGAGCGAAATCAGCAGGAACAGCGAGACAAACGCAATTCCAACCACCGTCCAAACCAGGTATACGGCGGTGTTGCCGGTGTGCGCCTTGCGTATTCCGCCGGAAATCCATTCCGTGAAACGGACGATAGCCACGTCGTAGAACCAGCTGATGCCGTTGTTCACCGCAAGCGCCGCCTTGGAATATCCATCTCCCAACAGGCCAAATACGTAGTACGGATCAAACACCTTCTTTTCCGCCAGATCATAGATCTGGTGGAGGCCCGGCGCGTAATGGAAGTGGTCCGCGGCTAAAATCCCGCGTCCGGTCTTCTTGTAGCCGAGGCGGTGGCTCAATACCGCAAGCGCGAGTACCACAAGGGAAATACCCGCCAGCACGAAGTTCGTGTGCGTACCCGCTTCCTCCAAGTGCTCCATCTCGGGCAGGAAGGTCTTAAACAGCGCAACCAGCTGGCCCTGGAATGCGCCGGCCAGGATGCAGCCGACGGCAAGAGCGATCATGGGTACAAGCATGGTCCAGGGCGCTTCCTTGACGTCCTTTTCGGGCGCTTCGGTCTTGCCGAAGAACGCCGCATGTCCAAGCTTTAGGAAGGAGACCGCGGTAAAGAACGCACCCACAGCCGCCACAATGTAGAAGGGCAGCGCGCTTTCGATTGCGGCGTCGAATATCAGCTCCTTGGAGAAGAAGCCGTTGGTCAGCGGGAAGCCCGCGATGGAAGCCGCCGCCACCAGGAAGCAGACGAATGTGACAGGCATCTGCTTTCTAAGCCCGCCTACCACCTTCAAATCGGTGGTGCCCGCCTGCCGTTCCACAGCGCCCGCCGTTAAGAACAGACAGCTCTTGTAGAGGGCGTTGTTGAGCATATGGAACAGTCCGCCGATGATGCCTACAGGCAGCGCCGTGCCGATGCCCAGGAGCATGTAGCCTACCTGGCTGACCGCGTGGTAGGAGAGAAGGCGCTTATAATCCTTTTGAATGAGCGCCATCATGACAGCGAATAGGATGCTCGCTGCGCCCAGCGTCATGAGCGCCGTGCTCATGGCGGAGCCGTGCTCAAGCGTATAGAGGCCGGTCGTTACGCGCACCAGCAGGTAAATGCCCATCAGCTTTTCTAAAGCGCCGGGCAGGAATGCCATAAAGGGCAGCGGCGCGTCGTTGGCGGCATCCGGTATCCAGGTGTGGAAGGGCATTGCGCCCGCCTTGCCGAGTGCGCCTACGAGCATCAGAATGAATGCCGCGGAAGTGGAAGCTTCTACCGGGAGGTGGATGCCTTCCATATTGAGTGTGCCTGCGAGCTGCGCCGTCATGCCGATGCCGAGCATTAAGCAAAGGTCACTAAACCCGACGATGACAATGGCCTTGACCGCGGTTTTGAAGCCGCCCGGCTTATCGGTCAAAAGCATGGCGAACATCGTGCACAGGATGCCTTCCCAGAAGAAGAGCAGCAGCACGAGGTTGTTTGCCAATACCGCGCCGTTGACGAGCGTTAAAGTCAGCAGGAAAAACGCGTTGAAGCGCTTGGCGTAGGGCTTTTCCCGCAAAAATACGGAGGAATACAACGTAACCAGCAGCGCGATGATGGCAACCGCCAGCAGGATAAAGCCGGAGAACGGGAACAGCCGCAGGGAGAACTCCAAACCAAAGCCGCCCCAGGGAAGGTCTACGCGGAGCTCGTTTCCATACACGCTTACCATCAGCACAAGGTTTACAAGCGCGCCCAGCACGAGCAAACACTCCTTCCACCACTTCGCCTTTTGCGGAAGCAGGAAGGTAAGCGCCGCGAACGCCGCGGGAACGAGGATTAAAAACAACAATACGTTACTATTCATGCCGCCACCACCAATTGCTGCACAAGGGATTCAACAAAGCCCGCGGGTATTTGAACCAAGAGCCCGCTTACTAGGGACAGCGCCGCAAGCAGCGCCACGCAGAACACCATACTGAAAGCACCTTCTTTTTTGAGCTCACGCTTGGGTTCGCCCAAGAACACCTTGGTGAACGCGCGCAGCAGGTACACAATGGTAAACACCGCGCCCAGCAGGAATGTAAGAGCAATCCACGGATGGCCCGCCGCTGCCGCGCCGTTCACCACCATGTATTTGCTGAAGAAGCCGCCAAAGGGAGGAATGCCCATGACGGAGAACGCGCACAAGAGGAAGGAGACCGCGGTGACCGGCATGGTTTTAATAAGCCCGCCCAGCTCCCGGATGTCCTTGGTGTGGTAGGTATGCTCCACAATGCCCGCGCACAGGAACAGGCCCGCCTTGGAGATGCCGTGCATCAGAATGTAAAGGATGCCGCCCGCCGCGGCAAGTTCGCCGCCCACGGAAATACCTAAAAAGATATAACCGATCTGGCTGACGGTGGAATAGGCGATGATGCGCTTGATGTCATTTTCCGCAATCGCGGCGCCTGCGCAGGCCAAAGAGCTGACGGCGGCAATCACGGGAACCACGGTATGCCATACGTCGTCTAGCTTAAAGTTCACAAGGAACAGCCGCGCAAACACATACACGCCGATTTTGACTAACACCGCTGCGTGCAAAAGCGCGGTGACGGGGGAGGGCGCAACGCCCGCGTCCGCAATCCAGGAATGCAGCGGCAGCGTGGCGGATTTTGAAAGCACGCCAAAGAGGATGAACACCACGGCGGCGGTCGCGATGGGCTGGCCCCTGAGGGCTAAAAGGTCCGTCGTGCCGTTCTGCACATAGATCATGATGAAGCCCGCGAGCATGAGTAAAGCGCCGAACACCGTGATGAGGAACGCCTTGTTGGCCCGGCGGACAAACTCCTTTTCGCGGAAGAAGCCAATGAGCCGCCAGCAGCAGAGCGCTGAAATCTCCCAGAACAGGTAGAGGAAGATAAGGTCCGTCGAGTAGACGATACCCATCATCGCGCCGATGAAGAGCACGACAAAAAAGTAGTATTCGCTTTGGTTACCGGAATGAGACATGTAACCAAACGAATACCCTACGATGATAAGGCCGATGAGCGATGCGGATATCGCCATAAACACCGCCAAGCCGTCCGCCATGAGGCCAAAGCTCAAACCGAACGGCAGAGTAATCTGCAACAAGGACGGTTCTTTGAGCGAGGACGGCAGCGCAAGTGCGCTTAAGAGAAGCGGCGCCGCTACCAGAACAAAGGCAAGGGCGTTTCGGAATTTTGGCGATACCCTGCCCGCAAGCGGCAATAAAAATGCGCCCAGCAGCGGTATGCCTACAGTAAGAAGTAGAAGCGTTTGACCGGTCATTCTGCCTGTCTCCTATGTGGAATTTCACAGCCTTGCCGCAGTAAGGCGGTAGCGGACGCTTTTGCAAACTTTATCGATTTTAGTATTGCAATCATTTCCAAGGGCATACAAAAACCCATCTGCTGTCTGCATGGCGGAGCGCATATTTGAGCAGATGAATTGTTTTTGTGGGTCGATTATGAAACTGGTGCAATGCGTCCGACATCTGTATCATAATTATTAACTTTGCATATGTCAATAAGTTAATTTTATAACAAACGTTTTAAACAATAATATATTTTTTGGCCGAAAATGCAAGAGAAAATCAAGATAATTTCAACTTGGCAGCTTGGGATTTTCTTGTAAATTCCGACCCTGCAAAAAATTAAGCTCTAACAAAAACTTTTAGCTGAGGCGGTGGTAATTCAATCTTGACTTTTTCCGTCGCAGGGGGTTAGCTTTTATTGTACGGTGTTGAAATATCGGATATAATACGATTCCGTAAGCGGATATGCGTTTTGAAAGCGCATCGGTTATGATAGGCTGCAAGGAGAACGATTTTGCACGAATACGCCCTTACCAAAAGAATTGTCGAAATTATCAACCGCGCGGCAGAGGAAAACGGGGCCACGCGGGTAAACTCTGCAAAGCTTATGATCGGGGAAAATACCGGCATCATGCCCGACTCTGTGCAGATCTATTTTGAGATCATTGCAAAAGGAACGCCGGCGCAGGACGCGAAGCTGGAACTCAACCTTGTAAAAACCCAAATGTACTGTAAATCCTGCAACAAAAACTTTATCAAGCCCCGCTTTTCATTCGAATGCCCGGACTGCGGGGTTTTAGGAAGCCCCACCGAAACCGGCAACGAGTGCTTTGTGGAGAGCGTGGAGCTGGAAGTTTAAAACGCTAAGTAACAGGTATTTATAGTGTGTATTCCTATATATTAAATATGAGCAACAGGAGCGCCGCGCATCGCGGGGAAAGGGAAAAACCATGGAAACAAAAGACGTCGCCATTATGGAGAACGTGTTTGATGAAAACGACCGGATTGCGGAGCAGATACAAAGCAGCCTCAAAGCGCGCGGCATCTATGCCGTAAACGTCATGGGCGCGCCGGGAGCGGGCAAGACGTCCTGCCTCATACAGCTCATCTCCCATCTTTCCGGCGTCAAGCCGTATGTGATCGAAGGCGATATCGAGTCCGATATCGATACGCAGAAGCTCAATGCTCTTGGCATCGAGACGGTACAGATCAATACGTTCGGCGCGTGCCATCTGGACGGCGCGGTGATTGAAAATACTCTAAAATCCATGCCGCTCGATCAAAAGGGCGTGCTGTTTATTGAAAACATCGGCAACCTTGTCTGCCCCGCGGAATTCTCCATTGGCGAAAACATCAAGCTGCTCGTTTCCACTGTGACGGAGGGCGCGGATAAGCCCTACAAGTATCCGCTGGCGTTTGAGAAATCTGCCGTCATCCTGTTAAATAAGAAGGATCTGCTGCCCTATGTGGATTTTGATTACGATTACTTCCTTAAGGGCGTGCAGGCGTTGAACCCAAACTCCGCCGTGTTCCTCGTTTCCGCCAGAACTAGCGAAGGATTTACAGAGGCTGCCGAATGGCTCAAGGCGCGGCTGTGACCGTTATAGAAGCGCTGCGCGTTACCGGCGTGGTGCAGGGGGTGGGGTTCCGCCCGTTTGTAGCACGGCTCGCGCGCAAACATGCGCTCTCCGGCTCTGTGCGGAACTTTGGGGGAGAGGTATACATCAGGGTGCGCGGGGATGCGGAAGCGATTTCCTGCTTTCACGAAGAACTCACCGGCAATCCGCCCGCGGGCAGTTTGATCCGCTCAGTGGAGCGGGTAACGTGCGATGATACCATTCCCACCGAGAATGAATTTATTATAGAAGCGAGCGAACACGCCTCCGGCGTCGCCATGCCGGGGCCGGATATCGCCGTGTGTGCGGATTGCTTAGAGGAGCTTTTTAGCCCGGGCAATCCCAGGTTTTTGAACCCGTTCATCAGCTGCACGTACTGCGGCCCGCGCTTTTCCATACTAAAAGAGCTGCCCTATGACAGAACGAGCACTTCGATGGAACCGTTTCCCATGTGCGAACTATGCGATCAGGAGTATCATGAAGAAAGCGACCGGCGCTTCCACGCGCAGACGGTTTGCTGCAATGCCTGCGGCCCGCAGCTTTTTGGCCTGACCAGGGACGGTGGGCGGCAGACGGGGGAGCAGGCGCTCTCGGTTGCGGCGGAGCTTCTGAATAGCGGCGGCATCGTCGCCATCAAGGGCATCGGCGGGTATCACCTATGCTGCAGCGCGGCGGACGGGGCAGCGGTTTCGCGCTTGCGCGCGCTCAAAGGGCGGGAAAGCAAGCCCTTTGCCGTGATGTTCGCAGAACTTGGCGAAGTCGGGAAATATTGCACGGTATCAAAAGAGGAAGAAGCGCTGCTTCTTTCTCCCGCGCGGCCTATTGTGCTGCTGCAGAGAGCCCGGGAGGGCGCTATCGCCAAAGGCGTATACGGCGCAAGCCGGTATATGGGCGCGTTCTTGCCGTATACCCCGTTGCAGCATCTGCTGTTTCAGACGACGGGGCCGCTTGTGATGACCAGCGCCAACCCTTCGGGTCTGCCGATATTCCACCTGGACGAAGACATGCTGCTGTTCTTTGTAGAACACGGGGAACTTGATTACGTGCTGTTCCATGACCGGGCTATTGAGCGGATACTCGACGATTCCGTGGTCGCGGTGGTAAATGGAAACACCCAGTTTATCCGCCGGGCGCGCGGGTATGTGCCGCTTCCCGTTGCGCAGATGGAGGACCGCGGGCATACTGTGCTCGCGTTGGGGCCGCACCAGAAGAGCAATGTGTGCGTGTGCAACGGCGGACAGTTTTATCCCGGCACGGAGCTGGGGGACTTGGAAACCCGGGAAATGATCCTCTCTTATAAAAAAACGGCGTCGGACATGCAGCGGCTCTTACAGGCAGCGCCCACCCATGCCGTGTGCGACCTTCACCCGGATTACGCTTCCAGCCGGTATGCAAAGGAGCTGGGCCTGCCGCTTTTGGAGGTTCAGCATCACTTTGCCCATATCGCCTCCGTCCTTGCGGAGTACGGGAAAACGGCGCCGGTTATCGGCGTGGCGTTTGACGGCACCGGTTACGGAACGGACGGCACCGTTTGGGGCGGAGAGTTTTTGATTGCTTCCCCTTATGGGTTTTACAGGGCCGGGCATATCAAGCCCGCGGCTTACTTGGGCGGAGACGCGTCCATCAGGCAGGGCTGGAAAAGCGCCGCCTGCCTGCTGTTTGACGCGGGTCTTCCCGCGGAGGACGCGCGCGGCGGGATGGTGGAAGCCGCGCTGAAGAGTGGCGTCAACGCCATCCGTTCCTCCAGCGTAGGGCGGGTATTTGACGCGGTCAGCTCGCTTCTTGGCGTCTGCCACGAGTCCGGTTATGAGGGACAATGCGCGATTGAGCTTGAAGCCGCAGCCACGCAGCATGCGGGGGAAACAGAGCCGCTTGCTTACGAGATATCGGAGCGGGAAGGGAGGCTGACCGCCGACCTTGCGCCCGCCGTACGGGATCTTGTTGCGAAGCGCGACCGGGGCGTTCCCGCTGTAACGTTAGCGCGCAGGTTTCATACCACCATCGCGGCGCTTATCAAGGAAGTGTGCTGTAAATTACGGGAACGGACGGGGATTAACGAGGTCGCGTTGAGCGGCGGCGTGTTCTACAACCGTATCCTGCTGACAGAAACGACGGCGCTTTTGACCGACGCGGGCTTTCAGGTGTTCACAAACCGCGCCGTACCGCCGGGCGACGGCGGTCTTGCGCTCGGCCAGGCGTATATCGGGGCATTCCGGGCAAGCGAACCTGAGCGGTGCGCCTCCGGGCGCGGGGGAGAATGGAAGGAGGAAGAGGCACTATGTGCATTGCGGTTCCGGGAAAACTGATTGAAATGGACGGCCGCCGGGGCAAGGCGGATGTCCGGGGAAATATTCTGACTGTGGAATTGGGCTTGGTTGACGCAAAGCTTGGGGATTATATCCTTGTGCACGCGGGCTGCGCCATATCCGTGGTCAGCAAAGAGGAAAACGACGAATTAAACGAGCTTTTGGAGCTGATCAAATATGGAGATCAATAGCATAGAACAGCTTGCGGCGCGCATCCGCAGCTATGACGGCCCGCCCGTCAAGTTGATGGAAGTCTGCGGTACGCACACGCAGGCGGTGTTCCGCACCGGCATCCGCGGCGTGCTGCCCCCTTCCATCAAGCTGCTTTCCGGCCCCGGCTGTCCGGTGTGCGTGACGCCTGCAGGATATCTCGACCGCGCCGCGGAACTTTCCAAGGAGCCCAATACCGCGCTCTGCACGTTTGGGGATATGATGCGCGTGCCCGGCAACTTCGGCACGCTATTGGAGTGTAAAGCCGCGGGCGGGGACGTGCGCATGCTCTACGCGCCCATGACGGCGCTAGAGTGGGCCAAGGCGGAGCCGGAGCGGCAATTCGTGCTCACTGCTGTGGGCTTTGAAACCACGCTGCCCGTCTATGCGCTGCTGCTGCAGCGGATGAAGGAGGACAATGTCCATAACCTTCGCCTGCTGCTATGCGCCAAGGCGCTGCTGCCCGCACTGGACTGGATCTGCGAGAACAACCCGGATATCGATGGGTTTATCGGCCCCGGGCATGCGAGCGTCATTTTGGGCAGCGACGCATACCGGGAGCTTTGTACGCGTTACCGCATCCCGCTCGCGGTCGCCGGATTTTCCTATGAGCACATTCTTGCCGCGGTCTATAACCTTTTGGAGCAGCACCGGAACGGGACAGCGTATGTACGCAACTTCTATCCGGACATGGTGGCCGCAAACGGCAATCCATCAGCGCTCCAACTGATCGACCAATATTTTGTGCGGCAGGAGTCCGTGTGGCGGGGTCTGGGCAGCATTGAAGGGTCCGCCTACGCGCTGCGGGAAGAATACCGGGAGTACGACGCGGGCGGCTACGATACCGTGCGCGACGCTTCCCCCAAGACGGGCTGTCAATGCGGGCGCGTCATCATCGGCCGCGCGGAACCCACTGACTGCCCGCATTTCGGAAAAGCGTGCACACCCATGACGCCGCTTGGCCCCTGCATGGTGACGAGCGAAGGCGCATGCGGCATCTGGCACGCGCACGCCGTAAACGTATAATTAAAATTACGTTAGGGCTCCGCCCCAAACCCCGCTTAGGGCTGTAACAGCCCTAAGAACCCTTCTCTTACAAACGACCTAAAATAGGTCGTTTGTAAAAAGGGATTCCCAAGGGACATTGTCCCTTGGGTGGGATTTCAGGGGCAAAGCCCCTGAAAGAAGAAACTTTACCCTTCGATACATAGGACTTGTAGAACAGGAGGCAGCCGAAGCAATGAAAATCAATGCGGCCCACGGCGGCGGCGGCAAGCTGATGAACGAACTCATACGCGATGTGTTCCAGTCCGCGTTTTCCAACGATACGCTAGACCGCATGGAGGATGCGGCGGTGCTCCCCGTACCCGCGGGCAACATCGCGCTCACGACGGACTCGTTTGTGGTGACGCCGCTGTTTTTCCCGGGCGGGGATATCGGCAAGCTTGCCGTCTGCGGCACCGTCAACGATCTTTTGATGCGCGGGGCTACGCCGAAATACCTGACGGCGGGTTTTATCCTGGAGGATGGCCTGGATACGGAAACGCTCAAACGCGTGGCACTTTCCATGCGGCAGGCCGCGGACGAGGCGGGGGTACTGATCGTCGCTGGCGATACCAAGGTCATAGACGGCAAGGGCGGCTTGTATATCAACACGGCGGGCGTTGGCCTTGTGCCGCAGGGCGTGGACGTGAGCGTGCGCTATACAAAGCCGGGGGACGCCGTCATTATCAGCGGGTACTTGGGCAACCACCACGCCTGCATCCTTTCCGCGCGCATGGGCATGGAAAGCAGCATCAAAAGCGACTGCGCGCCGCTCAATGGAATGGTCCGGGCGCTGTTATCCGGCGGGGTGGCGGTGCATTCCTTGCGGGACATTACGCGCGGCGGGCTTGCTTCCGTGCTGCACGAAGTCGCCGTGGCGTCCGGTGTTCACATTGCATTGGGCGATATGCCGCTTGCGGATACGCAGGTGTCCGGTTTCTGCGATATTCTGGGGCTCGATCCCCTGTATATGGGCAACGAGGGTAAGCTTGTATTGACTGTGCCGGAACAGGACGCGGCGCGCGCGCTTTCCCTTATCCAGGCGTCTCCATATGGGGCGGATGCGCGTATCGTCGGTTCCGTTCTTGCGGGCGGCCCGCTGGTGACCCAGAAGACGCGCGCGGGCGGCAACCGCGCGATTGAGCCGCTGCTGGGCGAAGGCCTGCCCCGCATTTGCTGAATACGTTTGCCGAAACGGGAAAACGTGGTATACTGTTACCGTTAACAAATGCCGCGCAGTCTGGCGCGGGCTATATTTTTGAATACAAGGGGGAACCAGCATGGATCCAAAGGCAGTGGTCAAAAAGGCGCTTCAAAATCAAATCGTTATCCCTGCGTTCAATATCCCGAATTTGAATATGACGGAACCCATCATCCGCGCGGTGGTGGATGAAAACTCGGTCGCCATGATTCAGGTGGCGCGGCTGGAATGGGAGAAGATGGAGGCAAAGAGCCTGCAGGCGGTTGCGGAATCGTATTTTAAGTATGCAAATCCCAACCATACCATGCTGCATTTGGACCATGTTCCCGTTATCGATGAAGATCTGCTGCGCGTAAACTTTACGGATATCATCCGCCTGGCGCTTGATGCGGGTTACCAATCCGTCATGGTGGACGGCTCCCGGCTGCCGTTAGAAGAAAACATCCGCGCCACGGCCGAGGCCGCGGCTGTTGCCCATGCGGCGAATGCCCCCATCGAGGCGGAGCTTGGCGCGGTCATGGGACACGAAGGCGGGGAAATGCCGCCATATGAAGAGATATTCTCCAAGAAGCTCGGCTTCACGAAGCTCGACGAGCTTGCAACGTTCGTGAAAGAAAGCGGGTGCGATTGGGTATCCGTCGCCTGCGGCAATTTCCACGGGGCCATTGCGGAAAGCAACCGCTTTGCAAAGAAGCCGGAAGCGCGGCTGGACGTTCCCTATATCGCAAAGCTCAGGGAAGCGGCGGGCATTCCGCTGGTGCTCCACGGCGGCTCCGGCATTAAAAAAGAGTTCGTGCTGGGCGGCGTCAAGAGCGGCATCGCAAAGATTAATGTCGGCTCCGATCTCAGGCGCGCCTACCAGGTCGCCTTTGAAAAGAACAACAGCGTGGGTGAAGCGCAGCAGGCGCTCTATGAAACCACCCGCGCGTTTATCCGCAACGAACTGGAAATCGCAAACACCAAGAATATCATCGGCTAATCAAGTGATGTTTCAAAAAAGGCGCGTACGCGCCTTTTTTCTTGTCTTAAGAACATTGCAAGCTTCGTGAAACTGCGGCCTTATAAACAAATACAATGCAGGTTTATCCTTTCATATGTGTTTGAGACAACTAACTCAGGTTAAATCTCTAGTAATACGCTAGGAATTTGGACACAGAATTTGGACACACAAGAAAAATTCCTAACCGATAATAGAGAGGAGAGTTGTTATGTTTACAGCGCGAAAACACAGGATGCTTTCGCTGCTTACCGCGGTATTTTTGTTTATGGCGCTTGCGCTGCCCAGTGTTGCGCACGCATTGGCGCCCAACGAGGTAACGGTAACGGTGAGTGCGACGGAAACCGTGACTGCCGCTGCGGCGGAGACGGATGAGGACAATTTTGTGGGCGGGACGTATACGTCCCAGGATGAAACCACCATTATACCCGACGCTTCGGGCAACGGGTATACCTACAACGGTTCCGGCGAAAATTCCACTGACGTCTCCCTGAAGGGGGCAAATGAGGATCTTTCCATCGTTCAAAACGGGGGAACAGAGAATACCATTCCCAACAGCGCCGTAACGGGTGCGGACACTTCCTATGACGACACCGCTATCAACAACAACGATATTTATCTGGGCTCCTATACCGGCTCGGGCGGCAGTTACTCTACCGATAACGGGGCGTTCTACGATGATGAGGGCATTCCTCTTTCCAGCGGGATTCCCGATGACCAGGGGGCTGTCACAGAAGACGGCTCTATCGTGGACGATATCCTTTGGAGCAACGGCATCGAGGCCGATCCCGAAAAGGATTATCTTATTGTCGTGGGCGAAACCACGATTGAAGGCGACAAGACCGTGAAGGAGGTCGCAGTGACGGACTCTGAAGGCAATGTGCTCGAAGGCTACGAGGTGACGCTCGAAGCGGAGGGGACAAGGACCGATCAGATATTCGACTCCGAGGGCGGCGTATCCATTTCCGGCAAAACCAATGTTGTGCTGAGCATCGACATTACCGACAGCATGGGCGATAAACTTGGAAATAGCAACGTGACCAAGTGGGAGGTGCTAAAAGAGGCTGCCACGGAATTTATCGATATCCTCTATGGCGTTGAGCGCGATGGTTCGGGCAATATTACAAACCTTGCATCGCTCAACCAAAACGTAGACCTGTCTCTGGTGGTCTATTCCGGCGGCAGGAACAATGTGGTAGCGCGCACCGTTACCGTCACGGGAACGGGAAGCAATGTGTTTACCAATGATAATGTCACCGAGCTTTTAACCTACTTTACAGGCTCCGCCTCCCGCGCCGGGCTTACGGGCGGCACCGGCATGCTCGACAATGCCGGCACCAACGCGCAGGCTGGTTATATGGAAACCGGCGAGCTTGTGCAGGCGCTGATCGATAGCAGCGGCGGCTCCATCACAGGGGACAACATCCACGTGGTGTTCATGACGGACGGAGAAGCCAACACCTATTACAGCAATCCGGCGGACACCACCACAAGCATATCTTACAGCAGCAACAGCACCCAGATCACAAACGCCGGGAAGCGGGCGTCCGAGGCTGCGGTCGATCTGCTGGAGAAAGGCATATCGCTGCACAACGTTGTCATCAACGACAGCAATACGGCGGCCAACAGCATCGCCACCTATATGGATCCCAACAAGTCCGGCGGGTACTTCAAGGGCCTGCTTGATGCGAACGATCCGGACGGCGAAGTCGATTACGACAACTTTGATATCAACTACACCTGGGCCAGCACGCCCGAGCAGATTATTGAAACCTACAAGACCATTGCCAACCAAATCGTCAACGACGCCATCGTAGCCGAGCAGGCAAAGGTGATCGACGTCGTCCCTGCGGGCTTTGACATCTACTTTGTCAACGGCAATACGGAACTCAGAGTGGTGGGCACGGACGCCGAGGGCAATACCATCATCGAGTGGTACATTGGCGACCTGAAGAACGGGGTAAGAGAAAGCACCCGCTACTTCCTTGTTCCCAACAGCACACTAGGCGACGCGTACACCTACGGCACGGCCTACACCAACGATTCCGCGATCCTCTACGCCAAACCTATCGTTTCCGGCGGGCAGGAAGTGGCCATTGTGCTGGATCGTCCCGCCATCGTGCTCGACCCGTTTGCGGATGACGACGCCGTGACGGAAAACTACACCAACAACTTCAACTTCAACCTGCTGAACGGAAACAGCAGCGGGGCAAGTGGCGGCTCCACCTATAACCTGAAAGTGGACTCCCTTGATACCCATAAGCTGCAGGCGGTGGGCACCACCGTTTCCAATACGGCGGTCGTCAGTGTCACCAATGCGATGATTGCGGGCGTATCCGTTGGCGTTACGGTGGACGGTTCGGGCAACTGGGTGTTTGAAAACAGCCAGGTGCGCGTCACCGTCAAACCCGACGGCACGGTGACCTATGAACAGCTCGGCGCCTGGCCGGATGCATGGGGTACTAGCGCAACTGTCACGTTTGATTACAGCATCGGCTTTACGGCGGATGGCAACGGCATCACGCTTGTCGGTTCTCCCGGCACGGCCGCGGCCAGCGCGAACATTGCGCTCAACCGGCCCACGGATCCCGGCGATGACGGTGGAGACGACGATGACGACGGCGGCGGAGACATTCCGCTAGGCCCCGGCGGCGGCAGCATCCCGCTCTCCCCGGGCGCTATCCCGCTTGGCGCGCCCAGCACCGGCGGCGCCATGCAGATCGTTCCCCTGACCATGCTGGTCGGAGCGCTTTTCCTTCTGGCCGCGATGCTTTTGCTGCGAAGGATTATGCAGAAGTAACGCGCAACAGAGATCCGGGGCCTCCTGTGTCCCAGCGGGTTCCGGGTTATACCATAGACGCGTGTGCCCCCGCTTCCTTAGAAGCGGGGGTACAATTCTTTCAGGGCTGGAGGCAGAATGTCTGGGCAGGTTGTGCGCCTAGCCAAACGGTGGTATCCTAATGGGCAGGTGCGGCGTTTGCGCCGGAACCGGCAGGAAAGGAGCACGGCGTTGCGGCGGCTGGCTAGGTTTTTAATTCCTTTTAAAAAGCAGATGATACTGGGTCCCCTCTTCAAGCTGACGGAGGCGGTGCTCGAGCTGTTTATCCCTTTGATGATGATGTACATCATAGACAACGGCGTGATGAAAGGGGATACGGCCTATATTTGGCGGATGGGCGGCGGCATGCTGCTGGTATCCGTCGTGGGGTTCGGCTTTGCGTTCTTATGCCAGTACTACGCCTCGCTTGCGGCGCAGGGGGTGGGCACAAACCTGCGCAACGAGGTGTTCGCGCACATCAACCGCCTGTCCTTTGCGGAACTGGACAAGTTCGGCACGCCTACGCTCATCAACCGCGTTACGGTGGATATCAACCAATTGCAGTGGGCGGTGGCCATGCTCATCCGCCTGGTGTTGCGCTCGCCGTTTCTGTGCATCGGCGGGTTCATTATGGCGTTGTGGATCGACGTGAAGCTTTCGCTCATCATACTCGCCGTTATTCTCTTATTCGCCTTGATCCTGTATGTCACCATGACGCGCTCCGTGCCGTTGTTCCGCAGCGTGCAGCAGAAGCTGGATGCGCTCTCCCGCGTGTTAAGGGAAAACCTTTCCGGCGTGCGGGTCATCCGCGCGTTTGCGCGGGTACAGGAGGAGAACAAGCGGTTTTCGGACTCGGCGGATGCGCATGCGGACGCCTCCGTTGCTGTCAACCGCGTTTCCGCGCTTGTCAATCCGCTGACCTCGCTTGTGATGAACACAGGAATCCTGCTGCTCGTTTATTTTGGCGCTCTGCGCGTCAACAGCAATACGCTTACAACCGGCGAGATCATTGCGCTTATCAATTATGTCATCGATATTTTAGCCTCCATGCTGGTGGTAGCCAATCTCGTATCCGTATTTACCAAAGCGACGGCTTCCGCCGCGCGCGTCAACGAGCTGTTTGATACAAAACCTTCCATTGTGGACGGCCCGGGCGCTGCGGCTTCCCCGGACGCGCCGCTGCTGTGCTTTGAAAGCGTTTCCTTCCGTTATGTGGACGCCGCGGCGGACGCGCTGGAACATGTAAGCTTCACGCTGAACAAGGGGGAAACGCTGGGCATTATCGGCGGAACGGGCGCGGGAAAGAGCACGCTGGCGAATCTCATCTGCAGGTTTTATGATGCGACGCAGGGCCATGTTTTGCTGTATGGCGAGGATGTACGGAAGTTTACCCTCGCCGCGCTTCGCAATAAGATCGGCATTGTGCCGCAAAAATCCGTGCTGTTCAGCGGCACGCTGCGGGAAAACCTGCGGTATGGCAACGCGGAAGCCACAGACGAGGAGTTGCTCGAAGCCCTGCGCGTCACCCAGGCGGAGTTTGTCAACAAGCTGCCGGAAGGGCTGGACACCATGGTATTGCAAGGCGGCGTCAATTTCAGCGGCGGACAAAAGCAGCGGCTTTGCATTGCCCGCGCCGTGGTGAAAAAACCTTCGCTGCTGATTTTGGACGATTCCGCAAGCGCCTTGGACTATATGACGGAAGCGGCGCTCCGGCAGGCGTTGCGCCGGCGCACGGAGATGGCGGTGGTCCAGATCACGCAGCGCGCCGCAAGCATCCTGCATGCGGACCAAATTCTTGTGTTGGACGATGGCGATGTTGTGGGCCTCGGCACGCATGAAGAACTCAAAAAAACGTGCCCGCTCTACCAGGAAATTTTAAAATCGCAGGAGCTTGCCGGGGAGGAGCGCGCATGAAGAAAACGCCTGCCCTCAGCAAAGCGCTCCTCATGCGCCTGTACGGTTATGTAAAAAAATATCGGCTGCTGTTATTTTTCGCTGTGCTGACCGCGTTTGTGGGCAGCGTGCTCGCCCTGACCGGCCCGCTTTTAATGGGCCGGGCCATAGACTATATCATAGGTCTCGGTCAGGTGGAGTTTGCGCCGATTTTACGCATCCTCGCCGTTATGGCCGCGCTCTATGTCGTCAGCAGCGTTGCACAGTGGTTTATGCAGGCGTTTTCCGCCGCCATTGCGGCGCGCACCGCCGCAGATATTCGAAAGGACGGCTTTTTGCGCCTTTCCATACTCCCGCTCAGGTATTTTGACAACCCCGCCCACGGGGATACCATCAGCCGCTTTACCAATGATCTCGACGCCGTGGCGGACGGCCTTGCCCAGGCGATTACCCAGCTGTTTGCGGGCGTGGTGACGTTATTGGGGACGCTTGGGTTTATGCTTTCGCTTTCCGCGCCCATTACGGCGGTGGTGGCCGTGCTGACGCCGCTTTCCATTTTGGTGGCGGGCAAAATTGTGCAAAGCTCCACCCGCATGTTCCGCGAGCAAAGCCGCACATTGGGCGAATTGAATGGCTTCGTGGAAGAAATGGTCAGCGGCGGGCGCGTGATCCGGGCGTTTGGCAGGGAAGAAGCTTCGCAGGAGCAGTTTTCAGAGATCAACGCCAGGCTCTACAAAGTGGGGCAGCTTTCCCAGTTCTATTCTTCGCTTGCAAACCCTTCCACGCGGCTCATTAACCACACGGTATATGTGTGCGTGGGCGTGATCGGCGCGCTGCTGGCCGTAACCGGCGGCCTTTCCGTGGGAGCGATCGCAAGCTTTTTAACATATGCGGTGCAGTTTTCCCGCCCAATCAACGAAATTACGGGCATCACGACCCAGCTCCAAAGCGCCGCGGCCTCGCTCGAACGCGCGTTTGCGCTACTTGATACGCCACCCCAGCAGCCGGATGCGCCCGAAGCAAGGCGGGATATCCAGGCGCGCGGCAATGTGGAATTCGCTGATGTAAGCTTCTCCTATCAAAAAGACTCTCCTTTGATTGAGCATTTTTCTCTGCGCGTCGCTCCCGGCCAGACGGTGGCCATTGTTGGGCCTACGGGCGCCGGAAAAACCACCATCGTCAATCTGCTGATGCGGTTTTATGAGATCGATTCCGGCGCAATATTGCTCGACGGCGTCGATATCCGGGACATCGCGCGGGATAGCCTGCGGTGCTCCTTCGGTATGGTGCTGCAGGACAGTTGGCTGTTTTCCGGCACTGTGCGGGAAAACATCGCCTACGGTAGGCCGGACGCCACGGCGGAGGAGGTGGAGCAGGCCGCCCGCGCCGCCCACGCGCACGGCTTTATCAGACGCCTCCCGCAGGGGTACGATACCGTCATCGCAGAAGATGGCGGCAACATTTCGGAAGGGCAGAAGCAGCTATTGACCATTGCGCGCGCCATGCTTTCCGATCCGCCCATGCTGATATTGGACGAAGCCACAAGCTCTGTCGATACCCGTACCGAGCAGCGCATCCAGCGCGCGTTTTTGGCGCTGATGCAGGGGCGCACCAGCTTTGTCATTGCGCACCGGCTTTCCACCATCCGGGGGGCAGACGTCATATTGGCCATGGACCAGGGTAAGATCGTGGAGATGGGCAGCCATGAGGAGCTGCTCAGAAAAGAGGGATTTTATTACCGGCTCTACAATAGCCAGTTCGCAAAATAGTGGAGGCCTTAATGAAAAAGATCATCGTTACCATGATCGTATCGCTTATACTATTCACCGGATTCGCAACACCGGTTTATGCGTTATCGGACGCACAATCTGTAGCAATACAAGCATTGCTGGATGATGCTTGCCGTATATCGGGTGTGCCGGGCATGTCAATTTCTATAGTCGACGGGGATGAAACGCATTACTTTTCCTCTGGCTACGCAGACCGTGAGAAAAGATTGTCTGCGAGTGAAAACTCTTTATACGAGTTGGCTTCGGTTAGTAAGGCCTTTACCGGTGCCGGCATTTTATTGCTAGAGGAGCAGGGACTGCTGTCGATGACCGACCCTGTTCAGAAATATTTGCCTTGGCTTACGATGGCGTATAAAGGGATGCCTGTTGATATGCAGGGCCTCACGCTTAATCACTTTCTGCACCATACCAGCGGCTTGACAAATCAGAAGCATGCTCAAAGAATCCCGCAAGGCAGTACGCCGGATATGTTGCAAAAAACCGTTGAAACTCTCATCGATGCCGAGCTGGCGTTTCCTCCCGGTAAGCAATACGAGTATGGAACGATCAATTATGATGTATTAGGCTTGGTTATTGAAGCTGTTTCGGATCAAAGCTATGAAAACTTTATGATGGAGCAGGTATTTAAGCCCTTGGGCTTATATCATACTTACGTTTATAAAGAAACCGCCCAAGCGACCGGGCAATTGGCACAGGGCTACCGCTCTTCTTTTTTCATAACAAGCCCATATCATGCGCCGGATTATGCCGGGAACAAACCCGCGGGATATATCATCTCCTGTACAAAGGATATGGCTCGTTGGATGAACATACAGATGGGTGTTGTACAGGATATACCTGAAGTATTTAAAGCGGTTATTCAAAAATCACATATCGGAAACATATCTGTTCCGGATGTCAACGAAATGTATTATGCGGCAGGGTGGATGGTAAATGCCGATAAAACAATGATTGAGCATTCGGGCGGTAATCCAAATTTTTCAACCCAAGTAACAATGCTGCCAAGTGAACGAACAGCCTTCTGCCTGCTGACAAATGGCGCTAGTACCAATATCGGTCTGGTAAAAAGCGTGAAGGATATACTAGACGGCAATCTTGTGCAGTCGTATAAAATAAGTGGCATGCAGCTTTTGGATATCGTTCTTTCGTCTGCCACAATTGTTATCTGCCTGTTGGCTGCCATTTTCTTTGTTGTAGGATTACGCAGAAAGAAAATGAATGAACGGCAATCAATCACAAAAAAAGGAATGTTCATAACCGTTGTTTGGCTGGTGGTTACTGTTGTCATATGCATGATGTGCTGGGCTTTCCCAATGCTCTCCGGATACGATTGGCCAACGGTGCTTGTTTGGCAAACATATAGCATTGTTACAGTTATAGCTTCACTGGTGCTATTAACTGCATCTATTACATGCTTTGTGTACACTCGCCATTATAATGCCATGTCCCGATAATGAGCAGTATATGCAGCAGGGACGCCGGAACCAAGTGGTTCCGGCGTCCCTGTTTTCGTTTCCTGTGAAGTGACCCTTTTGCCGGGCGCTTGTTTATGGTATGTTACCGCAACCTTCGATACAGCGCCGTGGCTTCCTCCACGGGCCTTAACCCGCTGGTGGAGTCGGCTTTGCTTAATGAACAGGCCGCTGCCGCCGTACCAAGCTCGATCGCCTCGCGGAGCGGATAACCCTGGTACGCGCCGTACAGCACCCCGGAGCAGAACGCGTCCCCCGCGCCGACAGTGCCCTTGATATAGCCTTCCGGCAGGCGCAGGCCGTCCACCTCCACATAGGCGTTGGCTTCGTCAAGCCCATAGCCGCCTTCGGGGCAGTGGATGACCGCCCAGGTGGAAACGCCCATTTCCTTGAGCTTAGTAAGCGCAGGTTTCAGGTTTTCCCGCAGCAAACATCCATCCTCGGTGCGAAGCGGTATGCCCGTCGCAGCGCCCGCCTCGAGCTCGTTGATGATGCAGTAATCCGTGTACTTCAATGCGGGCGGCACCAGCTTCTGCGGCCGGTCGCTCGATTCGCTGACGATATCGATGGACGTCTTGATGCCGCGCTGCTTTGCGCTGTGCAAGAGCCGGGCCATCTTGGTGCCGTATTCCGCGTCTTCCTGATCCAGAGCGCCCAGCAGCATGATGTAGCCGATGTGCAAGAGGTCGCAGTCAAGGTTATCCCAATCGATGCGGCTTTCGTCAAACAGCGCGCTTGCGCCGTAATAGGTAAAGAACGTGCGCTGCTTGGAGCGCATATCGTTCACAACGATGGTGAAGGACGTCTTGCCCTGTTTCTGGATGCGCGAATGGTCGATGTTGGGAAACTTCTGCAGCAGGGAACGGATCAGTTCGCCATCCGCGTCGTCACCCACCATGCCAAGCGCGGTCAGAGGAAGCTTGGGGTCCAGCCTCGCAAGATCGAATATCACATTGCACAATGCGCCGCCGGTGCTCTTGGAGATGCCTTCCAATACCACCGCAAGCTCGCCCGCCTTGGGATAGCTGTCGATGGGATAGATGTGGTCGACAATCATATTCCCCGCAACGCAGATTCCTTTTTTCATCTTATTCATCCTTATTGCAGCCGCGTTATCTTGCAGGGGGATACTCATTGCACAGCAAGTGCAGCGGCGCTTCGTCCTCCTCGATTTCCGGGAAGCGGCCCGCCTTATCGTAGAAATTGTTGTCGTGCGTATCGTCGTTGCACATGGAGACTTCCACCACCAGCACGGTGCCGTGGCCGGGTTCTCCCCAGAAGCGGTGGAAAAGACCCTGCGTGAGCGTGATGCCCTGGCCCGGTAGCAGCTTCAACTCATAGCCTGCGGGGTAGGTATACCTCACGCCGTCCACGCTTACCGTCACATCCGTATCGGCAAGCTGATCGTCCTCGGTGGAGTTGTAAAGCTTGATAATGAGGTTGCCGCCGCCGCGGTTGATGATATCCTCCATCTTGCTCCAATGGTAGTGCATGGGCGTGACTTGGTTTTCGCCTACAACCAAATACTTTTCCGCATAGGGCTTGGGATATTTCTGAGGGTTCTTCTGGTTGCCGTTGCGCGTGGTAACTAAAAGCAGGCCCAGTTTGTAAAAATTGCCCTCGCCGTAATCGGTGATGTCCCAGCCGAGCATATTATCGCGGATTTCATCCGCTTCGTGGCCCATATTCGCCCAGTCTTCCGGAGTCCATCTGCAGAAGGTGGGAAGGTGTACGTTTTGCTCTTTGAAAAACTTGAGCGTATCGCGAAGGATTGCGTTGATTTCGGACCGTTTCATATCACTTGCTCCCTTTTACAATGTAATGTTGCCGCTTGATTGCGGGCTATGCCTTGGATTTGGCCTGATAGGTCGCGATGAGCACCGCGAACGCCATAAGGATACCGCGGATGACATACTGGGTGTAGACGCTGATGTTGAGTATCGTCATGCCGTTGATGATGACGCCCAGGAATATGATGCCGATGAGTGTGCCCCACGCTTTGCCGATACCGCCCAGCATGCTTGTGCCGCCGATGACGACCGCGGAGATCACGTCAACTTCCCAGCCGCGCCCGAAGCTGAAGGAGCCCGAGAGCACCTGCGCGCTGTTCATGAAGCCGCCCAGCACGCACATGAGCTGTACGGTGATGAACGCCACCGCCTTTGTCTTGAACACGTTGATGCCGGAAAGCCGGGCCGATTCCGGGTTGCCGCCCACGGCGTAGATAGAACGCCCGGTGGTTGTGTAATTCATAATAAAGAAAATCGCGGCAAATACAAGCAGCAAAATGACAGAGGGGATGGGGAAGCCCTGCACGCCGCCGATTTTGCCGGTGCCAAGGTAGACGAACCACGCGGGATACTGGTTTGCGATGGGGAAGCCTTCGCACAGGATGCCCGCCAGACCATAGAGAAGGTTCTGCGTGGCCAAAGTCACGATGAATGCGGGCATTCTGAACCTGTGCTCCGCAATGGCGTGAACGATGCCTACGACAACAGCCGCCGCAAACGCGCACAGGATGCCCAATATCGCAGCCACATCCACGCTCATGCCAGTGGAGGCGGGAAGATCGCGGCAGAACCGCGCCACGATAACGCCCGCAAGCGCCACGGTGGAGCCGATGGAAAGGTCGATCATACCGGCGATAATGACCATCGTCATGCCGAACGCGATAACGCCCTTAAGCGAGACGTTGCGCAATATGTTCATCCAGTTGCCTAAGGTCATGAAGGACGGGCTTGCAAGCCACATACCCACCACCAGGATCACAAGCAATACTTCAATGATGTGGTCCAGAAGAAAGTTTCTTGCTTTTTTGTTTTGCAGCATTACTCCGCTACCTCCATGCTCATGGCATATAAGCTTTCAATGTTGATTTCGTCCGGGGTGACTTCGCCGGTGATGCGCCCGCCGCGCATGATGAGTATCCTGTGGCAGACTTCCAATAGCTCTTCGAGCTCCGAGGAAACGAATATGGTGGAAACGCCTTTTCTTGACTGCTCCCACATGATTTCAAATATCTGCTGCTTTGCGGAGACGTCAATCCCGCGCGAGGGTTCGTCGTACATCATGATTTCCGGCTGCGTGTTAAGCCAGTTTCCTACGACGACCTTTTGCTGGTTGCCGCCTGAAAGCGAATTTGCGGAATTTTTCGCGTCCGGCACCTTGATCTGAAGGTCCCGTATCTGTGTGGCCGCGGCGTTAAGGCGCTTTTTCCTGCTTTCCACCCAGCCGTTTGACAACCGATCCATACTTGCGTAGCACAGGTTGTCGTTGATGGAGTGGATGAGCACCAGCCCTTCCGCCTTGCGGTCTTCGGGCGTCAGGCCCAGCCCCGCCTTTTTCATGGAGATGGGGGAGACTCTGCGCGGCACTTTTTTGCCTTTTACGATGATTTCACCGGAGGTGTACGGGTCCGCGCCGAATATACTCTTCAATAGTTCCGTCCTGCCGGAACCGAGCATGCCCGCAATGCCCAGCACCTCGCCTTTTTTGAGCACAAAAGAAACGTCCTCAAACTTGCCCGTACGGGTCAGGTTTTTGACTTCCAGCACCGTTTCATCCTGTATCGTTAGGTCTGCAGGCCGCTGCTTGATGGTGACGTCGCCGAACATCATATGGAGGATTCCGCGGTCGTCGATCTCGCTGATGTTGGCGGTGCCGATCAGCAGGCCGTCGCGCAGCACCGTCACGGTATCGGCGATTTTGGGGATTTCGTGCAGCTTGTGTGAAATATAGATGATGATAACGTCCTGCTTTTTGAGTTCGCGTATGGCCTCAAACAGGGAGGAAACCTCATGCGTCGCAAGCGCCGAGGTGGGTTCGTCAAGCATGAGCACCTTGGGGTTGTAGCTCATGGCCTTGGTAATTTCCACCACCTGGCACTGCCACATGCTCAGCCTTGAAACGCGCTCCTTCGGGTCGATGTCCACCTTCATGCGCTTGAGCATGTCCGCCGCCATGCGGTGGGCCGTCCGCCAGTCGATAACGCCGTTTTTTTTCGGCATGCGGCCTAAGAAAATGTTTTCCGTTACGGTAAGCCCGGGCACCAGGCTCATTTCCTGGTACACAACGGCGAGGCCTTTTGCATACGCTTCGGACGGGCTGTTAAAATGCAGCTTGGTTTCATCCAGGAACATTTCCCCGGAGGTGGGGGTGACGACGCCCGCAAAACATTTGACCAAAGTGGATTTGCCCGAGCCGTTCTTTCCCAAAAGCGCATGTACCTTTCCGCTGTCAAACTGTACGGAAACGTCGTTGAGCGCCACACATCCGGGATATTCTTTTATGAGGCTCTTCGTTTTAAGTACGGCCATGTTTGATCCGCCTTCCAAAGATAAGATAACGTAACATATGATAGAGGGCCGTTTCATAGCGCATTCCGGGCGCTTCGTGAGACGGCGGGTTCAGTGCGTCCTTTAGAGGATACGCCGAAAGATCAGGTTTGCGAACTGTCGCTGACAAGGGTAAAAATCGCGCCGGTGACGCGATTTTAGAACCATGGGACTTCGCCGCAGGCGAAAGCTCCTTTCAGTATGCAGCTAGCGCATGCTGAAACGGTTCCGTAGTGCGGCAATATAGTATTCTCCCTCCACGCACTGTTTTCCTGCGCGGCGCTCCGGGCATGCCGGGAATTTGGAAGATGGCGCATCATGCGCCTACCGCTAAAATCCCGCCGGTACGGCGCAAGGCCATACCGGCGGCTGGTTTTGATTAATTTGGCTTACAGGCCGTTGTCGGCGCGCCACTTGTTGACGCCTTCGAGATCGCCCTTGGAGAGCACGGTACCGGGTACAAACTGTACCTTGCCCTTGGTCTCGGAGATGTCTTCGCCCTTGATGGCCTTGATGAGCGCGGTCATCGCGTTGAAGCCCTGGCCGTAGGGATCCTGGGTGACAACGGCATACAGGGGGCTTGCGGTGTCGAGGATCATGCTGGAGATCTGGTCGCTTCCGTCATGGCCGAACACCAGAACCTTATCGGCGAGGCCCGCGTTTGCAACGGCCATGGTGGAACCGATGGTGCCGCCGTCGTTCACGGTGATGATGACGTTGAGGTCAGGGTTGGCTGTGAGGATGCCGCCCGCGGTTTCAAGTGCGGTGTCCTGCATCCAGGCGTCCTGATCGGCAACGATTGTATACTTCACGCCGGCTTCATCGAGGCCCGCGAGGTAACCGTTGACGCGCGCGGTGGACTGGTCAACCAGCAGGGACTTGAACTGTACGACGGCAAGCTTGATTTCGGTGTCGCCGAACTTTTCCTTGATGGCTTTGGCCGCTTCCGTGCCGACGAGCTTGCAGTTGGTGAAGTCGTCGGAGCAATAGCCGCCCGCGATAAAGTCTGCGCCTTCGAGGTTGAGGTTGGTGATGGCGATCTGCACGCCCTGGGCGTTGGCGTCGCGCAGCGCTGCGATGGAAGCATCGGAGCTCAACGGCGCAATGGCGATACCCTTGACGCCCTGGCCAACGTAGGTGTTGATCAGTTCCACTTCCTTGGCCTGGTCGTTGCTGGTGTTGGCGGTGAGGCATTCTACGCCCGCTGCCGCAGCGGCATCGACATAGCCCTTGGTGAGCATGTTCATGAACTGGTCATCCTGGAACACAACGCCTGCAACCTTGATGGTTTCTTCGGCGGCAGGGGCCTCGGGAGCGGGTGCAGCCGGGGCTTCGGTTGCCGCGGGGGCTTCGGGAGCCGCAGGGGTTTCTGCCGCCGGTGCGGCGCAGCCGAATGCGGCAAGGGACATGCTCAGCACCAGCAGCAATGCGATAGACAGCTTGATGTGCTTCATTTTGGTTTCTCCTCCTGATTATTGATCATTCGCGTTTGCGCGAAACTGAAAACTGGTATCTGATGCAAAGAAAACAGAGCAACCATTGTTGCGACCGGGCATTTACTTTTTTTAATTAATATTGGTGGGGTTCCTGAAAGCAAATGAGATCGTCTGATGTCTTGTTAAAACGCGGCGCTGCGGATGTACGGCGCATCGTGCCGACTTGTGACGAATCGGGCGTTTTTTGCTCCATTCTGCATAAAAATTAAGCGGATTGCCTGAGAGTTCCTTGCCTGCATATCGTATCATGTTGGTTATAAATTTGCAACAATATTTTTAATTGGTTTAACATAATATATCGCAACAGCGAGGCTTTATCCCTGAGATTTTTATAAGACCCATTTATGAAATGCGCTTTTGCCTTGTAATTCGAATAAAACTGTGCTATAAAAAGAATATCGGCTCCCATCAATGTAAAATACAAATAATGTTTATTAATTAAAATAATTATATCAGTTTGTTCTGATCACTGGGGCGTATAGCGGAATGGAAAAAATCAACAGCCAGACAATGAAGATGAACAATGCCCGGATTGTGCTGGATGCGGTGCGAAAACGGGCGCCGATCTCGCGCGCCGAGCTTGCAAAGGAGCTTGGGCTGACGTCGCCTGCCGTTACGAATATTGTCGCGGCTCTTATTAAAAGTAATATCCTGGTGGAGACAGGCGTAGCAAACGCCTCAAAAGGCCGCCGCCCCATCATGCTCGATATCAATCCGGAAGCGTACTATCTTGCCGGGGTCGTGCTCACCACGGACGGAATCAGCTTTATGCTGTGCGATTTTAAGGCGCGCCCCGTCATGGATTATGAAATCGAAGTGGACCGGTATGCCCCCAAGGAAACGATACTGGATAATATCGTGCAGGGGGTCGAATATCTCCTTAAAAAAGGCGGTATTGAAAAGGAACGCGTACTGGGTTTGGGAGTAGCCGCGCCCGGTCCGCTCGATTCGCGCAACGGGATATTGATTAACCCGCCCAATTTCCCGGATCTTAAGAATGTCGCCATCTGTTCCATATTGGAGGAACGTCTGGGGATCCCCTGCTGCTGCGACAGGGAAACAAATGCCGCGGCGCTTGCGGAGGCAGGCTTCGGCATGGCGGCTTCCTACAAAACGATGTTTTATCTGATGATGTTTAAGCAGAGCATCGGCGGCAGCCTTGTGACCAACGCCAATGTCATCCATGGGTTCAAGGACGGCGCGGGGGAAATTGGCCATATGCTCATCGAGCCCAACGGTCCCCGCTGTACCTGCGGTCAGTACGGGTGCCTGGAGGCCCTAGTCAAAGGGGAGGCGCTTATCAACGAG
The DNA here is from genome assembly GCA_023455425.1 of Bacillota bacterium. GTDB lineage: Bacteria > Bacillota > Clostridia > Christensenellales > CAG-138 > JAEYLA01. The sequence continues at coordinate 39,788 of JAEYCM010000013.1, read as the reverse complement.
GCGCGTACGCGCATCAAGCTCATGGACAACTGCAACCTCCCTGTACCCTGCGATGTGGAGGCGCTGCGCCTGGAGGACATTTTCCGCCTGAGCGATCTTGGGATTCCGCTGTTTGTGGATATTATAGACAATGCCGCGCGGACCATTGCGCTTGCCTTAGGCAATGTGGTCACGCTCTTTAGCCCCGAACTCATTGTGTTGGGCGGTACGCTGCCCAGCCTGAGCGAACGGTTCGTGGAGCGCATCCGCACCTATACGCGCGGGCGCAAATATCCGCAGCACGCAAAGGATGTGCTCGTGGAAGCCTCATCCTTGTTGGGTACGCTTGGGTGCGCAATCGGCGCCGCCGTGCTGGCGCTCGAGGCGTTTGAAGAAAAGCTCTGCGCCGACCCGCAGGAGTAAAATCACCAAAGCAGAGCGATAGGACCGTTTGTAACGCCCGCCTGATTAGGCGGGCGTTTTCATGCCTGCGTGTCGATCAGCGAATTGAGCGCCTTGCGAATTTCATTGTAGCTGGTGCAGCGGCAGATGTTGCTTTGCAGCCATTCCTCCAGCTGATATTCCTCCGGCTGCGGGTGGTGGGTAAGGAGCGCATGGGATACCATCAAAAAGCCCGGCGTACAGTAGCCGCACTGGAATGCGTTGTGCGTCACAAACGCCTGCTGCACGGGGGCTGTACCTTGAAGCCCTTCTACTGTGAGGATATCATGCCCTACGCATTCCACAGCCAGCACCAAACAGGATTTTGCGGGCCACCCGTCAAGAAGCACGGTGCACGCGCCGCAGTCTCCGTTTTTGCAGCCGGGCTTTGCACCGGTCAAATGCAATTGGGTACGCAGTACGTCCAACAGCACGTCGGAGGGCCGCGCCATGACGTCTCTAGGTTCGCCGTTGACGGTGAGCGTGATGACTGTCTTCCCCTCGTATACTTTCATGCGCCTTCTCCTTCCAGGCTGCCGTTCTCCCATGCGGACAACAGGTTTTCCAGCGTCCGTTCCAGTATGAAAAGACGATATGCCCCGCTGCCCTCCGCATCCGTCACGGGTTTTGCGGGCAAATGCTTGGTTACCGCCCGTACGCGCTCCGGGATGGGTTTTGATCTGTCGTTGAGTGCCGCTTCCATTTCGGCACTCCGGAATGGAAAGCCGCACACGCCGGAGAACGCCGCGCGCAGTTTATCGTGAAAAAGCATTGCCGTGACGTCCACAAGCGGATAATCGATCTTCTCGCCGGGCGATTTTTTGATATGCGCAAACGGCGCCTTAAGCGCGTTTACGGGCACAAGCGCCTGCACGACCAGTTCCCCGGGTTCCAGCCGCATACGTTCGTGGAACACATCGCAAAAGGGCACGGTACGCGTTCTTTTGCCGGAAGAGAGCAACAGCTTTGCGTCCGAGACCAGCAGCGGCAGGCTACATTCACGGTAACGGATGGACCCGCACAGGTTGCCGCCCAGCGTAATGCGGCATTGGTTGGTGTGGTCCGCCACCCGCCCGCAGGCGCTGCTCAGCATAGGAAAGCGTTTTGAGTCCTTGATTGCGGTGAGCGAAAGCGCCGCGCCGATGACGAGATGTTCCCCGTCAATCTCCAACACCCTGCATTCGGGAATGGATTTATAGTCAATCACAACATCGGGGCATATGCTGCCCGCGCGGCTCATGGTGATGATCTCGCTGCCGCCGCCGTAATAGCACACCTGTCTGCCTTCTTTTGCATATCCCTTATATGCCTCGGCAGCTTCCTTCAATGTATCTGTCTTGCAGTAGATAAAATCGCCAGGAATCATGGGGTACCTCCCTCTGCGGTGCGCCAGAGCCGTTCCGGCGTAAGCGGCAGCGTATCGATGGGTTGGTTGAGCGCGGAGGAAAGCGCGTTTGCAAACGCTGCCGGGATGCCAAGGATGCCGTGCTCCGAAAATTTGCGGACCCCGTAAGGCGAATGTTCCTCCGGCGTTTCCACAAACCCCACACGGTACTCCGGTTCCTGTCCGATGTGCAAGAGCTTGTAGGTCCGCAGGGTCGGCGTGGTCAAAACGCCGTCCGCGTCGTAATGGTACGCTTCGCGCGTGGCCATGGAGACCCCCATCGCCATGCCGCCCGCGATGATAGAGCGCATGGCCTCGGGGTCGATCACGCGGCCAATGTCCATCACGGTCGTCGCGGACAGGATGCGGTAGGTGTATTCTTTGGTATCCAGCTCCACCTCCACAGCCTGCGCGCCGACCGACCAGGAAGGCCCCGTCCGCCCTTTGCCCGAAACCTCGTCCAATAACGTCAGCCCCTTTAACATAAAGCTGCCGCGCCCGAGCGCCGGTTCCCCGATGGAAGAACCGTCCTCCGCCTGATAGCCGTTGACGATATCCTTAAAAGGTATAAATTTTTCCGGCGCGCTCTTTTGGTATACCCGGGCGTGCGCCACCTCGATTTCCTCTTCCGCACATCCAAGCGCCATAGCGCCGTTGCGCTTCAATTGGGTAATGATATCGTCCGCCGCAGCGCAGACCGCGCTCCCCGCCATATGCGCCGTCATGCTGGCGACCGTCTTCCAATGCTCGGGGTTTAGCCGCGTATCCACCGGAAAGGAAACGTGCACCATGCTGGGCTCAATCTGCAGCTTTTCCGCAAACAACTGCGCTAAAAGCGTCTGTCCGCCCGAACCCATTTCCACCACCCCGGTGTTAAGGTTGAAGCTGCCGTCCGGGTTGGGCGTGACAAGCGCGCCGGAAACGGCGTTGGGCGGCGGGTTTTCGCACTTCCAAAAGCAGGCGACGCCCTGCGCGCGCACCGTGTTTTCCTTGATTGGAATGACCCGACCGCTTTCCCATTTCACAAGGGATTTGAGCTGTTGCAGGCAGGCGGAAAGATCGCCCGCGTTGCCGCGGCTAACAACGACCTGCGTGGGCGTCTCTTTGCCGGGGACGATTGCGTTTTTCTGCCGCAGCACAAGCGGGTCCATATGAAGCTGAGTAGAAAGCGTGTCCAGCGTCCGCTCGATGCAGAACGTCAGCGAATCGTGCCCGAACCCGCGGTAGGAGGTGGCAAACGTGTGGTTGGTATAGACGCAGCAGGCGTTGCAGAATAGGTGCGGGATGTCGTACGGGCCCGTACAGTCCACGGCGATGGCTTTTGTCATATAGGGCGCGCTGTCGCTGTATGCGCCGCAGTCCACCCAGTAGCAAAGCCGGGCGACCTGCAATACGCCTTCCCGGTTTGCGCCCAGCGTGAGTTCCGCTTCCAGTCCGATGCGGCAGGGCACTGTATGAAATTCTTCCTCGCGCGGGAGGGCTACGCGCACTTTCTGCCCGCCGAGCTTGTGTGAAGCAAGGTAGGCTAAAAATTCGAGCATAACGGGCGCTTTGCCGCCAAAGCCGCCGCCGACAAACGGCACTTTGACCTCTATGTTACCGGCTTCGAGCGCAAAGGTTTCCGCAAGCTGTTTTCGCACCTCATAGGGCGCCTGGGAGGAAGCCGAAATCACCACCGTGCCGTCGGCTTTTATTTCCGCCTCGGCGCAATGCGTTTCCATAGACGCGTGCGCGGAAGGGGGGAGGAAGAAGCGCTTGGTGACGACGATGTCGCTTGCGGCAAGAGCGTTCTTGGCGTCCCCTTTTCGGATTTGGTATTGGCTTGCGATGTTGCTGTTCTCCACGGGGTAGATATCCGACTTTACGCGGCGGTATGCCTTCGGGTTTTCATGGATGCGCGGCGCGTTCGCTTTTAAAGATTGCGACGGTGTCAGCACCGGCGTAAGCGGCGTATAGACGACTTCGATCAGTTCCAGAGCCCGTGCGGCGATGCATTCCTCCCACGCGACGACAAGCGCAACCGGTTCCCCCGCGTAGCGGACCTTTTCTCTAGCCAGTATGGGCCGGTCCTGCAACAGGGGGCCCACCGTGCGGGGGCAGTCCCGGCCGGTCAGCACGGCCAGCACGCCGGGCAGCGCTTCCGCTTTAGAAACGTCGATGCGCTCAATTTTCGCGTGCGCGTGCGGGCTTGTAAGGAGGCGCGCAAATGCCGCGCCATTTCCGGGAAGATCGTCCGTATAGGCGGCGCGGCCCGTCGCTTTATCCCACGCATCCTTCCGCGTGACATTCGTTCCTATGGCAGTAGTCAAAAAGATAATTCCTTCCATATCAAATGCCGGATTTTTACATAGTCTGTGCAACTTTGGACAGATTAACCAAAACAAAAGGCAGAAGGAGTGTGCGCAATGAATCCGTTTCTGGAAAAGCCCGTACCCGTATTTGAAGGAATTATGGATTGGTCCACCGTCTATCCCAAGCCCTACGATAAACGTACGGTAGACCCCTATACCAAGGTCCGCATCATATTGATGAACGGTATCGAGGTGGAAAGCGTCATGTTCAAGCACCAGCTCCACCGCCACTGCACGGATAACGACGTGCGGCGCGAGGTGGCGCTTTCCCGGAGGGTGGAGCAGCTGCAGCAGAAGCACATCAACTGGCTCAAGCCCATAGACGAAACGGCGCTCGAAACCACTATCGGCTACGAGCATGTGGCGGTGGATTTGACGGCCTGGCTTGCGGAGAACGAGCCGGACGCATATGTCAAGCAGGCGCTCGATTTCGCGTTGCTGGAGGATTTTGACCATCTGTACCGGTATTCCAATCTTCTGGACCTTGACGCGAACATTCCGGCGGAGGGTCTGGTGAAGAGCTATGTGGAAATCACGCCGGGCCGCCCGACGATTGCGGAGCACAGGCACCCGTATGATTCCGTCAAACGGCATATCGACTGTAAAACGGCGAATATCCAGACAAAGCTCAACACGCTCATCATCACCGCGGGCGAGCAGCAGACGATGAACTTTTATATGAATATCGGCAACACCTATCAGAACGATCTCGGGCGGAAGCTCTACCTTGAAATCGCCCAGATCGAGGAGCAGCATGTAAGCCATTACGGTTCCCTGCTCGATCCCAACGCGACATGGCTCGAAAGCCTGCTGATGCACGAGTATATGGAATGCTATCTCTACTATTCGTTCTATCAGGATGAGCTGGACCCGAGCGTGAAATCCATCTGGGAAATGCACTTTACGCAGGAAGTCGCGCAGCTTCATAAAGCGGCGGAGCTGTTACAAAAATATGAGAACAAGGAGTGGCAGTCCGTTATCCCCGGCGGTGATTTCCCGAAGTTGCTGCAGCTCCATGATACGCGGGATTATGTGCGCCAGGTGCTGGGCAGCCAGATATTGCTCACAGCTGACCGGGAAGACTACGCGGAGGTTACGAGAATTCCTTCCTCGCATGAGTTCTTTACTTTCCAGAACCGGGTCAATCATGATCTTGGCGCGGTCGCGAGCCATGTGGTGATCGACCGCCATCTCCAGCAGTTTAATACCGATTACCGCGCAGAAGTCGGACCCAATCCCGTCCAGGCGCTGACCGACCGCACCAAGGACAATACGGATATCGCGCGCACCGCAAACGCATAGCTGGAAAACGGTTGAAGCGGGCGGCCCAATGCCGCCCGTTTTTTGCTGCGTTGAAAGCGCAAGGACCCGATGATACAATGAGTTGAAACGACAGACTTAGGAGGAAACCGACCATGGAAAAAAACTACCGCGCGGAGCTGACCGGCGTATTCGGCTGCCCGGTGGATGAAAACCCCAGCGGCATCATGCAGGAAGCGGCGTTTCAGGCAAAGAATTTGAACTGGAGATATCTGAACCTTCTGGTGGAACCCGCCCAGCTCAAAGCCGCCTTTGAAGGCTTGCGGGCGATGCGCTTTGGCGGCGTCAACCTGACGGTGCCGCACAAGGTGGAGGCCATGAAGTACGTGGATGAACTTAGCGATAAGGCAAAGCTCATCGGGGCCATCAATACCGTCGCCAACCGGGACGGAGTTCTCTATGGAGACAATACGGATGGCGCGGGCTTTGTGGAGGGCATGCGGAAAAAGGGCGTGTCGTTAAGCGGCAAGACCGCAGTCATACTGGGCGCAGGCGGCGCTTCCCGCGCGATCTCTGTGGAGTGCGCGCTTGCGGGCTGCGCGCGCATTCTGATATATAATAGGACGCTATATAAGGCGGAGGAGATCGCGGTCGTTGTCAATCAAAACACCGCCTGCAAAGCGGAAGCGTTTGTGTGGGAGCCGGGCCTCCGTATCCCTAAATGCGATATCCTCATCAACGCCACCTCCATCGGCTTATATCCCGACCCGAGCGTGCCGGATATCTGCTATGAGGATATCACGCCGGATATGATCGTACAGGACATCATCCCCAACCCGGCGAATACGCTCTTTTTGCAGAAGGCCAAGGTGCGGGGCGCGGTAACGTACGACGGCCTTTCCATGCTGGTGGAGCAGGGCGCCATCGGGTTTAAGCTGTGGACGGGAGAGGACGCGCCCACGGACGTGATGTACGCGGCGCTTGAAAAAGAGTTTGCATAAGAATGGTCAGACAAAACGGAGGGACGTTGGAGGCGCTGCATCCAAACTTCCGCTTAGGGCCGTTACGGCCCTAAGGACCCAGAATGGGATATTCCGATATCGGGATTCCCGAGGGGCACTGGCCCTTGGATGAGGGTTCGGGGGCAAAGCCCCTGAGGCGTGCTGTGACAGAGAACTGTTGCGGTACGCCTTCTGACTTGCTATTCTGTACAAAGATAAGCCGAACGACTGAAGTATATATAAGGCGGGTTGTTTTTATGATAGTTTTGATAGCCGGCAGTTCACATACAGGCAAAACGCTTTTGGCGCAGAAATTGCTTGAAAAATTCCATTACCCTTACTTGTCAATCGACCATTTGAAGATGGGGTTAATTCGCAGCGGGCAGACAAACCTTACGCCGGAAGATAACGGCTTGCTGACAGGCTACCTATGGCCGATCGTAAGTGAAATAATAAAAACCGCAATCGAAAATAAGCAGAATCTGATAGTAGAAGGATGCTACATCCCATTCGATTGGCAAAGCAGCTTTACCGACGAATACATGAAGAACATTCGCTATTATTGTCTTATCATGACAGAACGGTATATCTCCAACCACTTTTCGGACATTCGGGCGTATGCCAATATGGTAGAAATGCGTTCTGATGATTCATGGATTACGCAGGAAAGGCTGGTGCTGGAAAACGCTTTAAATTTGGAACTGTGTAAAAAATATGGATGCGATTACATATTGATTGACGATACATATCACGTGGATATTGAGCTGTAGCTTGCCACACGGAGCAGGTGCATGCTTTTCCTTATTGATTTCATCCTTTCCTAAGCAAGCCTGCGAGCATAGCGCGTATGACAAACACAGGCCCGCAGGGGCATTATTTTTGCCCCCAATATCTGAGGGCGGGAATTCAGACTATGGTACTTGGCAATAAAGCCTCCCTCGTCAGAGGGGGAAAAAGGCGGGCCGTTTCGCTTGCGATACAGTCCGCCGTTCTCTATGACACTACCGCAAACTCCGGCCTTTGCCTATGCTTGGTTTGATTGCGTTTGTTACAGCTTGGATAGCGCCGCCTCATCCCCCACCAGCGTCACGCCGGGATGAAGCTGCAGTACGGAAGCGGGTACGGCGGGGGAAACCTCGCCCGTGAACGCTTCTTTGACTATATCGGCCTTGTCCGCACCCGAAACGATGACGAGTATGCGCCGCGCCTGCATGATGGATTTGATGCCCATGCTGTAGGCATATTGGGGCATATCCGTTATGCTTTCAAACAGGCGGGAATTGGCCTTTACCGTGCTTTCGGTCAGCTTGACCCGGTGGGTTTCAAGCGCGAACGCATGCCCCGGTTCGTTAAAGCCGATATGCCCGTTGTGGCCGATGCCCAATAGCTGCAGGTCGATAAAGCCAAGCTCCTCAAGTAGCGTGTTGTAGCGCGCGCATTCCTTTTCCGCGTCCGCTTCAAGCCCGTTGGGGAGATGGACGTTCTCTTTTTTGATGTTGATGTGGGAAAACAGATGCTCCCACATAAAGTGGGCGTAGCTCTGCTCGTGCTCGGGCGCTAAGCCGCAGTATTCGTCCAGATTGACGGTGCAAACTTGCGAAAAATCGATATCGCCCTTCTTGTACCACTCTACAAGCTGTTTGTATACGCCGATGGGCGTAGACCCCGTAGCAAGGCCGAGTACGCTATTTGGTTTCATGATGACCTGCGCGGAAAGAATATTTGCAGCCTGCCTGCTCATGCCAAGATAATCCGGCATTTTGATGACTTTCATGCCGCCACCCCCTCGAGTATGCTTTGAAATAGACGGATGCACGCTAAGGCGTCCTGTTCGGTCGCCATTTCGCTGCACAGCCGCAGCAACGGTTCCGTACCGGAGAAACGCGCCACCACCCAGCCGCCGTTTGCGAAATAGACCTTGCAGCCGTCAAGATACGAGACCTTCTGGATCTCAAACGGGAAGCGCGGAAGCTCTTTTTCCTCCAGTAACCTCCGGCTGAGGTTTTCTTTGAGCTTAGGCGTGAGCAGCAGCTCCGCCTCCGCGGTATAGACCGAACCGAACCGGTCGGTGATTTCACGGTAAAGTTCGGAAAGCCGCTTGCCCGTCTTCGCCATCATTTCCGCAAGCAGGGCGGCGGCATAAATGCCGTCCTTGCCCCGGATATGCCCCTTTACGGTAAGGCCGCCGGAGGATTCGCCCCCGATGATCGCGCCGACCTCCTCCATCTTGGAGGAGATGTGCTTAAAGCCCACCGGCACTTCATAGCAGACCTCGCCATACCCCTGCGCCACCTTGTCCAACAGGTGCGTGGTGGAGTTGTTGCGCACCACCGGACCGCGCCAGCCGCGGTACTGCATGAGATAGTAGTATAGAAGCACAAGCAGCCGGTTAGGGTGCACAAACACGCCTTTGTCGTCGATGACGCCGATGCGGTCGGCATCCCCGTCGGTGGCGATGCCGATATCGCAGTTGTTTTCCATCACAAAGTTGCTTAACGAGTTGAGCGTGTCCACATTGGGCGCGGGGAGCCTGCCGCCAAAGAGCGTGTCGTGCCGCTCGTGTATGGCGTATACTTCGCAGCGCGCGGTCAGCAATATGGTGCGGAGGCTCGTCTGGCTTACGCCGAACATCGGGTCGAAGGAGATCTTTAACCGTGCCGTCTTGATGGCTTCCACATCCACCAAAGAGAGGATGCTGTCAATATACGCGTTCTGCGGGTTGATTTCCTCAACCAACCCTGCCGAGCGGCCTTGCGGATAGGGAAGGATATTGGCTTCCTGTACCCGCTCAATATAGCCCTCCAGTTTTCTCGTGACGGTTTCTTCCGCGTCCCGTCCCCCGGCGGTGAACAGCTTTACGCCGTTGTAGATGGCCGGGTTGTGGCTGGCGGTGATGGCAAGCCCGTACTCCAGTCCGTATAACTTTACGGTATACATGATGAGCGGGGTCGGCGCCTCGCGGTCCAAAATCCTGCAGAGGACGCCGTTTCCCGCAAACACCTCGGCGGCCCACATGGCGGCCTCTTTGGATAAAAAGCGGCGGTCGTAGCCGATGCACACGCCTTTTTCGGCTTTTCCTTCGTCCTGCATCATGCGGCAAAGGCCGCTGACCAGGAGCTGCAGGTTGGCCTTTGTAAACTCATCCGCGATAATGGCGCGCCAGCCGCCCGTTCCGAACTTGATCATAGTGTTACCCCATTTCGATGACGATATCGCACGATTCGCCGGCCTTGAGCAGCGGAATTTTATGAACCCGCAGGCCGTCGGCCGTAATGGACGAAATGCCCTTTTCCACGCCGCGCGGATTGCTTACCCGGATATGGTACGTTCCGCCGCGGTAGACGCGCGTAACGGAAAAGCCGTTCCAGTCTTTTGGGATGCAGGGGTCGATTGTAAGCCCGTCAAACCCCGGCCTGACGCCGAGCATATATTGCGTGGCGCTAAAGTACGCCCAGCCCGCGCTGCCCGTCATAAACGGGTGGCGCGCGCGGCCAAACGCCGTGTGCCCGCGGCCCATGATGAACTGGCAGTAGGTATAGGGCTCGGCCTGGCGAATTTCAATTTTATTGTTCTGGTTGTAGGGGGAGAGCGCGTCATAGTACGTCATGGCAATCTCTCCGCGGCCTAAGAGGCATTCCGCGGCCCATGCCCACGGGTTGGGATGCGAGAATATCGCGCCGTTCTCCTTTACGCCCGGATACACGCGCGTGACAAAGCCGATGCCTTCGTCGGGTTCGGTGTAGGGCGGGGCGTTAAGCATCAGGCCGTATTCTGTAAAGAGATAGTCCCGTACCGCATCCATACAGGTTTTGGCACGCTCGGGGGATGCCACGCCGGAGAGCACCGCCCAGGCGTTGCTCTCCAGATGCACCTTGCCCTCTTTATCCCCGGAGGTTCCAATTTTGCGTCCGTCCGCCGTGATGCCCCGGATGTACCACGCGCCGTCCCACAATACTTCCTCGCAGCGGCGCTTGACATCCCGCGCCATGGAGGAAAAATAGTCCGCGTCTTCCTTGCGTCCCAAATATTCCGCAAGCTCCACGAACTGGGTAAGCGCCCAGTAATGCAAAAAACTCACCATCGCGCTTTCGCCGCCGCCCAAATTCAGGCAGTCGTTCCAGTCCGCCCGCAACCCCTTTGCAATGCCGTTGGGGCCGGTTTCCCGCGCGGTAAATAAAAGAATGCGCTTGAGGTGGCCGTATACCGTTTCCTCCCCTTCATCCGCGTAGGGGAGTACGGTGGAAAGAAGGCTAAAATCCCCGGTCTCCTTTACATAGTTCACCACTGCGCCGACAAGCCACAGCGCGTCGTCGGAACAGGCGTCCTTGAGGCCGTGCACATAGCTCGATTTTTCCGGCGTGGGGATGACGGTGGGGGACTTGAAGGGCTTTTCCTCCTCCGGCTCAAACCATCTCGGCTCAAACAGGTGCAGGCCGTAGCCATGGGAGGTCAGCGCCCGCATCAACTGCAGGATGCGCATTTTGCATCCTTCCGGCTCTGCGTGCGGGATGGTCATGGCGTCCTGCGCGGTATCGCGGTACCCTAGGCCCGTGCGCCCGCCCACCTCAATGAAGGAGGAAAAACGGGAAAACAGCACGTTGATTTCGCTCTGGTACAGCGTCCAGGTGTTGAGCAGTTCGTTCATGCCCCCATTGGGCGTCTTTATTTGCAGGCGGGAAAGCTTCTCTTCCCAGAACGCGGCAAGCTTCTTTCCCTGTGCGTCCACGGCTTGCGCGTTGGCGTATTTCCCGCGCATAATAAGGCCCGCTTCCGCATTGCCTTCCCCCAGCAGGAAGAAAAAGCGCGTTGTTTCTCCTGCGTTAAGAGTAAACTGCTTGTGCAGCGCGCCACAGTGGTTGCCGCCCTTTTCAAAACTATTCGAGCATGCGCCGCGCTCCACCGCAAGCGGGTTCTTTTCCGTATGATAGGGGCCGATAAAGCTGTCCCGCAGGCAGTCAAATCCATCCGGCGTAAAGCTTGCGGTAAAGAACTGGTAGCCGTTTTCTTCGTAGTAGAGGTCGTGCTCGATGACGCCGTCCTCGTAGCGGGAACCCGTTGCGTACAGGCTCATCTGGAAGTTCTGGTTGTCCATGGCGATGTGGTGGAACGAGAACTCGCAGTAAGAAAACACGCTGATGCGGCGCGGCCGGCTGCTTACATTCGTCAGCGTAACGTCCCATATTTCCACGGGATCGTCCATCGCGACGGAAAGCTTCTGCGTGGCGCGTATGCCGTTATACTCACAGGTATAAACGGTATAGGAAAGCCCGTGGCGGCAGGAATACTGCGCCGCGTCGAGCGGTTTGCCTACCGGCTGCCAGGAGACGCTCCAGTATTCGCCCGTTTCATCATCCCGCAAATAGACATAATGCCCTGGGCCGTCCATGGGAACGCCGTTGGGCCGAAAGCGCGTAATGCGATGATATTCCGGAGATTTGTAGAAGAGATAGCCCCCCGCCGTATGGTTGAATACCCCGCACATATCTTTTGTGCCGATATAATTGGTCCAGGAGACGGGCAGGTCCACGCGGTCGATGACATACTCTTTTGCTGTGGTATCAAAATGGCCGTATTGCATGCAATTCCTCCGGCATTTTTGGTGTGAAAGGCTACAGTGCCTTAGCGTGATATCTACATAAAGTATAAATCGCAGCCCGCACTTTGAAAAAGTGCTCAGGCTGCGATTATTTGCTTCTGCTTGTCGGGTTTTTATGACGGTATATGGCAAGAAAAAGGCAAATCCGTTATATGGAAGGCCGGGTCTTATGCAGGCGGCAGACGGTGTTGCGGTATTCGTTTGCGCTCATGCCCGCAATGCGTTTGAACACCCGCGCAAAGTGCGCGGTGTCCGCATAGCCCGTCAGTTCGCAGATTTCGCTGATTTTCAAGCTGGGGTCCTTTAACAGCTCCTGCGCGCGGTGAATGCGGATGGTATTCAATAAATCGTAGAAGGATTGATCCGTGTGCTTGTTGAGCAGCTTGGAAAGGTGCCATTGGGACACATAGCAGTGCTCCGCTACCGTCTGAAGCGTGAGCCGCTCGGCGTAGTGTTCCTCCATGTAGGCGATTGCCTGCCGGACGACATAGCTGCCCGCGCCCGTAAGCTGTTCTTCCGACGTTTCCTCTTGTGCGGCATCCTTGCCTTTGCCGTTTAAATAGGCCGTTGCGCAAAGGAGCGCTTCTTCAATCTCCTCCATTTTGGAGGGCTTTAATAAAAAACGGCGCACGCCAAGGCATATGGCCTGCTGCGCGTACGCAAAATCGCTGTGGCCGGAAAGCACGATCACCTGCATATCCGGAAACTCGCTGCGAAGACCGGCCAGCATGGTCAGGCCGTCCGCGTCGGGCATTTTAATATCGGTTATGATGATGTGCGGCGTATGCGCGCGGATGGCGGCTTCGCCCTCCGCGGCGTTGTATGCGGCGGCCACGACCTCGCAGCCGTAGCTTTCCCAGCGCACGATGCGCCTGAGCCCTTCAACGATGATCTCCTCATCGTCAATGAGCGCCACCTTCCACATGCCGATCACCTCCATACATAGTTTACCACATATGAATGCACCTTTCCTGTAAAAGAAAGATGCATAAATTGCGAGGGGTTAAGGTATTGGCGCTTTAGCGCGCCGCGTCTTCGGCGGGAGACCCCGAAGGCCATTAGGCCTGCGTGCCGTCGCGATAGATTTTTGCTTTGTGGAAACTGCATGCCTCCGAATGATACATTCGGGGATTTAACGGGGATTGATGTGCAGCGTTTGACTGCACAATCCCTAACACCATTCCTTAGGCGCTTCCACGCTTCCCATCCGTACTCGGGGGGTGCGGGCGGAGATACCTTTATCCCTTGATCGCCCCCGCGGTCAGGCCCTTGATGATATTCTTCTGCAGCAGGATGTACACAAGCACCACCGGAATGACCACCACGACCACCGCCGCCGCCATGAAACCGTAATTGACGCCCGCCTGGGAGCTGATTTCGTTGAGCAGCAGCGTAATGGTCTTTTCCTTGGGCAGGCGTAAAAAGAACATCTGCGTAAACAGATCGTTGTAGGACCACAGGAAGGAAAATATGGCGACCGTCGCAAACGAAGGCCGCGCCACGGGCATGATGATTTTGAAGTAGATTTGGAACACGTTGCATCCATCCAAGTATGCCGCTTCCTCCATATCCACCGGCAGCGATCGAATAAAGCCCATCAGTACCACAATAGCAAACGAAAGGTTTCCTGCAATCTGAGGAAGGGCCGTGGCAAGCAGGGAGAGCCACGGGTTGGTGGTGCCCGCGATGCCCCACGTGACTTCCATGCGGAATACCGGAATAATGGTGGAGAACACCGGGAACATCATGCTGGCGATAATGAGCGAATGCAGCAGCCTCTTTCCCTTGAATTCATAGCGCACCATGCCGTAAGCGGCAAGACCCGCAATAAGCACCACGGCAATGGTCACGGCTATGGAGATCAAAAGGCTGTTTCGATAGGCCGTTACCATATCCGCGCGCTCAAATGTGGTCATATAATTGTCCAGCGTAAAGGAAGAGAGCCACGGCCAGGGGATGGAAAAGCTGTCCGAACGGATCTGGCCCTTTACGCGGAAGGAATTGATGATGACCCAAAAGAACGGGTATATAGTGGTAAACGCCCATACGCTCAGCGGGATATAGGTGAGCGTCCTGGACCATGAAAAGCGGGACCTTCTTGCTTTGGGCTTAGTCATTGCTTGCAGTTCCATGTCAATAATCCTTTTCCTTGAATACTCTGTTGGCAAGCTTAGAGATCGCCACGCCCAGCACCACGATCACGATGGCAATGGTGGAGCCGTAGTCCACATCCGAACGCAGGAAGGTTTGGTTGTACATATACGTGCCCGTCAGCCACGATTTATCCATAGGAATGCCGGAGCCCATCATCACCCATGGAAGGTCGAACGCCTTGAGCGCGCCGGTGATGGCCAGCACCAGGCAGGTACAAAGCACATTATGGAGTAGCGGCAGCGTGACATAACGCACCCGTTTCCATCCGCTTGCGCCGTCCAGATGCGCGGCCTCGTAAATTTCAGGGGAAATGTTGTTTAAGCCTGTAATGAGTATGACAAAATAGAACCCCACGTACTGCCACATCACGGGCGAGAACATGGTAAACAGATAATGACTCTCATCCTTCCAGTCAATATATTCGGACAGGCCGAACACCTTTTCAAGCAACTGGTTGAGCATGCCGCCGTTATAAAGAAATATGAGGTTAAATAAAAGGCCGAGCGCTGTCGCGCTGATCACGATGGGGAAAAAGTATACCGTGCGGAAGAACTCATGCCCACGCCGGATGCTATCCACAAAAAGCGCCAGCACGAGCGCGAGGCCCACCTGGAATACGATGGTGCATACCATCAAAAGCAGGCTGTTTGTGATAGCTGTGCCCATGAGCGGGTCTGAAAACAGCTTTGCATAATTGAGGTACCATGGGTCGTTGATTCCTTCGGAGGCCGTGCCAAGACCGGAAATCTGGGAAAAGCTGTTGGCGATGTTCATCACGAACGGATAAAACAGGTATAGCGTAAGAAACGCGAACGCGGGGATCAGAAAAAAGATCAGCGGCGTCTTTTTCTTAAATATGGTGGAGGTATTGTTCATGTTGGCGTCATCCTCTCCGGCCTAGGAAAAGGGCTGCCCGGGAGTGCCCCGGACAGCCCCGCTTTGTTTATATACTCCCTTTGGGTGTGGAAAAGTTACTTGGACAGCGCGCTTGTGAGCGCGTCCGCAGCGGTAATCTTGCCTTCCACGATGTTCTTGATATTGGCAAACAGATCCGCGCGGCCTTCCGCCTTCATCAGGTCCTGCGTTGCGGCTGTGATACCGGTGGCGCCCTTGGTCATGGCGAGAGCGTCCTTAATGAGGTTATCGGCATCTGCGGGCGGGACGGTGCCGTTCTTGAGCGCGGTGATGGCGGTTGCGCCAAACGTGCTTACCACTTCATCCGTGGTCATGGCAATGACGAACTGTATGGCGGCTTCACGCTTTGCCGGATCATCCCAAGCCTTGCGGGTAATGTAGTAACCCATGGAGAGACCGCCGACGATGTCGGTTGCCTTGCGTTCACCTGCGCCGGGCACGTAGGTCACAGTGAAGTCTTCCACATTGGCGTTCTCCTGGAACCAGCCGATCTTCCAGCTGCCATCGATGAGGAACGCGGCCTGATTGTCCGCCATCATCTGCACGGTTTCGGCGTCGGTCGCGGTCAGGGTGTTCTTGGGAAGGTAACCGGCCTTGTAAAGCGCGGCGATGTCGTCAAGGCCTGCTACCCACTTCTGGCCCACTTCGTCGGTCGCGCTGGCGGGCTGGGCAATGTGGTTGCTTACGTTGCCGTGGTTGAAGATGGAGAACTCAAACCAGTAGTGCGGCACTTCCTGCAGAGAGACGGCGATGGGGGTGTAGCCCTTGGCCTTGACGGCTTCGCAGTCCTTGAGGAACTGTTCCCAAGTGTAATCCGCGCCGGGGACGGCCACGCCGCAGTCCGCAAGAACATTCTTGTTGACAAACAGACCTTCCCAGTAGCCGTTAACGGGTATGGTGTATTTTTTGCCGTCCACGGGAGAAGCCTGCAGCATGGATTCCTTCATGTTGGCGCCGTAATCCGGATATTCCGCGCGGATTTCATCAAGGGTCACAACCTTGCCTGCTTCCACGATCTTGTTGGCGTCCATGCCGGAGTAGTAGAAGAGAACGTCGGGCTCGGCGCCGGTTTCAAAGTCCGCCATGACCTTGGCTCTCCAAGCTTCGTTGGAAGTCGCGGAAGCGTCGAGCACTTTGTTGCCGGAGGCGGCTTCGTAAGCGGCGATGCCTGCTTCATAATTCGGACGGTTACCGTCTTCCTCGCTGTAGGAAGTGACAACCACAAGTTCCACGGGGCCTTTGGGCGCTTCGGTCGGTTCGGGCGCGGGGGCCTGGGTGGCTTCGGGCGCGGTGGGTTCGGCTGCCGCAGGCGCCGGGGTAGCTGTGCAGCCCAAGGACAACACAAGCATGAGCGCTGCGAGCAACAGAGCAAACAGTTTCTTCATTTACCTTGTCCTCCATTTTCGATATTTGGATATGAATAACAGATGCGCGTCTTGTGTAAGACAACTATATTTTATCTTGATCAAGAGAACATCAGAATTGCTGCCATTGTGTTTTTTTGACGCTCGTTGCGCCATTTCATGGCAAGTATTTATAGAGGCAGTGAAATGCGCGCAAGCGTGCTGCCCGCATTCGTCTCTTCAATCGTAAGTCCCGCTGTACTTCCGTACAGCAGTTTCAAACGCTGGTTCACGTTGCGGATGCCCACCTGGCCGGGTTTTGAAACGTCCTCTTCCGGATTTTCTTCGGACAGCAGGCGGCCGACGGCGACTTTATCCGCATCGCTCATGCCTCCGTCGTTTTCCACTTCCAGCCGCAGGGTCTCTTCATGCGCATATACGCGTAATGTCAGCGTACCGCGCTGTCGCGGGGTGATACCGTGCTCTACGGCATTTTCCACCACCGGCTGCATGATCAGGCGCGGAACAAGCAGCGGTAAAAGCGCTTCGTCGATTTCCTTGATCACGTTTAGCCGCTTGCCCATGCGTACGGAAATGATATAGAGATATGCGTCCACAAACGCGAGTTCCTCGCTTAAATGCGTCATGGGGTTCCCGCCGCGCGCGGTGGCGGCGGAAAGGAGTGTGGAGAGCGCCTCGATCATTTTGGAGACATTGAGGTTGCCCGCCATTCTCGCTTCCCAGTTGATGATCTCCAGCGTATTGTTCAAGAAGTGCGGGTTGATCTGGGACTGCAGCGCCTTCATGCGGGAATCCTGCAACGCAAGCTGCTCGTAATAGCTGCGCTCAAACTGCTCCTTCATGCTCATGGACATGCTGTTGAACCGCTCGTAGAGATAACGGAATTCCAGGCTTGAGGGAATATCCGTTGCCTGGTAGCCCAATTCGCCCTTTTCGATGATGGCGGCGGCTTCCACCAGGCGCTCCACCGGGCGGGACACCAGCCGGTTGAACGCGAGTATGGCGATGATGAGCAGAGGTATGACGAATATGCTGATGGGGAGAAGCAGCTTTTGCATGGTGGACAATTGATCTAAAAGATCGGAGCTGTCTACCCGCAGAAAATAAGAAACCTCATGCTGCTCCAGTTTCTGGGTAAGGCCAAGCGTTACAAGCCCGTCGTTTTCTTCATATTGCATGAAGTTAACGAGCCTGCCGTTCTGAGGCGCTCTTGCGCCCGAGCCAAATACCGTTACAGACGCGCCGTCGAGCGTTACGGTGGCGTCCGTGAGCCAGACAATACCGGTCAGCTCCCGGAACAGGATGGCTTTGTCAATCTGCATCACAAGCGTGGCATACGGAATAAAAGAGCTGTCCACCAGGTTTCTTACCATATAAAGCGTTTCATCGTGCGCAATGAAACGAATGTTGGTGCCAATTTCATTTGAGCGCGCTATGACTGCGGGATGCACCGTGGAGACATAGTTGCGCACAAACCCGTAGGCGCCCGCGTTCGCGTTATTGTTGATGTAATAAATGCTGTCCGGCTCATCCAGGAAAAACAGCATGGTGGTGGTGAACATATCGTTGTAGCGGTATTGCCGGGTGAGGTAATCGATGAGCGTATCGTACAGCACCACCTTGTCCCCGTCGTTCTGGTAGGCTGCGTACGCGCTGCGGATGGTCGGATCGTAGGAAGCGGCGCGTGAATCGGAGAGCGCATTCTCCAGACCGGCCCGCACCATGGTGGCGGCATTTTGAGCGCTGACCGTTATGGTATCCGCGATCTGCTGCTTTACCTGGGAGTAGGAATACGCGCCAACCACCGCTAAAATGAGCAGCACCGGCAGCACCCAGCACAGCAGCACAATGGTAACGAGCCGCCATTTGAGCGATACCGCGCGCCCTGGTATTTTTTGTTCCATGCCCGCCGCCCCGCTTCATAATGATAGATATATATTTACACAATACCACAACCGCGGGCAGGAAAAAAGGCGGCCCGAAATTTGGCCGCCTTTTGTATAATCCCGATAAGATCGCTAAAATTCAATTCCCCTGCGCGCGCCAATCCCCCTGTCGTAAGGATGCTTTTGCTTGACCATCTCCGTGACGTAATCGGCCCGATTTAATACCCACTCTACCGGCGCATGCCCGGTGATGACAAGTTCAAGTTCCCCCGGCTTTTCCTCAATAAGGGGCCGGAGTATCGCATCCCCCAATAAACCGAGCTGGTAGGCGTCAAACGCCTCGTCCAAAATCAGCAAATCACACTTGCCGGTATTGACAAGGGACAGCGCTTGCTTCAGATTTGCTTCATGGATGAATGTTGTGGCGGCTTTCTCCTCTTCGCTCATATCTCTGGAGAACAGCTTTCCTTTGGCTTTGCCGCGCAACACGGTAAAGCCGGGCAGCTGCGCCAGGGCTTTGAGCTCACCTGTTGAAAAGTCCTTCAAAAACTGCACCAAAACCACCTGAAGCCCGCAGCCCCAGGCGCGCATCCCTAAGCCCAGCGCAGCGGTGGTTTTTCCTTTGCCATTGCCGTAATATACGTGCGTCAATCCCTGCTTCATGTGCGCTCCTTTTCGATTTGGTCTGCCTGAAAACCGATGCAGAGAAACTATCGGATGCTGCATCCTTTTTCAATCCCATTGCGTCAATAATAAAGGGAATTTTTCTTCTAGCGCTGGTTCTGAGCCTCATCCAGCAGCAGCAATGCTTCCGAGCGCAGCGTGCGGGAGGAATAGATGCCAAGCTGGGCTTTTTCTGCGGCCAGGCGCGCCTGTACTGCGGCGGATGCGAATTCCCGTTCTTTTAAATAACGTTGCGCCAGCGCAAAATGGGCGCGCGTCAGGATGGCGCTCGCTTCGTCAAAAAAGGGAAGTTCCAGTCTCTCTGCTATCGCGATGGCAAGCGGATAATCCTCCGCGGAAAACGCGCGCTTGGCGCAGTTGAGTTCGTCTACCGCATCGGACGCCGTTGGGGTGTCAAGCAATTGGGAAAGCGGGATGGAAAGCTGCTCGGAAAGATAAGCGAGCGTCTTCATGCTGGGCATGGCTAAGCCGCTTTCGATCTGGCTGAGCATGTTACGCGTGATAAAATCGCCCACGACTTCGGCCTGCGTGAGCTTTTTATTGAGCCGCGCTTCCTTAAGCCGCCTTCCCAGCTCCCTGGCATCCATCGTCGCCCCTCCAATCCATGTGAAGTAAAAATAATTTACCATGATAATAGCAAGTTTATCGCCGAAAGACAAGAGAAAACGTCGGAGATTACTGGATCGGCTCCGTTGAGGCGTTGACAGCGTGCGCTTTGAACCATATAATAAAGTAAATATAATTTACCTAAAGGGGGATGGCAATGGGAGTTGCGGCCTGGTGGGAAGAATTGAGCACGCTGCTGCGGGTACTTTATTGCATTGCCATACCTGCGAGTGTGGTGCTTCTGATACAGATTGCGCTCACGCTGGCGGGGTTTGGGAATGACGCCGCCGGGACGGATACGGGGGCCGCTTCCGGCGGCGGAGATATCGGCGATATGGCCGATGTTGATCTTGATTTCGGAGATGTTGACTTCGGCGATGCCGCAGGTGCCGACGTCCATACACATACCCATGCGGATGCCGGCGGTGCCGACGCGCGCGCAGGCTATGGCGCTTTACGGCTCTTTACGCTCGAAGGCGTCATCGCGTTCTTGACCGTATTCGGCTGGACGTCGATCATTGCGTACAATTCGGGCATGCCCGGCGGGCTTGCCGTGTTTGTTGGTTCTGTGTTTGGCGCGCTTGCCATGTTTGGCGTTGCAAAACTGATACAGCTTACGCTGCGCCTTGCAAATAGCGGCAACATCTCCTTGAGGAACGCGCTGGGCCTGACGGCGCGCGTCTATATTCCCATTCCTGCGGACGGAAGAGGGGAGGGCAAGGTCAATCTGACGTTGCAGGAACGTTTTGTAGAGGTCAATGCCATTACGGAGGGGGAGGCCATTCCCACGGGCGCGTTTGTGCGCGTGGTGGATGTGCGTGCGGACGTGCTGGTGGTGGAGAAGGAAGCCTAATTTCTTTTTATAATAATAAGGAGGTATTTTTCAGTGGGGTTGGATGTGTTGGTTGGGACTGTCATTATAGTTGTTGTCCTGTTCGCGGTGCTGCTTGGCGTGCTTTCGCGTTACCGCAAGTGCCCGTCGGATAAGGTGCTGGTCATTTACGGTAAGGTGGGTGCGGAAAAAGGCGGCCAGAGCCGCTCGGCAAAGTGCATCCATGGCGGTGCTGCGTTCATCATCCCTGTGCTGCAGGATTTCCGGTATATGGATTTGACGCCCATTTCCATCAACGTGGATCTGAAGAACGCGCTTTCCAAGCAGAACATCCGCGTGGATGTGCCGTCCCGCTTTACGGTGGGTATTTCCACCGAACCCGGCATTATGCAGAATGCCGCGGAACGTCTCTTAGGCCTCAAGATGCCTGAAATTCAGGAGCTTGCAAAGGATATCATCTTCGGTCAGTTGCGTCTTGTCATCGCCACGATGGACATTGAAGAAATCAATACCGACCGCGACAAGTTCCTGCTTGCAGTCTCCAACAATGTGGAAATCGAATTGAAGAAGATCGGCCTCAGGCTCATCAACGTGAACGTCACGGACATCAACGATGAGTCCGGCTATATCGAGGCGCTCGGTAAGGAAGCCGCGGCGAAGGCCATCAACGACGCGAAGAAGAGCGTAGCTGAAAAGAACAGGGATGGTGAAATTGGCCAGGCAAACGCCCATAAGGATGAGCGTATCGAGGTCGCGGCGGCAAACGCAACGGCCATACAGGGTGAAAATACCGCGAGGGTGGAAATTGCCCAGTCCGAAGCCCGCCGCAGGGAAAAGGAAGCGGAAGCGCTGCGCATTGCGACAGCTGCGGAAAAGGTGCAGGCCGCTATGGCCCTGCAAGAAGCGTATGTTGCCCAGCAGAACGCGGAACAGACGCGTGCGGATCTTGTGCGCGCCTCACAGCAGGCCGATATCATCGTAAAAGCGCAAATCGAAAAGCAGCAGGTGGAGATCGCCGCGGAAGCGGAGGCCGAAGTTACTCGCCGCAAGGCAAAGGGCGAAGCGGACGCGATATTCGCACGGATGGAAGCGCAGGCAAAGGGTATTGAGGAAGTCCTCTCCAAGCAGGCCATTGGTATGAACAAGCTTGTGGAAGCGGCGGGCGGCGATCCGGATGCCGCGGTGAAGTTCATCATTGCAGATAAGCTCGAGCAGCTTGTGCAGATGCAGGTGGACGCCATCAAGAACATCAAGATCGATAAGGTCACCGTGTGGGACAGCATGGGCAATGGCACGGGCACCCCCGCAACGGCGAACTTCCTTTCCGGTATGCTCAAGTCCATCCCCCCGATGAATGACCTTTTCAAGCAGGCGGGTATGGAGCTTCCCTCCATCCTCGGTACGGATGCGGAGGAGAAGGAGCCGGTTGCCGGTTAGCCTATATATTCAACTGTTAAGAACTGCAACGCCCTGCGTATGAAAGCGCAGGGCGTTGCAGTTTATTGAAAAGCTTCTGTTTTTAAGAATTCCCCCTCGAATTCCGACTCAAGGGATATATTTTCCTGGAAATCCCTAACTTGGGAACGCACTATTTTAGGGCGTTCCTGGAGGGGAACTTAGAGGTCTCCCGTAGGAAAACGGGCGATAGGGGCGCGGGGGGCGAAGCCCGCCCGCTATTAAATAAAATAATCATACGTCGCCACCGCAGATGGCGATACCTTTATTTCATCTTACGTACGGCGTTTTTGACCACCTTGGTGAGTTCGCCAAACAACAGCGGCATCAGGCCCACAAGTATGACAAAGTCCCAATCATGGAAATGCAGCGTCGCCACATTGAAGATATCCCTTAGCCCGGGGATGAGCAGGATGACCACCAGCAGCGCAAAGGAAACGACGGTCGCTAGGTTCATGTTCCTGTTGCTGAACACGCCGATCTTCCAGAGCGGGTGCTTTTCGGAGCGGCAGGTATAGGCGCGCAGCAGTTCGCTGATGATGAGGGTGACAAGCGCGTAGGTCCGGCCCATTTCAATGCCGTAATTCTGCCAGCCATAGTAGAAGGAACCGAGGACCGCCGCCGTCATCACCACGCTCTGCACCGCGATGTTGATAAGCATATCCTTATTGATGATGCTTTCGTTGGGGCTGCGCGGGGGTTCCGTCATAAGCCCGGGTTCCTTTTTCTCGGTACCCAAAGCAAGCGCGGGGAACGCGTCGGTCAGCAGATTGACCCACAGCAAATGGATGGGTAACAACGGAATGGGCCACTGGAACAGCATGGAAAGGAATATGATGAGGATCTCGCCTACGTTGCAGCTCATCAGGAAGAACACGAACTTGCGGATGTTGCTGTAAATGACGCGGCCCTCTTCCACGGCGTGGACAATACTGGAGAAGTTGTCGTCCGTCAGGATCATATCCGCGCTTTCCTTGGTGACGTCCGTGCCCGTAATGCCCATGGCCACGCCGATGTCCGCGCGCTTTAAGGCGGGCGCGTCGTTCACGCCGTCGCCGGTCATGGCGGCGATCTCGCCGTTGTTCTTCACCGCCTGCACGATGCGCACCTTGTGTTCGGGCGAAACGCGTGCGTAGACGCTGATGTTCTTTGCGACTTCGTTGAGCCGCGCGTCGTCCATGGCGTTTAAGTCCGCTCCCGCGACGACCTGGTCGTCGGAGCTGATGATGCCAAGCTGCTTTGCAATCGCCGCCGCGGTGTCCTTATAGTCCCCCGTGATCATCACTACGCGGATGCCAGCGCTTTTACAGACCTTGATAGCCTCAATCGCCTCTACGCGCGGCGGGTCGATCATGCCGACAAGCCCGCAGAACACAAGATTCTGTTCGTCCTGCTCCGGCGTGGGGTGCGCGGGAATATCGATAACAGGTTTATACGCCATGGCAAGAACACGGTAGGCTTGAGAGGCGAGCGCTTTGTTTTCTTTTAATATATCCGCCACATCCGCATCCGTGATGGCGGAAACCGTGCCGTCCCGGCGCAAAATCTGCGTGCAGCGCTCCGCCAGGATATCTGGCGCGCCTTTGGTGAACGCCGCATACCCGCCATATGTCAGTTGGTGGAACGTGGTCATCAGCTTGCGCTGGGAATCAAACGGGATTTCCTGCAGACGGGGCAGACGTTTGTTATGCTCCTCCTGCTTTACCCCTGCTTTGGCGGCGGCCACGATCATGGCGCCCTCCGTCGGGTCGCCAATAATGCGCCATTCGTCCGAACCATTCTCCACCACATGCTCAAGGCGCGCGTCGTTGCACAGCGCCATGACGTCTACAAGGCGGCTCACGGCGGGCTCCTGTTCCAACTCAAGCGCGGTATCGTTTACCGTAAGCGCCCCCACGGGGTTGTAACCGTCCCCCTGAACATCTATGGAGAGGCCGGGCACGTACATCTTGACGATGGTCATCTGGTTCTGGGTGAGCGTGCCGGTCTTATCGGAGCAGATGACGGTGGTGCTGCCCAGCGTTTCCACGGCGTGCAGCTTTTTCATAATGGCATTCTTCTTGGCCATGCGCTGCATGCCCAACGCGAGCACGATGGTAACGACGGCGGGCAGGCCTTCCGGTATGGCCGCGACAGCGAGGCTGACGGCCGTCATGAACATTTCGAGTATCGGCTCGCCGCGCAGGAGACCCATCGCAAATACGATGGCGCAGATGACGAGGCAGCCCGTACCAAGCAACTTGCCCATCTTCGCAAGCTTCTTCTGCAGCGGCGTATCTTCCGCCTCTTCCTCCTGGATCATTTCCGCGATCTTGCCGATCACCGTGCCCATGCCCGTGGAGGTGACGATGCCGCTGCCCCTGCCGTAGGTAACAAGCGTGCTCATAAACGCGGAGTTGACCTGGTCCCCTAAGCCCACGTCGCCTTTGAGGGAAGCTTCCGCGTGCTTTTCCACGGGTACGGATTCGCCCGTGAGCGCGGCTTCTTCTACCTTAAGGTTGACGGAAGAAATCAGCCGCACGTCGGCTGGCACATAGTCCCCGGTTTCCAGGATCACCGTATCGCCGGGCACCAGCTCGCGCGCGGGGATGGTCACCGGTTCGCCGTCGCGAAGCACCTTGGCGTTGGGAGCGGACATCCTCTTTAAGGCTTCGAGCGCTTTGCCCGCGCGGTATTCCTGGAATACGCCGAGCACCGCGTTGATGATGACGATGCCCAATATGACGATGGCGTCCGTCACCTCGTTTACCAGGATGGAAACGATACTGGCGACGATCAGGATGATGACCATATAGTCCTTGAGCTGCTCCAGGAACATTCGGAACACGCTTGCCCCTTTTTTCTGCTGCAGCTCATTGGGGCCGTACTCCTCCAGGCGGCGCTTTGCCTCCTTGGACGTCAGGCCGGTCTGTGCGCTGGCGCCAAGCTCTTTGTATACGTCATGAATGTTCAACTCATACCAGTTCGGTCGTTCCAAATGTCAGCACCTACTTTCTATTGGTATATTTCGTTGTGATTTTCCAAGCGCCGCCCAAATGCGGAACAGCGCGGTATTCTTCCCATATTATACATGATTTTTCCTGCATGCGCAGCAAAATGGCCCAGCTGTTGGGCGTACGATAATCTTTATTCTTTCTTCATGCTCCATTCGACAAATGAATACTGTCTTTATGGGTATTCTGCTACGCTATATCCATAAGTTGTCATAGCCTTGAGGCGGCGTAAAGAGGAAGCAACATGCTTTCGATGCGTTAAGGGGACTTGAAGTCAAAGGGTTATGAAGCAAAAAAGATGGGGAGGGTAAAACATGAATCCAATTTTCTTGGCCGTGGAAATCATAGGAGGGGCGCTTGCGATCTACTTGCTCATATTCAAGATATTGGGCCTTCGGGTCATCGCCTCCAACGAAGTGGCCGTGGTCGAAAAATGGTGGAGCTTTAAGGGCTCGCTCAAAGATTCCATTATTGCGCTTAACGGCGAGGCGGGCTATGCGCCGGACCTGCTGCGCGGCGGCATCCACTTTAGATCGGTGCTGATGTATAAGATACACAAGTATCCGCTCATCACGGTGCCGCAGGGGCAGATCGCCTACCTGTTCGCGCGGGACGGCCAGCCGCTTGCGCCCACGCAGACATTGGGCCGCATCGTGGCGGAAGCGAACAACTTTCAGAATGTGACCGGGTTTTTAAGAAACGGCGGGCAGAGAGGTCCCCAGCGCGGGATATTGCGTGAAGGTACGTATGCCATCAACCTCGCGCAGTTCATCGTCATTACGCCCAACGATATCAAGTCCATTTCCGCCACCTCCAAGCAGGAGCTTGCGGAACTGGTCAGCATGCAGAAGACGCTTGCCGAGCGCAACGCGTTTACGCCGGTGGTCATCATGGGGCGCGGGCAGGAATCAAGCGACCTGATGGGCATTGTCACCGTGCATGACGGCACGCCGATCGACCAGGGAGAGATCATCGCGCCCGACGTGGGCGAAGGTCACGCAAGCTTTCAGGACCCGGAAAAATTCCTGCAGCTTGGCGGCAGGCGCGGCAAGCAGATCCAGGTGCTCACCGACGGTACCTATTATGTCAACCGGCTGTTCGCTACGGTGGAATTCCGGGCGAAAACGGTGGTGCCCATCGGCTTTGTGGGCGTTGTCGTCTCCTTCTTTGGCAAGGAGGGCGTAGATACCACGGGGCAGGATTATAAGCACGGGGAATTGGTACAGGTTGGCTGCAAGGGCGTATTGGAAAAGCCGCTGATGCCGGGTAAATACGCATTCAATACCGACGCCGGAAAAGTGGTGCTCGTACCCACCACAAACATCATCCTCAAGTGGAATAAGTCCGAAACCGGCGACCACAAGTATGATGAAAACCTCACCGAGGTGGACATCATCACCAAGGACGCGTTTGAACCCTCGCTGCCGCTTTCGGTGGTCATGCATATCGATTACAAGCAGGCGCCCTGGGTCATCCAGCGTTTCGGCGATATCGGCATGCTTGTCAACCAGTCGCTCGATCCGCTCGTGAGCGCGTACTTTAAGGATGTGGCGCAGACAAAGACGCTTATTGAGCTCATTCAGGAGCGCAGTTCCATCCGTGAACGCGCGGTGCTGGAGATGAAGGAGAAGTTCGCAAAATACAACCTCCAGTTGGAGGAAGTGTTGATCGGCACCCCCAAGACCACCGTTCGCGATTCGCAGATAGAAAACATCCTGATGCAGCTTCGGGAACGGCAGATTGCGGAGGAAAAGAAGGTTACTTACCAGAAGCAGCAGATGGCGGCGGAAAGCGAAAAATCCCTGCGGGAAGCGCAGGCCGTTGCCGAACAGCAGAGCTTCCTTACAAAATCCAAGATCCAGATCGAGATCGAAGGCAACAACGGCGCGGCGCTTGCGAGCAAGGCCGAGCAGGAGGCCAATCAGATCATCGCCCTTGCAAAAGCGAACGCCTCCAAGGTGCGCCTGGAGGGCGAGGCGGAAGCCAGCAAAGAAACAAACGTGGGTTTGGCCAAGGCGCAGGCGATCGACGCGCAGGTCAAAGCCTACGGCGGCGCGGAATACCGCGTCATCCAGGAGGTTACCGACAAACTGGCGGAGGCCATCAAGAACGCGTCGGTGGATATCGTACCCAAGACAGTCGTCAATATGGGCGGGGAAAGTGCTACCGGCAATACGGGCAGCAGCACCGTCATGGATACGCTCTTAAAATTCATTACGCTCGATAAGCTTGGCGTATCCCTGCAGAATGCGGCCCCCGCAAAAGGGGAAACGGAAGCGGCCTCGTAGTAAGCGGCATCCCCTGCACAGGAAAACCTGTGCGCAATCCCCCAAAAGCGCACCCGCTCCGGCAACCCCGGGCGGGTGCGCTGCGTTTGCAGGTTCGTACATGCAGGGCTTGCCGGGGATTTTTCAGGAGACATTTGTTTGTATGGGATATGAGGCTGTTTTCGGGTAATATAAAAGCAAACACTTTGCGGCAAAACAAAAAAGGCAGGGGGAAGATACAATGGATGGAGTCTTTGAAAAACTGGGGCAGCCTGCCCAACGGGCGCTGCAGAGTGCGGGCATCCATACGCTCGAACAGCTCGCTTCCCATACGGAAGAAGAAGTGGCCAATCTGCATGGCATCGGCCCAAAAGCGCTTGTAACCCTCAAGGATGAACTGCACGCGCAGGGACGTACGTTCCTGGGGGAAAAACTGGACGCGGTAGGGGAGTATATCGCGCAGTTTGAGCCGGAAGTGCAGGAAAAGCTGCAAACGCTGCGTCAAGCTGTCCGGGAAGCCGCGCCCCAGGCCCAGGAAAAAATAAGCTGGGGGATGGCTACGTTTACGCTTTATGGGAACCTGGTGCACTTTGCCGCCAATAAAAAGCACACCGGGTTCTACCCCGGAGCGAGCGGCGTCGCGGCGTTTAAAGACAAACTTACGGAATATGAAAACTCTAAAGGAGGAATACAGTTTCCGTATGATAAGCCCATTCCGCTCGACCTTGTGAAGGAGATCGTCAGGTTCCGGGTACAGGAAAATATGCAGATGAATGAGACAAAAAAGAAACGATAAGTCTTTGTCTCACAACGATATAAAAGGAGAAATGTTTATGGAAATCAGGCCATATCTGTACTTTCGCAACGAATGCAATGACGCCATCGAGCTTTACAGCCGTGCGTTCAATACCGGTGTGATCGAAAGGATGCGTTTCGGGGACATCCCGCCCGGCGGCGGCCCGCCGGTACCGGAGGAGTTAAAAGGGCGAATTCTACATGCAACGCTGCGCTTTGGGGATAACTTCATCCGCATGTCGGATTCGTTCGGGGAAATCAACGACGCGGAATCCGAGCGCGTTGCGATTGTTGTGGAGTGCTCGGAAGAGGAAGTCCGGCACGCGTTTGCGGTACTTTCCGAAGCGGGCAGGGTACATATGCCGCTGCAACAAACGTTCTTCAGCCCCTGCTACGGTATTGTAGTGGACAAGTACGGCGTCATGTGGAACCTTTCTGCGCAGGCAGCGGCGAAATAACGGGGTATTTCTCAAATCCAATTTGTGTTTTTCGTCCCGCTTTCTATGCGGGACTTTTTCTAGCCATTTCTCAGGAATCATTATCCATTTGCCATCGCCATGCTGCATCGGTATGCTTATTAATAACGCTTGATGCAACAGATAGATACAATTACCACAGGAATTGAATTCATTTATGGAGTATTGAAAGGAACACTATGGGGGAAACGGGGAAAATCGGTTCAAGACTTTATCAGAAACTCAAGGAATTTGCACTTACGTGTGAGATGGCGGAGATCTATCAGGATAAAGACGATGTATCCGCCTTTATGCTGGGGTTTGTCCTTGCTGCAGCAAAGGAGACCGTTCTCATTGCTTACGTATATTCAAACGGGATAGCGGGCGGATTCTTTGCGCTCCGCATGCGGGACCTCTTTGGAACAATGGTGAATACGCAGTACATCAAACGGATCAGACGTCTGTATGCGCTGCGCAGGCAAACACATGAGGAGGTGCCGCAGGCCGCTGAAGACCAAATGGAAAACCTCCTGCGTTTTGCCAAGGAAACCGGGAAAATCGTTTCCATTGCCCTGGAAGATAACGAAAACAATGAGATTCGCGGCCTGGTCACCAGCATAGACGACCGTTGCGTGGAAATCTTTCAGTATGACCGGGACGCGAAGTACGATGGAGACGCCATTGTGTATCGGGAGGATATCCTTTACGTCCGCTGTGACGGAATGAAGGAAAACTCGATCTGGATGTTGCTGCATGCGGAAAATGACGGGGCTGCTCTGGATGAATGAGGAAGGCTGGCGCGGGAACCGGGCATCAAAAACAGGAGGGGGATCCCCTCCTGTTTTTGATTGGATCAAGTGCTTTATCCTTCGATTTTGACCGTCTGGATGCCCTTTACGCCGTTTATTGGCAACGAAAATGAAATGGCGCACGCATCTGTCGTTGGGCCGACCTTTTCGGCAATGCCCGCCATGATGTCACAGGAAGCGGTATCCTGCGTCACGATCATCAATAGTTCCTTCTCAGGCGCAATTGTTATGCCGAAAAACTTCTCCATCCCGGCTGTGCCGATACTGCGCGCGTGCAGCACCGTGCCGCCTTTCGCGCCGCAGGCCCGGGCGACATCCATAACATCCTCACTATATCCGCGGTTGAGTACCACCATGATCAGATTGTGAGATGATTCTTGCTGCATCGTTATTCCTCCGTTTGCATTGCTGACAAATTCAACAGGCTTATGATAGCATCCCTGACGCATTTTGGTTGTGAACAATATTCCGTGCCCAGGCTTTACCAGCTGCAGCTTCGTATTGATGGCCTCCATGATTTCATGTGCCGTGTCCATAGGCAGTATGCTGAAAAAAACCGCCTTTTCCGTTTCTCCCAAGCCGAGATAATTCAATATCTTGGAGTTTGCCGTGCCTTTTCCGTAGGCAATCAGGTTGAAAAATGTTTCGTGCTTTCCAAGGATATCCTCGACTTTGTCGCGCTTGTTCCGGTCGCATATCACGCATAGAAGGCTGATCGACAAATGTTTATGTCTATCCAACTGCATATCGGTAATCCTGCCCTTTCTTGCTGCCTATTGTGTTCCAACTGTTTTCGCGTGCGGTTTCGTTGCCTGCTGTGTTTGCGCTGCTTCGGAATTAGGACCTTGAGGTCTTTCCGTTTCGAACGGCGCGGCATTGGACTCCACGGCCAACTGCAATTCGGTGAGTTCCTGACCGAGCTTGGCGGCCGGTTGCTGTCCAGGTGCTTCAGCGGCGAATGCCATAGCCCGCTGCAGTTCGGACGCTTCGGTGTCCGGCTCTGAGGCCAACTCTGTTTCGGTTGCCTCGGCGTTATGTTCTGCGGCCTGGGCGTCCAACCTCCTGGCCTTCTTCAGCTTGCGGCTGTAGATAAGGCCGATCGTCTGGATAATAATCGGCGGCATCATGGTGATCAGGCCCGCAATGCCAAAGGCGTCCACAACCACGTTGCGGCCGGGAATCACCGAGCATACGCCGACGGCGAATGGGATGACAAACGCAGCGCTCATCGCGCCCGTGACCACTTCGCCTGAATCAAAGCCGATGCCCACAAATATATTGGGCACCAAAAAGGTCAGCAAAAGGGAGATTGCATATCCCGGCAGCAAAAACCACCAGATGGAAATACCCCATAAAATGCGTACGATCGAAAGGCTCATTGCGATACCGACACCCAACGCCATGGAAAAGAGCATCATCTTTCGTGGTATCGCATCGTCGGTAATCTTCGCCACCTGGTTTACAAGCACATAAACCGTCGGTTCCGCCAGCACGACACAGGCGCCGATAGCCAACGAGATCGGAATAAGAATCCAATTGTATGAAAGTTTGCCTATTGCTTCGCCCAAGGAAACCGCAGCGGGCATAAAACCCTTGTTCACGCCGGTCAGGAATATGGTAAGCCCGATCAGTAAATAACCAAGTCCCACGAATATTTTGATCAATTCGCTGCGGGAAAGCTTCAATTTTATGATTTGGAAAATCAAAAACACAACCAGAACCGGCACAATGAGGATGATGACCTCCTGCAGGGTGTGCCACATGCCCGATCCAAACAGGGTGAACAGGCCGGACGCATCCGTGATTTCGGCGCTCTTCAGGGGAAGGTACTGTGTATTTGCCGAATCATGGAACATCCCCAATATCAGCACTGAAATGATGGGGCCGACGGAACATATTGCGCTGATGCCGAAATTATCCTCTTCGGCATTTTTGCTGTTGGAAACGGCTGCGAACCCTCCGCCAATTGCAAGCAGGAACGGCACCGTAACCGGCCCGGTGGTGACAGCCGCAGAATCGATGGCCACGGCAAGATAGTCGCTTGAAAAGATCGCAACGATAAAGGCGACGGGGTACGCTATTGCCAGGACTCGTCCCAGGCGC
This sequence comes from Bacillota bacterium, assembly GCA_023455425.1. Lineage (GTDB taxonomy): Bacteria > Bacillota > Clostridia > Christensenellales > CAG-138 > JAEYLA01. Next base: position 8,458 of record JAEYCM010000013.1, on the reverse strand, counting down.
CAATGAAACACTACCCGCAGCACGGCAATCACTAAAAATACGCCCACGCCCACGCTGATGCCGGCAATCAGCGCCATATTCGGGATAGAGGCTACCTGGTTGGCAAGCACGGAAAGATCCGGTTCAGCCGCAGTCACAATAAAACCGAAAATGAACAGTACGATGATGACCAAAGGCAACTTGCGCGATGAAATCAGTGCGGACCCCACATGCTGGCCGATGGGCATCATAGCGAGTTCCACGCCAATGGAAAACAGCGCGAGCCCCACAAAGAGCATGAGCATGCCAACCAACATCATTCCCAGCGTCCAGCCCGGCAGCGGTGCGATGGTCCAGTGCAGCGCCAAAATGATCGCGCTGATCGGCACAACAGCAAGGGCCGACTCTTTTAGTTTTTCAGTTAAGACTTTCTGCATCAATCAACCTCCTCTCACACGTTACGATCGTCCATTTGCTTTTTGCATGAATCGACCTCCTTCCATGCGTTACATTCATCCATCTTTCGTTATTTTATACTATCATCCCCAAAATGTAAAATTCGTTCGGCATAAAAAGGCCGTCGCGCTAAGGTGCGGCCTGAAAAAACGCAGTTCCCGCTTTCATTCTGCCGCACATGCGAAAACCAATACCCTCATTCTTATTGAGAGCTCGCCGTGCCATCAATATAACCGATTACCCACGATTGCCCATATGACTTTTCCTATAGCCATTTTGGAAATACCCACATGAACCTGCTTTTATAATGAACTGTATTGGCTGGAGATTATGGGTTACCACCGGTTCATGCGGATCTTATCCGCGGCGCAGTATTCGTACTGGATGGTATTGTCCGCATCCTCTTTTGGATAGCCGATGGCAATGTAGCAGGGCATCACATAGTTGTCCGGATGGCCGACAGCTTCTTTGAGGTACTTCACTTCGGCAGGGAAGGGAATGCGAAACGCGGTCGCCAGGCCTTCCGCTGTGGCGGCCAAGAATATGTTCTCAATGCAGCACCAAATGGAGGCAAAGCCGTTGAGATCATTGATCGATTTCGGCTTTAGCAGCGGGCTTTCCTGCCGGAAAAAAGGCAGCACCAGGCAGCCGGAATGATACAGCATGGTATATTGCTTGGGCACGCCCTGCATATACATGGCCCGCTGGACTGGGTCGCTCATGTTGCAACTATCGAGAAACTCCTGGACCTGGCCTTTGGAAAACGACTTGGGTATTTTTTGAATAATCTTTGCTTTTTCCGCAGGGTCGGTCATGACGACAAACTCCCAATTACGCAGGTGGTCGTTGGTAGGGGCTTTTAAACCCGCGTCCAGTATCCTGTGTAGAATTTCCGTTGGTATCTCCTTGTCCTGCAGGTCGCGGATGGTCCTTCTCTGCGCAACGGCCGTGTAAAACTCCATAAAATTATCCTCCCGTCTTAATAAGCGTTGTGAGCCAAAATATCAGAGCGTATCCTTCATGTTCTGGAGGATGCGCGCAAGCGAATGCTCAAACGCTTCCATTTCCGCTTCCGTAAACCCCTTGTAAAACAGTGCGGTCATCTTCTTCGACACTTCTAAGTACTTTGTGCTGAGCTCTCTGGCCTTTTGGGTCAACAGGATGCGAATCATCCGCCGGTCGGTTTCATCATAGGCGCGCATCAGAAAACCGTTGTGTTCCATGCGGTCCAGCATACCGGTCAACGTGTTTTTGGCCAAAGATGTGCGTTTGGACAACTCCACAATCGGCAGGTTGTCCTCCTGCCATAATACATAAAGAATTCTTCCCTGCGCGCCGTTGAAATCCTGGATGCCGGATTGGCGCAACAAAGCGTCAAAGACCCTGTCCTGCAACTGCTTTACCTGGGAAATCAAAAATCCGCCGTTCCTTGTGGGCAACGCCATCACTCCTTCTATACCGTATAGTACTATATAGAACTATTTTTGTCAATTTTTATATGACAAAGGAATACAGACGGGCCCTTTCTTGACAAGCTCTTCCATGCAGCGGATAATAGAAAGAAGCGGCTCCCGGGATACCCAGGGAGCGGAACACGCCGCACACATGGACGTGGCGCGGTGAAGCATAGCAGGACGGAGGACCCCCATGGTGATAAAAGGAAACCCGGCTTCCCCGGGTATTGCGATTGGCGAAGTGTATCTTTTTCAACCCTTTGTGCCGGATATCCGCCAGGACAGCATTGCGCAGGACGAGGTGGAAGCGAACATCCAAAAATACCATGGGGCGAAACAGGCTGTGGAAATGGAACTTGAGCATATCGTTTCCCGCCTGCAGCAGGACGACCCGGATAAGGCGGCCATATTCGTAGCGCATCAGGCCATACTGACCGACGTCACCCTGGATGAAGAAATCGTAGACATGGTGACCAACGAGCTTTCTTCCGCCGATTATGCGATTTTGAAGGTTTATGACCGTTACATTGAGATATTTGAAAATCTGGAGGACGAACTTATCCGCGAACGCGCGGCGGACCTTCGGGATGTGCGCAGCCGCTTGCTTCGCTGCTGGGCGGGCGTGGAGGAAAAGAACCTTGCTACGCTGGAGCGAGACGCCATCGTCGTAGCGGAGGATCTGTTCCCCTCGGATACCGCCACGCTCAACCGCAAAAAGGTGCTTGCCATCCTCACGGAAGTGGGCGGCCCCACCTCGCATTCCGCCATCATTGCACGCAGCTATGAAATTCCCGCCGTGCTGGGCATTCCCAATGTGCTTGCCTGCCTCAGGCAGGGCGGAACCGTCATTGTGGACGCGCTGCAGGGTGTCGTCATTGTGGACCCCTCGCCTGAGGAACTCGCTGAATATACAAAGAAGCTGGAAGCCTACCGCGGAAAAGTAGCCGAGACCAAGAAATTTTTGGACGCCCAGCCCCTGACCGCCGACGGCGTGCGCGTGGACGTCCAGTTGAACATTGGGTCTGCCGGGAAAGAGGAGCTTGACGGCAGCCGTTATACCGACGGCGTAGGTCTGTTCCGTACGGAATTTCTTTACATGGGCCGCGCGCAGCTTCCCACTGAGGAAGAGCAGTATACGACCTACCGCAGGGTGCTTGAAACCTACGGGGACCGCCCCGTGATCCTCCGCACGCTCGATATCGGCGGGGACAAGCAGTTAAAAAGTATGCCGCTCCCCAAGGAAGAAAACCCGTTTTTAGGCAACCGCGCCCTGCGCCTTTGCTTTACGCATCCCGAACTGTTCCGCACCCAGCTTCGCGCGGCGCTTCGCGCTTCCGTGCACGGCAATTTGTGGATTATGCTGCCCATGGTGGCGAGTTTGGACGATATCCGCCGCGCCAAAGCAATGATCGAGGAAGCCAAGGCGGAGCTTACCAAAGAGGGAATTCCGTTCAGTACGGCCTACAAGCTTGGCATCATGGTGGAGATCCCCTCCATCGCGCTCATTGCGGACCTTGCGGCGCAGGAGGTGGATTTCGCTTCCATCGGTTCCAACGACCTCTGCCAGTACATGACGGCGGTGGACCGCATGAATCCCGCGCTGGTGGACTATTACCAGAGCTATCACCCGGCAATGTTCCGATTGATCGGCTATGTGGTGGAGCAGTTCAAGCGCCTCAACAAGCCCGTGGGCGTATGCGGCGAAATGGGTGGGGACCCGCTTGCGGCCGTCGTGTTGGTGGGCCTTGGCATGCGCAAGTTGAGCATGGGCCTCGCTTCGGTCGCGCCCATCAAAAAGCTGTTGGCTGGCCTGACGGTGCAAAAGGCGGAAGAGCTGGCCAATACGGTCAAGGCGCTACCCACCGCGGACGAAGTGAAAGTGTACCTTAGAAGCGAGCTTTCCGGGCTTTTATAAGACGCATGTAGCGTAAAGACTGCCGCTGTGCCGGCCGTAAGTACCATCGGATGTTGATTGGTCTTGCGGCCGGCTTTTTATAGGCGGCGCGGCTTGTTGCAGGTTTCCGGCCTAAGGGATATGTTGCAGCACAGTGTGATTTTTTTCTGAACTTTTACCCATTTATCTTCAAATCAGGCTGGCTTTGGTTACAATAACAATAGGGCGCATAGCTGCCGGGGCGCATGGGAACATACAGCTCGCTTTTGTGCGCTTCAGGACTAAAAAGGGGTGGTTGCTTTGATAAATCCCAGGCTTGATACGTTTACCTGCACCAGTCCGGAAGACTGCTACAGGAACGATAAAGACCTACTCTGCCGCCTGATGGAAGGCATGATGGTAGTCAGAAAATTTGAGGAAAAGGTGTTTGAACTTTTCCAGAAAGGCATGCTCCACGGGACAGCGCACCTTAGCATCGGGCAGGAAGCCACGGGAATCGGCACCGGCTATGCGCTGCATGCGGACGATTACATGCTTGCCACTCACCGCGGCCATGGCGAAGCCATCGGCAAGGGGTGCGACGTGAACCATATGATGGCGGAGATCCTCGCCAAGGAGACCGGCCTCAACCGCGGGCGCGGCGGATCCATGCATATCTGCGATTTTGATAAGGGCGTGCTCGGGGCAAACGGCATTTTGGGAGCGAACGGTCCCATCGGCTGCGGCGCGGCTCTCACCGCAAAAAAGAAAGGGCTTGACCGTGTGTGCGTCGTATATTTTGGGGACGGCGCTTCCAACCAGGGCGCGATTCACGAATCCATGAATCTCGCCGCCGCCTGGAACCTGCCGCTGCTGTTCGTCATGCTCAACAACACCTACGGCATGTCCACGTCGATTGAAAGGGCCACAAAGGAAACCGATCTCTCTAAACGCGCCGCGGGCTACGGAATGAAGGCCGTGGACTGCGACGGCAACAACGTGCTGGAAGTCTACGATACCGTAAAGAAAGCAAGGGAGTATGCCCTCAAAAACGGTCCCATGCTGATTGTGGAGCATACCTACCGCACCGCGGGGCACTCCAAAAGCGACCAGAACCTTTACCGGAGCGGGGAGGAAATCAACTGGTGGAAGGAACGCAACCCCATCCTCCGCTTTAAAAACTATCTCATTGAAAATAAGGTCTTTACAAAAGACCAAATTGATGAGATGGATCAAAAGACCGCCGGTCAGATCGAGGCTGCCGTGCAGTTTGCGCTATCAAGCCCCTCGCCGGACCCTGATGATGTGCTCGACTGCGTGTATGCGGAATAGCGGGGCGGGAGGACATAAGATGGCTATGAGAGAAATCACCTACGCTGCCGCCCTGAACGAGGCGATGAGCGAGGAAATGCGCCGGGATGAGAACGTCTTCTTCATGGGGGAGGATATCGGTGTATATGGCGGCACGTTTCAGGTATCCAAGGGAATGGTACAGGAATTCGGCCCCGAGCGGGTGATGAATACCCCCATTTCCGAAACCGCCTTTATCGGCGCGGGCGTAGGCGCCGCCATCACCGGCATGCGTCCCATTGTGGAACTGATGTTTTCGGATTTTTTGGCGGTCTGTTATGACCAGATCATTAACCAGGCCGCAAAGATGCGCTATATGTTTGGCCCAAAGGTCAAAATGCCGCTTGTCATCCGTACTGCGCACGGCGGCGGCACGGGCGCCGCGGCGCAGCACAGCCAGTCGCTCGAGCAGATGTGCTGCCACGTGCCGGGCCTGAAAGTGATCGTGCCCTCCACCCCGTATGACGCGAAAGGACTTTTAAAATCCGCCATACGGGACGACAACTGCTGCGTTTTTATGGAACCCAAGCTCCTATACCGCACCACGGGCATGGTGCCGGAAGAAGAATATACCATTCCTTTGGGTGTGGCTAAAGTCAAACGCGAAGGGCGCGACCTTTCCATCATCACATATGGCCGTCAGGTGTTGATGGCGCTCGAAGTGGCGGAAAAGATTAAGGCCGAAACAGGCAAGGAGATTGAGGTGCTGGACCTTCGCACCCTTTCCCCGCTCGATACAGGGGCGGTGATCGACACGGCGAAAAAGACGGGGAAGGTGGTCGTGGTACACGAAGCCGTGGAGTTCGGCGGCTTTGGCGGCGAGATTGTGAGCACCATCGCGGGCAGCGATGCGTTCCATCACCTGCGCGCGCCCATCAAGCGGGTGGGCGGCATGTTCTGCCCCGTCCCCTTTAACCCCGAACTGGAAAAGCGCGCGCTTCCCGGTGTGGAGAGGATTGAAGCGGCGGTAAGGGAGATCCTATAAAAGCGCGTCCTGCCTAAAAAACCGGCAGGACGCATTGTTTCAAAATTATATCTTGCAATCGCTCAAGCACGATAATCATGAATCTTATTATTCAAAGCGACTGATCCAGTTCCGGAAGAATTTTACGTATCGCTTCCTGATAAGAAAGCAGCTCCTGCTTAATATGGGCAAAATCCAGCGTAAAAAATGCGCCTTTGTGCATCAAAATCCTGCCGTCAACAATCGTTGTTTCCACGTTGGAGGGATTTGCGCTGTAAACGATGGTGGAATACGCATCGTAGATGGGCTGCATATTGACGCTGTCGGTTTCAAGGATAACAATATCCGCCTGCTTGCCCGGCTCGAGCGAACCGGTAATGTCAGAAAGCCCCAGCGCCTTTGCGCCGTTGATGGTGGCCATCCGCAGCACTTCGCGCGCGGGATACGCCGCGCGGTCTTGCAAATAGAGTTTTTGCAGCTTTGCGACCTGCGGCAGTTGCGTGATGATATCCAGCGTGTTTCCGCTCATTGCCCCGTCGCTGCCCAGGCTGACAACAACGCCTTTTTGCTGCATGCTGCGTACAGGCGCAACTCCCTTGGCGCTTTTGGAGTTGGAGCCTGCATTGTGGGATATTTTCACCCCGCGCTTGGCCAGGATTTCAATATCCGCGTCGTTTGCATGTATGGCGTGCGCCGCGAGAAAATGCTCGTCCAAGACGCCAAGGCTGTCCAGCCAGGCAAACGGCGTTGTACCATATTTTGTGCGCCATTCCTCCTGCTCATAATCCATTTCGGATACATGCATGGACATCACAAGGTTATTTTCACGCGCGATTTTGTGGCATTCTCGCAAATGTGCCGCGTCGTTTGTATATGGCGCATGGCAATTGACCGCGGGCCTGACGCGCGGATGCCCTTTCCAATTTGCAATCAGTTCACGCGTATGCGCTATTCCACCATATGGCTCCTTTGCATCCGGCGCAGGGCGGCACATGACGGTTTCGGATAAAACAGCCCGGATCCCACTGGCTTCCGCGGCCATCGCAATTTCATTTTCAAAATAATAGCTGTCAAAGACGGTGGTGACCCCGCCGCGCAGCAGTTCCGCAAAGGCATAGTTTGCTCCTGCAACGGCCATTTCGCGGTTCATCGCCCGGTTTTCCAACGGAAACAGGTAGCGGTTGAGCCTGTCCGGAATATCGTCTCCAAGCGTGCGGAAGACGATCATCGGCAGGTGCGAATGCGTATTGATAAAACCAGGCATCACGATTTTGCCGCGGCAATCGAGCACTTGAAGCCCGCTTGTGTTTTCAGGCGCCTGGCCGGAAGGGCCAACCGCCTCGATTTTGCCGCCTCGCACGAAAACAAAACCATCTTGGATCACGGTATCCTGCTCATCCATTGTGAGCACGATTGCGTTGCGTAAAAGAAGATCAGACAAGAAAAATTACCCCCGAATACAGGTCAGCATGCGGGCCGGTTGATACCGGCCCGCAGTGCTGTTGCGTTTAAAATTCGCGGCCGGCCGCGGTTAGGAGTTGAGCGTGCGGTTCCACAGGTCTACCCAGGCGGCAAGCTGTGCGTTTACCACTTTGAAATCCACAACATTGGATTTATCGGCAATTTCAATGCTGGTAAGCTTGGCTGCAACATCTTCGGTAAGTTCTACCTGCGTGTTTACCGTGGACTCGGGAACGTTGATGGCGCCTGCCAGCTGGCTTTCCGCAGAGAGAACATGATCTACGAACAGGTACGCGAGATCCTTTTGATCGGAGGTCTTCACGATGTTGATCGTATTGAAGTTGAGGTACGCGCCTTCAGCCGGGTCAAGGAACACGAGGTTGGCCGTGGTATCGTCGCCCATTGTGTTGTAGGCGAATTCCGCCGCAAGCGCAACCTTGATTTCGCCGGAAGCAAACATATTCTTCAAATCGGAAGACTTGGAGTACGTTTTTACGATGTTGGGCTTAAGCGCTTCAAGCGCTTTGAAGGCTGCTTCGCCATTATCCGTCGCATAATCCACGCCTGCATATTTTGCGGCAATGGTAACGGTGGCGGGGCCAAACGTCGTCGCGATATCGGGAATTGCAATGGCGTTGGCAAGCTTTGCATCCCACAGATCCGCAAAAGAGGTGATCTCCACTTCATCCGCGTTGTAGATGATACCCAGGCGGTTCATCGTAGTGGGCGGGCCCTGCTTGGTGTCCTTAAAGACGGAGGCCTTTTCCAGCAGGAATTCCGCGTTCGGCACGCGGGAATAATCAAATTCGTCGAACAGGCCTGCGTCAAAGCCATCCTGCGCGTACTGCTGGGCAAGGTAAATCACGTCCACATCGGAGTTCGGGTCGTTCTTGAGCTTGGTGAGACGTTCGGAGTTTGTTC
>JAEYCM010000043.1 GCA_023455425.1 Bacillota bacterium | reverse complement strand
CCGTTAAAAAGCGCCGCAAGGTCTTAAAGCTCGCAAAGGGCTACTTTGGCGCAAAGAGCAAACAGTACCGCAGCGCAACGCAGCAGGTGATGAAATCCCTCTCCTATGCGTATGTCGGCCGCAAGCTTAAGAAGCGCGAATACCGCAAGCTGTGGATCGCCCGTATCAACGCCGGTGCGCGCCTGAACGGAACCACCTACAGCCGCATGATCAACGGCCTCAAGCTCGCAGGCGTGGAAGTCAACCGCAAGGTGCTTGCAGACCTCGCCATCAGCGATATGAAGGCATTCAAGGAACTTGTAGACGTCGCCACCCAGGCGCGCGCCTAAGAGTAAGCGCATGTAAGGCGGCATCCGGTCATTGTAGGATGCCGCCTTTTTCATACCCCGTCTTTTATATTAGGAGGAATGCCCCGTGCGAATTGAAAGCCGCAGCAACGAAACCGTCAAGCGCGCAAAAAGCCTGTTTGCCGCAAAGAACAGGCTGACACTTTCCATGCACCTGATTGAAGGGAAAAAGCTGCTGCAGGAGGCAATCTCCTCCGGTATGGCCGTGCGGGAGGCATTCTTTGAAGAGGGTGCGGAACAGGAGTTTATAGAAGAGCGCGCCATACTTTCCGAGCGCGGGACGATACTTTATACCGTTACCCGCCCGGTGCTCGAAGCCATGTGCGACACGGCGACGCCGCAGCGCGTATGCGCCACGGTGCACACGCCCCCGTTTGCGCAAAGCCTTCCTTCCGGCATGTTGGTGGCGCTTGATACCGTTCAGGATCCCGGCAATTTAGGCGCCATACTGCGCACGGCGGACGCCATGGGGGCAAGCGCACTGCTGCTTTCAAACGGCTGCGCGGACCCGTATGCACCCAAGACGCTGCGCGCCGCCATGGGCTCCACCTACCATATCCCGATTTGGAAAGGCAATCTCTATGAAACGCTCGCTTCGCTAAAAAGTGACGGCTATACGCTTCTGTGCGGGCATTTAAACGGCAGCGCGACGCTTCCGGGGTTGGGGGAAAACTGCGTCATCATTATCGGCAACGAGGGCAGCGGGGTATCGGAAGAAATCGCTTCCCTGTGCCATCTTGTAAAACTGCCCATGTACGGGCGCGCGGAATCGTTGAACGCCTCCATGGCGGCAGGGCTTTTGATGTACGAGGCGGCAAAACGGATGCATGGGGATATGGCTGCAAAGTAACGTACTGCTCACAGGCTCCTCTTTCGCGACGTCAAATTCCGTATATCATTTTCCAAGCTCCGGCCAGCAAAAAAGCCCGCATGCGGGCTTAATGTTTCATTATAAAAGTTAGTCGTCCACGCCGACCATCACGGACGAAGCCTTGATGACGGCATAGGCGTCCATCCCTGCCGCGAGCCCAAGCTCTTCCACGGCTTTTACAGATATATTGGAACTGATTTTGTTTCCGCCGCCAATATCGATCACCACAATCGCGTTGACCAGCCCTTTGTCGATGGATACAATTTTGCCCTTGATCTGGTTTCTTGCGCTGATTTTCACGGGATGCCCCTCCTTTTGTGAAGTTGTTTTGATAATAGGATTATAAACAAAAACGCCCAAAATCAACCGCGGCATCAGGATGAAACGGCACATGGAAAAAGGCGCGGGCCTCGTTTTGCAAGCGGCCCGCGCCTTCTTTTTGTATAACTTCTTCATCGGCTGAGGTTCCCTACATGCGCGCTTTTCGCGCTGATAGCAGCAGCGCGTTGCCAACCGATACGAGCAGCGCCGTAAACAGCTTCAGCCAGAACCCGCCGATCATAAGCCCGGGCAGTATGGCGTCCGTCAGGCTCACCATCCACGCGTTTACGACAAAGAAGAACAGCCCGGCCGTAACGAGCGTAATGGGCAGGCACAGTGCCTGCAGCAGCGGCTTTACAATGAGGTTGCATAACCACAGGATGACGGATGCGGCAACAAGCGTCCATATCCCGCCTTCCGCCGCAACCTGTGCGGGAAAAGCGTATGCGGTGATGACCAGCGCGCCAAGGCAGATCAGCAGCTTTATCAATAACTTCATGGTATTTTCCCCCTAGCGCGTCAGCAGTTTGACCAATACCGACCCGCGCTTATCTGTGACGTCCACATCCACAAGATCGAGCGGGCCGGTCTTCATGGCAAGCTCCCACAACAAATCCATGATGCTTCCTGTGACGCTCTTGCACCATGCCGCGGCAGAACGCTCCCCATCTTTTGCCGTCGTTATGGTCGCGCGGGGTGCGAACAGTTTCGCTAGCTGCGCAATATCGTCCAATATATCAACAAAGGCGAACAGGACGAAAAACGGAAGCGCAAAGGCAAAGCCGAACCTCGCCTTTTCCCTGACCCGCAGCCTGAAGCACAGGAAGAATACCGGTCTATTCGACATATACGCGTACCTTGGAAATGTCGTCCCCTTCATTGATGTCCACATTCACGATATCTTCTTCCAGCCCGCTGTCCATAAATTCCTCAATGCTGTCCATAATGGCGACGATATCCACCCCAGCCTTATCAAGTTCCCGCTGTGCTTCCGTCGGTATGTTTTTTGCAAGGATGGGGCCTATGGTTTTGATGAGGGAAATGGGAACGTTGATGTTCACCTTCGCTTTTTGGCTGTTTTCTCCCGCATCCACTACCACGCGCAGCTTTTTGCCCTTGCGCCCGCGGGCGTCTTTGAGCGGAATGGGCGCAGACGGGGGTTGGGGCTGTTCAAGCGCGCGCAGCAGTTCTTCCGCCTCTTCTACGGTGATGTGCCCTTCCTTGAGCATATTCAAAATACGGGTCCTGTCTGTTGTTTCCATTGTTATTCTCCTTTCAATTGCGCCAATAATTTTGCTGCCTCCTGGGCAGTGATTTCTTTGTTTTCCAGCCGGTCCAATACGTCCGAAACGCGGAGCGTCTCTTCTTTTTGTGCGGCGTCTGCGGGATAGAGCGCGCGCAGCAGTTCATCCAAAAGTCCCTTCACTGTCGGGTAAGAAAGGCTCAACGTGCGTTCCACATCCTTGATATTGCCTCTGCACCTGAGGAACGTCTCCAAAAACATCTGCTGCTTTTCATCCAGCGCACAGTATTTGCAGGGAACAAAGCTGCCGGAAAGCTCCGTTTTGCAGGATGGGCAGCTAAGCCGTGTGATCCGCAGCGAGGTCTGGCAAACCGGACATTTGGTAGGTAATTGATAACTCATGGCGTTCCTCCTTTTCCCATTCTTATTATATGGCGGCGATTTAAAAATATCAATATTAAAATTAATAATATTGATATTATTTTTAATATTATTAAACATTAACTTGAAAGAATGAAAACGGCAAATAAAAAAGCCGATCAATCGGCCTTTTTGAAAAAAAGAAAGTTGGAGATCAGAGATTGTCATTTGGAAAACGTTGCTTGGGCCGCGCCTGCGGCGCGCTGTCGGGCAGGCGCTGCATGCGATTGGCTATGGGCGCAACACAGATTGCAAGCATGCGCTCATTCTTCCGGTTTATCGGCACAGGCATCAATGATCCCCTTCCAGCAAGTTTTCCGCATACGCCTGCAGGCTGGAGAAGGTTTTGACATTGGATGCGCGCGTACTGATCTGGTCCCGCACGTAATCCGGCAGCATGTTGAAATACTTCCACGCGTGCGAGTCGTTTTTGAGCAGCGCGTGCATATCGGAATAGCGTTGTTCCATGATTCTCACCTCGGCGAGTAGTTTATGGAAGCGGCGCTGTCTTCATGCGCGCAAAAATGCCAAAAAACATGTAGCCTGTGCTTTTAGACCGGGAATGGCGGATGGTTCCGGGTTAAAATTCTTGGGAGAAACGATATAGAACCGGAGACAAAATGGAAAGATAAATCCAAATTACAAAAAAACATGTTGAATAATTATTCATAATAATGTATAATTATCGCATTGATCACAAAACAGGAGGCGTAAACATGGCAAAGGAGAAAATTGCCCTTGCATATTCGGGCGGATTGGATACTTCCGTCATCATCCCCTGGCTCAAAGAGCATTACGATTGCGAAGTCATTGCCGTTGCGGTGGACGTCGGCCAGGGCGAGGAATTGAGCCCGCTCTATGAAAAGGCCATCAAGACCGGCGCAAGCAAGATCTACATTGAGGACGTCAAAGAGGAATACGTGCGGGATTTTGTGTTCCCCACCCTCAAAGCCGGCGCAAAGTATGAAAACAAGTATCTGCTTGGCACTTCTACCGCCCGCCCCGTGATTGCGAAAAAGCTGGTAGAGATTGCAAAACAGGAAGGCTGCACCGCCGCCGCCCATGGCGCGACCGGAAAAGGCAACGACCAGGTCCGCTTTGAGCTGACCATCAAGGCGCTCGCCCCGGAACTCAAAATTATCGCCCCCTGGCGCATTTGGGATTTAAAGGGCCGCAGTGAGGAAATCGCCTATGCCAAGGAAAAGAATATCCCGCTGCAGTTCCGTGCTGAAGAATCCTATAGCATGGACCGAAACATCTGGCACCTTTCCCATGAGGGGCTTGATCTTGAGGATCCGTGGAACGAGCCCAAGAACAGCCTGTATCTCATCAACACCGCGCCCGAGCTTGCGCCCGATGTGCCGGATTACATTGAGATCGGCTTTGAAAAGGGTATCCCCGTCTCCGTCAACGGCGAAACGCTCGATCCTGTTGCCTTATTGACCAAGTGCAACGAGCTTGGCGCAAAGCATGGCATCGGCATCGACGACATGGTGGAAAACCGCCTCGTCGGCATCAAGTGCCGCGGCGTCTACGAAAATCCAGGCGGAACCATCCTCTATGACGCGCTCCAGCAGCTCGAATATCTTACGCTCGACCGGGACACCATGCATTATAAGCAGCAGATGTCCATCAAGTACGCTGAGCTCGTCTATGACGGCAAGTGGTATACGCCGCTCAGGCAATCCATGGACGCTATGGTGGACATCATGCAGGAGAATACCACGGGCGTTTCCCGCCTCAAGCTCTACAAGGGCAAGACCTACCATGCGGGCGTCAAGAGTCCCTATAGTCTCTACAACCCCGAGCTTGCGACGTTTGAGAAGGAAGAAATCTACAACCAGAAGGACGCGGAGGGCTTTATCAACCTGTTCGGCCTGCCGCTCAAGGTGCGCGCGCTGATGGAGCAGGCGAATAAGAAGTAAATAGGGAATGATGGGGGCGTTGCCCCCCATACCCCTGCAAAGGAACACGTCCCTTTGGAATCCCAAACTCGAAGCCGCCCAATTTGGCGGCTTCGGGAAGGGGTTCTTAGGGGCGTTACGCTCCTAAGCGGAGGTTTAGGGGAGGAGTCTCCCAAAGACTCCGCACAGCCACTTTTTTGTACAGCAGGAAACGAGGTGCACCAAAATGCAGCAACACAACGACAAGCTCTGGGGGGGAAGATTCCAGAAAGCTGCGGACGCAGCCATGGAAGATTTTCACTCCTCTATATCGGTGGACAGCCGCATGGCGCGGGAGGATATTTTAGGCTCCATCGCGCATGCCAAGATGCTAAAAGCGCAGGGGATCATTCCGGCTGCGGATGCGGAAAGAATGATGGAAGGGCTGACCGGGCTGCTTGCCGATTATGAGGCGGGGAAGCTAGTGTTCTCAAAATCCGCCGAGGATGTACATATGAACATGGAGGTGCTGTTAACCGAGCGCATTGGCGATGCGGGTAAGCGCCTACATACGGGGCGCAGCCGCAACGACCAGGTGGCGCTCGATTGCAGGATGTACATGCTCCAGGGCACGGATGTGACGATTAGTAACCTAATTGCGCTCGAACAGGCGCTGCTCAAGACGGCAGGCGCGCATACGGGCACAGGGATGCCCGGCTACACACACATGCAGAAGGCGCAGCCCATCACACTTTCGCACCACCTGATGGCATACTTTGAGATGTTCCGCAGGGATATGGAGCGGCTTTCTGACTGCAAAAAGCGCATGGATTACATGCCGCTTGGCGCAGGCGCGCTTGCAGGGAGCACGTATCCCTTGGATCGCGAACTGGTTAGAAAGGAACTGGGTTTTGCACACATCACGCGCAACAGCCTCGATTCCGTGAGCGACCGGGATTTCTGCATTGAGTACGCGGCGTGCGCCTCGATCATCATGATGCATCTCTCGCGCTTCTGCGAGGAGCTGATTTTGTGGAGCACGGACGAATTCCGCTTTGTGGAGATGGACGATGCATACTCGACCGGGTCTTCCATCATGCCGCAGAAAAAGAATCCGGACGCGGCGGAACTGATCCGCGGCAAGACCGGGCGCGTGTACGGCAACCTGACGACGCTCCTGACCATGATGAAGGGGCTGCCGCTTGCGTACAAC